>NZ_JAGGOF010000067.1 GCF_018614775.1 Pseudomonas fluorescens
CCTATCAAGCGCCGATCTTGGTGGCGGCATCGACGGCGCCCGGGTCTATTGATCGTTCCCAAGCTCCTGCGTGGGAATGCAGCCAGGGACGCTCCGCGTTCCAAAGAGCCGAACGCAGAGCGTCCGTTGAGGCATTCCCACGCGGAGCGTAGGAACGATCGGCGTTGACCAAATTTCCCACAACTACTTGGGAAATCACCCGCAATGACGAGCCTTGCAGCATCCATGACGCGATGCCTATAGTCTGCCCGTCGTCCACATGGCGACTCGGGTTTGGCGACTCGGAAAACCACGGTCAGAAGTCCCTTTCCTTTTTGAGGCTTTAACCATGAACCGATACATGCCCATCACCGGCGTCGACTGCACCCCCGCCACCCTGCTCATCGACACCCAAGCCCCCCTCGACGTCCTCCACGAAACCGCCACCTACCGCATCCGCGCCGTCACCCAACTGCTGGAAAACATCGCCTTCCGAGAGGAAATCAGCTCCGACGCCGTCGTTCTCCACGACTTCGCCCTGTTGCTGGCAATTCCCTTGCGCGATGGCTGCGATGTGCTGGATGTGATCGGCCGACGATTGCAGGCGCAAGCCCAAGGCATGACCGCTTCGTGACAATCATCTGAATATCACCTGTCGGTGGTTATTCCCTTTCGGCATTGCCTACTGTCAGCTCTGACAGTAGGCAGCTGTTCAGGCCGACGTTAAGCTCCGATGGTGTCAATGGAACAAAGCGGATCGGCAACTCAGATCCCCAACCCTTGATCCAAGTATCGGATTATGAAAATGAACGACCGAATCCAGCACCAAGGCCTGACGATGAATAAAGCTGCCGTGCATTACCTGCGGCAAAGGTAGTGAAGAATTATTCGTCGTTATTCAGCGGTAGACCACGAAAGTTACAAAACTTGAAACAACGTTAGCCATGCCTTTTCTAAATCAAGTGGGCGTTATGCGCATGCAGGCGGCGAGAGCGATGTCAAAATAGAGATACCTTCGAAGGAGCGCTATCATGACTTTCCAGCCAAAAAACCTGCTCTGCCGATACAACTACGACCCTCTGGATCAACTAGTTGACTGCACACCTACCACCCAAGAACGCTCCCAGCGCTTCTATTTGAAGAATCGCCTGACCACCGAAATCCAAGGTTCGACACGACACTCGGTTTTTCAACAAGGCAACCAGCTCCTGGCTCAACAACTGAAGCAGGACAATGCCGTTAGAACAACCCTGCTAACGACTGACCAACAGCAATCAGTATTGCAGGCGCTTAATTCGACACAGCTTCATGCCCTCGTTTACACGCCATATGGCTATCAAGCCCTAGAGAACGGCCTACTCTGCTTACTCGGTTTCAACGGTGAGCGGCCGGACCCGGTGACCGGGCGTTATCTGCTGGGCAATGGTTACAGGGCATTCAATCCAGTGTTGATGCGCTTTGACAGTCCGGATAGTTTAAGTCCGTTTGGTAAGGGTGGATTGAATGCTTATGCCTATTGCACAGGAGATCCTTTGAATCGAAAGGATCCAACCGGACATAATGCTTTTCTAAGTATGATTGGAAAAGCATTTTCAACACTGAAGCCTAGGCACTTATTTAAAAAAAGCACTCAGAAGGCCGGAGAGAATGATGTTCTTTTAGGCTACCATGGCAGTCACGCACCACAGCATTTAAAGAAAGCTCGTTTCTTCAAAGCAAGAGAGCTATTCGTCACCGACAACTACGAGCATGCAAAAAAATACGCCGGCGAAAAAGGCACTGTATTTGCAGCCTATGTAGAAAAATCGGCCCTCTCGGAAATGTCAGCGCGATACGCCCCAAAAACAAACGCCTCATCCATGATCCAAGAGCTGCCGATTAATATTCCCAGAAAAAAATTAGTAAAAGCAGTCCCCATTAAAGGCGGCGACGCTGTGGACTTAGATGAAATATTCGGAGTGCTTGGACGCACTCACGAGGAGCACCATATAGACATACTTAAACAATTACATCGACGATTGGAAGCCAGAGGAATCGAAGTAGGTCCAATAGAGACAATTTCGAGGATCAGATCGAGCTAATAAATGCCGGTTCTCAGGGAACGGGACATTTCCCAGGAAAGCCTCTGTCATCACGTACAATTTTCTTGTTTCCGGAGATACTGTCATGTCGCTCGAACGCGAAAACCTATCTTCCCGATACGGCTATGATCCTTTGGATCGGCTGGTGGACTACATACCAAGCACTCAGGCTAGTTCCCGTCGCTTTTATCTAAAGGAGCGCCTGTCCACCGAAATCCAAGCGTTGGTGGAGCACTCGATATTCCAGCAAGGCGATCAACTCCTAGCGCAACAACTGCACCAGAACGATGCCGTCAAAACCACACTGTTCACTACGGATCAACAGCGATCAGTGGTGCACGCGCTTAGTACGCAGCTGCACACACTCATTTATATGCCATACGGGCACCGTGCTTCGGCAAACGGTTTACTCACCTTGCTTGGCTTCCACGGTGAACGACCGGACACACTGACGGGGCATTATTTGCTGGGCAATGGTTATAGGGCATACAATCCAGTGTTGATGCGGTTTAACAGCCCGGACAGTTTAAGTCCGTTTGGGAAAGGTGGATTAAATACTTACGTTTATTGCACAGGCGACCCGGTGAATCGAACTGACCCAACGGGGCATACGTGGAGATGGGTGAAATTTTTTTTAAGGAACGCTGGAATCATGAGACGATCGGCACCAGCTCAATTCACTCCCCCTTCAGAGCGGCGCGCTATTCCTAGAAGCTTTACAACGCAACCGTCGGAAGGAGTTTCGATGGGAAATACTATTGAAAGCCCTTCCTTGAATGAATGGTCTTTGGAAACAATAACAGCCGCGTATCAGGCTCGAGATAGGCTTAGAGCTGAAAACCCTCCTAGAAATTCCATTTCCTCTATGGGCTTGGGGAGCGATATAGACTTTCAACTCCCAACATTCCATCGCCCTAACAACGCTGCTCCGGATTATTTCCCGCCTTCATATCGCACTCCAAACATTTCCAGCGAAAATCTTGCCAACGTCCCCTTACCTTCTTATATCCCACCAATGAAAGGGCGACGCTGGTCATCCACTTCAGCACCATTAAGGCAGATTGAGATTCGTCGAACTTCAATTTAGCTTAAGGCAACAGGGCTGAATTATTCACTCCACGATATTTTCGCTTGCCACACCCGGCGCCTATAGCTGCCATCGTGCTTCCGATTGCGCATGAGCGGGTGAGCGGGTGAGCGGGTGAGCGGGTGAGCGGGTGACATTGAGCCACCCTTCTCATCTATAAAGCCAACCGCAATTCGCACTAAGTATCATATGCGGATCAATCACAAACCTCTTCGGTACACCCACACAAATTCGCCATAGCCCTTCGGTGCATCATCCAGGCTGATCACCTGCACACCGACGATTTCGGCAATATTGATGCGGTCCCAAATGATCGCTTACATCAGCGCGCGGTTGTACTTTATCACCGGGGTCTGGCCGGTGTGGAAGCTGTGGGATTTGACCCAGCCGAGGCCGAAGCGTATCAAGCGCCGATCTTGGTGGCGGCATCGACGGCGCCCGGGTCTATTGATCGTTCCCACGCTCCTGCGTGGGAATGCAGCCAGGGACGCTCCGCGTCCCAAAGAGCCGAACGCGGAGCGTCCGTTGAGGCATTCCCACGCTGAGCGTAGGAACGATCGGCGTTGACCAAATTTCCCACAACTACTTGGGAAATCACCCGCAATGACGAGCCTTGCCCCGTCCATGACGCGATGCCTATAGTTTGTCCGTCGTCCACATGGCGACTCGGGTTTGGCGACTCGGAAAACTACGGTCAGAAGTCCCTTTCCCTTTTGAGGCTCTAACCTATGAACCGATACATGCCCATCACCGGCGTCGACTGCACCCCCGCCACCCTGCTCATCGACACCCAAGCGCCCCTCGACGTCCTCCACGAAACCGCCGCGTACCGCATCCGAGCCGTCACCCAACTGCTGGAAAACATCGCCTTCCGCGAGGAAATCAGCTCCGACGCCGTCGTTCTCCACGACTTCGCCCTGTTGCTGGCAATTCCGCTGCGCGATGGCTGCGATGTGCTGGATGTGATCGGTCGACGATTGCAGGCGCAAGCCCAAGGCATGACCGCTTCGTGACAATCATCTGAATATCACCTGCCAGCGGTTATTCCCTTTCGGCATTGCCTACTGTCAGCTCTGACAGTAGGCAGCCGTTCAGTCTGCTCCTAAGCTCCAACTGTGACAACGGATACGAGGCGAATGAGCCCTTCAGCTCCCTGCGCCTTTATTCATTCGGGCATAGGACAATAACAATGAACGACCGGATCAAAGGCACCGTTAAATGGTTTAACGATGCAAAAGGCTATGGATTTATCTCCTGCGGCAGCGGTGGCGAAGAACTGTTCGTTCATTACTCCGCGATTTCCGGCGAGGGTTATAAAACCTTGAAGGAGCGGCAAACTGTCTCTTTTGAAGTAGAGCGGGGTGAGAAAGGCATGCAGGCGACGAGAGTCACGCCGGAATAGAGATGCGCTTTCAGGAAATGCCGCCATGCCTTTCGAGCACAAAAAGCTGCTCTGCCAATACAACTACGACCCTTTGGATCGGCTGGTCGCCTGCACCCCAGCCGACCAGGCCAGCGCCCGGCGGTTCTACCTGAAGGAGGGCCTGACCACTGAAACGCAAGGCTCGGCGCGGTGCTCGATTTTCCAGCAAGGCGATCAACTCTTGGCGCAACAGCACCGGGACACTGCCGTCAAAACCACGCTGCTCGCGACTGATCAACAGCGCTCGGTATTGCATGTGCTCAACACGCAGCTGCATCCCCTTGCCTACACGCCATACGGTCACCGCACCCCGGAAAGCGGTTTACTCAGCCTGCTCGGCTTCAATGGCGAACGGCCGGATCCGGTGACCGGGCATTATCTGTTGGGCAAGGGCTATCGTGCCTTTAATCCCGTGTTGATGCGTTTCAACAGTGCGGATTACTTGAGTCCATTTGGGAAGGGGGGTCTGAACGCCTATGCTTATTGCGTTGGGGACCCGGTGAATCGGGTAGATCCGACGGGCCACATTCCGTCACCCTTTTCGAAGCTGCTTGGCTTGTTGGACGACCTAAGGCTCCGGGGGACCAATAAGAGCTTACTCACGGACGCCCCTTCCAAGCGCACTTTGAAAAACACAGACACGGGTAGTATCAGCGGAATTATTAAAACTGCGGAACACTCACTTTCGCGGAAAACAGCGGGCACCACGTCAATGTCACCAGCGAGGCAGTTCGTAGACGACGCAGTAAGGGATGTAGCGGATCCTCAGCCATTTGTTGCAAGGCTTGGCGCGGTCAACAGGAACTTAGCCAGCCATGGCGATACTGAGCTTCCCATGGCGCACGCCCAAAACTACAAAAGGCTCATAGATGAAGTCACACACGGACAACGGAGTAATACAGGTGCCCATTTTGAATCAGCCAAAATGTGGGCAGAAAAATATCGCCAGGATGGGAGTCCGAGTAGTTTGGTTGGTGTTTTCTTCAACGGCTTTGGGGGCACGCTCTTGAGCGGTACGCATGACGCAGCACTTCGAAAAACCGGGAAATCCCTGCGCATCGCGCCTTGATGTGAAATAGCTGGCCAACTTGGCGCCCACGGCGTACCAGGTCGAACGCTTCCTAAATAAAAAAAGGCGACCGAAGTCGCCCTTTTTCCGTCTTGCCTTCAGCGCTTACGCCGCACTAAACATCTTATGCGGATCAATCACAAACTTCTTCGGCACACCCGCATCAAATTCGCCATAGCCCTTCGGTGCATCGTCCAGGCTGATCACCTGCACACCGACGATTTCGGCAATGTTGATGCGGTCCCACATGATCGCTTGCATCAGTGCGCGGTTGTACTTCATCACCGGGGTCTGGCCGGTGTGGAAGCTGTGGGATTTGGCCCAGCCGAGGCCGAAGCGGATGCTCAGGCTGCCCATCTTCGCGGCGGCGTCGACGGCGCCCGGGTCTTCGGTGACGTAGAGACCGGGGATGCCGATTTTGCCGGCCACGCGGACCACGCCCATCAGCGAGTTGAGCACGGTGGCCGGGGCTTCGTGCTTGACGCCGTCGTGACCATGGCCGCGGGCTTCGAAGCCGACGCAGTCAACGGCGCAATCGACTTCTGGCTCGCCCAACAGTGCGGCGATCTGCTCGTGCAGCGGGGTGTCGGTGGACAGGTCGACGATTTCAAAGCCTTGTGCCTTGGCGTGGGCCAGGCGGATGGAGTTGACGTCACCGATGATCACCACGGCCGCGCCCAGCAGGCGCGCGGAAGCAGCGGCCGCGAGGCCAACCGGGCCGGCGCCGGCGATGTACACGGTGCTGCCAGGGCCAACGCCGGCGGTTACCGCGCCGTGGTAGCCGGTGGGCAGGATGTCCGAGAGGCAGGTCAGGTCACGGATTTTTTCCATGGCCTTGTCGCGGTCCGGCAGTTTCAGCAGGTTGAAGTCGGCGTACGGCACCAGCACGTATTCGGCCTGGCCGCCGGTCCAGTCGCCCATGTCGACGTAGCCGTAGGCGCCACCGGCACGGGCCGGGTTGACGG
This sequence comes from Pseudomonas fluorescens, assembly GCF_018614775.1. Classification (GTDB taxonomy): domain Bacteria; phylum Pseudomonadota; class Gammaproteobacteria; order Pseudomonadales; family Pseudomonadaceae; genus Aquipseudomonas; species Aquipseudomonas fluorescens_BY. The sequence goes on from NZ_JAGGOF010000067.1 coordinate 6,605, forward strand.
TCAGGCAAACGCCGGTGTGTTGCTCCTTGCAGGAGCGGCAACGGCCGCACGCCACGTTGAACGGCACCGACACCAAGTCGCCGATCTTCAGGTTCTCGACGTCGCTGCCCTTCTCGATCACTTCACCGGTGATCTCGTGCCCCAGGACCAGGCCGGTCTGGGCGGTGGTACGGCCGCGCACCATGTGCTGGTCGGAGCCGCAGATGTTGGTGGATACCACGCGCAGGATGACGCCGTGCTCGATCTTCCTGCCGCGCGGGTCCTGCATTTTTGGATAGTCGATTTTCTGTACTTCGACCTTGCCGCTGCCGAGATACACGACTCCACGATTACCGGACATGCTTTCACCTCGCTGTTGTTTTTATAAAACTGCGTTGCCCAGGCAGGCAGCGCGTTGATTGCTCGGGTTAGTGCTTGTGGCTTTGTTTCTGTGCTGTGTGGGAGGGCCTCATCGCGAGCAGGCTCGCTCCCACATTGGTTCTGCGTGCTCCGCGTATTGTGTGGGAGCGAGCCTGCTCGCGATGTCGGTCTAAAGAACGACAGTTCTGTTGGCATTGAGAAACACCCGTCTCTCAATGTGATACCCCACCGCCCGGGCCAAGGTGAGCCCTTCGATATCCCGGCCTTTGGCGATCAGGTCTTCGGGATAGTGGCTGTGGTCCACCACTTCCACGCCTTGAGCGATGATCGGGCCTTCGTCCAGGTCGTTGTTGATGTAGTGCGCCGTGGCGCCCACCAGTTTCACGCCTTTGTTGTAGGCCTGGTGGTACGGCTTGGCGCCCTTGAAACCCGGCAGCAGGGAGTGGTGGATGTTGATCGCCTTGCCGTCGAGCTTGCGACACAGCTCCGGCGACAGCACCTGCATGTAGCGGGCGAGGATGACCAACTCGGCGCCGGTGTTTTCGATCACTTGCCACACCTGCCGCTCCTGGGCCGGCTTGTCGTTCGGGTCCAGGGGGAAATGGTAGTAGGGAATCTGGTGCCAGTCGGCCAGCGGCTTGAGGTCCGGGTGGTTGGACACCACGGCCACTACGTCCATGGACAGCTGACCGATGCGTTGGCGGTAGAGCAAGTCATTGAGGCAGTGATCGGCCTTGGAGACCATGATCACCACTTTCGGCCGGTAGTTGGGCGGCGTCAGTTCGAAGACCATGCCAAAGGCTTCGGCACGCTCGGCCAGGCCGGCGCGAAAAGTCTGCTCATCGAAGCCATCGGGCTGGCGGAATTCCACGCGAATGAAGAAACGCGCCGAGAGCCGGTCGTCGAAGGAGTGGTGCTCAGTGACGTAGCAGCCCTGCTCGAACAGAAAGCGGGTCACCGCGTCCACCGTACCGAACACGCTGGGGCAATCGGCAGTCAAAATCCATGTGTCTGGGGCGCGGCTCATTCGTGATACTCCTCTGATCGTTCCCATGCTCTGCGTGGGAA
>NZ_JAGGOF010000068.1 GCF_018614775.1 Pseudomonas fluorescens
TTGTTGCCTCCACCCAATCAGTGGTCCGGTGGCGGCCGCCTATTTCGGATCCCCTCAAGACCTGTGGGAGCGGGCTTGCTCGCGAAAGCGGTGGGTCAGCTGAGGGTGAGGTTGGCTTTGCCACGCCTTCGCGAGCAAGCCCGCTCCCACAAAGATTCTCATCGCCATCTGAATCTGAATAACGACTCTCTTCCTTGCTTCAATCGGTTCTACTTCTGCGCCTGTCCTTGAGTCGAACCCTACCTAGACTCTGACAGGCCAGGAGGCAAGTAAGAGTCCATGACGGACCGGTGTTATCTCTCCTGGTGCCCTGATGCCAAGGAGAGAGAATATGAGCGTGGAAGTCAGTCGACATGGCCCGTTTGGCTGTGCATTGTTAGGCGTCTTGCTGGCCCCGGCCGCCAGCGCCGCCCCCGCGTTGTCGCCGCAGATACCCTTCGATGTCACGGTTACCCAACCGATCTCGCTGCCCAGCCTGCAAGCCAATTTCGAGGACCTGTCGTGGCAGACCTTCATTGCCCTGAGTTGGCCGGCGCTGGACAATGGCGACCCCAATACCGGTACGCCCATCGGCAAACAGGATGGCGCCACCGTGTGGGAAAGCTGGAAAGAGAGCTACCAGATTTTCCGGGCCAAGGGCCAGGCGCCGCTACCCTGGAACGCAGCGGCGAGCCTTCCCGAGGCCTGCAAGTCGCTCAAGCCCGGTCGCCTGTTGCAACAGATGGGTAAGGTGCCCGATGTGCTGGATGAGTTCATCCAGCCCTTCGAGAGCGGTCCGCTGGTGGACCAGAACGGTACCTACACGCGCAACGAAATCGTGGTCAACCAATCGATGTTCAACGGGATCGTCGACAACGGTCTGTACAGCATCGAAGGCCAGCAGACATTTTTCGCCGCCAACCCGAACAACACCGTGGCGTTCAGCTGCGGTTCCACCGACACCCGGCAGGTCGGCGCGGTGATGGTGAAGGCGTCGTGGAAAGTGCTGGGCCCCAACGACAACCGGCAGGATTTCCATACGGTCGATGCGCTCGTCTATACGCCGGGCAACAGCGACCCGAGCCATGGACCGATCGTCGAGGAGTCGTGCGTAGCCGAGCCGGTCGGGTTGGTGGGATTGCACATGGTCCATAAGACCGCCAGCGCGGCGCAATGGGTCTGGTCAACCTTCGAGCATGTGAAGAACGTGCCGGAAAAGACCACGCCCCTTGCCCAGCGGACGGGGCCCTATCTGTTCTACAACGCTGCCAGCAAAAGCGATATCAACCAGCCGCCACCACGGCCATGGAACCCGGCGGTCAAGGCAACCCCCTCGCAAATCGTGCGGGAAGTGCCGCTGACCGACGCCACCAAGGCCCTGAATGCCACCTATCAGGCCCTCTTGCGTACGGTGAACCCGCAGAGCGTCTGGGCGAACTATCAACTGATCAGTACCCAGTGGCCGTCAGACCCGCCCAAGAATTGCCAGATATCGGCCGCCAACCCACTGGGCAGTCCCGCACCGTTGTTCCTCGCCAACGCCACGCTGGAAACCTACATCCAGGGCACCGTACCCCAGGCGTCTTCCAGTTGCATGGCGTGTCATGGCAATGCGGCCACCCATGTCACCGAGTCCCCGCGCACCAGCTTCGCGGATTTCACCTATTTGCTCGAACGCGCACAGTCCACCGGTGGACAAGGAGTCAACCATGAGCAGTGATCTGGACAATTTTGTAGGCTTGTCATCGGCCCTGACCGGCATTCCCACGGATCGTCTGGCACCGGCGATCGACCAAGTGGGTTTACCGCCGACTTTTCTCGCGTTCATCACCTCGCGTATCACCCCTGACGTACTCAACACGTTGTTGACTCAGTACGCCACGCTGGCGGCGGATCACGTACCTCCGGACAAGATCGCCCAGGCGGTGCTGATGGACGGATCGCGACCGGCTGTCACACAGACCGCCCAAGCCGCGCGGTCGATCATGAAACTGTGGTTGCTTGGGGTCTGGTATCAGCCCTATGCCACTGGCAGTTATCAATCGACCGACTCGACGGTGGTGTCCGACCAGGCGTACATCCAGAGCTGGGCCTGGAAAATTGCCCAGGCCCATCCCATGGGCTACAGCGAGATGTTTTTCGGCTATTGGAACACGACGCCGCCCAGCCTTGAGGACTACACCGGTGTACCCGCCAACGGTCAAGGAGCCTCGTCATGAGTACCGAACAAGCAGAGGTGGTCATCGTTGGGGCGGGGCTGGCCGGCAGCATCATCGCTTATCAATTGGGCATGGCCGGCGTCGATGTGCTGGTGCTCGAATCGGGCCCGGAAGTCCCGGCCAACCGCGCGCAATACCTGGAGCGCTTCTACACGGCGACCCTGAAAACCCCTGAATCGCCCTATCCGCCGGTGTCGACCCTGGATACACCGCGTGACCCGAGCAAGGAAAATGCCCCTCGGGCAACCATTGCCGACCTGATCCTTGGCTGGGACAAGCCGAAAGTCAGCTATTTGGTGCAGAAGGGGCCGCTGCCCTTCAACAGCACCTATGAACGGGTGGGCGGCGGCACGACCTGGCATTGGGTCGGGACTTGCCTGCGCATGGTGCCGAACGATTTTCGCCTGAAGAGCAAGTACGGCGTCGGGGTGGACTGGCCGATCGGCTACGACGACCTGCAAAGCGCGTATTGTCGGGCCGAGGCGGAAATCGGCGTGTCGGCCAATGTCGCTGATCAGGCCTACCTGGGCATGACGTTTCCCGAGGGCTATTCATTCCCGATGCACAGCATTCCGTTGTCGCTGGTCGATGGCAGCTTTGTCACTGCCGTGACCGGCCAGACCTTCGATGGGTTGCCGCTGGTGGTCAGTCCGACGCCGGCCGGGCGCAACTCCCAACCCTATGCCGGGCGCCGGGTGTGCGCCGGCAATACCAACTGCACGCCGATCTGCCCGATCCAGGCCAAGTACGACGCAACCGTGACCCTGAACAAGGCCCTGGCCACCGGTAAAGTCCGGGTCATGTACCGGACCGTGGCCAGCAAGGTGACCGTGGGCCCGGACAAGAACATCAATGGCGTCGAATTCATTCAGTACCAGCTCGGCGAGGGGCCGCAGACGGGAACCGGCGTGGCCATCGGGCAGCGTTACGTGATCGCGGCCCATGCCATTGAAACCCCTAAATTGTTGCTCAACTCCAAGACCCCGGCTTGGCCCAAGGGTGTGGCCAACAGCAGTGGGCAGGTAGGGCGCAGCCTGTCCGACCATCCGATTTACCTGGCCTGGGGGTTGATGCCTGAAGGCAAGACGGTGTTTCCGTATCGTGGCCCGGTGTCCACGGCGGGCATCGAAAGCCTGCGTGACGGCGATTTTCGCAGTCAGCGAGCGGCGTGGCGTATCGAAATCGGCAATGAGGGTTGGAACTGGCCGGTGGGCGACCCTTACGTCACCGTGGCCGATTTTATCGACGGGGCGAACAATAGCCACACCAACCCGCTGCCTTCGAAAGAGACACCGCCGCCACCCACTGAAGCGCTTTACGGCACGGCACTGATTCAACGGCTCAATGGCCTGTTCATCCGCCAGTTTCGGATCGGCTTTCTGGTGGAGCAGGTGGAGGAGCATCCCGACCAGTCCAACAGCTACATCGTGCCCTCGACGGACAACCTCACGGACGGGCTCGGCATTCTTCGACCGGAAATCCACTACGACCTGTCCGACTACACCAAGGAAGGCTTCAGGCAGGCGAAGATATTGGCGAGCCACATTATCAAGGACCTGCTCGGTGCCGTGGAACTGACGGCGCCCATTGGCCAGGGGACCTTCACCTACAAAGATGACGATTACAGCTTTCAGGGCGCCGGGCACCTGATGGGCACCTACCGCATGGGCGATGACCCGACCAAGTCGGTGGTGGACAAGCACCAGCGCAGTTGGGACCACAAGAACCTGTTTCTGGTGGGCGATGGCGTCTTCCCCAGCACCGGCAGCTCGAACCCGAGCCTGACGATTGCGGCGTTGTCATTCCAGGCCGGGGACACCGTGGCCAACGACCTGAAGGCGGTGACCCTGCAGGTCCAGGCCAATCAAACCTGGCAGGGCACCGGCGTGCAGGTCAACGGGTTGATACCGCGCCTGGTTCGCTACGTCAGTGGGTTGTGGTGTGCCAGCCCGCAAGGCGGCAATGTCGATGGGAACGGCGGCTCGAGGCACATCGACTACAGCAGCTATGCCTTGCCCGGTGCGGCCGAAGGTGCCTTGATCGGTCGTGTGGGCGACGGTGGCAAGCCGTTCCTGGTGGGTGACCTGGGGCAGGTTCCGGGCGACCAGCAAGGGGAACTGCAACTGTGCATCAATGATGACCTGACCGGGCAGTATGGATCTGGGTTGCGCGATAACACCGGCGCGCTGACCATCCGGGTCGAGTTCGGTGCGCTGTAGCGCTTGAGCGCCAAGGCCTGACGCTTGTGGGCGGGCCTGTGGGAGCAAGGCTTGCCCGCGATGCAAACCACTCGGTGTAGCTGATAGACCGAGGCGATGCCTTCGCGGGCAAGCCTTGCTCCCACAGGCTCGCTCCTACAGGGGGTAGGCTGGTACTACGTTGTTTTCAAGCCGCCGAGCGCTGGTTGCGCAACACCACGGGCCCGGCGCGCTCTTCGATGGCCCGCTTCAGGTCGCCGCGAAGGCCCAGCAGGAAACCCGCTTCGACCACCACGAACAACGGCCCGACGATCAACCCGGTCAGGTCGTCGACGAATGCCGGTTTGCGGCCTTCGTAATAGTGACCGATGAACTGGATCACCCAGCCCACCACAAACATCCCCACGCCACTGCCCAACCACACCGCCGTGCTTTGCGCGGCCAGTGCCTGGCCCAGCCATACGGCCAGGCCCAGCAGCACCGTCATCAGCACACCCAGGCGCAGTTCCAGGCGCAGATAGAACCAGGCACTGGCGATGGCCACCAGCAGCGCCGGCGACACCAGCACTCCCGCCATCGCCCAGCCTGGCCGTGACAGCAGCACGGCGACGGCGACGAAGATCAGCGGAATGCCGATGAAATGGCTGGCAATGTTGCGCGGGTCACGGTGGTAGGCGGCGTATTGACTGAGATGATCGACGAGGCTTTTCATTGTTATTCCTCCTGAGGCGATGCCTGCATGATGCCCAGGTTCCACTCGGTGGTCTGTCAGCTAGCCGACACTTGTCCCGGAGTTTCCATGAATTCGCACCCCTGGCACTCGCACCTGATGGCCGGCCATTGGTACAGCCATTTGCCCGTTGAGTTACAGCATAGTCTGCTGGAGATGGCGCGGGTGCGGCACCTGTCGCCGGGGCAGCGATTGTTCCAGCGTGGCGACCCGCCTTGTGGCTTGTACGCGGTGCTGGAAGGCGCCGTGCGTGTCGGTACGGTGAGCGAGCAGGGCAAGGAAGCGCTGCTGAGCGTGATCGAAGCACCCCACTGGTTCGGCGAGATCTGTTTGTTCGATGGTCAGCCGCGCACCCACGACGCGGTGGTTGTCGGGCAATGCACGCTGCTGCACCTGCCTCAAGCGCCTTTGTTGGCGTTCCTGCAACAGCAACCGCTGTATTGGCGGCACCTGGCATTACTCATGAGCCACAAATTGCGCCTGACCTTCATCAACCTCGAACACCTGAGCCTGATGCCTGCCCCAGCCCGTGTTGCCCATCGCTTGCTGTTGATCGCCGAAGGCTATGGCGAAACCGAACCGGCCCGGCGGGTCCTGCAACTGCCCCAGGAGCAACTGGCGTTGATGCTCTCGCTGTCACGCCAGACCACCAACCAGATCCTCAAGGATTTGCAGGCCCAGGGCATTCTTCACCTCGGTTATGGCGAGATCGAAATTCTCGACATTGAGCGGTTGCGGGCGTTGACCACGCTCTGAAGCCCTCAGTGGCTGATCCACCGCTATCGCGAGCAAGCTCGCTCCTACAAGGGGCCTTCGGTGGCTACCAGATCTTCGTTTCACCGCAGATCCCCAGTGGGAGCGGGCTTGCTCGCGAAGGGGCCAACCCAGCCACTGCAAACCCTAGCGCAAACCATCGCGAAACTGCCCCGGCGTCATCCCGGTCCAGCGCTTGAAGGCGCGGCTGAAGCTGCTGGTGTCGGCGAAGCCCAGCAGGTAACTGACTTCGCTCAACGAACAATGCGGGTCACGCAAATGCAGCAGTGCCAGGTTTTCCCGGCATTCATTGAGCAACGCGTCGAAGCGGCAGCCTTCGTCGGCCAGGTGCCTTTGCAGGCTGCGCAGGCTCAGGTGCATGGTCTTGGCGATGTGCTCGGCGCTGGGTTCGCCTTCGGGCAGTTGGGCTTCGATGGCCGCCCGGACCTTGCGCTCCCAGGTCAGTGGCTTGAGCTGGGCGAGGGTGCGCTCGAGCACCGTTTCGTTGTGTTCGGCCAGCTCCGGGTTGGCGTCGTCCAGGTGGCTGTCGAAATCCGCGAGGTCGAACTCCAGGCAATCCTGCGCAGCACCGAAATGCACCGGCGAGCGAAATACCTTATGCCAGGGACCGGGGTCTTGCGGCTCGGGGCGGCGCAGGTAAACGGCCAAGGGTGCGTAATCGCGGCCCAGCCGGTTGCGGCACGTGCGCACATAGATGGCTGCAAACGCGTCGATGGCTTCCAGGGCAGGCGCGGGATGACCCGTCGGTACATCGAGGCTGAAGCGGTAGCGATCCTCGCCACGGCTCAGTTGCAGCGTCAGCGCGTCACTGACCACCGGGTGATAGCGCACGATCCGCTCGAACACTTCGCGCAGGCTGCCACTGGCGACCAGGGCGTAACCCAGCGCATGAAAGGTGGTGGGGCTGACGAAACGCGATACCCTCAGGCCGATCGCCGGGTCGCCGCTGGCCTGCACCGCCAGCGTCCACAGGCGTGTGGTCGCCGAGAGCGGATAACGGGCATTCGGGTCATCCATCAACTGCGGGTCTAGGCCGGCCTCCAGGCACAGGGCATGGCTGTCCAGGCCCAGCGCATCGAGCTGTTTGCGCAGGGCGCGGGTCCAGCTGGCGAGTGAGGTCGGTTCAGTCATGACGATTGGCGCTTGCGGTCAACAGGTTGGCGTCTACGGCTACCACCCCAGAGGGCAACGCCCGGCAGGATGAGTACATCGATAACTAGAGGATGTAAGCCATGCACGGCCGTTGCGCAAGTCCCGAGCGATTGAATGCAGCAGAACGCTGCGCCCATATTCGCCAGGTCGTGTTGGCCCGGGGCGAAGAATTGCGCCAGCGCTACCCGATCCTGCGGCATCAGGATGCTTTGGGCGCGGGCATCCTGGCGTTCGCCCTGGCGGGGATGATCGGGTCGGCGCTGCTCTACATCAACGGCCATCTGGCCGGATGGGCGTGCCTGCTGCTCAACGCTTTTTTCGCGTCGCTCACCCATGAGCTGGAGCACGACCTGATCCACAGCATGTATTTTCGCAAGCAGCGCGTGCCGCACAACCTGATGATGGGCCTGGTGTGGTTGGCGCGCCCGAGCACCATCAACCCGTGGATCCGTCGCCATCTGCACCTCAATCATCACAAGGTGTCCGGCAGCGAGGCGGACCTGGAGGAGCGCGCAATCACCAACGGCGAGCCCTGGGGCCTGGCGCGGTTGCTGATGGTCGGCGACAACGTGATGTCGGCCTTCATCCGGCTGCTGCGGGCCAAGACCTGGGCCCACAAGCGCAGCATCCTGAAACGCACGCTGAAGGTCTATTTCCCGCTGGCGTTGCTGCATTGGGGCGCCTGGTACGTGTTTCTCGGTTTTCACGGGGCCAATGGCGTCGCCGGCTTGCTGGGCACCTCGATCGACTGGTCTGCGAACACGCTGGCGGTGATGCAGGTGATCGACATCGCTGCTGTGGTGATCATCGGACCCAACGTGCTGCGCACGTTTTGCCTGCACTTCATCAGCTCGAACATGCACTACTACGGCGACATCGAGCCGGGCAATGTCATCCAGCAAACCCAAGTGCTCAACCCCTGGTGGTTGTGGCCGTTGCAGGCGTTCTGCTTCAACTTTGGCAGCAGCCACGGGATCCATCATTTTGTGGTGAAGGAGCCGTTCTACATCCGCCAACTGACGGTGCCGGTGGCCCACAAGGTGATGCGCGAAATGGGCGTGCGCTTCAATGACTTCGGTACGTTTGGCCGGGCGAATCGGTTTGTGGGTAAAGCGGTTGGCGTAGAAGAGGAGGTGAACACGGTCCGGGCGTGAAGCCGTATCAGAAGAAGGGGCTGCATTCGCCACGCCAAGCCTGAGAGCGACTAATCTTGTCCTCTCGTCGCCAAGCGTCATAAAAGCCTAATTTTTTTCCATGGCTTGCCGACAGCTTGATAAGCGTGCACCAAAGTGGAGCGAGGTCAAAAGCCGCGTCTACGCTTGACTGCAATGCAATCGGAATGCACCCCCACTCCTGCATAAGAAGCCTCATCGATGAATCTGAAGTTCAGCCACAAAATCCTTCTGGCCGCCTCCGGTGTGGTGGTCCTGGCTTTTGCCCTGTTCACGCTCTACAACGACTATCTGCAGCGCAACACTATTGGTCGCAGTCTGGAGTCCTCGATCGAGCAGTCCGGTGACCTGACGGCCAGCAGCGTCCAGAACTGGATGAGTGGCCGGATACTGGTGCTGGAAAACCTGGCGCAGAACATCGCGCACCAGGGCGCCAATGCCGATCTGGCAGGGCTGGTTGACCAGCCGGCATTGACCTCGAATTTCCAGTTCACCTACGTGGGCCAGGCCAACGGTGTGTTTACCCAGCGTCCCGACGCGAAAATGCCCGACGGCTACGATCCGCGTCAGCGGCCCTGGTACAAACAGGCGGTGACTGCCGATAAAACCATGCTGACCCCGCCCTATTCGGCGGCGGTCGGCGGCCTGGTGGTGACCATTGCCCTGCCGGTAAAGAAAAATGGCGAACTGCTCGGTGTGGTGGGCGGTGACCTGAGCCTGGACACCCTGGTGAAGATCATCAACTCGGTGGACTTTGGCGGTCTCGGCCATGCCTTCCTGGTCAGTGGCGACGGTCAGGTGATCGTCAGCCCGGACAAGGACCAGGTGATGAAGAACCTCAAGGACATCTACCCCGGCACACCGGTGCGCATCGGCAAAGGTATCCAGGAAGTCGAGCTCAACGGCCAGGACCGGATTCTTTCGTTTACCCAGGTCACCGGCCTGCCGGGCGCCGAGTGGTACATCGGCCTGTCGATCGACAAGGACAAGGCCTACGCGCCGTTGCGCCAGTTCCGTACCTCTGCCCTGATTGCGATGTTCGTCGCGGTGGCAGTCATCGCGTTGCTGTTGAGCATGCTGATCCAGGTGCTGATGCGTCCGTTGACCACCATGGGCCGCGCCATGCAGGACATCGCCCAGGGTGAGGGCGACCTGACCCGGCGCCTGGCCGTGCAGGGCAAGGACGAATTCGCCGTATTGGGGGGCTCGTTCAACCAGTTCGTCGAGCGGATTCACGCATCGATTTCCGAAGTGTCTTCCGCCACCCGCCAGGTGCATGACCTGTCGCAGCGGGTGATGACCTCGTCCAACGCTTCGCTGGTGGGTTCGGATGAACAAAGCGCCCGCACCAACAGCGTGGCGGCGGCCATCAACCAACTGGGTGCCGCGACCCAGGAAATCGCCCGCAATGCCGCCGACGCGTCGCAACAGGCCAGTGGTGCCAGCGAGCAGGCCGATGATGGTCGTCAGGTGGTGGAAAAAACCATCCAGGCCATGACCGAGCTGTCGCAGAAGATCAGCCTCTCCTGCACTCAGATCGAAACCCTGAACGCCAGCACTGACAACATCGGCCACATCCTCGACGTGATCAAGGGCATCTCCCAGCAAACCAACCTGCTGGCCTTGAACGCTGCCATCGAAGCCGCCCGTGCCGGTGAAGCCGGGCGTGGTTTTGCGGTGGTGGCCGATGAAGTGCGCAACCTGGCGCACCGCACCCAGGAGTCGGCGGAAGAAATTCACAAGATGATCACTTCGCTGCAAGTCGGTTCCCGCGAAGCGGTGACCACCATGAACGCCAGCCAGGTTTCCAGCGAAGAAAGTGTGGAAGTCGCCAACCAGGCCGGCCTGCGACTGGTCAGCGTGACGCAGCGCATCGGTGAGATCGACGGCATGAACCAATCGGTGGCCGCCGCCACTGAAGAACAGACCGCCGTGGTGGAAACCCTGAACATGGACGTCAGTCACATCAACCTGCTGAACCAGCAAAGCGTGGCCAACCTCAATGAAACCCTGAGGGACTGCGATGCCTTGTCGCAACAGGCCAATCGGCTGAAGCAGTTGGTGGATAGCTTCAAGATCTGACAGTTGCGGTGTCCTGTGGCGCCGCTATCGCGGCCAACTGACCCACCGCTATCGCGAGCAGGCTCGCTCCCACAGGGGCCTTGTGGTGGACCTGGATCTTGCTGCCACTCGGGAATCCAGTGGCGGAGCGAGCCTGCTCGCGATGGCGGCAGCACAGTCAACATCACTGCACCTGATCTACCGCTTTCGCGAGCAAGCTCGCTCCCACAGGGGGGGCTGGTGTTAGCTGAACATCCGTCGCACATTCCCCATCGCTTCATCGGCGAAGCCTTGCAGGAAATCCCTGAACCCCGACGGTGTATGGGCGTCGGTGTGGTCGGCGATGATGGTCCAGGTGGCGCGGCAGCGGTTGTCCGCCAGCGGCTCGACGCGCATGGCGGCCCACAGGTTGTCGATGCCCAGGGTGTTGTAGATCAGCGTCCAGGTCATGTGCATGGCCTGGTCGTCGCGGCTGTTGAGCTGTTCCACCACCAGGTTCTGCCCGTCGACGAAAAATTTCTTGCGCAGGGACCTTACGCCGTCGCCGGTCATTTCGATGCGCGCCAGTGCCGGGATGAAACGATTGAATCCGCCAAAATCACCCACCACTTCCCAGACTCGAGCGGCGTCCGCCGGTACTTCCACCGAGGTTTCGACGTGGCAGGCGTGGGGGTTTCTGATCAGGGTGTCGGGTTGAAATGCAGTCATGTCTTGCTCCTTGCGTTGGGTTGGGATGCTTCAGATGAAATCGATGGCTTTGAGGTAGTCGGCGCCGCGGCGCAGCAGGGCCGGGGATTTTTCCGGGTAGCGGGCGCCCATCTGCCGCACGCCGGTGCGGGCGTTGTCGTGACGGATCAGGGAGATGTCGCCGATGTCTTCCTCGAAGCCGTTGAGGTAGAAACCCAGTACGCCGAACAGCGCGTTGTCGGCATCGACCCGGCCCAGTTGCCGTTGCCAGTCGGCGACGCTCACCAGGGAAAACTCCCGGCCGCTGTCGCGGAATGACGCCACATAAGCGTCCCAGCTCAACGGCTCGGGGTTGTGCAGGTTGAACACCGCTTGCGTCGGCTGGTAGCGGCTGGCGTGGAAGGCGATGAAGCGGGCCAGGAAGTCCACGGGCATCAGGTCGAAATTGAGCGACAGGTCCGGCACCTGGCCGAGCTGGATCGAGCCCTTGAGCATCAGCATCAAGCGGTTCTTGTGGGGCTGGCAGACCCCGGTCAGGCTGTTGAAGCTGATGTTGCCGGGGCGGAACAGATTGACCCACACCCCGCGGTCCCGGGCCCGCTGCAGGATCCGCTCGCCGACCCATTTGGACAGGTTGTAGCCATTCTTGATGTAGATCGGCGGCGTGGGTGCAGCGGGTTGTTCCAGCACCTGGCCATCGGCATCCAGGGCACTGGATGCCGACAGCGTGGAGACAAAGTTGAAGATCTTCTTGCTGCGCCCTTCACACAGGCGCAGGCATTCGAAAATCGGCTCCACGTTGTCCCGCGCCAACGACTCGTAGTCGAGCACATGATTGACGTGGGCGGCGTTGTGCACCAGCGCGCCGAAGGTGCGATCGATGCGGGCGTAGACCTCGTCCGCCAAGCCCAGTTGCGGTTGGGTGATGTCGGCGGCGTAGACGCTGACCCGGCTCAGGTCCAGGTGCGTCAGGCGGTTGTCCTGCAAGGCCTGGGAAAAGCGTTCAGCCGCGCTTTGCCCGGCGCCCGCCCGCACCAGGCAGGCGACTTCGGTGGCGCCCCAGGCCAACAGCGCTTCGACGATATGCACCCCGAGAAAGCTATTGGCGCCGGTCACCACCACTTTGTGCACGTCGCCGCACTGGCTGATGGCCAGCGGCTCGAGGTTGAGTTCGGTTTCGGCATCGATGAACGCCTGGGGGCTGAGCGTCGATGGCTCGTTCTGCTCGGGGCCGTCGAGCAACTTTGCCAGGGTCAGCAGCGTCGGCGCCTCGATGAAGCGATTGATCGACAGGCTGCGTCCGAACATCTGGCGAATACTCAGCAGCATCTGCGACAGCAGGATCGAATGTCCGCCCAGGTTGAAGAAACTCTCATCGGTGGCGATGTCTTCGGCCGGCAGATCCAGCAGATGGGCCCACAGTTGCTGCAGCTGCGTTTCCAGCGGGTTTTGCGGCGATCGCCGCTGGCCGCCGACCTGGACCGGTACCGCCGTGGCGAGCAGGGCTCGCCGATCGACCTTGCCGTTGCTGGTGTACGGCAGGTTGGGCAGTTCGACGTAGGCCGCCGGGTGCATGTAGCTCGGCAGCGTGTTCTGCACATGCTCGCGCAGGGCCTGGAGCGCGGCGCCAGGCTGGGCTTCCTCGGGATGCACCAGGAACGCGACGATCCGCCGCCGCTCATCCACGCCCACCGCCACTTGGCGGAACAACTGGCTTTCTCGCAGGCAATGCTCGATTTCCTCGGGCTCGACCCGGAAGCCACGGATCTTCACCTGGTTGTCCCGACGCCCGCAGAGTTCGATGCCGCCGTCGGTCCACTGGCCGATATCGCCGGTGCGGTAAACCTGCAACGTTTGCCCGCCCGGCAGTGTCAGGTCGAGGTAACGGGCGCCGGTCAGCGTCGGATCGTTCAGATAACCCAGGCCAACGCCCGGCCCGGCGATGTACAACTCGCCCGGGGTGCCTTGGGCAACCGGTTGCAATTGCTCGTCGAGAATCAGCACCCGGCTGTTGGCGATGGGGACGCCAAGGTTACGGTTGTTGTCGCCGACACCGAACTGGCGTGTGGTCGCCAGCACGGTGGTTTCGGTCGGGCCGTAGATGTTGTGAAACTGGCACTGCGGCGCGAGCCGCTCGATCACGAATGGCTCGCAGACATCCCCACCGGTAATCAGGTGCGTCAGGCCCAGCGGTGCATCCAAGGGCATCACGCTCAACAACGCCGGCGGTAGAAACGCGTGGGTGACTTGCTGCGCGTGCATCAGCGCGACCAGTTGCTGCGGATCGCGGCGTTGGTCCTCGCTGGGCACCACCAGTCGGGCGCCGTGGATGAACGTCGGCAGGACATCCAGCAGCGACGCGTCGAAGTTGATGGTGGAGAACTGCAACGCCCGGCTGTCGCGCTGCAACCCGACGTAATCGCCGTACCAGGCACAGAAATGGCTGAGGTTGCGGTGGCTGAGCAATACGCCTTTGGGCTGGCCGGTGGTGCCGGAGGTGTAGATCGCCACGGCCGGCGCGTCGATGTCCACGACGCGGCGGATCAGTGACGTTGGGACGTCGCGCTTGGACGCTGGTAAGCGCCGCACATCCAGCATCGGCAGCGCGAGCTCGCCGAGGTCGCTGTCACCGGCGTGCAGCAGCAGGTCCGCCTTGGCGTTCTCCAGAATGAAGCGCCGACGTTGCGCCGGGTGCTGCGGGTCCAGCGGCAGGTACACCGCCCCACAGCCCAACACTGCCAGGATGGCTGCGTACAGGTGCGCAGATTTGGGCAAGCACAGCGCAATCACCTTTTGCGAGCTAGGCTGGTGAGGGCGAGGCTTGTGGGAGCAAGGCTTGCCCGCGATGAACGATGACTCGGTCTGGTTGGGTACCGCTGTGTCTATATCGCGGGCAAGCCTTGCTCCCACAGGCCTTGCTTGCTCAGAATCTGCGCGTTCCAACTGTTCCAGCATCGCCTGTTGCACCCTCAGCGTCAGGCTGCGCAAGGCCTTGTAGTCGATCAGTTGCCCATCGACACACAGCGCCGGTTGCGTCGCGTCATCAAGCATGCGCTGCTCGATGCTGTGCATCACCGGCACGTCGGCGGCGGCCAGCAGCCACGGTACCGGTGGCCGATTGAGATGGTGCGCGAAGGCCAGCGACTCCAGTGCATCGAGTCCTTGCACCGGTTCGCAAATGGCCTCGGCCGGCATCATCGGCCAGTGTTCGAAGCAGCTGTCATCCCGCGAGAACTGGCTGACCATTTGCGCGGCGCGTTCGACCACCGCCGCCTGCGTTCGCAGCCGCAACGACTGACCATTACCGGAGCGTTCCAGGGCGATCACCTGCTGGCCTAACAGCCGCTGCGAGCCGTCGTGAAAAAACACCACCGGTTGCGGCAAGGCCTTCCCGGGAAGTGTGCGAAGCGCCACCCGTACCCGAAGGCATGCACGGGCTGCGAAGGCGCACGGCACCGTCCCGTCATCGATCAACAAGTCGATCGCGCCGTGGCTGGCCGATGATTGAAGATCCACCACACCATGGCCGTGCAGTTCCAGTTCCTTGGCCAGTTCGGCCATGGCCTGGCTGCTGCCAGGCACTGCGATTTCGAGGCGTCTCATTGGAAGGTCCTCATGGGGTCAGGTAGTCGGCGAGGGCGTCGCGCACACAGGGGGAGGCGAGCATTGAACTGCCACGAAAGAACCGCGTGATATTGCCCACCAATGGGTGAAAGCGATTGATGGGGTAGGCCAGCGCACTGGCGTCTTCGCGCAGCGACTGGCGGACTGATTCGTCAACGGGCAGGTGCCCGATCAGCTCGAAATCGAACGCCTGCTGCAGGTCGCTCGCCAGGTACTGGGCGATGAAACCGGGCATCAGCCGGGCGATCGCCGCGCGGTCTTCTTCAGGCGCGGTGCGCCAGTACATCTGCACCAGCCGCGTCCAGAAACCGGAATGCCGTCCTTCGTCGAGCAAGTGGTCGGCCATCAACCCCTTGATCGAGGCCTTGACCGAATCGTCCCGGGCGAAGGCGGCCACTTCGTTGGTCACGGTGTTCTCGGCAATCGCAATGCAGATCAGCTCCACGGCGCTGAGCAAGTGCTCCGGCGCCTGGGCCAGGGTCGCCGGTATTGCCCGGCTGAGCTCGATCTGCCCGGGCAATGGGATCGGCGTGATGCCGGTCATGTCGATGGTCTGCTGCATGAAGTCCATCGCCACCAGCGCGTGGTAATCCTCGTCCACCACCACGGTCATCGCGTCGTATCGGCAGGCGAACGGGAACTCGATGCCGAAGCGGTTCTTGGCGATGCGCCGGGCGGTGTGATCCACCAGCTCGGTCTCGAAGATCACCACGTCATTGATGAATTTGTAGAGGCTCTGCACCAGCACGAAATCGCGCAGTTGCGGACAATGGCTGAGGAAGGTCTGGCTGTGCACCAGCGGTTGCCGGCTCATGGGAAAGATCAACTTGTCGTCGTCCTCCACCCGGCGCCGTGGTCGGGTGCGGATGGTGGCGCGGCTTTCCCAGGCGTCGGCGAACGATTGGTAGGTGAGGGCGTTCATGGCGTCACCTGCGCAACCGGCTGGGCCATGCTTTCGCGCAAACCGTCCCACAGGGCCGCGCGGCTGTGCACGGCGGCGAGCGCGGCGGCCAGCACCTCGGTTTCACGCTGCGGGTCACCGTCGATCAACCGGGCCAGCAACTTTTCCGCTGCCGGGCCGTGGTCTTCGGAGTCGACCTCGATGTGCCGTTGCAGGTAGTAGCGAAAGGTCGGCGCCTGATCCAGGCCAATGCCCCAGGCATCCAGCATGCGCTGGAACATCTGCGGGATGACGCTCTCGCGACCATGCACGAATGCGGCGGCGACGCTGTGGGCCGGGGCATGCAGCGCGGTGTGCAGGGTCTGGCGTACGAACCGCGCCGCCGCCGGTTCTACTTCGACACTTTCCAGTGCCGTCTCGGGACTGACGCCTTCCTGCTGCAGGGTGATGAACTGCTCGATTGCGCGGGTATCCGCGCCGACCTCGCGCATGGCGTCCAGGTACAGTTCGAAATGGCTGCAATAGCCGGCCCCGGGACGGTCATCGGATTCTTCGCCCAATACGATTTCGTTGATCAGGCGGGCCGCGTGCGGGTCGGCCGGTGGCAGCCAGGGCAGGTGGACACAGGTCAATTCCCGTTGCAGGCGCTTGGTCAGGGACATGAAGTCCCATACGGCAAATACATGGCTTTCCATAAAACGGCGCAACAGATCGATTGATGTTATTTCGGAAAAAACCGGGTGTTGGCCAAGTTCGTGTTTTTTCAGAGATAGTTGTTCTTTGGTAGGCTGCATTGGAACGTCCTCATCAATGATATTTGTCCGGCGGGCGGCTCGAATTTTTAGGAAGGCGAGCGGGTGCCTGAGCCGGAGTCCATGAATTACCCAAGTGGCTCAAGTATTCGCTGTTAAGTGCGTGTTGCCGGTCTGTGGTGCCGTTATTAAAGGGTTGGTCGAGAAGTAAACAGCCGGTAACAACCCGGCGAATAAAAAACTAATACACGAAACAAGTGGGCGGCAAGTTATTTTTTTATTATTTAAAAGTTGGGTATTTATTGGGCGCGAAGAAGCCTGTTAAAACTTTTAGATAAGTTTTATTGGGGCGAAGAAGCTCCTTCCGATTTACAGCGATCAGAATCGAACAGTTCGAGTGAATGCTTCACTCGGAGCACTTCAGGGATCAGGAAGTTAGGAAGTCTGATATTTAAGGGAGGGACGTCGGTCGGACATCCGATCATCCCGCCGGTTGGACGACGCTCCTTGCGTATTGGCTTCGATTCGCCTGGTTTCAGCCAGGCACTGACGTCTTCAGGTCTGTTTTTTAATCGACAAGCGCAAGAGTGGGCCCAAATCGATGGCAGTGCCATTGGCCTGATTGGGGCGGGGCGTCGCTGCCATGGCCGAGTCGTGCCAGACAGGAACCCGAAGGGTAGGAAGGATATGTAAGAAATTGATACGCCGGCCAGGTAGCCGGCGCAGGGTCAGCGACTGGACGGTTGTTCCAGGTACCGGCGGATGGTGATGGCGGCTTTTTCCAGGTGTTGCTCCAGCAGGGCCACGGCTTTATCAATGTCTTTGGCCGTCGCGGCGTCAAGCAGTGCGCGATGGTCGTCCTGGGTCAGCTTGCCCAGTCCCAGGGACGACAGATGGAAGCGCAGGAAGCGCTCCTCTTCATTGAGTTCGCGCTCGATCAGGTCCAGTAGCTTGGCGTTGGGTGCCTTGTGGTAGAGCGACATGTGAAACAGCCGGTTGAGCTTGCCGATCTCGGCGTGGTCGGTCTGTGCTTCCAACTGCTCGATGTATCGAGCGGCCATTGCCAGATCGTCGGCATTCAACAACGGAATCGACAGGCGCAAGGCAAACGACTCCAGGACCGAGCGCAGGGCGTAGGTCTCGACCGCATTGTTGGTGATCAGCGGAGCCACTACCGCGCCCTTGTGCTGAACGACATTAAGCAGCGATTGCGCCTCCAGCTGGCGCAACGCTTCGCGCACCGGCATGCGGCTCACGCCGAACAGGTCGGCCAGTTCCTGCTGGCGCAGAGCGGTGCCGGCAGGCAAACGCCCGTCGAGGATCGCCTCACGCAGAGAACCTTCGATGATCGAACGTGCCTGGTCCGCGGGAATGGGCCCGTTGACCTGGATGGTGCTGAGCGGTTTGGGTTTCTGTGTCACGACAACGCATCCTGACGAGTAGTAACGAATTGGATCCAGACGAACATTAGTAACAGATTACCGGGCCGTCAAAGACTTGCTACGTCGGTTCCTGAACTAGAGTTTAGTCTGCCTGCGGTGATCGCATCCTGCCATTGTCTTTTACCGGGCCAGGCTTCACCATCCAACGATTTCCCACGGCCCTTTTCGGACGTCTTTCCCTTGGCTGCACCGTTCCCTGTTTCCAGGTCCTTGCGCTGGTTGTGTTCGGCATTGTTGCTGGCCGGCCTCCTGCTGGGCGGCCTGCAGGCCGACTGGGACTTTGCGCAGATCAGCCGGCGCGCCCAGGCGCTCTATGGGCCACTGGGCGAAGGGCAGCAGCGGATTGATGCCTGGCAGCACCTGCTGGCAACCCAGAAGCAGATTCCCGAGCTGGAGCAACTCAAGGTGGTGAACCTGTTCTTCAACAAACAGGTGCGCTACGTGGAAGACATCGACCTGTGGCATGAGGTCGACTACTGGGAAACGCCGATCCAGGCCTTATGGAAGGGTGCCGGCGATTGCGAGGACTACGCCATCGCCAAGTATTTCAGCCTGCGGCATCTCGGGGTCTCCAGTGACAAGTTGCGCATCACCTACGTCAAGGCATTGCGACAGAACCGTGCGCACATGGTGCTCACCTATTACGCCACGCCCGAGGCGATGCCGCTGGTGCTCGATAGCCTGATCGACGGCATCCAGCCGGCCAGCCAGCGAACCGACCTGTTGCCGGTCTACTCTTTCAATGCCGAAGGGCTGTGGCTGCCAGGCGCCAAAGGCAACAAGAAAGTGGGTGACACCAAGCGCCTGTCCCGGTGGCAGGATGTGTTGAAGAAAATGCAGGCCGAAGGTTTCCCGGTCGAGACGACTAACTAGGAGCGCGCGCTCAGATGTCCTTGTTCAAACAGCTGTTGATCGCTATCTGTCTGTTCCTGGTGGTTGCCTTCAGCGGCAGCTTCATGGTCAGCCTGGAGAGTTCGCGGGCCCAGTACGTCAACCAGTTGCGCTCTCACGCCCAGGATGCGGCCACGGCATTGGCGCTGTCGCTGACGCCGAACATCGACGACCCGGCGATGGTGGAACTGATGGTCAGCTCGATCTTCGACAGTGGCTACTACGCCAGCATCCGCGTGGTCGATGTGGCTACCGACAAGACCCTCGTCGAGCGCACCGGCACGCCGGACGCCGGCAGTGTGCCGCAGTGGTTCGTCACACTCATCGGCCTGGAGCCGGCCGGCGGCGATGCAATCGTCAGTCGTGGCTGGGAGCAGGCTGCGCGGGTAGAAGTGGTCAGCCACCCGATGTTCGCCCTCGCCAAGCTGTGGCAGAGCGCACTGGGCAGCCTGGGCTGGTTGTTGCTGTGCGGCGCCGTCAGCGCGGTGCTGGGGGCCTTGCTGCTGCGTCGCCAGCTCAAGCCATTGGATTACATGGTGCACCAGTCCCATGCCATCGCCCGGCGCGAGTTTCTCAGCCTGCCGGAGCTGCCGCGCACCCCTGAGCTGCGGCGTGTGGTGCAGGCGATGAACCAGATGGTGGAGAAGCTCAAGGCGTTGTTCCAGGAGCAGGCCGAGCGCAGTGAGAAACTGCGAGTGGAGTCTTATCAGGACAACCTCACGGGCCTGGCCAACCGGCGCTATTTCGAGATGCAACTCAATGCCCGGGTGAGCAACCCGGAGCAGGCCAGTTCCGGTTACCTGCTGCTGTTGCGGGTCAAGGACCTGGCCGGTTTGAACCAGCGGCTGGGCGGACAGCGCACCGACCAGTTGCTGATCGCTGTCGGCGAACAATTACTGCGTGAAAGCGCCCGATACCCGGAAACCCAGAACCTGGTGACGCGTATTCGTGGCGGTGAATTCGCCGTGCTGGCGCCGGGCCTGGTGCGCGAGGAAGCGCTGCAATTGGCGCAGAATCTTGAAGGCGCGTTGACAAGCCTGCACGCCACCGGCGCGACCGACGTGGCGTCGGTGGCCTCCATCGGGCTGGCCCCCTTCGTCCATGGCGACTCGCCGCAGGCTGTGCTCCAACTCGCCGATCAGGCTTTGGCCCAGGCCGAAAGCCAGGGCGAACCCAGTTGGGCCTGCCTGGACCATAGCGCGGTGGCCAGCGTCGGCGACGATCACCACGCCTGGCATACACTGCTTGAACAGGCCCTGAGCCAGCAGCGTTTCGAACTGTACTTCCAGCCGGTGGTGGCGGCTCAGGACACCCAGGTGGTGCTGCACTACAAGGTGCTGTCGCGTCTGCTCGACGAGCAAGGCCAGACGATTCCTGCCGGGCGCTTCCTGCCCTGGCTGGAGCGCTTCGGCTGGACCGCGCGCCTGGACCGCCTGATGCTCGAGCAAGTGCTCAGGCAGATGGCCGGGCACGATCAGTCTCTGGCGTTGAACCTGTCTTCCGCCACACTGGCCGACCCGCAGGCACTGACCAAAATCTTTGAGATCCTGCGGGCCCACTCCAATCTCGGGCCGCGCCTGACCCTGGAGATCGGTGAGGAGCAATTGCCGGAGCAAGCGGTGCTGGAGCAACTGACCCGGCAGCTGCGTGAGTTGGGTTTCTCATTGAGCCTGCAGCGTTTTGGTGGTCGTTTCAGCATGATCGGCAACTTGTCGCGGTTGGGGTTGGCCTATCTGAAGATTGATGGCAGTTACATCCGGGCTATCGATCAGGAGGGGGATAAGCGTTTGTTCATCGAGGCTATCCAGCGGGCGGCCCACAGTATTGACCTGCCGTTGATTGCTGAGCGGGTGGAGACTGAGGGGGAGCTGGCGGTGATTCGGGAGATGGGGTTGTTTGGGGTGCAGGGGCAGTTGGTGGGTGAGCCTCGGCGCTGGGCGTAAGGCTTGGGTCCCCCTGTGGGAGCAAAGCTTGCTCGCGAGGCGGCCTGACAGCCGACCTGATTCTCCGGCTGTGCTCAGATCGAATGTGGGAGCGAGCTTGCTCGCGATGGCGGCTTGATTGTCGGCTTATATTTCGTGGGGTTTGGGTACATATCCGTTGCTGCGGTAACGGCCACTTAGGGTTTCGCCCTGACGGCGACTCACTTTTTTTCAGACGCCAAAAAAAGTAAGCAAAAAAGGCTTGCCCCACCACTCGGCACCTCGCCTGGGCTCGGTGTGCCCGAACGCAGGCATTGCTCCGTGGGCCCGCCGCGAAGGACCATCCATGGTCCAGCGCGGCTAATCCGGCATCCATGCCGGATTGCCCACTGCGCAATACCTGCGTTCGGCCAGCGTGGTTAACGGGGCCCCCAGATCAAAAGCTCGCCGAGGCGGCCTTATAGCCGACCTGGTTCTGGCGGCCGTACACCCCGTCAGATCTGTGGCGTCTGAGCAGTGGGAGCAGTGAGCAACCTGTGGGAGCAAAGCTTGCTCGCGACGCGGCCTGACAGCCGACCTGTCGCTTCCGGTTGTACCCAGATCCAACTGTGGGAGCGAGCCTGCTCGCGATGGCGTCAGTCCAGACAACCCAGCCCCTGTAGTCGCATAACGCCAGCAAGTCCTAGGAGATTTCCTTCAAGTTGTAGCGAACTTGGTGAACTTGTCGGGCGCCCGGTTCGTCGCTAGCCTGGGTTTGTCACCTAAAAAAACGGTGACACGGGCGTGCAAGCCGGTTAAAAGACGACGCACAAGCGCTTATGGCGGTTGTGCGTAGGAGATTTCTTCGCGAGGAGACGTCTGCCGGGGTTCCGTCTGCCCGGTCTTGCACACCTGCGTACAACTGCCACCTCATTTGCGTGCAAGCGATAGGGTGTCGGTTCCACTACTACAGATGGAGCTACACAACTATGTACAAAATAACTCCGAATCCGCCAGGAAACCCTGGCCCGATCCCTGACAAATCCTCTAAAACCAAAAAACTCGACGAAGCCGCCGAACGCGCCCTCGACTATTACCTCAACCCCAAACCCACCGACGAAGCATCCGGTCAGGCGTCAACCGCCCAACTCTTCATGGTCGCCCCGGACATCGACACCGAAACCCTGCTGGCCAATGCCTCCGAGGACCTGCTGTCCATCAGCGCCATCGCCGCCGACCTAGCGGATGATGTCGACGGTTCACGCCGCAGCGTGATCCTGGCGATCAGTCGGATGGCCGATGGCGTGCATCTGTTGGTGGAGCGGGCGATGGATCGGCTTGAAGCCCAAGCGTCGGGCTGAAGAGATTCGGGATCGTTCCCACGCTCTGCGTGGGAATGCAGCCAGGGACGCTCTGCGTCCCAAGGGTTGGAACGCGGAGCGTCCCGAGAGGCGTTCCCACGCAAAGCGTGGGAACGATCAGCGTGTCAGATCAACCCCTTCTCATCATCATCGATCAACCGGCTTAGCCCACCCAGGGCTTCCCGTGCCTGGTTGCGGTCCATCAGCTTGGCCTGGGCCGCCGCCGGCAGGTCGGTGACGCGGATGATGCCTTTGCTGGTCAGCACCTGGATCAAGTCGTCGAGTACCCGGATCATTTCCAGGTCGCTCTGCTTCAACTGCTTGAGGCTGTTTTCGACGGCCTGGTTGGCGAACCAGTCCTGGATCTCGTGGTTGTCGGCCGGCAGGGTTTCGGTGGCCTCGGCGTAGGCGGTGGCTTCTACGCGCACCAGCAGGCCTTGTGCATCGCGTTGCACATAAAACATCGGGCATCCCTCATTCAAAAAGCGGCGTCATGCCGGGCAGCATAGGCCAACTGTGCGGGAGTATGGAGGGTGACGACGAAATCGTCATCTCGGGCGCAGCCGTTCGCGACCGCCCCGAAGGGCGGTCGCGCGGTCGTGGTCAGCTGTTGTTGTGATCGATCTTGATGGTTGGGTCGCTGCCGGCGATCAACGAGTTCAGGTTGATGTTCGACCAGTTGTTGCCCTCGAGCTTGATCGTCACGTCTGGCGTTGCCGCCGCATTGCCGGTATTGAACTGGCCGGCACTGCTGACTTGCAGCGACGATACGCCGTCGACCGTGCTGATCTTCAGGAAGTGGTCGATGGTGCTGCCGCTCTCGCCCTGCAACAGATCCCGCAGGTCGATCCGGTCGCCATCAGCGGCCTTGAAGTCCTTGATCACGTCAGTGCCGGTGTCGCCGGCCTTCCAGACAAAGGTATCGCCACCCAGGCCGCCAATGAGGGTGTCATTGCCCTGGCCGCCGATCAGCGTGTCGTTGCCGGTGCCACCGAGCAGGATGTCGTTGCCCTTGCCACCGTCGAGCAAGTCGTTGCCGCCCTGGCCGAAGATGATGTCGTTACCGCCACCCCCCAGCAAGGTGTCGTTGCCATCGTGGGCACCGGACACATCGAACGCGGTGTAGTGCTCGGTGATGTACTGGTGCACGTTGCTGGTGGTGACCTTGCTGGCGTCCACGCCATTCTGCTGGGCGACGAAAGCCTGGATGGCCTGGTAGCCTTCGCCCGCGACACCGTTGAAACTCACCAGGTCGCCGAACAGGATGTCGTTGCCTTCGCCACCATTGACGGTGTCGGAACCGGGCAACGTCGCTTCGGTGTGGCCGATGATCGAGTTGGCCAGGTCTTTGGGGTCAATGTTGGTTTGGGGCGTCTGGTCCGAGTCGTACGGTTTGAGGTCCGCCAGGGTCACGCCATTGTTCAGGCCGATGGCCTCGACGCTGCTCAGGCCTTTCAACAGGGTGAAGCTGGCATTCGAACCTGTCGCGGCCGAGCCGCCGTCGCTCAAGTAAGAGAACTCGAACGTGCCGTTGCCTTCGGCATGTACGGTGCCGACATAGCTGTCATTCCAGTTCTTGCCGTTCTTGGTCGACAGGTACATTTCACCGTCTTCATAGATGGTGTACTTGTGCGTACTGTCGATCGTCTGCGTGTAGAACTTGCCGATGGTGTAGTTGGCCGCGCTCAGCACGTCATCGAGCTTGACCGTACCGTACAGCGTCGGGTTTGTCTGTTCGCCGGCCTGGTAAAGGTTCGGCTGGCCGTCGGTGATGAAGTACGTCAGGTTCTTCGCACCGGTGTTGGCCAGGGCCTGGGTGCTGTTGAAGAAGTTCGCCGTGGTCTTGAACACGTCTTCGTAGTTGGTGTTGCCGCCGGAGACCATCGAGTCGAGTACGTTCTTGAGCAGCGTCAAAGCGTTTGGATCGTTGAGGTTCACCGCAACGGACTTGTTCACCTGGGTGTCGAAATCTGCCACGAAGATGTTCACCGTTCCGGAGTTGCTGCCCAGGCTCTGCTTGAGTGTACTGAACACCGAGCTCAACGAGCTTTTGGCTGCCGCGACGGACGTCGAGCTCATGCTGCCGGAGCTGTCGACCATGAAGGCGATGTTGTAGTTGACGCCCGGTACCACGGTCAGGCCGCCGATGTCGGCGACGACGATGTCGTTGCCGTCGGTGCCGGTCACGTTGTCACTGCCGGAAGTGGCGGTCACCGCGTTGTAGGTCGCCGGGTACACGGTGACCGGGATCTGCGCCGTACTGACTGCCGATCCGCCGAGAGCTTCGGTGGCGGTCGACGTCACGGTGACGTTGAACTGGCCGTTGTAGTAGGTCGGTGGGGTCAGGGTCAGGCTGCCCAGGTTCCAGCCGGTGACCGAGGCTTCGCCGTTGCTGCCCACGGTGGCGGTGTGGCCTGCGCCGTCGCTCAACACGGTGCCTACAGGAATACCGCCGACTTTCACGCTCAGGCTTTCGGAGCCGTCGGTGTCGGTCAGGCCGGTGGTGATCTTCGACAGATGGACGCTGGTGCCTTCGGCGCCTTCGTTGAGCTTGAAGCCGTCGTAGTACCCTTCGCCATTGGTGCCGTGCAGGTCGGACACGGTCACGCCGGCATTCGTCAGGTCGGCCACGCCGGTGTACAGCGGTACGCCGGCACTGCTCAGGTCGACTGGCGTGCTGCCGTTGACCGACAGGTTCACGTCGTAGCTGCCCGGGCCAGTCTGGTTGTGGTGGTAGATATCCAGGGTGTAGTAGCCGCTGGTGGTCGGCGTGAACGAGCCGTTCAACTTGCCGCCCGCGCCCCAGGTAATTGCCGCTACATCCTTGCCGCCGACGGTCACCAGCAGGCTGTCGTCGCCGGTGCCGCTGAAGGTGTAGGTCTTGCCCGCTTCAAGGTAGATCAGGCCCGAGGTTTTCGAGGCGGTGCCCGGGTTCACATTGCTATCGGACTGCACGTTGGTCACGGTGCCGCTGCTGTTCGGCGCGCCGGCGGCATCGATCACCGATTTGAGCGTGCCGGACGGCGCGCCGCTGCCATCGGTGCCCAGGCCCGACAGGCCGGTCCAGACTTCCTTGATCAAACCCGTGGATGTCACGTTGTTACCGGCCACGTTGAGGCTTGGTGCATCGGCGACTGGGGTGATGTCGATTTTCACCGTACCGGTGTTGCCCAGCGTCTGGCCGTCAGTCGGCTGGAAGCTGATCTGTGCGTAATCGGCTTTTTGATCGCCCACGCCGGCCGGGTTGCCGTTGGCGCCGGATTCATTGGCGTCCGGCGTAAAGCGCAGCTTGCCGGCATCGATGTCAGCCTTGGTGAAGTTCTGGTTGTTGGCCACGTCCTTCCAGGTGGCACCGTCCAGGTACTGCAACTTGCCGTCACCCGGCAGACCGGTGATTTTCACGCCCAGGCTTGCCGCAGAATTGTCCACGTCACTGACGCCGAAGGTCGACCAGCCGAGGACCAGCGCAGTGTCTTCGGTGCCGGTCACCGCGCCGCCCGTAGCGACTGGCGCATCGTTGACCCCGACCACGTTTACCGTGGTGGTGGCGGTATTGGAGTAGTTGGCGCCGTCGGTCACGGTCACGGTGATGATGCGCGGTACGCCGCTCGGATCCTCACTGTTGTTGATGAACGTGATGTTCTTGATCTGCTGCATGTAGTCGGCCAGCGTCGCGTTGCCCGACAGGGTCAGCGTGACCGTGCCATTGGTGCTGTTGGCATTGATGCTGATGCCGTTGACGCTGTTGCCCAGGTTCAGCGCATCACCGGGCTGCCGGTTGGTCAACACGATGGTGGCGCCGGTCAGCATTGTGCTGTCCGGGTCCGTGATTTTCAGGTCGGTATCGCCGATGGACACGCCTGGCCCGGTGGTGCCTTCGGTGAAGGTCACCTGGTAGTCAGCACCGGTCTTGCCGCTGGAGTTGTTCGCATCCAGGTCGAGCACCGGCGGCGCATCGTTGTCCAGGATCGAGGTGCTGACGCTGCCGTTGGTGCCGCTGACTGCCAGGTTTTCAAAGTTGCCGCCGGTGGCCGAGTCGATCTTGACCACGAAGTTTTCCGTGCCTTCGGTGATCTTGTCGTCCAGCGTGGCCACGTTGAAAGTGGCGCTGGTGGCGTTGGCCGGGATTTTCACGGTGTAGACGCCGGTGAAGTCCGAGCCGTCGGCGGCGGTACCGCTGTAGACGATCTTGAGCGTGACTTCGGTTTGCGCCGGGTTCGTCAGGCTGACGGTGTAGGTGGCGGCCTGGCCTTCGGTGACTGACGTGCTGCCAGTGATGCTGACGGTGGTGGTGTCGAGGGTGTCGGTGACGTTGGTCACAGCTGGGGTGGTGCTCGGCACCAGGTGCTCGAAGTTGCCGCCCGTTGCGTTGCTGATACTGGCCTCGACCTTGCCGGCGTCTTTGTAGACGTCGTCTTTCGGCGCGTCGACGGTCACGGTGCCAGTGGTCTTGCCGGCGTCAATGTGGATGACGGCGCCGTTGCTCAGTGTGACGTTCACTGGCGAACCGGCGGCGTTGGTCAGGGTCGCGGTGTAGGTGATCTGACCGCCTTCGGCCACCGTGCCGGTGGCGCTCAGGCTCAGGCCGGTGTTTTCCTGGACATCGGTCACCGTGGTGTCGGCAGGCTTGGCGTCGATGTCCAGTTTTTCGTAGTTGCCGCCCTTGGCGTCGTCAATTTTGACGCTGAGGTGATCGCCGCCGGCGAGGGCGTCGTTAGGTGTGATGAAGTTCACCGAAGCGCTGCTTGCGCCGACTGGGATGGTGATGGTTTGGCCGTTGCTCAGTGTTACTACCAGCGGGGCATCAGTCACCGGAGCGTTGACCGACGCGGTGTAGACGACGGTGCCGCCTTCGGCAACGGTCGAAGTCGCGCTGAGCGACACGGTGCTGGTGTCAATGGTATCGGTGACGTTGGTCACGGCTGGCGTAGTGCTTGGCACCAGATGCTCGAAGTTACCGCCTGCCGCTTTATCGATGCTGACCTCAACCTTGCCGGCGTCTTTGTAGACGTCGTCTTTTGGCGCATCAACGGTCACGGTACCGGTGGTCGCACCGGCGGCGATGTTGATGACGGCGCCATTGCTCAAGGTCACAGTGACCGGCGTACCGGCAGCATTGGTCAGAGTGGCGGTGTAAACAATCGAGCCGCCTTCGGTAACGGTATCGGTTGCCGAGAGCGTCAGGCCGGTAGTGTCTTGGGTATCGGTAACGGTGGTGTCGGCAGGCTTAGCGTCGATGTCCAGTTTTTCGTAGTTGCCGCCCTTGGCGTCGTCAATCTTGACGCTCAGGTGGTCGCCGCCGGCGAGGGCGTCGTTTGGCGTGACGAAGTTCACCGAAGCGCTGCTTGCGCCGACTGGGATGGTGATGGTTTGGCCGTTCGACAGGGTGACGATCAACGGAGCATCAGTCACCGGAGCGTTGACCGAAGCGGTGTAGACGACGGTGCCGCCTTCGGCAACGGTCGAAGTCGCGCTGAGCGACACGGTGCTGGTGTCAATGGTATCGGTGACGTTGGTCACGGCTGGCGTAGTGCTTGGCACCAGATGCTCGAAGTTACCGCCAGCGGCTTTGTCGATGCTGACTTCGACTTTGCCGGCGTCTTTGTAGACGTCGTCTTTTGGCGCATCGACGGTGACGGTACCAGTAGTCGCACCGGCAGCGATGTTGATGACGGCGCCGTTGCTCAGGGTG
>NZ_JAGGOF010000006.1 GCF_018614775.1 Pseudomonas fluorescens
AGCAAGCTCGGCTCCCACAGTTTCAGGGTGGGCGCCATGTATGTGTCAGGCGCGAGGGTCCTCTTCCAGGGCGAGCAAAGTGTCGATCCGCGCCGGGCTGAACGGCGGGCGTGGCGTTGGCGGTGTCCAGCCGAACAGATGTTCCAGCGCCGCGCCGCACACCCGGCCCTGGCACGCGCCCATGCCGCAGCGGCTGGCCAGTTTCGCTTCGCGCCAGCTTTCATGGCCGAGCAGTTCGCCGTAGGGCACGTCTTCGCAGCGGCAGACCAGGGTGTCGGGACGGGCCAGGGTTTTGAGTCGTGCGTCGAGGGCGAAGGCCTTGCTCAATGCTCGGGCGAAGCCTTGCCACCGTGCCCGACGTGGCCACAGGTGCTGGGCCGCGACGGTATTGCCAACCGCGGCATGGCCGGCGATGGCGCCTTCCACGAGCGCCAGTTCACTGCCGCCGAAACCCGTGCATTCACCGGCGGCGTAGTGCTCGGGCCGAGTGGTTGTTTGCCAGGCATCGACCTTCAGCGCCTGGTCTTGCAAGCCGCAGCCCAGGGCTTGGCCGAGCTGGGTATTGGGAACCAGCCCAAAGCCACAGGCCAGTCGGTCGCAGGCCAGTTCATAGGTCTTGCCGTGCTGGCGCAAGCGTACGCCCTCAAGCCGGTCCCGTCCCAAGGCCTCCAGCACATGGGTATCGGTGCGGTAGTGCCCATCGAGCAGGCTGAACGACTGCAGCCATTTGTTCGGCCAGCGCGGTAGTTGCGCGGCGAAACCGAGCACGCTGGCGCGGTGGGCCTGCTCGGCGATGCGCAACACCTGCGCCCCCTGATGCTTCGCCGTGGCGGCGCTCGCCAGCAGCAACGGGCCGCTGCCGGCGACCACCAGCCGTTCGCCCCGCACCGGCAAGCCCCCCTTGATCAATGCCTGCAACCCGCCCGCGCCAGTCACGCCGGGGAGTGTCCAGCCGGGGAAGGGCAGCAGCAGCTCCCGGGCGCCGGTGCAGAGGATCAGGCGGTCGTAACGAATCTGCCAGCCGCGCTCGGCATCTTCCAGCAGCAGGGTGTTGTCGGCGGCGCAGGCGATCACCCGAGTCTCGGGGTAGCAGCGCACGTTGGCACAGGCTTGCAATTGATCGCGCAGGCGTCGAGCTTCGCTGGGCAGGTGGGCCTGGGGGCCGTCGCGCCAGATCTGTCCGCCGGGCAGCGGATTGTCATCTAGCAACACGATGCGCGCGCCACTGCTGGCCGCCGCCAGGGCGGCGGCCATGCCGGCGGGGCCGGCGCCGATGATCAGCAGGTCGGTGGAATCGTTCATGACCGGGTCTGCACGTGCATGCCATCGCGACACAGCGTCTGGCAAGCCAAGCGACGATGGCCGTCGATCAGCACCCGGCATTCCTGGCAGATGCCCATGCCGCACACCGGCGCGCGGCGCTGTCCGCCGACCGAGGTGCGGCTGCAACCGTCGGCGCCCAATGCCAATGCCGCAGCGACGCTGGTGCCGTTGGCGACGGACAGTGGTTGGCCGTCGAGGAATAGTTCAGGCATGAGGCGGCTCTCCCAGAAAGCGCTGCGGCAGGTAGGCTTGCGGGGCCAATGGCGAGGTTTCGTTGAACAGCTGTGCGACCAGTAGATCGGCGGTTGCAGGTGCGGTCGTCACGCCCAATCCTTCGTGACCGACCGCCAGCCAAAGGCCCTTGCGCTGGGGATGTTGTCCCACCAGCGGCAGGCCGTCGGGGCTGGCCGCGCGAAAACCGGTCCAGGCGCGGATGCCGTTGAGTTTCGCCAGCCCCGGCAGGTAGTCGACGGCGCGCCTGAGCATCTTCGCCAGCATCCAGCCTTCCACCTGCGGGTCGACGGTGCCGAATTGCCGTGACGCGCCGATGAACAATTGCCCGGTCGGCCGCGGCTGGATATTGCACGCCACCGACGGCCCGCTGGCGGTGTGGGCGCTGGTGACGTAGCCCAATTCCACCAGGGTATGGGAGACGGTCGCGGGGTAGCGGTCAGTGATCAACAAGTGACCTTTTTTCGGCTCGATGGGCAGCTCCGGGCACAGCTCGGTGGCCTGGATGCCGTTGGCGAGGACCACCGCTTCGGCGCTCAACCAGCGACCATCGGCGAGGCGCACGCGATGGCCGTCGACTTCGCTGACCTGGGCGCGTTGCTGGCGAATGTTGCTGGCGTCGAGCATCCAGCGCGCGGCTGCCGGCGCGTACAAGATGCCGTCGCCCTTGATCAGCAGGCCGCCTTCCAGGCCCGCACGCAACTCGGGCTCGCGCTGGCGAAGGGTAGCGTGGCCGATCAGTTCGCAAGCTTCGCCGTGGGCCAGCAGGTTGAGGTATTTGCTGTGGGCCACCGCCATTTCCTCGGCATTGGCCGCCAGCCAAAGGGTGCCGTTGTTGCGCCAGGCGCAGGCGGCGGGCAGGGCGGGTGCCAGTTCGCGCCAGCGTTGCAAAGAATATTGGCTGAGGGCCAGTTCCGCCGGGTTGTCGTCGAGCACCAGCAAATGGCCCATGCCGGCGGCCGTAGCGCCATGCCAACCGGCGTCCAGCACCAACACCTGCAAGCCGCGCTGGGCCAGTGATCGGGCACAGGCCGCGCCGATGATGCCGGCGCCGATGACGATCACGTCGGCGACAGGGCCTTCATTCATGGACGGATGCCCCAGGCGAACGGGTCATCCGGCTCAATGATCAGCGTACTTTCGGCGCTGATATACGCCCGGCCGCGAATGGTCGGCACGATGCGCTCGCCGGCCTGCTCGTAAGAACCTTCGAACTCGCTGCCAATCACACTGGCCTGGCGCCAGAGCTGACCCGGTTGCAGTTTGCCGTCCGCTGCCAGGCACGCCAGTTTGGCGCTGGTGCCGGTGCCGCAGGGGGAGCGGTCATAGGCTTTGCCGGGGCACAGTACAAAGTTGCGGCTGTCGGCGTGAGGGTCATCGGCGAACAATTCGATGTGGTCGATCAGGCCGCCATCTTCGCCGCGAAAGCCTTGCTGTTCCAAGGCCTGTTGGACGGCGTAGGTGTAGGCGGTCAACGCGTCGAGGTTATCGCCGGCCACCCGCTGGCCGTGGTCGGCGATCAGGAAGAACCAGTTGCCGCCCCAGGCCACGTCGCCCACCACCGGGCCGATGCCGGGCACGTCCAGGCTCAGCGCCTTGCGGTAACGGTAGGCCGGTACGTTGCGCACGCTGACCGAACGATCTTCGTGCAAGGTGGCCTGCACGGTGCCCACCGGGGTTTCGATGCTGTGCACGCCGGGGCCGATCCGACCCAGGTGGGCCAGTGACGCCACCAGGCCAATGGTGCCGTGGCCGCACATACCCAGATAGCCGCTGTTATTGAAAAAGATCACCCCGGCACAGGCGCTCGGGTCTACCGGTTCACAGAGCAGCGCGCCCACCAGCACGTCGCTGCCGCGCGGTTCCAGCACGCAGGCGCTGCGCCAGGCATCGTGTTGTTCGGCAAGGCGCTGCCTGCGCTCGGCCATGCTGCCCCGGCCCAGGTCTGGAAAACCGTCGGTGACCAGCCGGGTGGGCTCGCCGCCGGTGTGGGAGTCGATCACGGTGATGCGTTTCATGAGGGCGCGTCCGTTCAGGTGATTGGACGCAAGGGTCGCCCGCGAGGGGGGCTGGAGGCTTGATGGATTTAGTCGTTGGCGGTGACGAAATCGGCACAGTGAAGAGTCTGATGCTCGACGCTGATGCCGGTCCGTTAAGCAAGCCCCTGTGGGAGCGAGCCTGCTCGCGAAGACGGAGTGTCGGACAATTCATGCTGCCTGACACACCGCTTTCGCGAGCAGGCTCGCTCCCACAGGGGATCGCGGCTTCCCGAAAGATGGGGTGGCTGACTGGCTGGGCTTAATGGCTGGTTGGCAGAAACTCAAACAACGTCTTGCACACCCCGGCAATGTGTTCGTCCAGCAGCTTCACAGCCCGTTCGACATCACCGGCACGGCAGGCGTCGAGGATTTCCCGGTGCTCGTGGTCGGCGCGTTCCTTGCCGGCCGAAAGGCTCATCTGCATGCGCAGGTAGCGCTCCAGCTTGTCGTGCACCGAACGGATCAACCCCACCAGGAACGGTCGTTGCGCCGGCTCGTAAAGGCAGGCGTGCAGTTGCCAGTTCAGTTCGGCCCAGCGACCCACGTCGTCCTCGCCGATGAATTCCCGGCAGATGCCCTCGGCACGGGCAAAGGTGTCTTCGGTCATGTTGGGGATCGCCAGACGCAGCACCTTGTCCTCCAGCAACATGCGCACTTCGAACATCTGCGCCAGCTCCGCCTCGGAAATGCGCGTGACCATGGCTCCGCGATTGCGCTGGAACATCACCAGGCCCTCGGCCTCAAGGCGCTTGAGCGCCTCGCGCACGGGGATCTTGCTGACGTTGAACTGCCGGGCGATGTCATCCTGGCGAATTGGCTCATCCTCGACAAAGTGCCCGGCCACGATCGCCTCGCGCAGGTGCCGGGTGATGATTTCCGAAGTAGATGGGGTGTTGCCCAGGTCTGGCAGGTTGAACTTGGATAAGGTCACGGCGGCGGATCGGTGGCTGAGTTAGGGATATGGTATACGACTTGGTTGGTACGGTGTCGAGCCGTCCCTGAGGGTTGATCTCCATTCTTCAGTTCTATCCCTCGCCACGGGTCAACGTTATCCGTGGGAGACGCGGCTTATATAAGCTCCCGTTCGCACAATGACCAGCCCCGTGACCAACGCGCCCAACGCCAGCGCCAGCCCGAACAACACCAACGCCACATTGGCGCCGAACGTGTCAACCAACACGCCGGTCACCACCACCGGAATGCTGAACCCGACATAGGCGAACAGAAAGAACCCGGCACTGACCCGCGCTTTTTCCAGGCCGGCCATCGCCGTGATCGCCGACAGCCCACCCAGGTACAGAAAGCCATAACACGCGCTGCTGGCCCCCAATGCCCCGAGCAGCACCGCCGTCAGCGAACCGCTGCTTGCGCCCCAGGCCAGCAGCGCATAGCTCGACGGCAGCACCAGCAACCCGACGCCGGTGGCCCGGGCCGGTTGCAGGCGGCGGGCCCAGGGCTGGAAGAGTAACCCGCAGCTGATCACGGTGAAGGTCGACAGGCCCGACCATTGCTGCAGGTTGTGGGCCGCCAGCACCGACGGCAGTATGGCGATGACCAGGCCCGAGGTGGCCCAGGCCAGGAGCATGGAGAAGCTGTAGGGCAGGCTGCCGGCGGGGAACAAGGGCCGGCGCAACAGCGGTGCATCGATGATTCGCACGGCGGGGTCCGGCAGCTTGGAAACCACCACCATCGCCATGGCGGCCAGCCCCAGCTGCAACCAGAAACTGCCAGGGACGACACTGTGGTCGATCAGCAGAAACAGGCTGGTCAAGGCGGCACCCAGGCCAAAACCGAGGGAGGTACTGGCGGTGACCCGGTTCGCAGCCGCACGGGTGTCGCCGCCCGCCATCAGCTCGGTCATGTAGGCTGTCGAGGTCGCCGACGCCAGTCCGGTACCCACGCCCATCATCAGCCGCGCCAGGCCCAGCGCAATCAGGTTCGGCCAGATCGAGGTAATGATCGTCGCCACCATCGACAGGCACAGCGCCAGCAGGATCAAGGGCTTGCGTCCCACTCGGTCGGCAACCCCGCCGAAGGCCAGCAGCACCGGCAGCACGCCAAGCACGTAACACGCAAACGCCACCGCCGTGGCGCCGGCTCCGTAGCCGGAAACCTGCGCATAGGTGGTATACAGCGGCGCCTGCAGGTTGACCGCCAGGGTGATCAGGCAAAGGCCGAAAGCCAGTCCCCATGAATGTCGATATTGTGCGTTCAAGCGCTTTCCTCGGATGTATTGACGCCGTGGACTATCACTGCCGGGTCCGAAGGCAACAAGGAACAGCCGAGGGCATTTATGTTTAACTGTTCGCTCGGAATTTGAGAACACTCAAGGGCGCACACCGTGGACCTGAACATCGATCGCAACGTCGCCGAGCCCATGGTCCGGCAACTGGTCACCCAATTGCTGGGTTGGATAAAGCGCCAGCGCATCCGTCCCGGTGCGCGGATGCCCTCCATCCGGCAGTTGGCCCAGGAAAACGGCGTGAGCCTGTCCTGTGTGATCAAGGCCTATGACCAATTGGTGGCCAGCGGGGTACTGGAGTCCCGGCATGGCTCGGGTTTCTTTGTCGCGCAACAGGTGGCCCGGTCACTGGAGCCCGACGCTGGAGCAGGAGATGGGGCGTGGGCGTTGTTCGAGCCTGAATCGTCGCAGCTCAAGCTCGGCTGCGGCTGGTTGCCCGATGCCTGGCGGGACGACACCGATCTGGGCCAGGCGATCCGCCAGGTGGTGCGCAGCGACAACCATGCGCTGTTCAACTACAGCACCCCGCTGGGGTCTGCTGATCTGCGCCAGCACATCCAGAAACGCCTGGACCTGATCGATATCCACGTCGATCTCGCGCAGATCCTCACGACCCAAGGCGCCAGCCACGGCCTCGACCTGCTGGTACGCACGTTGCTCAAGCCCGGCGACCTGGTGCTGGTGGAAAGTCCCGGCTACTACAACCTGTTCAACCTGCTGAGGCTGCACGGGGTCAGGACCCTGGCGGTTGCGCGAGGCACCCAGGGCCCGGATATCGATCACCTGGAGCGCTTGCTGGAACAGCACAAGCCCACCTGTTTCTTCGTCAACAGCATGTACCAGAACCCCACCGGCACCAGCCTGGCGCCGAGCGTGGCGTATCGTCTGCTGCAATTGGCCAACCAGCATGATTTCCGGCTGATCGAGGATGACATCTACGCCGATTTCCAGAACGGTCCGACCTCGCGCCTGGCGACCCTGGATGGATTGGATCGGGTGATCTACCTGGCGAGTTTCTCCAAGACCTTGTCCAGCTCCCTGCGCGTCGGTTATGTGGTCGCCCAGCCCGACATCATCCACCAGTTGGCCGAGGTCAAGATGGTGACGGGCATCGGCTGCTCGCTGCTGGCGGAAAGTGTCGTGGCGGCGTTGCTCGCCAACGGGGCGTATCGCAAGTTGATCCAGCGCCTGCGCCAGCGCCTGAACAAGCAGATGGCGAGCACCCTTCGCCAACTTGACTTGGCCCATTGGGAAGTGTTCGCCGAACCCACCGGAGGCCTGTTTGTGTGGGCCAGGCCGAGGCACCTGGCAAGCGGGCGCGTGCAGCAGATCGCCCATGAAGCACAGGTCCAGCTGTCTCAGGGCTCGGTTTTTTTGCCGGGGGGAGAAGCGTGCGACTGGCTGCGATTGAATGTGGCGTTTGTCCAGGACGTGCGCGCGCAGACGTTTTTTCGGCGGGTCGAAGAGGCGTCGCTGATCGGCTGCGGTGACTGAGGGGGCGCCAAGCGAAAGATGTTAATGGGAATCCATGTCAAACAGTAATGAGTTGCTGTATCTTTCGCGGCACATTCTTGCCAGCCACAAGACAGGCCGGCGTTTCCCCTCAGGATTGTGCATCGATGCGTCGGATTCTCGTTTCTCTGTGTGTGCTTCAGGCTTATTCGCTTTCCACTTGGGCAGATGAACCCATCGCCACTGCGCCAGCGTCCATGGAGTTGCAGGCCACCGACATCGTCGGCGCCGCCGACTATGAAAACGCTCAGGGCCCGGTCAAGGGCTATCACGCCACCCGTTCGGCCAGCGCGACACGCACCGACACCGCCATCCATGAAACCCCGCAGTCGATTTCCGTGGTGTCCCGCGACGTTGTCGAAGACCTTGGCGCCACGCGCCTGCAGGACGCCCTCGACTACGCCGGCGGGGTAGGCCGGGCTAACAACTTCGGGGGCCAGGGCCTGACCACTTTCACCGTGCGC
The DNA here is from genome assembly GCF_018614775.1 of Pseudomonas fluorescens. GTDB lineage: Bacteria > Pseudomonadota > Gammaproteobacteria > Pseudomonadales > Pseudomonadaceae > Aquipseudomonas > Aquipseudomonas fluorescens_BY. The sequence continues at coordinate 7,812 of NZ_JAGGOF010000006.1, forward strand.
GGCTTCACCACAGGCGAGTTCTACCGTAACGGTTTCCCGATCAACCGTGGCTACCCGAACATGCCCGACGCCAACACCATCGAGCGCCTGGAAGTGCTGCGCGGCCCGGCGACCATGCTGTACGGGCGTGGCGACCCGGGCGGTACCTTCAACGTGGTGTCCAAGCAGCCGTTGGCCGAGCGCACGGTGACCCTGGGCAGCCAGCTCAACGACCAGGGCATGCGTCGCGGCACCCTGGATGCATCCGGCCCGTTGGATGAAGCAGGCAAACTGGCCTATCGCCTGAACCTGATCGGCGAGGGCGGCGACACCTTCCGCGACCACGTCGAGACCGAGCGCTACGGCGTTGCGCCGGTGGTGACCTGGCAGGTCAACGACACCACGCGCCTGACGTTCGAAGGCGATTTCATGCGCAACAACCATCCGCTGGACCGTGGCGTGACCCACTATCCCGGCCAGCGTGGCACGGCGTCCCGCGAGACTTTCTTCGGCGAAAAGGACGCCGGCGAACTGCACAACGACAACACGATGCTGCAGGTGCGTTTCGAGCACATGCTCAACGACGACTGGACCCTGGCCGGCGGCACCCAGTGGCTCGACGGCACCTTGCAGGGCAAAGCCGTCGAAGGCAACGGCATCGCCGCCGATGGCCGCACCCTGGGCCGCAATTTCAACTATCGCAAGCTGGAATGGACCGACCGCGACACCCAACTCAACCTCACCGGCCATTTTTCCACGGGCGGGTTCGAGCACACGCTGTTGACCGGGATCGAATACGAGGACTACGACTACCAGTCGATCATCCAACGTTCCGCTGCGGGAACGGGCGCCTACCCGATCGATATCTTCGACCCGGTGTATGGTCAACCCCGTCCTGCGCTGACCCGCACCCCCACCGATGATCAGGAAAACCTCAAGACGTTCGGCCTGTTCGTGCAGGACCAGGTGGCGCTCACCGAGCGTTTGAAACTGTTGGCGGGGGCTCGATTCGAGCGCTTCGAGCATGAGTACGAGACGTTTGTACCCAATGGCAAGAGCTGGGAAAAAAATGATAATGCCGTCACTCCGCGCGTGGGCGTGCTCTACGACCTGACCGACACGGTGGCTGTCTACGCCAACACCGCCCGCTCGTTCAAACCCAACAGCGGTGCCAGTCGCCAGGGTGGCGGGTTCAAGCCGGAAGAGGGCAAGTCCTATGAGCTGGGCGTGAAATGGGAGGCGCTGGACCGACAGTTGAGCGTCGACGCGGCGGTGTACCAGATCGAGAAGCGTAACGTCCTCACCACGGACCCGGTGGATTCCACCTTCAGCGTCGCCGCCGGGGAAGTGCGCAGCCGTGGTTTCGACCTGAACGTGGCCGGCAACCTGACGCCGCAGTGGCGCATGATCGGCGGCTACGCCTATGTCGATGCCGAAGTCACCCAGGACACCAGTATCCCCAGCGGCACCCGTCTACTCAACGTGCCCAAGAACACCTTCAGCCTGTTGAACGTCTACGAATTCCAGGACGGCGGCCTCAAGGGCCTGGGCCTGGGCGTCGGCACCAAGTACGTGGATGAGCGGGCCGGCCAGACCGCAGCGAACGCGTTTGCCATGGACAGCTACACCGTCGTCGACCTGCTCGGCTACTACAAGGTCAACGAGCGGATCCGCCTCAACCTGGACTTGAAAAACCTGTTCGACGCTGATTACGAGGAAGGTGCATTCGGTAACGTCTACGCCTACCCAGGCGCGCCGCGGACCGTGCAGGCTGGTATCTCCTACATGCTCTGAAGTGAGCAAGAGACCCGGAAACGGCGCAAAACCCTGTGGGAGCGAGCCTGCTCGCGATAGCGTCAGGTCAGTCGATGAAAGTATCGGCTGAAGGGCCTCATCGCGAGCAGGCTCGCTCCCACAATGGGACTGTGGTTTTCTACCACTTGCCCGTGCTCATCCCACCATCCACCGGCAATACCACGCCGGTGGTGAAGTCAGCACCCGCCAGATACAGCACGGCCTCCGCAATTTCCTCGACGGTGCCGACACGGCCGGCCGGGGCCAAGTGGTTGAGGAATTCGCGGTGCGCCGGGTCATACATCGGCGTGTCGATGATGCCGGGCGCGACGGCGTTGACCTTGATGTTATACGGCGATAGCTCAAGGGCCAGGGCGCGGGTCATCTGGTTGACACCGCCCTTGATCAACACCGGCAGCGCGGCCGGCACCTGGATGTTCGGTTGCAAGGCCACCGAAGCGGAAATGTTGATGATGAAACCCTGTCGACGACTGATCATGTGCGCGGCCGCCGCCTGGCTGGCATAGACGAGCCCCTTGAGGTTGGTGGCCAGCAACGCCTCCAGGTCCTGGGGGCTGTACTCGATGAAGGGCTTTGGCAGGAAGAACCCCGCGTTGTTCACCAGCCCCTCAACACTGCCAAAGGCCTCGATGGCTTTGGCGATGATCGTGGTTGAAGTGGCCGGGTCGGCAATATCACCGGCCACGCCGATGAAACGCTCCGAGTGGTCGAGCAGGGCGGCGGCATCGTTCAGGCCGGACTGGGAGCGGGCATTGCCCACCACGTTATAGCCCCGGTCCAGGAACGCCTTGACCAGGCCCAGGCCGATACCACTGGAAGCGCCGGTGATGATGACGGTTTTGTTGATGTTCATGCTGTTGACTCCTGATCACATTGAGTTGGAACCGCTGCGCCGCGGTGGGCGCTGGGTGTGATCAGGGTATTGATGCGGTCTGGTTTGATAAATCGGGGGGCTGGTACTTGAGTTGATACCTCATGTAATCAATTCGGACACTACCACAATCCCCATGGACTTGATCGAGAAGGTGGTCTGACCGTTGCCCTCTATTTTGGATTGGGTACATATCATTGCTGCGGTAACGGCGGCTTAGGGTTCCGCCCTGACGGCGGCTCACTTTTGAACAGCCGGAATGCCGGCCCAGGCAAAAGTAAGCAAAACGCTTTTGCCCCACCACTCGATGCCTCGCCTAGGCTCGGCATGCCCGAAAGCTCGCCGAGGCGGCCTAGTAGCCGACCTGGCTCTGCGCGGTCGTACCCCCTTTCGATCTGTGGGCTCGCCTGATCTATGGGGTACATCTGTGGGAGCAAAGCTTGCTCGCGAGGCGGCCTGACAGCCGACCTGATATCCCGGCTGCACCCGGCCCTCCTGTGGGAGCAACTGTCTTG
>NZ_JAGGOF010000069.1 GCF_018614775.1 Pseudomonas fluorescens
GCGCACCATAAAAAAAACCCGCATCTCGCGATACGGGTTTTTTCACAGCGACGAAGCCAGGCGATCAGCCCGCCAGGCCCGCTTGCTGGACCAGGGTCAGCAATGGCTGCGGGTACACGCCGAGGAAGAACGCCAACAGGGCGATGGCCAGCAGCATCACGCCGCCTGCCTTTTGCTCCCAGTGCAGTTCGGCGTCGTGGCGACGCAGGTTCGGTTCCATCAGGTACAGGGTGACCATGACGCGCAGGTAGTAGAACACGCCGATGGCACTGCCCAGCACCAGGGAGCCGACCAGCCACCACTGGTGGGCCTCGACGCCGGTGGCGATGATGTAGAACTTGCCGATGAAGCCGGCGGTCAGCGGGATACCGGCCAGGGACAGCATCATCACGGTCAGCACGGCGGTCAGGTACGGGCGGCGCCAGAACAGGCCACGGTATTCGTACAGGGCATCGGCGTCGCGGCCCTTGTAAGGCGAGGACATCAGGGTGATCACGCCGAACGCGCCGAGGCTGGTGATCACGTAGGTGACCAGGTACACGCCGATGGCTTCCATCGCCAGGCCCTTGCTGGCGATCAAGGCGATCAGCAGGTAGCCGAAGTGGGCGATGGACGAGTAACCCAGCAGACGCTTGAGGTTGCTCTGGGTCAGCGCCAGCAGGTTACCGAACAGGATCGACGCGATGGCGATGACGGTCAGTACGTTGCTCAACACACCGCTGTTGGCCACGGGCGAGATCTGGAACAACCGCACCATCACCGCGAACACCGCCACTTTCGAGGCGGTGGCCAGGAACGCCGCCACCGGCGCCGGGGCGCCTTCGTAGACGTCCGGGGTCCAGAGGTGGAACGGCACCAGCGACAGCTTGAATGCCAGGCCGATCAGCATCATGCCCAGGCCCAGTTGCGCGATCGGGCTTGGCAGGCCGGTGGCCGCCAGGGCCTGGCCGATGCCGGTGAAGCTCAGGGTCCCGGCTTCGGCGTAGAGCAGGGCCATGCCGAACAACAGGAACGCGGAACCGGCCGCCGACAGCACCATGTACTTGATGCCGGCTTCCAGGGAGCGCTTGTTGAAGAAGGCATAGGCCACCAGGCCGTAGACCGGCACCGACAGCAGTTCCAGGCCGATGAACAGGCTGGCCAGGTGCTGCGCGCTGACCAGGACGAGGCCACCGGCGGCGGCCATCAGGATCAGCAGGTACAGCTCTTCGCGGTTGCCCGGGTAACCCGAACCGCCATCGCCGAGGTAGGCGTGGGCGAGGGTGACGCAAGCCAGGGTGGCGACCAGGATCAGCGCCATGTACAGGCAGGCGAAGCTGTCGATCTGGATCAGCGGCGTGACCGCCAGTGGCGCGACTTTAAGCGCCGGCAAAATCGACAGCAGGGCCAGGTTCAGCCCCGCCACCGAAAGCAGGAAGGTCTGTGAGTGATTGCGCCGCCAGGCGATCGCCAGCATCACCACGATGATCGTGGCGCTGGTGATCAACAGCGGCGCAAGCGCGATAAAGTGTTGAATCGTGAATTCCATAGCGCTCTTACCGGGCCGAAGCGAGTTGAGAGAAGGCGGTGCCGAGCCACTGCTGCACGCCATGCATCGTGGCGGCAGAGGTGTCGAGGAACGGTTGCGGGGAAACGCCGAGGTACACCAGCAGCACCGCAAGGCCAAGCACCATGATCAGTTCGCGACCGTCCATGCCACGCAGCACTTCGTCCGACTTGGCCGGACCGAAGTAGGCGCGGTGGATCATGATCAGCGAGTAGACCGAACCGAACACCAGACCAGACGTCGCGATGGCCGTGATCCATGGCGCGCTGACGAACGAGCCGATCAGGATCAGGAACTCGCCGACGAAGTTGCCGGTACCCGGCAAGCCCAGGGAGGCGGCGGCGAAGAACAGGCTGATGGCCGGCAGGTAGGCGATGCGCGACCAGATGCCGCCCATTTCGCGCATGTCCCGGGTGTGCAGGCGCTCGTACAATTGGCCGCTGAGGATAAACAGTGCCGCCGCCGACAAGCCGTGGGCGAGCATCTGGATCACCGCGCCTTGCAGGGCGAGCTGGCTGCCGGAGTAGATCCCGATCAGCACGAAGCCCATGTGCGAGACACTGGAGAAGGCGATCAGGCGCTTGATGTCGGTCTGGGCGAACGCCAGGAACGCACCGTAGAAAATCCCGATCAGGCCCAGGGTCATGGCGATGGGCGCGAACTCGGCCGAAGCGTTGGGGAACATCGGCAGGGCAAAGCGCAGCAGGCCGTAGGCCGCCGTTTTCAGCAGGATACCGGCCAGGTCCACGGAACCTGCGGTCGGCGCCTGGGCGTGGGCGTCCGGCAGCCAGGAGTGGAACGGCACCACCGGCAGCTTCACCGCGAAGGCGATGAAGAAGCCCAGCATCAGCACGTACTCGGTGGTGCGCGACATCTGCACTTTCAACAGGTCGGCGTAGTTGAAGGTAATCACGCCGGTGTTGTTGAAGTTGACCAGCACCAGGCCCAGGATCGCCACCAACATGATCAGGCCGGAAGCCTGGGTGAAGATGAAGAACTTGGTCGCCGCGTAGATCCGGGTTTTCTTGCCGTCCGAAGAACTGTGACCCCAGAGCGCGATGAGGAAGTACATCGGCACCAGCATCATTTCCCAGAAGAAGAAGAACATGAACAGGTCGAGCGCCAGGAACACGCCGACGACACCGCCCAGGATCCACATCAGGTTCAGGTGGAAGAAACCGACGTGACGCTGGATCTCTTTCCAGGAGCAGAGTACCGAGAGGATACCCAGCAGGCCGGTCAGCAGGATCATCAGCAGCGACAGGCCGTCGAGGGCCAGGTGCACGCTGATGCCGAAGCGCGCGATCCACAGGTGCTTGAATTCAAGCGCCCAGGTCGGGTTGGCGCCAGGCGCCGGGGCAAATGAGAAGTCGCCGGTCGCCCACAGCCAGAGGCCGAGCGCGAGTTCCAGGGACATGGTCAGCAGCGCAATCCAGCGCGGGAGCGTGGAGCTGGAGCGCTCCGCGATCCAGCACAGCAGGCCGCCGATGAAGGGGATCAGGATTAGCCAGGGCAGAATCATGACGGGCTCGTTTCCTTTCGCAAGTTCGCAAGGTTCATATCAGACCGCTACCAGCACGATGGCGCCGATAACCAGCACGGCGCCAGCCGCCATGGAAGCCGCATACCAACGCAGTTGACCGGTCTCGGTACGGCTCAGGGCCGTGTGGCCGCCCTTGGCCATGCGCGGGATCAGGCCAATGGTCTGGTCGAGCGGGTCTTTGCGCAGAATGTGGCTGATCGCAAGGTATGGCTTGACGAACAGTTTGTCGTAGATCCAGTCGAAGCCCCAGGCGGCGAACCACCAGGCCGAAAGCACACGGCCGAGGCCGCTGTTGGCGATCGCCGTGACGAAACGACGCTTGCCCAGGAACAGCAGGGCGGCCAGCAGGATGCCCGCCAGGGCGATGGCGCCCGAGGCGATTTCCAGGCTGTGCTTGGCTTCGCCGCCGGCATGGCCGACGCTCTGCGGCAGCACGCCGTGCAGTGGCGGGGCAATCATGGCGCCGACGAAGGTCGACAGCACGATCAGCACCGACAGCGGCAGCCAATGGGCAATGCCGTGGCCGGCGTGGGCTTCGGTCTTGGCTTCACCGTGGAACGCGATGAAGATCAGGCGGAAGGTGTACAGCGAGGTCATGAACGCACCCACCAGGCCGGCATAGAGCAGGCCCTGGTTACCGCTGGCGAACGCTTCCCAGAGGATCTCGTCCTTGGAGTAGAAGCCGGCGGTGACCAATGGCAAGGCCGCCAGGGCCGCGCCGCCAACGATGAAGCTGGCGTAGGCCAGCGGCAGTTTCTTCCACAGGCCACCCATCTTGAAGATGTTCTGCTCGTGGTGGCAGGCAACGATCACCGCACCGGAGGCAAGGAACAGCAGGGCCTTGAAGAAGGCGTGGGTCATCAGGTGGAAGATCGCGCCTTCCCAGGCACCGACGCCCAGGGCCAGGAACATGTAGCCGATCTGGCTCATGGTCGAGTAGGCGAGGATGCGCTTGATGTCGGTCTGCACCAGTGCGGCAAAACCGGCCAGCACCAGGGTCACGCCACCGACGATGCCGACCAGGTGCAGGATGTCCGGCGCCAGGGCGAACAGGCCGTGGGTACGGGCGATCAGGTAGACGCCCGCGGTGACCATGGTCGCGGCGTGGATCAGCGCCGACACCGGGGTCGGGCCGGCCATCGCGTCCGCCAGCCAGGTCTGCAGTGGCAGTTGCGCGGATTTACCGACCGCGCCGCCCAGCAGCATCAGGGTCGCAAGGACGATCCAGAAGTCGCCGACCTTGAAGTGCTCGGGTGCCTTGACCAGCAGTTCCTGGATATTCAGCGTGCCCAGCTGTTGGAACAGGATGAACAGGCCGATGGCCATGAACACGTCGCCGATGCGGGTGACGATGAACGCCTTGAGTGCCGCGTTACCATTGTTGCGGTTGCTGTAGTAGAAACCGATCAACAGGTACGAGCACAGGCCCACGCCTTCCCAGCCGAAGTACAGGAACAACAGGTTATCGCCGAGCACCAGGAACAGCATGCTGGCGATGAACAGGTTGGTGTAGGCGAAGAACCGCGAGTAGCCGTTTTCACCGCGCATGTACCATGAGGCGAACAGGTGGATCAGGAAACCCACACCGACCACGACGCCAAGCATGGTGATCGACAGGCCGTCGATGTACAGGGCGAAGTTCGGCGTGAAGCCTTCCACCGCCATCCAGCGCCACAGCACCAGGGTGTAGTGACCACCCTCGGGTGGCGCGACGTTGAACTGCCAGATCACGTAGGCGGCGACAATCGCCGACAGGCCGATGGAGCCGACACCGATCAGCGCCGAGAGGTTTTCCGAGAAGCGGCCGCGTGAAAACGACAGCAGCAGGAAACCGATGAGGGGAAATACGAAAGTCAGAAAGATCAGGTTCATCCGCGCATCTCACTGGCAGCGTCAATATCCAGAGTGTGGAAGCGGCGATACAGCTGCAACAGAATCGCCAGGCCGATACTGGCCTCGGCGGCTGCCAGGCTGATCACCAGGATGAACATGATCTGTCCATCCGGTTGCGCCCAGCGAGCGCCCGCGACGATGAAGGCCAGGGCGGAGGCATTCATCATGACCTCCAGGCTCATCAGCACGAACAGAATGTTGCGGCGGACCATCAGGCCGACCAGACCGAGACAGAACAGGATGCCGGCAACCGCCAGGCCATGTTCGAGAGGGATAGCAGGCATGTGATTACTCCTTCGCCTCGTTACGGCCCAAATGGAACGCCGTGACGGCTGCGGCAAGCAGCAGCATCGAGGCGAGTTCGACCACCAGCAGGTACGGGCCGAACAGGCTGATGCCCACGGCTTTCGGACCTACGGTGGCGTGGCCGATGGCCTGGCCGCTCTGGTGAGCGAACAGCACGTACAGCAGTTCACCCAGCAGCAGGGCGGCGAGGATTACCGGGCCTGCCCAGATGCCGGGCTTGAGCCAGTTGCGCTCCTGCTGAACCGAGGCCGGGCCCAGGTTCAGCATCATCACCACGAACACGAACAGCACCATGATGGCGCCGGCGTAGGCGATCACTTCCAGCGCACCGGCAAACGGCGCGCCGAGGGCGAAGAAGGTCATGGCCACGGCGATCAGCGAAATGATCAGGTAGAGCAGGGCATGTATGGGGTTGGTGTTGGTGACCACACGAAGCGTGGACACCACCGCGATACCCGATGCGAAATAGAAAGCGAATTCCATCTTTCTTCCTTAAGGCAGCAAGCTCTTCACGTTGATCGGTTCGGCTTCGTTCTGCGCGGCGCCTTTGGGCTTACCGGCAATCGCCATACCTGCAACACGATAGAAGTTGTAATCAGGGTTTTTACCGGGACCGGAAATCAGCAAATCTTCTTTCTCGTACACCAGGTCCTGACGTTTGAAATCCGCCATTTCGAAATCCGGCGTGAGCTGGATCGCGGTGGTCGGGCATGCTTCCTCGCAGAGGCCGCAGAAAATGCAGCGCGAGAAGTTGATGCGGAAGAAGTCCGGGTACCAGCGACCGTCTTCGGTTTCGGCTTTCTGCAACGAAATGCAGCCCACCGGGCAAGCCACGGCGCACAGGTTGCACGCTACGCAGCGTTCTTCGCCGTCGGGGTCGCGGGTCAGCACGATGCGGCCGCGATAACGCGGTGCCAGATAGACCTGCTCTTCGGGGTATTGCAGGGTGTCGCGCTTGCGAAAGCCATGGCCGAAGATCATGACCAGGCTTCGCAGTTGGGTACCGGTACCCTTAACGATGTCGCCAATATATTTGAACATGGGTCAAATCCTCACTGAACCGCGGCCGGCGCGTTCATCAAAACGATCGCAGCGGTCACCAGCATGTTGATCAGGGTCAGCGGCAGGCAGAATTTCCAGCTGAAGTCCATCACCTGGTCGTAGCGTGGGCGCGGGATCGAGGCGCGCAGCAGGACGAATAGCATGATGAAGAACGCGGTCTTCAAGGCGAACCAGACGAAGGACAGTTGCGGCAGGATGCCGAACGGACCGTGCCAGCCACCGAAGAACAGCGTCACCAGCAACGCCGAGATCAGGATGATGCCGATGTATTCGCCAACGAAGAACATGCCCCATTTCATGCCGGCGTATTCAATGTGGTAACCGTCGGCCAGTTCCTGTTCCGCTTCCGGCTGGTCGAAGGGGTGACGGTGAGTCACGGCCACGCCGGCGATGAAGAAGGTACAGAAACCGAAGAACTGCGGAATGATGAACCACAGGTTCTGCGCCTGGTACTCGACGATGTCGCGCATGTTGAACGAGCCGGCCTGGATCACGATGCCCATGAGCGACAAGCCCATGAACACTTCGTAGGACACGGTCTGGGCCGAGGCCCGCAGGCTGCCGAGCAGGGCGAACTTGTTGTTGCTCGACCAGCCGGCGAACAGCACTGCGTACACCGACAGGCCGGCCATGGCGAAGAAGAACAGCAGGCCGATGTTCAGGTCCGCCACGCCCCAGGTCGGGGTGATCGGGATGATCGCGAAGGCAATCAGCAAGGCGCTCATGGCCACGACCGGTGCCAGGGTGAAGATCACCTTGTCGGCAAACGGTGGCGTCCAGTCTTCCTTGAAGAACATTTTGACCATGTCGGCGGCGATCTGGAACATGCCGAACGGGCCGACGCGGTTCGGACCGTAGCGGTCCTGCCACCAGCCCAGCAGGCGACGTTCGACGAAGCTCAGCAGTGCACCGCAGACCACCACGGCCAGCAGCACCACGATGGCCTTGATGACCGTCAGGATCACATCGATCACTTCAGGGGTGAACCAGGTCATTGCGCTGCCTCCTGCAGACCGTCGACGGTTTTGCCGAATACCGCTGGCGGGATGCCCGCCAGGCCGGCCGGCAAGGCTACCAGGCCGGCGCCCAATGCTTCATTGATACGCAGTGGCAGACGCAGGGTCTGGCCGGCCACGCTCAGGCTCAGCAGGGCACCGTCGTTGACGCCCAGGCGATCGGCTTCGGACTTGGCCAGCGCCACGTAGGCGGCCGGGATGCGTTCCTGTACCGGCGCGGCCTTGGACGAGTTCTCTTCGCTGCCGAACAGGTGATGGAACGGCACCACCTGCCAGGTGCCCGGCGCCGGGTTGAAGGCGCGCGGCACGCTGGCGAACCAGCTGAGGCCATCGCCCTGGCTTTCGATCAGGCGGGTGCCCGGGTCACCGGCACGCAGGTGACCACCGACTTCGTCCTGGAACTTGTTCCAGGCTTGCGGCGAGTTCCAGCCCGGCGACCAGGCGAACGGCACTTGCGAGCGCGGTTCGGCGGAGCCCGAGTAACCTTCCATGGAGAAGGCGAACGCGGTGTCGTTGTCTTGCGGGGTGCGCGGCTCATGTACGCTGATGTTGGCGCGCATGGCCGTGCGGCCGGAGTAGCGCAGCGGTTCACGGGCCAGTTTCAGGCCCTTGATGCGGAACGCGGCCGACGGCGCGGCGTCGACAATGCCGGCCAGTTGCGCGCTGCTCGAAGCCACGGCGGCGGTGACGTGATCCAGCTGCGTCCAGTCGATCGGCTGGTTGAGCAGGGTCGCGCGCAGGGCGTGCAGCCAGCGCCAGCCTTCGTGGACCAGGATGCTTGCATCCAGGTATTGCGGGTCGAAGACCTGGAAGAAGCGCTGGGCGCGACCTTCCTGGCTGACCAGCGTACCGTCGCCTTCAGCGAAGCTCGCCGCCGGCAGCACCAAGTGGGCGCGGTCGGTGGTGGCGGTCTTCTGGTGGTCGGCGACGATCAGCACTTTCGCGGCGTTCAACGCAGCGTCCACACGAGCGTTATCGGTGCGGGTGAAGAGGTCGTTTTCCAGCACCACGATGGCGTCGGCGTTGCCGTCGATCACCGCTTGCAGGGCGGCATCGACCGATTCGCCACCGAGCATGGCCAGGCCGAGGCTGTTGGCTTCCGGCACGACCAGGCTGATGGAGCCGTTTTTCTCGCGCAGCTTCAGGGCCTTGGCGATGTTGGCGGCGGCTTCGATCAACGCCTTGGAACCCAGGGAGGTGCCGGCGATGATCAAGGGGCGCTTGGCCGCGAGCAGGGCGTCGGCGATGCGCTGGACCAGGGCGGCGGCTTCGCTGTCCAGGCCTTCGACGGCCGGGGCGCTGGCGTCCAGGGCGTGGGCCACGGCAAAGCCGATGCGGGCCAGGTCGTCAGGCGCAGCGTGAACGCATTCTTCGGCGACGTCGTCGAGCTTGGTTTCGGCGAGGCTGGCAATGAACAGCGGGTTCAGCGCGTCCTGGCCGATGTTCTTCACGGCGGCGTCGAGCCAAGGCTGGACGCGCATGGCGTCGGCCATGGCCTCGGCCTTGCCCTTGACCGACTGGCGCAGGGCCAGGGCCATGCGCGCGGCGGTCTGGGTCAGGTCTTCGCCGAGGACGAAGACTGCGTCGTGGTCTTCGATGTCACGCATCGTCGGCACGGGTAGCGGGCTGTCCTTGAGCACTTGCAGCACCAGGCGCAGGCGTTCCAGCTCAGCGGCTTCGATGCCGCTGTAGAAGTGCTCGGCACCGACCAGTTCACGCAGCGCGTAGTTGCTTTCCAGGCTGGCCCGTGGCGAGCCGATGCCAACGATGTTGCGTCCGCGCAGCAGCTCGGCGGCCTTGTCCAATGCCTGATCCAGGCTCAGCTTGGTGCCGTCTGCCAGCAGCGGCTGGCGCGGACGGTCGGTGCGGTTGACGTAGCCATAGCCGAAGCGGCCACGGTCGCAGAGGAAATACTGGTTCACCGAACCGTTGTAGCGGTTCTCGATGCGACGCAGTTCACCGTAGCGCTCGCCCGGGCTGATGTTGCAACCGCTGGAGCAGCCGTGGCAGATGCTTGGCGAGAACTGCATGTCCCACTTGCGGTTGTAGCGCTCGGAGTGGGTCTTGTCGGTGAACACACCGGTCGGGCAGACCTCGGTGAGGTTGCCGGAGAACTCGCTTTCCAGGGTGCCGTCTTCAACGCGACCGAAGTACACGTTGTCGTGGGCGCCGAATACGCCCAGGTCGGTACCGCCGGCGTAATCCTTGTAGTAACGCACGCAGCGGTAGCAGGCGATGCAGCGGTTCATCTCGTGGGAGATGAACGGGCCCAGTTGCTGGTTCTGGTGGGTGCGTTTCTTGAAGCGATAACGGCGCTCGTTGTGGCCGGTCATCACGGTCATGTCTTGCAGGTGGCAGTGGCCGCCTTCCTCACAGACCGGGCAGTCGTGAGGGTGGTTGGTCATCAGCCATTCGACGACGCTGGCGCGGAACACTTTCGCTTCTTCGTCGTCGATGGAGATCCAGCTGCCGTCGGTGGCGGGGGTCATGCAGGACATGACGATCCGACCACGCTTGTCGTTTTCGTCGGTGTACTGCTTGACCGCGCACTGGCGACAGGCGCCAACGCTGCCAAGGGCGGGGTGCCAGCAGAAATAAGGAATGTCGAGGCCCAGCGACAGACATGCCTGTAACAGGTTGTCTGCGCCATCGACTTCGAGCTCTTTGCCGTCTACGTGGATAGTGGCCATGGTTCAAAGTTCTTCGTTGGCCCGGTGTCAGCGGGCGTGGCTAATGGAATCTTGTCATTGGTCCGAATCCAAACAGCCTCGGTGAAAGGCGTCATCGGACGAAAGGCGAAGGGCACGGACCCTTTGCCTTTTTAAAGCGTCGTTACGCGCCGACCATGGTCGGCGAGACCACCTGATTGAGATCACCGGCGCGGGTTGGCGCGATGCCGGCCTCGAATTCAGGGCGGAAGTATTTGATCGCGCTGCCCAACGGCTCCACGGCACCCGGTGCGTGAGCACAGAAGGTCTTGCCTGGGCCGAGGAAACCCACCAGGCCCAGCAGGGTCTCGATGTCGCCGGGCTGGCCTTCACCGTTCTCGATGGCCATCAGCAGCTTGACGCTCCAGGGCAGGCCATCGCGGCAAGGGGTGCAGAAACCGCAGGATTCACGGGCGAAAAACTGTTCCATGTTGCGCAGCAGGGAGACCATGTTGACGCTGTCATCCACCGCCATGGCCAGGCCGGTACCCATGCGGGTGCCGACCTTGGCGATGCCGCCGGCGTACATTTGCGCGTCCAGGTGTTCCGGCAACAGGAAGCCGGTACCGGCGCCGCCAGGCTGCCAGCACTTGAGTTTATAGCCGTCGCGCATGCCGCCGGCGTAGTCTTCGAACAGCTCGCGAGCGGTGACGCCGAATGGCAGCTCCCACAGGCCCGGGTTCTTGACCTTGCCGGAGAAGCCCATGAGCTTGGTGCCCATGTCTTCGCTGCCATCACGGGCCAGGGATTTGTACCAGTCCACGCCGTCGGCAATGATCGCTGGTACGTTGCACAGCGTCTCGACGTTGTTCACGCAGGTCGGCTTGCCCCACACGCCGACAGCGGCAGGGAAGGGCGGCTTGGAGCGCGGGTTGGCGCGGCGGCCTTCAAGGGAGTTGATCAGCGCGGTTTCTTCGCCGCAGATGTAGCGCCCGGCACCGGTGTGGACGAACAGCTCGAAATCAAAACCCGAACCCAGGATGTTCTTGCCCAACAGGCCGGCGGCCTTGGCTTCTTCAACGGCACGGTTGAGGTGCCTGGCGGCGGTGGTGTATTCGCCGCGCAGGAAGATATAGCCACGGTAGGTTTTCAGCGCACGGGCGCTGATCAGCATGCCTTCGATCAGCAGATGGGGCAGTTGCTCCATCAGCATGCGGTCCTTCCAGGTGTTGGGCTCCATTTCATCCGCGTTGCACAGCAGGTAGCGGATATTGATGGATTCGTCCTTGGGCATCAGGCCCCACTTCACTCCCGTGGGGAAGCCCGCGCCGCCGCGGCCCTTGAGGCCCGCGTCCTTCACGGTCTGGACGATGTCGTCCGCGGCCATGTCGGCGAACGCCTTGCGCGCGGCGGCATAGCCGTTCTTGGCCTGGTATTCGTCCAGCCACACGGCCTCGCCGTCGTCGCGCAGGCGCCAGGTCAGTGGATGGGTTTCGGCCGAACGCTGGATGCGGTTGGCGGGCCCGAAGGAAGTCAGGGTCATACGTAGCCCTCCAGCAGTTTGGCGACGCCATCCGGCTTGACGTCACCAAAGGTGTCGTCGTCGATCATCAGCGCCGGTGCCTTGTCGCAGTTGCCCAGGCAGCACACCGGCAGCAGCGTGAAGCGGCCGTCGGCGGTGGTCTGGCCCAGGCCAATGCCCAGCTTGCTCTGGATCTCGCCGACCACCGACTCGTGGCCGCCGATGTAGCAGACCATGCTGTCGCAGACGCGAATGATGTGGCGGCCCACGGGCTGGCGGAAAATCTGGCTGTAGAAGGTCGCGACACCTTCGACGTCGCTGGCCGGGATGCCGAGGATCTCGCCGATGGCGTAGAGCGCGCCGTCCGGCACCCAGCCGCGTTCCTTCTGGACGATCTTCAGGGCTTCGATCGACGCCGCGCGCGGGTCTTCGTAGTGATGCAGCTCGTGCTCGATGGCCGAGCGCTCGGTTTCGCTGAGGGCGAAACGGTCTGTCTGGATAAGCGTGCTGTTCATGCTTAGCGGTCCACGTCGGCCATAACGAAATCGATACTACCCAGGTACGCGATCAAGTCCGCGACCATGCTGCCTTTGATCACCGAAGGGATCTGCTGCAGGTGCGGGTAGCTTGGGGTGCGAATCCGGGTGCGGTAGCTCATGGTGCCGCCGTCGCTCGTCAGGTAATAACTGTTGATGCCCTTGGTCGCTTCGATCATCTGGAAGGACTCGTTGGCCGGCATGACCGGGCCCCACGAAACCTGCAGGAAGTGCGTGATCAGGGTCTCGATGTGTTGCAGCGTGCGTTCTTTCGGTGGCGGCGTGGTCAGCGGGTGATCCGCCTTGTACGGGCCTGCCGGCATGTTGCGCATGCATTGTTCGATGATCTTGACGCTCTGGCGCATTTCTTCGACGCGGACCATGCAGCGGTCGTAGGCATCGCCGTTGGCCGCCAGCGGCACTTCGAACTCGAAGTTCTCGTAGCCGGAGTAAGGGCGGGCCTTGCGCAGGTCGAAGTCCAGGCCGGTGGCACGCAGGCTCGGGCCGGTGACACCCCAATCCAGCGCCTGCTGGGTGTTGTATTCGGCCACGCCGATGGTACGGCCCTTGAGGATGCTGTTCTGCAGGGCGGCCTTGGTGTATTCGTCCAGGCGTTTGGGCATCCACTCGGTGAAATCCTTGACCAGCTTTTCCCAGCCCCGTGGCAGGTCGTGGGCAACCCCACCGATGCGGTACCAGGCCGGGTGCAGGCGGAAACCGGTGATCGCTTCGATCACGGTGTAGGCTTTCTGGCGGTCGGTGAACGTGAAGAACACCGGCGTCATCGCGCCGACGTCCTGGATGTAGGTACCCAGGAACAGCAGGTGGCTGGTGATGCGGAAGAACTCGGCCATCATGATGCGGATCACGTTGACCCGATCCGGCACGGTGATGCCCGCCAGTTTTTCCACCGAGAGCACGTAAGGCAGGTTATTCATCACCCCGCCGAGGTAGTCGATGCGGTCGGTGTAGGGGATGTAGCTGTGCCAGGACTGGCGCTCGCCCATCTTCTCGGCACCACGGTGGTGGTAGCCGATGTCCGGGACGCAGTCGACGATCTCTTCGCCGTCCAACTGCAGGATGATGCGGAAGGCACCATGGGCCGAAGGGTGGTTCGGGCCCAGGTTGAGGAACATGTAGTCCTCGTTGGCGCCCGAACGCTTCATGCCCCAGTCTTCCGGCCTGAAGCGTGCGGCTTCTTCCTCGATCTGTTGCTTGGCCAGGGACAGGCTGTACGGGTCGAATTCGGTGGCGCGGGCCGGGAAATCCTTGCGCAGCGGGTGACCTTCCCAGGTCGGCGGCATCATGATGCGCGTCAGGTGCGGGTGGCCGGGGAAGTCGATGCCGAACATGTCCCAGACTTCGCGTTCGTACCAGTTGGCGTTCGGCCAGATGCCGGTCACGGTCGGCACACTGAGGTCGCTCTCGGACAAGGCGACCTTGATCATTACGTCACTATTACGCTCCACCGACAGCAGGTGGTAGAACACGGTGAAGTCGGCGTCCGGCAGCCCTTGACGCTTGGTGCGCAGCCGCTCGTCCACGCCGTGCAGGTCATAGAGCATGACGTACGGCTTGGGCAGGTTGCGCAGGAAGGTCAGGACTTCGATGAGCCTGGCGCGGGCAACCCACAGCACCGGCATGCCGGTGCGGGTGGCCTGGGCGGTGAACGCCTCGGCGCCAAAGCGGTTGTTCAGTTCGACGACCACATCCTGGTCGTCTGCCTTGTAAGGCGGGATGTACAGAGCACTGCCTGTAGTCATGGTTATTTATCGCTTTCGGTCAACGTAAAGAATGAAGCCAGGTTCTCGTTTCTTGTTCAGGAACAGAGCTGGATCAGACTTCGTCGGGGCTGCGCAGGTTGGTGACTGCGATTCGCTGTTCGCGGCGCTCTACCTTTGTCGACGGCATGTCGGCGCGGTATACGCCTTGATCGCCGACGACCCAGGACAGCGGGCGACGTTCCTGTCCGATGGATTCCTGCAGCAGCATCAAGCCTTGCAGGAACGCTTCGGGACGGGGCGGGCAGCCAGGCACGTAGACATCCACCGGGAGAAACTTGTCGACTCCCTGGACCACGGAATAAATGTCGTACATGCCGCCGGAATTGGCGCAGGCACCCATGGAGATGACCCACTTGGGCTCCAGCATCTGTTCATACAGGCGCTGGATGATAGGGGCCATTTTCAGGAACGGCGTGCCAGCGATAACCATGAAATCCGCCTGGCGCGGCGACGCCCGGATCACTTCGGCGCCAAAGCGCGCGATGTCGTGGGGCGCCGTGAAGGCGGTGGTCATTTCCACGTAGCAGCACGAAAGGCCGAAGTTGTACGGCCACAGGGAGTTCTTGCGACCCCAGTTGACCGTGCTGTTCAGCACGTCTTCGAGCTTGCCCATGAAGATGTTCTTGTGGACTTGATCTTCTAACGGATCGGAGACGGTTTCCCGTTCGCCAATGGGGTACTGCTCGTTAGGAGCATCGGGGTCGATCCTGGTGAGATTGTATTGCATTGCCAAAGCCTCATTGTTTCAGCTTCGCTTGCCGCTTGCGCCGAGCTTCCGGAGCCCAATCAAGTGCCCCCACCCGGTAAAGGTAGACAAGACCTGCCAACAGAATTGCTATGAAAACGAGAGCTTCGACGAATCCGGTCCAGCCGCTTTCGCGGACGGACACAGACCAGGCAAAGAGAAAGAGGGCTTCGATATCGAAGATCACGAAGAGCATCGCGACCAGATAGAATTTGGCTGAGAGCCGCAAGCGGGCGCCACCGGTGGGTAGCATGCCGGACTCGAACGGTTCGTTTTTGCTGCGGCCCCAGGCTTTTGACCCGAGCAGGCTCGACACACCGAGCATGAAGGCACACAGGCCGACAACGCCCAGAAGGAAAATGGCAAAGCCCCAGTTGTGGGCCATGAGTCCTGTCGCTTCGGGCATGCTGGAAATCCTTAACAGAGGGCAAGGGCCTCTGAGCTTGAAAAGAAATAACGCAGTGACGATATGTCGCAGCAATCAATCGCGGTGATTTTATGGCTAAACACCGGGCAAGTAAAATTCCTATAGCGAAATTATTTATTGGAATAAGGACATAGCGCGTCTCCGAGGCTGCGCAGCCCCGGCCCAGCGGGCGTTGGCCGCTTATTCATCGATAATATTTCGTGCAGGGTGCAACAATGATAAAGATTTTCAAATGACAATTATTATTGTTTGCCCGGGCTTTTCATCCATTACCCGGCGCAGTAGCTGAGAACTTTTCTTGCAGGGCCACTACTGCACCTGTCAGCGCCGGCCGTTTTACTCTTTTTCTGACTGCCTGTTGCTGCGTTCGATCAATTTTTTGTGCAGTCGCCTTTTTTTCCTGTGGGAGCGAGCCTGCTCGCGATAGCGGTGCATTAGCTTGCATTGATGTTGAAGGTGCTGGCGCCATCGCGAGCAGGCTCGCTCCCACAAGGTTTGGTGGTTTTCCTGAAGCGTAGGCGAAAAAAAGCCCCGAACCAGTCGGGGCGTCAGATCATCGGCTTTGCGGTTAGCTTTTATTCGGTCCGCAAGGGCCGTTCATGGGTGAATCAGTGGAACTGTTCTTCTTCGGTCGAACCGGTCAGCGCGGTGACCGACGAAGTGCCACCCTGGATCACGGTGGTCATGTCGTCGAAGTAGCCGGTGCCCACTTCCTGCTGGTGAGCCACGAAGGTGTAGCCCTTGGAGGCGTCGGCGAACTCCTGCTCTTGTAGCTTCACGTAGGCCGTCATGTCGTTGCGGGCGTAGTCGTGCGCCAGGTTGAACATGCTGTGCCACATGTTGTGAATGCCGGCCAGGGTGATGAACTGGTGCTTGTAGCCCATGGCGGACAGTTCGCGCTGGAACTTGGCGATGGTCGCGTCGTCCAGGTTTTTCTTCCAGTTGAAGGAAGGCGAGCAGTTGTACGACAGCAGTTGGTCCGGGTATTCCTTCTTGATCGCTTCGGCGAAGCGACGAGCCTCGTCCAGGTCCGGCTTGGCGGTTTCGCACCAGATCAGGTCGGCGTACGGCGCGTAGGCCAGGCCACGGGCGATGGCCTGGTCGAGGCCGGCGCGGACCTTGTAGAAACCTTCCTGGGTGCGAGTGCCAGTCACGAACGGCTGGTCGTACGGGTCGCAGTCGGAGGTCAGCAGGTCAGCGGCGTTGGCGTCGGTACGAGCCAGGATGATGGTCGGTACACCGGCAACGTCGGCGGCCAGGCGGGCAGCGGTCAGCTTCTGCACGGCTTCCTGGGTCGGCACCAGTACCTTGCCGCCCATGTGGCCGCATTTTTTCACCGAAGCCAGTTGGTCTTCGAAGTGAACGCCGGCGGCGCCTGCCTCGATCATGCTCTTCATCAGCTCGTAGGCGTTCAGGACGCCGCCGAAACCGGCTTCGGCGTCAGCCACGATCGGTGCGAAGTAGTCGATGTAGCCTTCGTCGCCCGGGTTCTTGCCGGCTTTCCACTGGATCTGGTCGGCGCGACGGAACGAGTTGTTGATGCGCTTGACCACGGTTGGAACCGAATCCACCGGGTACAGCGACTGGTCAGGGTACATCGACTCGGCGGAGTTGTTGTCCGCGGCCACTTGCCAGCCCGACAGGTAGATCGCCTGGATGCCGGCCTTGACTTGCTGCACCGCCTGGCCGCCGGTCAGGGCGCCCATGCAGTTGACGAAATCTTTATCGGGACGGAAGGATGGCTTGGCGCCCTGGGTGACCAGGTTCCACAGCTTTTCGGCGCCGAGTTTCGCAAAGGTGTGCTCAGGTTGAACCGAGCCACGCAGACGGACGACGTCAGCAGCGGAATAATTGCGCTTCACGCCTTTCCAGCGTGGGTTTTCAGCCCAGTCTTTTTCAAGGGCTGCAATTTGCTGTTCGCGTGTCAGTGCCATGGAGATAAACCTCGTCGCGTCTTGTAAAGAAAATCGTTCGGGGGTGGACAGTGCTCCTGCCCACGGCGCCAATCATTGGCGAAGCAGGCTGCTCGCTGGCCAGGGGGCCGGGCGCACAAGTCGGTTGAGGCGGGGCGGCGACGGGATGAACGATGGGCTCGAGGGGAAAGTGAGCAGGTAGGGGCGAGCTGCGGGCGCATGCAGGCGTCGTGGGCCTTTATACGGACTCAGAGTGATGCCGGGTTACCTAGTACGCTTCCGTCCCTCGGGACAACTTCGTTCCAGTCGCAACCTCGTCAAACACACCTTGTGGGCGGTACAGACACGAATCGGCTCGCAGGGTAGTTGCAAGCGTCGACCCGAAGGCCCTTGCCAGGGCCCCTGATTAGCGGGAGCGAGGCCATCATGCCTTCGGTTTTTTAGCGCGTCAAACGTTTTGTAGTGCTTTTTTTTGAGCACTACATCTTTGGTCTAATACGACTCATCAGTCAGTTTTTGGTGCTTCAGTTCAGGGTGTCGACCTTGACCCGCAGAATCATGTCATCGCGGCCCTGGGTCGAGTAGCTGCGGGTCAGGCCCTGTTTATCGGCCTGGGTCTCGCGATTCACACCGGCCAGGGTGATCCATTCGCCCAGGCGTCCGCTGACGGTTGTGTCGGTACTTTGCACGTTCACTACATCGGGACGTTCCTGGCTCATGCGGTCACGGTTGGTGCTGATGCTCAGGTGCACGGTCTCGCCGGTGACGCTGGCGGTGACATAGAACCCCTGGGTGACGTTGCGGTATTCGGTCTGGCTTTGCATGCGGCCGTAGTTGTCGGTCTGGTTGCTGGTGAACGGCACGCTCTGGCCCACCTGGATCAGTGCCGGCTGGCCTTCGCTGGCTTGCACCTGCTGCACGCCGCCGTCACGGCTGGCGGTGCTGCGGTTGATGATGCGCGTCTGGCTGGGCGCGGCGCCGTTGATGGAGTAGCTCTGGTCGCCCTGGAGGTTGTTTTCGTTGGTGTCGACCGTGATCAACAGGCGCTTGGGCGCGGTGTCCAGCTGGGCGAGGAATTGCCGCAGTTCCTCGATCTTGCCCGGCGCGGCATTGACGATCAATTGATTGCCGTAGGCGCTGACCTGGCCGTCCTTGCCAATGAAATTCTGCGCCACCGGCAGCAGGTCGGCGCTGGTGCGGTAGTTCAGTGGCACGATTTGTGTGTCGGCCATCACCGACAGGCTGCAGCCGAGCAGCAGGGTGGTCAGCAGGGTGCGTAGGGACATTCCATTTCTCCGGGGGACGAAGGCTTGATATTGCCAGTTTGTCGGCCTGGGGTGGGGTAAGTTGAAGGGTAGACGGCAAAACGCCCCGGCATCGGTGGATGGCGGGGCGTTTTCTTGAGCAGCTTGAGGCTCCTGTGGCGACGGGCTTCTTCAGGCCGAGTGACGCACCATGTCCACATGAGGAATCCCGGCTTCAAGGAATTCCTCGCTGACCACCGCAAAGCCCAGCCGCTCATAGAACGGTGTGGCATGCACCTGGGCGCTGAGCATCTGTTGCTTGAGCCCACGCTGCTCGGCTTGCTCGATCACCGCGTGCATCAAGGCGTCACCGACCTTCAGCCCGCGCCAGTCCTTGAGGACCGAGACGCGGCCGATATGGCCGTCGGACAACAGGCGGGCGGTGCCGATGGGGAAGTCGCCTTCGAACGCCAGGAAGTGCACGGCGTCCTGGTCATCGGCGTCCCATTCCAACTCGGGTGGTACGGATTGCTCGGCAATGAACACCGCTTCACGAATGCGCCGGATCTCGGCGTTATCCTTTTGCCAGTCTGCGACACGAACGTGAATTTTATTCATCGGCGAAACCCAGGCTCCCTTGCTTGACCAGCTCGCAGATCAGCCCGCGACCGTCTTCATCGGCCAGCCATGGGCCGAGGTTCTCGATGTGCAGGGCGTCAGCGGCGCAGATCATTTTCAGCAGGTCGCGCAGCTTGCCCGGCAGGTAGCGGCTCTGGCCGCTGGCGAACAGCAGCAGGTCGTCATCGACTTCCGACCAGGCCAGGCGGGCGCTCGGGTTGCGGATGATCACGGCGCCTTGTTCCAGGCCGGCCAGCAGGTCGTCCTCTTCCAGCTCGGGGCCGACCACCAGTTCCGGGTAGCGCGGCTCGGTCATGAACTGGCCGAACCAGGTCAGCAGCAGGCGCTCGTCGCTCATGTGCTCGGCGAGCAAGCCCTTGAGGCGGTCGAGGGCGTCGTGCTGGATCTGGTGCGGGTCGGCCACCGGGCGCGCGTCGGCGTCGGTGTAGCGCTCTTCGTCCGGCAGGAACTGGCTGAGGAAGTCGGTGAAGTGGGTCAGCACTTCGGCGGCGCTGGGTGCGCGGAAACCCACGGAGTAGGTCATGCAGTCATCCACGGCCACGCCGCAATGGGCCAGGCGCGGCGGCAGGTAGAGCATGTCGCCCGGTTCCAGGACCCACTCGTCGGTAGCTTGGAAATCGGCCAGGATGCGCAGGTCGGCGTGGGGCAGCAGCGGGCTCTCGGAGTCGCACATCTGACCGATTTTCCAGTTGCGCTTGCCATGGCCCTGCAGCAGGAACACGTCGTAGTTATCGAAATGCGGACCCACGCTGCCACCTGGGGCGGCGAAGCTGATCATCACGTCGTCGATGCGCCAGCTCGGCAGGAAGCGGAAGTGTTCCAGCAGCTCGCTGACTTCCGGCACGAACTGATCGACCGCTTGTACCAGCAGGGTCCACTCGCGTTCCGGCAGTTTGCTGAATTCGTCTTCGGCAAACGGGCCGCGACGCAGCTCCCAGGGGCGCTCGCCGTGCTCGAGCACCAGGCGCGATTCGACTTCTTCTTCCAGGGCCAGGCCGGCCAGTTCGTCGGCATCGATGGGGCTTTCGAAGTCAGGAATGGCCTGGCGGATCAGCAGCGGTTTTTTCTGCCAGTAGTCGCGCAGGAACTCCCGTGCCGTGATGCCGCCCAGGAGTTGCAGAGGAATATCAGGATTCATGTGTAACCTATTGAAAAAAATTACTTTTCAGACGCGAATAAAAACGCCCGGCGCGGCCGGGCGTCTCAGGGCGGCGCAGTGGATCAGATGCGCTTGGCCTGGGCCGCTGCGTTACCGATGTAGTTGGCCGGGGTGAGCTGTTTCAGCTCGGCGCGTGCTTGCGCAGGCATGTCCAGGCCATCGATGAAAGTCTGCAACGCTTCAGGGCTGATGCCCTTGCCACGGGTCAGTTCTTTCAGCTTTTCGTAGGGGTTTTCGATGTTGTAGCGACGCATCACGGTCTGGATCGGCTCGGCGAGGACTTCCCAGCAGGCGTCCAGGTCGGCGGCGATCTTCTGCTCGTTCAGTTCCAGCTTGCTGATGCCCTTGAGGCTGGCTTCGTAGGCGATAACGCTGTGGGCAAAGCCCACGCCCAGGTTGCGCAGCACGGTGGAGTCCGTCAGGTCACGCTGCCAGCGTGAGATCGGCAGTTTGCTCGCCAGGTGCTGGAACAGCGCATTGGCGATGCCCAGGTTGCCTTCGGAGTTTTCGAAGTCGATCGGGTTGACCTTGTGCGGCATGGTCGAGGAACCGATTTCGCCGGCGATGGTGCGCTGCTTGAAGTAGCCCAGGGAGATGTAGCCCCAGATGTCGCGGTCGAAGTCGATCAGGATGGTGTTGAAGCGCGCGATCGCGTCGAACAGCTCGGCGATGTAGTCGTGCGGCTCGATCTGGGTGGTGTACGGGTTGAAGCCCAGGCCCAGTTCGTCTTCGATGAAGGCGCGGGCGTTGGCTTCCCAGTCGATGTCCGGGTAGGCCGACAGGTGGGCGTTGTAGTTGCCCACGGCGCCGTTGATCTTGCCCAGCAGCGGCACGGCGGCAACCTGGGCGATCTGGCGCTCCAGGCGGTACACCACGTTTGCCAGTTCCTTGCCCAGGGTGGTCGGCGAAGCCGGTTGACCGTGGGTGCGCGACAGCATCGGTACGTCGGCGAAGCGGATCGCCAACTCGCGGATCGCCTGGGCGGTCTGGCGCATCAGCGGCAGCATTACATCATCGCGGCCTTCACGCAGCATCAGGGCGTGGGACAGGTTGTTGATGTCCTCGCTGGTACAGGCGAAGTGGATGAATTCGCTGACGTTGGCCAGTTCCGGCAGCTTGGCCGCCTGCTCCTTGAGCAGGTACTCGATCGCCTTGACGTCGTGGTTGGTGGTGCGCTCGATCTCTTTGACGCGCTCGGCGTGTTCCAGTGCGAAGTTGTCCGCCAGGGCGTTCAGCACCGCGTTGGCTTCGGCGGAAAACGCCGGGACTTCACTGATGGCGGGGTGGGCGGCCAGGCGCTGGAGCCAGCGCACTTCAACCAGGACGCGGGCACGGATCAGGCCGTACTCGCTGAAAATCGGGCGCAGGGCCTGGGTTTTGCCGGCGTAGCGGCCGTCAACAGGGGAAACCGCAGTGAGCGAAGAGAGCTGCATGGGGTGTTCTCGGACAGTCGGGCAACGAAATGGGGCGCGTATCATACATGAAAACAATCGCCGGTCCGTCGCCAACTGACCGGCGTATTACGCGTGACGAGGTAAAAATCCTGCCTGAAGCGACTTATTCGTTGCGCATCAAGGGGTAAAGTTCTTTCAGCAATTTGCGCCGGCTGATCACCAACTGCCAGCGATGGCCGCCCAGTTGCCGCCACAGCCGTGCCGAGCGGATCCCGGCCAGCAACAGGGCGCGGATCTTCGAAGCGTTGCTCGGTTGCTGCAGGTTGCGCATGTCGCCGTGCACCTGGATGCGCTGGCGCAGAGTGCTCAGGGTGTCCTGGTACAAGGCGCCACAGGCGGCGATGACGTTCTCGTGGGACGGGCCGAAGTGCTCGACCTGGGATTGGATCTGCGGCAGGCGCTTGCCGATGGTGTCCAGCATGTCGTCGCGCTTGGCCAGTTGGCGCTCAAGCCCCAGCATCGACAGGGCGTAACGCAGCGGTTCGCGTTGCAGGGCGCTAGGGTCGCGTTCCAGGGCGCCGACCAGTGCACGGTAGCCTTCGCGCAGGTTCAGGTCGTCGCCGCCGTAGACTTCCAGGGTGTCCTTGGGGTCGCGAACGAGCAGGCTGCCGAGCATGCAGCTAATGCCTGCTTCCGTGGCCTGGCCGGTCTTGGCGATCCGGTCCACCAGCACGGCGGCGAGAAACACGCCGCCCAATGCCGTCAGTTGTTCCTGGATCGGCGTCATGCCTTGCTGCTCCAGGCTTCTGCCACTTCGATCACACCACCGCCCAGGCAAATTTCGCCGTCGTAGAACACCACGGACTGGCCGGGTGTGACCGCCCGTTGCGGATCATCGAACGTGGCGCGGTAGCCCGTGACGGTTTTCTCCAGGGTGCAAGGCTGGTCGCCCTGCCGGTAGCGGACCTTGGCCGTCAGGCGGCGTGGTTCGCCGAGGTCGATCGGGTTGACCCAATAGATGTCGGAGGCGAGCAGGGCGCGGGAGAACAGCCAAGGGTGGTCGTTGCCCTGGCCAACGATCAGCTCGTTGTGTTCCAGGTCCTTGACCAGCACGTACCAGGGCTCGTCACCGGCGTCTTTCAACCCGCCAATGCCCAGGCCCTGGCGTTGGCCGATGGTGTGGTACATCAGGCCATGGTGACGGCCGATGACTTCACCTTCGGTCGTCTTGATCTCGCCTGGCTGGGCCGGCAGGTATTGCTTGAGGAAGTCGCTGAACCGGCGTTCGCCGATGAAGCAGATGCCGGTGGAGTCTTTCTTCTTCGCGGTGGCCAGGTCGTGTTTTTCGGCGATCGCCCGCACTTCGGGCTTTTCCAGTTCGCCCACCGGGAACAGGGTCTTGGCGATCTGCTCGCCGCCGACTGCATGCAGGAAGTAGCTCTGGTCCTTGTTCGGGTCCAGGCCCTTGAGCAGTTCGGTGCGGCCGTCGATGTCGCGGCGGCGTACGTAGTGACCGGTGGCGATCAGGTCGGCACCGAGCATCATCGCGTAGTCGAGGAAGGCCTTGAACTTGATTTCGCGGTTGCAGAGGATGTCCGGGTTCGGCGTGCGGCCGGCCTTGTACTCGGCCAGGAAGTGCTCGAACACGTTGTCCCAGTACTCGGCGGCGAAGTTGGCGGTGTGCAGCTTGATGCCGATCTTGTCGCACACGGCCTGGGCGTCCGCCAGGTCGTCCATGGCGGTGCAGTATTCGGTTCCGTCGTCTTCTTCCCAGTTCTTCATGAACAGGCCTTCCACCTCATAACCCTGCTCGATCAGCAGAAGTGCGGAAACGGAAGAGTCCACGCCGCCGGACATGCCGACAATGACGCGCTTCTTTTGTATGTCAGAAGGGGCTGGATCACGCATAGCAGTTCAATGGGTGTCTTGAAAAAGGACGCGATTCTATCAGGCCCGGAGGCGCAAGGCTAAAGAGAAGGACGGATCAACGTCAGGTTGTGGCGATGGCCGGCCAGATAATCGTCGATGCACCGGATGATCAGCTCGCTGCGCCAGTGCTCGCGCTGGTCGAGCAGTTCGTCGCGGCTCAGCCACTTGGCGCCCAGGATGCCGTCGTCCAGTTGATAGTCGGGGTGGTGCTTGAGTGCCGTGGCGGCGAAACAGACCCGCTGGTAGGTCACGCCGTTGCTCGGGGCGGTATACAGGTAGATGCCCACCACGCTGGTGGGTTCGACGTCCCAGCCGGTTTCTTCCAGGGTCTCGCGCACGGCGGCTTCGATCAGCGTTTCGTCCGGCTCCAGGTGTCCGGCGGGCTGGTTGAGCACCGCGCGCCCGCCCTTGGATTCTTCCACCATCAGGAAGCGGCCGTTGTCCTCGACGATGGTGGCGACGGTGATGTGGGGTTTCCAGTCCATGTGGCGTCCTCGAAAAGTGAATAGTGAAATACAAACCCTGTGGGAGCGAGCCTGCTCGCGATGGCGGTGGGTCAGCCAATACAGGTGCTGGATGATAAACCGCTATCGCGAGCAGGCTCGCTCCCACAGGAGTTTGCGGTGAATGCAGTCGCTGCGGCCTGCACCAAGCCCCTGTGGGAGCGAGCTTGCTCGCGATAGCAGTGGGTCAGTTAATGCAGGCGCTGGATGATAAACCGTCATCGCGAGCAGGCTCGCTCCCACAGGGTAATAGGTTGTCCGGGGAATAGGGTGGGGCTGGAAACACAAACCCCGGCACAAGGCCGGGGTTCGTGTACTCGCTTACAACCTTAGACCAGCGCGGCAATCGCTGCGTTGAAGGTTGCGCTCGGGCGCATGGCCTTGCTGGTCAGCTCCGGGTTGGCGAAGTAGTAGCCGCCGATGTCCACGGGCTTGCCCTGTACGGCGTTGAGTTCGGCAACGATTTTTTCTTCGTTGTCGGTCAGCGTCTTGGCCAGGGTGGTGAACTGCGCCTTGAGGGCTGCATCGTCATTCTGTGCGGCCAGTGCCTGGGCCCAGAACAGGGTCAGGTAGAAGTGGCTGCCACGGTTGTCGATGCCGCCGACCTTGCGCGAAGGCGACTTGTTGCGGTCCAGGAACTCGCCAGTCGCCTGGTCGAGGGTCTTGGCCAGCACCAGCGCTTTCGGGTTGTTGTAGGTCACGCCCAAGTGCTCCAGGGACGCGGCCAGGGCCAGGAACTCGCCCAGGGAATCCCAACGCAGGAAGTTTTCTTCCAACAGCTGCTGAACGTGCTTGGGTGCGGAACCGCCGGCGCCGGTTTCGAACAGGCCACCACCGTTCATCAGCGGCACGATCGACAGCATCTTGGCGCTGGTGCCCAGTTCCATGATCGGGAACAGGTCGGTCAGGTAGTCGCGCAGGACGTTGCCGGTCACCGAAATGGTGTCCTTGCCTTCGCGGGTGCGGGCCAGGGTGAACTTCATCGCGTCGACGGGCGACATGATGCGCAGGTCCAGGCCGGTGGTGTCGTGGTCCTTCAGGTACGCCTGGACTTTCTCGATAACCACGCCGTCATGGGCGCGCATCGGGTCCAGCCAGAAGATCGCCGGCGTGCTGCTGGCGCGGGCACGGTTGACGGCCAGCTTGACCCAGTCCTGGATCGGCGCGTCTTTGGTCTGGCACATGCGGAAGATGTCGCCGGCCTCGACGTTCTGCTCCAGCAGGGTGCGACCGTTGCTGTCGGAGACACGCACCACGCCGTCGGCCTTGATCTGGAAGGTCTTGTCGTGGGAGCCGTATTCCTCGGCTTTCTTGGCCATCAGGCCAACGTTCGGCACGCTGCCCATGGTGGTCGGGTCGAAGGCGCCGTGTTGCTTGCAGTCTTCGATCACTGCCTGGTAGATGGTGGCGTAGCAGCGGTCCGGGATCACCGCCTTGGTGTCGTGCAGCTGGCCGTCGGTGCCCCAC
The DNA here is from genome assembly GCF_018614775.1 of Pseudomonas fluorescens. Taxonomy (GTDB): domain Bacteria; phylum Pseudomonadota; class Gammaproteobacteria; order Pseudomonadales; family Pseudomonadaceae; genus Aquipseudomonas; species Aquipseudomonas fluorescens_BY. The sequence goes on from NZ_JAGGOF010000069.1 coordinate 25,277, forward strand.
ATCTTGCCGGAGTCACGGATCATCGCCGGCATCGAGGCGTCGACGATGACGTCGCTCGGCACGTGCAGGTTGGTGATGCCTTTGTCGGAGTTGACCATCGCCAGCGATGGACGCACTGCATAGACCGCCTGGATGTCGGCTTCGATCTGCGCCTGCTGCTCGGCCGGCAGGGCCTTGATGCGGGCGTACAGGTCGCCGATGCCGTTGTTCAGGTTGAAGCCGATCTGCTCCAGCACCTGGGCGTGCTTGGCCAGGGCGTCCTTGTAGAACTCGGCCACGATCTGGCCGAACATGATCGGGTCGGAGACCTTCATCATGGTGGCCTTGAGGTGAACCGACAGCAGCACGCCTTGTTGCTTGGCGTCTTCGATCTGGGCGGCGATGAAGTCGCGCAGGGCTTTTTTGCTCATGACCGAGCAATCGAGGATCTCACCGGCTTCTACGGTGGTTTTTTCCTTCAGGACAGTGGCAGTGCCGTCCTGGGCGATCAGCTCGATTTTCACGCTGCCGGCGGCGTCGATCAGGGCGGCTTTTTCACTGCCGTAGAAATCGCCGGTGCTCATGTGGGCCACGTGGGACTTGGAGTCCGCAGCCCAGGCGCCCATTTTGTGCGGGTGCTTGCGGGCGTAGTTCTTGACCGACAGCGGTGCGCGACGGTCGGAGTTGCCTTCGCGCAGGACCGGGTTCACGGCGCTGCCCTTGACCTTGTCGTACCGGGCCTTGACGTCTTTGTCGGCGTCGCTGGTCACGGTTTCCGGGTAGTCCGGCAATGCGTAGCCCTGGGCCTGCAATTCCTTGATCGCGGCCTGCAGTTGCGGCACCGAAGCGCTGATGTTCGGCAGCTTGATGATGTTGGCTTCAGGCGTAACGGCCAGGTCGCCCAGTTCGGCGAGGTGGTCGGCTACGGCTTTGTCGCCCAGTTGCTCGGGGAAGCTGGCCAGGATGCGCCCTGCGAGAGAGATATCGCGGGTTTCCACGGCGATATCGGCCGACGCGGTAAAGGCTTCGACGATCGGCAGCAGTGAATAGGTGGCGAGGGCGGGAGCTTCGTCGGTGAAGGTGTAGATGATCTTCGAGCGGGTGGGCATATTCGGATTAACTCTCTTCTTTGCTAAAGCATGCGCAGAAACTCGAGGGGCGCCGGGTAAGCGCGTTCGTTCAAAGTCATCCGTGAGCCGAATGTCGAGGTTTCTTCGCGGTGATGTTGGGTGCATCAGTCGAGCGTCAAGCGGTGGAGCCGCGGTAACGGTCCGGCTTCATAACTGGCGGAAAATCCTGGCTTTTTTTTCAAAAGCGAAAGCATCCGGCCGGCGTGACCCTGTGGTCAGCGGCGGCATTATACATAGGTAGCTGGCAATCTGCCGATGGTTCATAGACCTCCGTACACGTCCATTGGTCTAAACGTCGCAGGGGCGGGCGGCTGGACTATCCTCATGTTTGGCGCTTTTCCCTTGGTTTTCAGACTTGTACGCTGCCAACTGCAGCGCTTTGCGCCGGATGAGTCGAACGTAGGGTTTGCGTGCCGATACAACTGGGTTACGCTCGAACGCAGCCAGATGTCCAATCCAAGCAATGGAGTTCAGCATGGGGTATCAAAAGATTCAGGTTCCAGCCGTCGGTGACAAAATCACCGTCAATGCAGACCATTCTCTTAATGTTCCCGACAACCCGATCATCCCCTTCATCGAAGGCGACGGCATTGGCGTCGATATCAGTCCGGTCATGATCAAGGTTGTGGACGCTGCGGTGCAAAAGGCCTATGGCGGCAAGCGCAAGATTTCCTGGATGGAAGTCTATGCCGGTGAGAAAGCCACCCAGGTCTACGACCAGGACACCTGGTTGCCCCAGGAAACCCTGGATGCAGTCAAGGATTACGTGGTTTCCATCAAGGGCCCGCTGACCACCCCGGTCGGCGGCGGTATCCGTTCGCTGAACGTGGCCCTGCGTCAGCAGCTCGACCTCTATGTGTGCCTGCGCCCGGTGCGCTGGTTCGAAGGTGTGCCAAGCCCGGTCAAGAAGCCTGGCGACGTGGACATGACGATCTTCCGTGAGAACTCCGAAGACATCTACGCGGGTATCGAGTGGAAGGCCGGTTCGGCCGAAGCCACCAAGGTCATCAAGTTCCTGAAAGAAGAAATGGGCGTGACCAAGATCCGTTTCGACGAGAACTGCGGCATTGGCGTCAAGCCGGTGTCCAAGCAGGGCACTCAGCGCCTGGCGCGCAAGGCCTTGCAGTACGTCGTCGATAATGACCGCGACTCGCTGACCATTGTGCACAAAGGCAACATCATGAAGTTCACCGAGGGTGCCTTCAAGGAGTGGGCCTACGAAGTGGCGGCCGAGGAGTTCGGTGCCACGCTGCTCGATGGCGGGCCGTGGATGCAATTCAAGAACCCCAGGACCGGCAAGAACGTGGTCGTCAAGGACGCCATCGCCGATGCGATGCTGCAGCAGATCCTGCTGCGCCCGGCCGAATATGACGTGATCGCGACACTGAACCTCAACGGTGACTACCTCTCCGATGCCCTGGCGGCGGAGGTGGGTGGCATCGGTATCGCGCCGGGCGCCAACCTGTCCGACACCGTGGCGATGTTCGAAGCCACCCACGGTACCGCGCCCAAATATGCGGGCAAGGACCAGGTCAACCCGGGCTCGCTGATCCTGTCGGCTGAAATGATGCTGCGTCACATGGGGTGGACCGAGGCGGCCGACCTGATCATCAAGGGCACCAACGGCGCGATTTCGGCCAAGACCGTGACCTATGACTTCGAACGCCTGATGGAAGGTGCCAAGCTGGTGTCGTCCTCGGGCTTCGGCGATGCCCTGATCTCGCACATGTAAGCGGATCGGCGCTCAGCGCAGATGCCCGGCTTGAGTGATCGAGCCGGGCATCTGCGTTTGTCCGCGGCGCTGTCGGCTATTGGGTCTCGACGGCCCTGGCGTTGACAGCGGTGGGCGTGTCTTCGACGTTGACCACCTTGATGTTCACCGCATGCAGGCCCTTGGGTCCCTGGATGACTTCAAACGTCACAGGCTGTCCTGCCTTCAGGGTCTTGTAGCCTTCCATGTTGATTGCCGAGTAATGGGCGAAAAGGTCTTCATCATCCCGACCGGCTGCGATAATGAAACCGTAGCCCTTGGCGTTGTTGAACCATTTCACCTTGCCACTCATCTTGACGACCGACATAAACCATATCCCTCTGCAACGCACTCCATCACTGGAGTATCATCCAGTCCATCCGCAGGCTAATCTTAAAGACAGGATAGATTCCACGGACCTTTTTAACCCACGATGGGCTCTATTGGTTGTAACACCGTTTTCCCGATAGTCAAGGTGGCCGGGTGATCGTGGTTGAAATCCCCATAAGCGCCCCCATCACTGTATTCGCCAACTAAACGAACTTTTCTTTCCATGCATGCAGCCAGCCAGATTCGACTAACATTCAATCAGGATCGCCCGGATCTACACGACGACGATTCCGCAGGCATTGCTATTCAGGAGGCAAAGCCTGCATTACAGGCGCCACCGATGTACAAGGTGGTTTTGTTCAATGATGACTACACACCGATGGATTTCGTCGTCGAAGTGCTCGAGGTGTTTTTTAACCTGAATCGCGAGCTGGCGACCAAGGTCATGCTGGCCGTTCATACAGAGGGACGGGCAGTATGCGGAGTGTTTACCCGCGACATCGCCGAGACAAAGGCCATGCAGGTCAACCAGTACGCCCGGGAAAGCCAGCATCCGCTACTCTGTGAAATCGAGAAGGACGGTTAACGCCGACCACTTGGGTATGAGGTGAAGCCATGTTAAACCGCGAGCTCGAAGTCACCCTCAATCTTGCCTTCAAGGAGGCTCGTTCGAAGCGTCATGAATTCATGACGGTCGAACACCTGCTGCTGGCCCTATTGGATAACGAGGCTGCCGCCACCGTATTGCGTGCCTGCGGCGCGAATCTCGATAAACTCAAGCATGACCTGCAAGAGTTCATCGACTCCACTACGCCACTGATTCCCGTTCATGACGAGGATCGTGAAACCCAGCCAACCCTGGGCTTCCAGCGTGTACTGCAGCGTGCTGTCTTTCATGTCCAGAGCTCGGGCAAGCGTGAAGTCACCGGCGCCAACGTGCTGGTTGCCATCTTCAGCGAGCAGGAAAGCCAGGCAGTCTTCCTGCTCAAGCAACAGAGCGTTGCGCGTATCGATGTCGTCAACTACATCGCCCATGGCATCTCCAAGGTGCCGGGGCATGGCGATCATTCCGAGGGTGAGCAGGATATGCAGGACGACGAGGGCGGTGAGTCTTCTTCTTCGGGCAATCCGCTGGATGCCTATGCCAGCAACCTGAACGAACTGGCGCGCCAGGGGCGGATCGACCCGCTCGTCGGGCGTGAGGCCGAAGTGGAGCGCGTAGCGCAGATCCTGGCCCGGCGGCGCAAGAACAACCCGCTGCTGGTGGGCGAGGCAGGCGTGGGCAAGACCGCGATTGCCGAAGGCCTGGCCAAGCGCATCGTCGACAACCAGGTGCCCGACCTGCTGGCCAACAGCGTGGTTTACTCCCTTGACCTGGGCGCCTTGCTGGCCGGTACCAAGTATCGCGGCGATTTCGAGAAGCGCTTCAAGGCGTTGCTCGGTGAGTTGAAAAAACGTCCCCAGGCGATCCTGTTCATCGATGAGATCCACACCATCATCGGTGCCGGTGCTGCGTCGGGCGGGGTCATGGATGCGTCCAACCTGCTCAAGCCATTGCTGTCGTCCGGTGACATCCGCTGCATTGGTTCGACCACGTTCCAGGAGTTTCGCGGGATCTTCGAGAAAGACCGTGCCCTGGCCCGGCGTTTCCAGAAGGTCGATGTGTCGGAGCCGTCGGTGGAAGACACCATCGGCATCCTGCGCGGCCTGAAAGGGCGTTTCGAGCTGCACCACAACATCGAATACAGTGATGAAGCCTTGCGGGCCGCGGCTGAACTGGCCTCGCGCTACATCAACGACCGGCACATGCCGGACAAGGCCATCGACGTCATCGACGAAGCGGGTGCCTACCAGCGCCTGCAACCGTTGGAGAAGCGCGTCAAGCGCATCGAAGTGCCTCAGGTCGAGGACATCGTGGCGAAAATCGCGCGTATTCCGCCCAAGCACGTCACCAGCTCCGACAAGGAACTGCTGCGTAACCTGGAGCGTGACCTGAAGCTGACAGTGTTTGGCCAGGACGCGGCCATCGACTCGCTGTCGACCGCCATCAAGCTGTCCCGCGCGGGCCTGAAATCGCCGGACAAGCCGGTGGGTTCGTTCCTGTTCGCAGGTCCCACCGGGGTGGGCAAGACCGAGGCCGCGCGGCAGCTGGCCAAGGCGATGGGGATCGAGCTGGTTCGCTTCGACATGTCCGAATACATGGAGCGCCACACCGTATCGCGTCTGATCGGTGCGCCTCCGGGCTATGTCGGTTTCGACCAGGGCGGCTTGTTGACCGAAGCCATCACCAAGCAGCCGCACTGCGTATTGCTGCTCGATGAAATCGAAAAGGCGCACCCGGAAGTCTTCAACCTGCTGCTCCAGGTCATGGACCACGGCACGCTGACCGATAACAACGGGCGCAAGGCGGACTTCCGCAACGTGATCGTGATCATGACCACCAACGCCGGTGCCGAAACGGCGGCGCGCGCTTCGATCGGCTTCACCCATCAGGACCACTCGTCCGATGCGATGGAAGTGATCAAGAAGAGCTTTACGCCTGAATTCCGCAACCGCCTGGACACCATTATCCAGTTTGGTCGCCTCAGCCATGAGGTGATCAAGAGCGTGGTGGACAAGTTCCTTACCGAGCTGCAGGCGCAGCTGGAAGACAAGCGCGTGCTGTTGGAAGTCACCGACGCCGCGCGCAGTTGGCTGGCCGAGGGGGGTTACGATGTGACGATGGGGGCGCGGCCGATGGCTCGTCTGATCCAGGACAAGATCAAGCGTCCGCTGGCCGAGGAAATCCTCTTTGGCGAACTGGCCGAGCATGGCGGTGTGGTTCACATCGACATCAAGGACGGCGAACTGACCTTCGACTTCGAAACCACGGCTGAAATGGCCTGATCGTTAACTGCAGTAAAGCAAAAGGCGCCGAAAGGCGCCTTTTTGCTGTGTTTCGGATCGTTCCCACGCTCCGCGTGGGAACGCCTCAACGGACGCTCCGCGTTCGGCTTTGGGACGCAGAGCGTCCCCGGCTGCATTCCACGCAAAGCGTGGGAACGATCCGCGTCGCAGGCAAACAAAAACGCCCGGCATCAGCCGGGCGTTTTTGTATGAACCTGTTAGCGAGCGCGGTAAGTGATGCGCCCTTTGCTCAAGTCATAGGGTGTCAGCTCGACGCGCACTTTGTCGCCGGTAAGAATACGAATGTAGTTCTTGCGCATCTTGCCGGAGATATGCGCGGTAACGACGTGCCCATTTTCCAACTCCACACGAAACATGGTGTTGGGCAGGGTGTCGACGACAGTGCCTTCCATTTCGAAGCTGTCTTCTTTCGACATGCAGTAAAGCCCTCGGTATCCAGTGAATGGCCCGGTGCAACTGCGCCAGGCAAAAGCGGCGTGCATTGTGCCCGAAAAAGGGGGTTTAAGCCAAGGGGTTCTAACTGAGGACAACCCAACGCTGATTAATCAGCAGTTCTATGGGGCGATATTGAGTCTTGTAATTCATTTTCTTGCAGTTCTTTATCCAGTAGCCCAGGTACACCGCTTCGAGCCCCAGGCGCCGGGCTTCGTGGATTTGCCAGAGAATGGCAAAGCGCCCCAGGCTGCGCCGTTCCTCCGCCGGCTCATAGAAGGTGTACACCGCCGAAAGTCCGTTGGGCAGCAGGTCGGTGACGGCAATCGCCACCAGCCGTCCGTCGAGACGGAACTCATAGAAGCGGGAAAAGGGCAGGTCACGCACCAGGAAGGTCGAGAACTGATCGCGGCTGGGCGGATACATGTCGCCATCGGCATGGCGCTGCTCGATGTAGCGTTGATACAGGTCGAAATACTCCTCGCTGAACTGCGGCTTGGCCGGCCGGACGTGAAGATCGGCGTTGCGCTTGAAAATGCGCTTCTGTTGGCGATTGGGCGCAAATTGCGCCACGGGAATGCGCGCCGGCACGCAGGCATTGCAATGCTGGCAATGGGGCCGATAGAGATGATCGCCGCTGCGGCGAAAGCCCATCTCCGACAGGTCCGCGTAGACATGCACATCCATGGGTTGGCTGGGATCGAGGAACAGCGTCGTGGCCTGCTCCTCCGGCAGGTAACTGCAAGAGTGAGGCTGAGTGGCATAAAACTTCAAACGCGCCAACTCGGTCATGATCGACCCTCGGAATAAGCTATGGGGTAAGTGTAAGCCAGGAGCGCCGATGTCGCTCAGCAAACCCAGGTGGCCAGGTTGGGTTGGTCCAGATGCGCCTTGAGGTAGTCGGCAAAGTCCGTGCGTGGAATCGACCGGGCGCCCAGGCTGTGCAGGTGCTCAGTGGGCATCTGGCAGTCGATCAGGACGAAGCCGGCGGCCTTGAGATGCTGGACCAGCGTGGCGAAGCCGAATTTCGAAGCGTTGTCGGCCCGGCTGAACATCGATTCGCCAAAAAACAGCTGGCCCATCGCCAGGCCGTACAGGCCACCCACCAGCACGCCCTGGTCCCGGACTTCGACGGAATGGGCGATGCCGCGCCGGTGCAGTTCCAGGTAGGCGGTTTGCATGGCCTCGGTGATCCAGGTGCCTTCGGCATAGTCCCGCGGCGCGGCGCAGGCCTGGATGACGGCGGCAAAATCCTTGTCGAACGTCACCTGATAGCGCTGCTTGCGCAGCAGCTTGCCCAGGCTGCGGGACACGTGCAGTTCGTCGGGAAACAACACCGTGCGAGGGTCGGGTGACCACCACAGGATCGGTTGTCCTTCGGAAAACCACGGGAAGCAGCCGTGGCGATAGGCCTGGACCAGCCGGTCCGCGGACAGATCGCCGCCGGCGGCGAGCAACCCGTTGGGGTCGCGCATGGCTTTTTCCAGTGGCGGGAAATCAAAGGCGTTGCGTTGTAACCAGGTCAGCATCGTTATCCGCTTGCAGAAGGGGAGGGTAGCGGGCCCTCCGAAAACGGGCGCCCACTTAGAGGTTAACCGTCAAACGGCAGGGATGTCATCGAGATACTTTTCCGCATCGAGTGCAGCCATGCAGCCGGCCCCGGCAGACGTAATGGCCTGGCGGTACACATGGTCGGCAACGTCGCCGGCGGCGAACACCCCTTCGATGTCGGTCGCCGTGGCATTGCCCTCGCTGCCGCCGCGCACCAGCAGGTAACCGTCGCGCATGTTCAATTGGCCCTGGAACAGTTCGGTGTTGGGCTTGTAACCGATGGCAATGAACACCCCGGCGAGGGACAGGGTGCTGGTTTCGCCGGTCTCGCTGTGACGCAGGCGTGCGCCGGTCACGCCGCTGGCGTCGCCCAGTACCTCGTCCAGGTTCTGGTTCCAGTGCAGCTTGATGTTGCCGCTGGCGGCTTTTTCGAAGAGTTTGTCCTGGAGGATTTTCTCCGAACGCAGCTTGTCACGACGGTGGATCAGATGGACTTCCCGGGCGATGTTCGACAGGTACAGGGCTTCCTCGACCGCCGTATTGCCACCGCCGACCACGGCCACCACCTGGTTGCGGTAGAAAAACCCGTCACAGGTTGCGCAGGCGGACACGCCTTTGCCGGCGAAGCTTTCTTCCGAGGGCAGGCCCAGGTACTGCGCCGACGCGCCGGTGGCAATGATCAGCGCGTCACAGGTATAGGTGCCGCTGTCGCCGATCAATTCGAACGGGCGCTGCTGCAACTTGGCGGTGTGGATATGGTCGTAGACGATCTGCGTGTCGAAACGCTCGGCGTGCCGTTGCATGCGCTCCATCAGCACCGGCCCGGTCAGGCCTTCGACGTCGCCGGGCCAGTTATCGACTTCCACCGTGGTGGTGAGCTGGCCACCGGCCTGCATGCCGGTAATGACAACCGGTTTGAGGTTGGCCCGGGCGGCATAAACCGCCGCGCTGTAGCCAGCGGGTCCGGAACCGAGAATGATCAGGCGTGAATGCTTCACTTCGCTCATAAAAACACCTCATAAGCCTTTGTCATGAAAGACAATGCATGGTCCAATTGGCGCGTGTGCAGGCCGGTTTCGGAAACGCATTCGTGCAGCATGCGTGCGATGCCGTGGGGCCGACAAGCCCGTACAATGCTTGAGTTTTAAGCGCAGGATCGGCCAAAGATCAAAATTTTCGGCAACACCTGCGGTTTTCCCGATGCACCTCACAGTGGTAAAAGTAGTACCGGTTGTGCACATTCACTTTTTTACCTGCTCGTAGTGAGCAGTTTTTATAGTCATTCAACAGATGGACGCGCCGTTGGCGCAGGAAAAGAAGCGTTTTGAAGAAATCCACCGCAGCACCTAAAACAGTCGTCCCGCTCTGGCGCCAGCAATTGCACTACCGGCTCAAGGAAGGTGCATTGATCGCTATCGGTGCCTTGTGCCTGTTCCTGATGATGGCCTTGCTGACCTACGGCAAGGACGATCCGGGCTGGAGCCACAACAGCAAGATCGACGACGTGCAGAACTTCGGCGGGCCGGCTGGTTCCTACAGCGCCGACATCCTGTTCATGGTGCTGGGTTATTTCGCCTACATTTTCCCGCTGCTGCTGGCGATCAAGGCCTATCAGATCTTCCGCCAGCGCCACGAGCCCTGGGAATGGAGCGGCTGGCTGTTCTCCTGGCGCCTGATCGGCCTGGTGTTCCTGGTGCTGTCGGGGGCCGCGCTGGCCCATATCCACTTCCATGCTCCCACTGGCCTGCCGGCAGGGGCGGGCGGGGCGCTGGGGGAAAGCCTCGGCGACCTGGCGAAAAACGCCCTGAACATCCAGGGCAGCACCCTGCTGTTCATCGCCCTGTTCCTGTTCGGCCTGACGGTGTTTACCGACCTGTCGTGGTTCAAGGTCATGGACGTCACCGGCAAGATCACCCTCGACCTGATCGAGCTGATCCAGGGCGCCATGAACCGCTGGTGGGCGGCGCGCACCGAGCGCAAGCAACTGGTGGCGCAACTGCGCGAAGTCGATGACCGCGTCCACGAGGTGGTCGCCCCGACCGTGCCGGACAAACGTGAGCAGGCCAAGGTCAAGGAACGCCTGATCGAGCGCGAGCAGGCGTTGAGCAAGCACATGTCCGAGCGCGAGAAGCAGGTGCCGCCGGTCATCACCATGGCCCCGCCCAAGCCGCCGGAGCAGAGCAAGCGCGTGCAGAAAGAGAAACAGGCGCCGCTGTTCGTCGACAGCGCGGTGGAAGGCACCTTGCCGCCGATCTCGATCCTCGACCCGGCCGAAAAGAAGCAGCTCAATTATTCCCCCGAATCCCTGGCGGCCGTCGGCCATTTGCTGGAAATCAAGCTCAAGGAATTCGGCGTCGAGGTCTCGGTGGATTCGATTCACCCGGGCCCGGTCATTACCCGCTATGAGATCCAGCCGGCCGCCGGCGTGAAGGTCAGCCGCATCGCCAACCTTGCCAAGGACCTGGCACGCTCCCTGGCCGTGACCAGCGTGCGGGTGGTGGAAGTGATTCCCGGCAAGACCACCGTGGGTATCGAGATCCCCAACGAAGACCGGCAGATCGTGCGCTTCTCCGAAGTGTTGTCGACGCCTGAATACGACAACCACAAGTCGCCGGTCACCCTGGCCCTGGGCCACGACATCGGCGGCAAGCCGGTCATCACCGACCTGGCGAAGATGCCTCACCTGCTGGTAGCCGGTACCACCGGTTCCGGTAAATCGGTGGGGGTGAACGCGATGATCCTGTCGATCCTGTTCAAGTCCGGCCCGGAAGACGCCAAGCTGATCATGATCGACCCGAAAATGCTTGAGCTCTCGATCTACGAAGGCATTCCGCACTTGCTGTGCCCGGTGGTCACCGACATGAAGGACGCCGCCAACGCCTTGCGCTGGAGCGTGGCCGAGATGGAGCGTCGCTACAAGCTGATGGCCAAGATGGGCGTGCGTAACCTGTCGGGCTTCAACGCCAAGGTGAAAGAGGCCGAGGAGGCTGGCACGCCGTTGAGCGACCCGCTGTATCACCGCGAGAACATCCACGATGAGGCGCCGCTGCTGCACAAGCTGCCGACCATCGTGGTGGTGGTGGACGAATTCGCCGACATGATGATGATCGTCGGCAAGAAGGTTGAAGAACTGATCGCCCGGATCGCCCAGAAAGCCCGTGCCGCCGGTATCCACCTGATTCTGGCGACGCAGCGGCCGTCGGTGGACGTGATCACCGGCCTGATCAAGGCCAACATCCCGACCCGCATGGCGTTCCAGGTGTCGAGCAAGATCGACTCGCGGACCATCATCGACCAGGGTGGCGCCGAGCAACTGCTGGGTCACGGTGACATGCTCTACATGCCGCCGGGCACCAGCCTGCCGATCCGTGTACACGGCGCGTTCGTTTCCGACGACGAAGTGCACCGCGTGGTAGAGGCCTGGAAGCTGCGTGGCGCGCCTGAGTACAACGACGACATCCTCAATGGCGTCGAGGAAGCCGGCAGTGGCTTCGAGGGCAGCAGCGGTGGCGGTGACGACGATGCTGAAACCGACGCGCTCTATGACGAAGCGGTACAGTTCGTCCTGGAAAGCCGCCGGGCCTCGATTTCCGCCGTGCAGCGCAAGCTGAAGATCGGCTACAACCGCGCCGCACGCATGATCGAAGCCATGGAAATGGCCGGGGTCGTGACGGCCATGAACACCAACGGCTCGCGCGAAGTACTGGCGCCGACGCCGATGCGCGACTAACGACCTGAGCGGCCTGCATCACGCCGCTCGCACCCCTACGCATTCATGAGGACTCCCATGCGCCTGATTCGCATGTTGCTGTTGCCCGTACTGGCCCTGACCACCTTGTCGGCCCACGCTGACGAAAAGGACGTGGCGCGCCTGACCCAGCTGTTGGAAACATCCAGGACCCTGACGGCGCGCTTCTCCCAGTTGACCCTGGACGGCAGCGGCACCCAGTTGCAGGAGACCGCCGGCGACATGGCGTTGCAGCGTCCGGGCCTGTTCTACTGGCACACCGACGCACCGGCCGAGCAACTGATGGTGTCCGATGGCAAGAAAGTCTCCCTGTGGGACCCGGACCTGGAGCAGGTCACCATCAAGACCCTTGACCAGCGCCTGACCCAGACCCCGGCGTTGCTGCTGTCGGGTGACATTTCCAAGATCAGCCAGAGCTTCGACATCAGCGCCAAGGAAGCGGGTGGCGTGATTGACTTCACCCTCAAGCCCAAGACCAAGGACAGCCTGTTCGACAGCCTGCGCCTGTCGTTCCGCAACGGCCTGGTCAATGACATGCAACTGATCGATAGCGTCGGCCAGCGCACCAATATCCTGTTCACGGGTGTGAAGGCCAACGAACCGATCGCCGCGTCCAAGTTCAAGTTCGACATCCCCAAGGGCGCGGATGTGATCCAGGAATAAACACAGTCCCCTTGTGGGAGCGGGCTTGCTCGCGAATGCGATTTAACATTCAACATTGATGCTGACTGACATACCGCATTCGCGAGCAAGCCTGCTCCCACATGGAACTCCGGCAGCAGGATCAAATGAGGTTGCACAAGCAGTGATGGACCTGTTTCGAAGCGCCCCGATTGCCCAGCCATTGGCCGCCCGCCTGCGCGCGACCAATCTGGATGAGTACGTCGGCCAGGAACACGTGCTCGCGCGCGGCAAGCCGCTGCGCGAAGCCCTGGAGCAGGGTGCCTTGCACTCGATGATCTTCTGGGGCCCGCCAGGCGTGGGCAAGACCACCCTGGCGCGGCTGTTGGCGGAAGTCTCCGACGCGCATTTCGAAACGGTGTCCGCAGTGCTGGCCGGGGTCAAGGAAATCCGCCAGGCGGTAGAAATCGCCAAGCAGCAGGCCGGCCAGTACGGCAAGCGCACCATCCTGTTCGTCGACGAAGTGCATCGCTTCAACAAGTCCCAGCAGGACGCGTTCCTGCCGTATGTCGAGGACGGTACGCTGATCTTCATTGGCGCAACCACCGAAAATCCCTCCTTCGAACTCAACAACGCCTTGCTGTCGCGCGCGCGCGTCTATGTGCTCAAGAGCCTCGACGAGGCCGCGATGCGCAAGCTGGTACACCGGGCGCTGACCGAGGAGCGCGGCCTGGGCAAGCGTCAGCTGAGCCTCAGCGATGAAGGCTTCCAGATACTGTTTTCGGCCGCCGATGGCGATGGCCGGCGGTTGCTCAACTTGCTGGAAAACGCCTCCGACCTGGCCGAGGACAACAGCGAGATCGACGTCGAGCTGCTGCAAAGCCTGTTGGGCGATACCCGTCGACGCTTCGACAAGGGGGGCGAGGCGTTCTACGACCAGATTTCGGCGTTGCACAAATCCATCCGTGGTTCCAATCCCGACGCGGCCTTGTACTGGTTTGCGCGGATGATCGACGGCGGTTGCGACCCGTTGTACCTGGCGCGGCGCGTGGTGCGCATGGCCAGCGAGGACATCGGCAATGCCGACCCGCGGGCCCTGAGCCTGTGCCTCTCGGCCTGGGACGTGCAGGAGCGCCTCGGCAGTCCGGAAGGCGAGCTCGCCGTGGCCCAGGCCATCACTTACCTGGCCTGCGCGCCGAAAAGCAACGCGGTGTACATGGGCTTCAAGGCGGCCATGCGCAGTGCCACCGAGCACGGTTCCCTCGAGGTGCCGCTGCACCTGCGCAACGCGCCGACCAAACTCATGAAACAGCTGGGTTATGGCGAGGAATACCGCTATGCCCACGATGAGCCGGACGCCTATGCGGCCGGCGAAGACTATTTTCCCGACGAACTCGAACCCCAGCGGTTCTATCAGCCCGTGCCTCGAGGCCTGGAGCTGAAGATCGGCGAGAAGCTCAACCATCTGGCGCAACTCGATCGCCTGAGCCCACGACAGCGGAGAAAACCTTGATCCCCTTGATCCTTGCAGTGTCCGCCGGCGGCGTTACCGGCACGTTGTTGCGTTTCGCCACGGGCAACTGGATCAATGCAAATTGGCCCCGGTACTTCTATACCGCGACGCTCGCCGTTAATATCGTGGGCTGTCTGCTGATCGGCGTTCTATACGGTCTGTTTTTGATGCGTCCCGAAGTGCCCATCGAGGTACGCGCGGGGCTGATGGTTGGCTTTCTCGGCGGCCTGACGACTTTTTCATCCTTTTCACTGGATACGGTGCGCCTGCTGGAAAGCGGGCAGGTGCCGCTGGCCCTGGGCTACGCGGCCATCAGCGTATTCGGCGGGCTGCTCGCCACCTGGGTCGGCCTGTCCCTGACCAAACTTTGATAACGAGAGACCGACATGCTCGATTCCAAACTGTTACGTAGCAACCTCCAGGACGTAGCGGACCGCCTGGCATCCCGGGGCTTTGCCCTGGACGTCGCGCGCATCGAAGCGCTGGAAGAACAGCGCAAGACCGTCCAGACGACCACTGAGAAGCTCCAGGCTGACCGTAATGCCATCTCCAAGAGCATCGGCCAGGCCAAACAGCGCGGTGACGACATTGCTCCGTTGATGGCCAGTGTCGAGAACATGGGCAGCGAACTCAACGAAGGCAAAGTCGCCCTGGAGGCGATCCAGACCGAGCTGGACGCGATCCTGCTAGGCATCCCGAACCTGCCTCACGAATCGGTACCGGTCGGCGAAGACGAAGACGGCAACGTCGAAGTGCGCCGCTGGGGCACGCCGAAAACCTTCGATTTCCCGGTACAGGACCACGTCGCCCTGGGTGAGAAGTTCGGCTGGCTGGATTTCGAAACCGCCGCCAAGCTGTCGGGTGCGCGTTTCGCCTTGCTGCGTGGGCCGATTGCCCGCCTGCACCGCGCCCTGGCGCAGTTCATGATCAACCTGCACGTTACCGAACACGGCTACGAAGAGGCCTACACGCCGTACCTGGTCCAGGCACCGGCGCTGCAAGGCACCGGCCAGTTGCCGAAGTTCGAGGAAGACCTGTTCAAGATCAGCCGCGACGGCGAGGCCGACCTGTACCTGATCCCGACTGCTGAAGTGTCGCTGACCAACATCGTCGCTGGCGAGATCCTCGACGCCAGGCAACTGCCGATCAAGTTCGTCGCCCACACGCCGTGCTTCCGCAGCGAAGCCGGGGCGTCGGGCCGTGACACCCGGGGCATGATCCGCCAGCACCAGTTCGACAAGGTCGAGATGGTGCAGATCGTTGAACCGTCCAAATCCATGGACGCGCTGGAAAGCCTGACCGCCAACGCCGAGAAGGTCCTGCAACTGCTCGAACTGCCGTATCGCACCCTGGCGCTGTGCACTGGCGACATGGGCTTCAGCGCAGTGAAAACCTACGACCTGGAAGTCTGGATCCCGAGCCAGGACAAGTACCGCGAGATTTCTTCGTGCTCCAACTGTGGCGATTTCCAGGCCCGCCGCATGCAGGCACGTTTCCGCAACCCGGAAACCGGCAAGCCGGAGCTGGTCCACACCCTCAATGGCTCTGGCCTGGCGGTGGGTCGTACCTTGGTGGCTGTGCTGGAAAACTACCAGCAGGCCGACGGTTCGATCCGTGTGCCTGAGGTGTTGAAACCGTACATGGGCGGCATCGAGGTCATCGGCTGAATGGACTATTTGCCACTGTTCCACAACCTGCGCGGCAGCCGCGTGCTGGTGGTTGGCGGCGGGGAAATTGCCTTGCGCAAATCTCGCCTGCTCGCCGACGCCGGTGCGTTGTTGCGGGTGGTCGCACCCGAAATCGACTCGCAATTGCGCGAACTGGTCAGTGGCAGCGGTGGCGAATGCGTCCTGCGCGGTTACCTTGAGTCAGACTTGGACGGCTGTAGCCTGATCATCGCGGCCACCGATGACGAACCGCTCAACGCCCAGGTCTCGGCCGATGCCCACAAGCGCTGCGTGCCGGTCAACGTGGTGGATGCGCCAGCGCTGTGCAGCGTGATTTTCCCGGCGATTGTCGACCGCTCGCCGCTGGTGATCGCGGTGTCCAGTGGCGGCGATGCCCCGGTGCTCGCGCGGCTGATCCGGGCCAAGCTGGAAACCTGGATTCCATCGACCTATGGGCAGCTCGCCGGATTGGCGGCGCGCTTTCGCAGTCAGGTCAAAGGCCTGTTCCCGGATGTCCAGCAACGCCGGGCATTCTGGGAGGACGTATTCCAGGGGCCGATCGCCGATCGCCAATTGGCCGGGCAGGGCGCCGAGGCCGAGCGTCTGCTGCGGGAAAAGATTGCCGGCCAGGCGCCTGATGCATCGGGTGAAGTTTATCTGGTGGGTGCCGGGCCGGGTGATCCGGACCTGCTGACCTTCCGCGCCCTGCGCCTGATGCAACAGGCGGACGTGGTGCTCTACGACCGTCTGGTGGCGCCGGCGATCCTTGAGCTGTGCCGGCGTGATGCCGAACGGGTCTATGTCGGCAAGCGTCGCTCCGAACACGCCGTGCCTCAGGACCAGATCAACCAGCAACTGGTGGACCTGGCCAAACAGGGCAAGCGTGTGGTGCGGTTGAAGGGCGGCGATCCGTTCATCTTCGGTCGCGGTGGGGAAGAGATCGAGGAACTGGCGGCTCATGGCATCCCGTTCCAGGTTGTTCCGGGTATTACCGCAGCCAGTGGTTGCGCGGCCTACGCCGGGATCCCGCTGACCCATCGCGACTATGCCCAGTCGGTGCGCTTCATCACCGGCCACCTCAAGGACGGCAGCAGCGATTTGCCATGGGCAGACCTGGTCTCCCCGGCCCAGACGCTGGTGTTCTACATGGGCCTGGTGGGTTTGCCGATCATCTGCAACGAGCTGATCAAGCACGGCCGCGGCGCGGATACACCGGCGGCACTGATTCAGCAGGGCACGACGTCCAACCAGCGGGTGTTCACTGGCACCTTGGCGGACTTGCCACGGCTGGTGGCGGAGCATGAGGTCCATGCGCCGACGCTGGTGATCGTTGGGGAAGTGGTGCAGCTGCGCGAGAAACTGGCGTGGTTCGAGGGCGCGCAGGGGCAGGTCTAAAAGACCGCGTGATGATCGTCCCCACGCTCCGCGTGGG
>NZ_JAGGOF010000070.1 GCF_018614775.1 Pseudomonas fluorescens
AGACAGTTGCTCCCACAGTGGAGATCAACAGCCTTTAGATCCCCTGCGGAATCTCTTCCCCGCCCAGCGCTTCCACCAGCGCCGGCAAAAACTCGCCAAACGTCAGCATCATCAGCGTGAAGCTGGCATCCAGCTGGCCGAGGGCTTCGTCGCCACCGTCCTGCTCGGCCTGGTCTTGCAGCAGGTCTTCGAACTTCAGGCGCTTGACCACCATCTTGTCGTCGAGCACGAAAGACAGCTTGTCCTGCCAGGCCAGCGACAGTTGCGTTACGACCTTGCCGGTGTTGAGGTGCAGCTGGATTTCGTCGCTGGTCAGGTCCTGGCGCTTGCAGCGCACGATGCCGCCATCTTCGTGGGTGTCGCGCAGTTCGCACTCGTCCAGCACGAAGAAATCGTCGGCGGCTTTCTGGGTCTTGACCCAGTCGGTCATGGTGGCGGTCGGCGCCATTTTTACCGTCAGCGGACGCACCGGCAGCGAGCCGATGACTTCACGCAGGGTGGACAGCAGGTCCTCGGCGCGTTTCGGACTGGCGGAGTTCACCAGGATCAGGCCCTGTTTCGGCGCGATGGCGGCGAAGGTGGATGATCGGCGAATGAATGCACGGGGCAGGAACGCCTGAATGATTTCATCCTTGAGCTGGTCCCGTTCCTTTTTATAGACCTTGCGCATTTGCTCGGCTTCGATCTCTTCGACCTTTTCCTTCAGGGCATCGCGCACGACGCTGCCCGGCAAAATGCGTTCTTCCTTGCGCGCGGCAATCAGCAGGAAATCCTGGCTGACATGCACCAGCGGTGCGTCTTCGCCTTTGCCAAACGGCGCGACGAAACCGTACGTGGTCAACTCCTGGCTTGCACATGGACGCGCCAGTTTGCTGGCCAGTGCAGTTTCCAACGCCTCGGCATCAAAAGGCAGATCTTGGGTCAGGCGATAGATAAGCAGGTTCTTGAACCACATGGGGTGAGTCTCTCCTTTATACAAAGGGGGGCATTATTCTCTGCGCGGCGCCATAGGCCAACCCTCCGCTAAGCCTTTGGAAGGCCTGAAAAAATTAATTTAAAAAGTGCTTGCCAGCTTAAGGAGTGCTCCGTAGAATGCGCGCCACACCGAAAGCGAAGGGTGATTAGCTCAGCTGGGAGAGCGTCTGCCTTACAAGCAGAATGTCGGCGGTTCGATCCCGTCATCACCCACCATTCGTTTCAAGTGTTACGCGCAGCGGTAGTTCAGTCGGTTAGAATACCGGCCTGTCACGCCGGGGGTCGCGGGTTCGAGTCCCGTCCGCTGCGCCATATTCGGTTACCTGGAGCACTGAACGCCAGGTCACCACGGAAAGCCCGCTCACGCGGGCTTTTTGCTGTCTGGAGTTCCTGCGGTGCACAAGCTCACTTTTTTTGCTGAATTTTTAATTAAATCAGCACGTTACAAAAAACTGTGAGAGAATGCGCCCCGCATCGAAAGTGCAGGGTGATTAGCTCAGCCGGGAGAGCGTCTGCCTTACAAGCAGAATGTCGGCGGTTCGATCCCGTCATCACCCACCAAGCTTTCAATGTTACGCGCAGCGGTAGTTCAGTCGGTTAGAATACCGGCCTGTCACGCCGGGGGTCGCGGGTTCGAGTCCCGTCCGCTGCGCCATATTCGCTTCCACCAAGGCCACTGAACGCCTGGAAGCAACGCAAAGAGCGGCCTATGGCCGCTTTTTGCGTTTATGGCATTCCGTCGAAATTCACCAGCCAAGCATTTCCGGTACGTTACACAGTACGTCGCGAAAGGGCAGTAGGGTAATGCCTACACGAATTGTCGGCGTGCCTACCCGTAAATCGGCATCGCCCGATGGCCGACATCTGCACATAGCCTGCATCCTGCGTCATGGCATTTGCTGTCAGTTTTTTTCGACGCCAGGCTACTGATGTCGGCACCTGCCAGCAGGTTCGCCACCGGATGAAGAATCCACCTGGAGCGTAACAATCAACCCGCCGCCGAGATTCATGTTGGCCGGGCCTGACCTCTCACATGTTGGAAAAAGCAGATCCTCGCGCGACCATGAAAGAACCGATCCCTCCGACGTTTCCGCATAGGACACGGAAAGCCTTCCTTACGGGCGGTCAACCCAGCAACCTCACGGCCACCAGCGATGCCGAAAGATGTATGGCGGGTTTCATCGCCAACGTGCCTGGTTTTGTCTATACATTGCGTCGCTCTTCAGAAGGGCGTTGCAGTTTTCCCTTCGCCAGTCACGGCATTGTCGACATGTACGGCCTGCAGCCTGAAGACGTGCAAGACGACGTGGCGCCCCTGCATGCGCTTGTGCATCCCGATGACCGGCCCAGTATCGAGGCTGGTCTGGCCGAATCGGCGTTAACGCTCTCGACGTTGACGCTTGTTTTCCGCATCTGCCGATCTGGTCTGCCGGAGCGTTGGATAGAGGCGCGCGCCACTCCACAGCGCGAAGCCGACGGTGCCATTGTCTGGCACGGCTTCATGTTTGACGTCACGGAGCGTAAGCAAGGCGAGCATTTGGTCGAGGAAGTCAGAAACCGCTTGACCAGCGTCATAACAACGCTTCCGGATTACGTCTGGTTGAAAGATGCCGAAGGTGTTTACTTGACCTGCAATCCGGCGTTCGAACGTTTCTTCGGCGCACTGGAGGCCGACATTGTCGGCAAGACCGACTACGATTTCGTTGATGTCGAATTGGCGGATTTCTTCCGCCAGAAAGATCGGGAGGCCATGGATGCCGACACCATTCGTATCAATGAGGAGTGGGTGACGCTTGCCGAGGATGGTCGGCGAATACTGTTGGAAACGCGCAAGGTGTCGGTATATGGCGCCAATCGCAGTGTTGCCGGCGTACTCGGTATCGGCCGTGATATTACGGAACGCAAGCGGCGTGAAGACGAGCTAGGCCTGTTGAAGTACGCCATCGATCATGTCGAGGAAGCGATTTTCCTGATAGACGAAGAGGCGAGAATCTCGTACGTCAATCCGCACGCTTGCCGAGGCTTGGGCTACAGCCAGGAAGAGTTGCTAGGCTTGAGCGTCCCGGACATTGACCCCGACTATCAGCAAGCCATCTGGCCGGAACATTGGTGCGACCTCCAGGTCAATGGCTCGCTGACGTTTGAATCCCGCCACCGAGCGAAAGATGGCCGCATTTTTCCGGTTGAAATTTTAGCCAACTATTTTGAGTCCAGCGGTCAAGGCTACAACATGGCCATGACTCGCGACATCACTGAACGCAAGCGCCTGGAGGCACTGCTGCACACCCGAGAGCAGGAGTTTCGCACCCTAGCGGAAAACTCGCCCGACACGATCTCCCGTTACGACAAGGACTGCCGAAGGAGGTATGCCAACCGCAAGTTGATAGCCGACATGGGCGGGGACTTGGCGCAAATCCTCGGCACCACGCCTATCGAATTTCCCGGCGGCAGCCACGCGCAGGGAT
The DNA here is from genome assembly GCF_018614775.1 of Pseudomonas fluorescens. Taxonomy (GTDB): domain Bacteria; phylum Pseudomonadota; class Gammaproteobacteria; order Pseudomonadales; family Pseudomonadaceae; genus Aquipseudomonas; species Aquipseudomonas fluorescens_BY. The sequence continues at coordinate 3,441 of NZ_JAGGOF010000070.1, forward strand.
ACATGGACAAGACACTCGAAGTCTTCGAGACGGGCGAGCCGCGCGATTTCGAACTGCACTGGCAGGCGGACGGTCACGAATACTGCTCCCATGTCCGCATGAGTCCCGAGTTCGATGATGCTGGTCAGGTGGCGCAGGTGCTGGCAGTCGGACGCGACATCACGGAAATCGACCAATACCGCAAGAAGGTGCAGTACCAGGCCTTTTACGATGGCTTGACCAAGTTGCCGAATCGCGCACTGCTCTTCGACCGTATCCAACAGGAGATCACTCAAGCCAAGCGGTATGGCAACGGGTTTGGGCTGATGCTTCTCGATCTGGACCGCTTCAAGGAAGTCAACGATACGCTGGGGCATGAGGCCGGCGACCGCTTGCTGTGCGAGGTGGCACATCGCTTGAAATTCGCCGTGCGCACCTCCGACACAGTGGCGCGGCTGGGTGGCGATGAGTTCGGAATCCTGCTGACGGCGGTGAGCGACAAAAACGACCTGAACACGATCGCCGGCAAGATATTACAAGCGCTGGCCGCTCCTTTCATGATCGATGGCGGTGAACTGTTCGTATCGTCCAGCATCGGCATCTCGCTGTATCCCGACGACAGCGTCGAGATGGATGCGCTGCTCAGGTATTCCGATATGGCGATGTATTACGCCAAGAAGGAGGGGCGCAACAATTTCCAGTTCTACCATGGAAAATTGAGTGTTCAATCCTCTGAAAGAATGGAGCTGGAGTCAGCCTTGCGCAAGGCCTGTGGCAAAGGTGAGCTGGCCTTGCATTTCCAGCCGCAGATCGAGCTACCGAGCGGGTGCGTAGTCGGGGCGGAAGCCTTGCTGCGCTGGAGCCGCCCGGGGCATGGGATGGTGCCACCGGACCGGTTCATCCCGATCGCCGAGGAGTCCGGGTTGATCGTCGACATTGGCGAGTGGGTGTTGGCTAACGCCTGTGCCGCCGTGGCGGATTGGAACCGGGAGCACGAAGCGATGTTGACTGCACCGCTGAAGATGGCCGTGAACGTATCGACACGCCAGTTCTTGCGCAACGATCTGGTGGGATCGGTGCGCCGCATCCTGGCCGACAGCGGATGCAGGGCCCAATGGCTGGAGTTGGAGATCACCGAGAGCCTGCTACTGGACGACAGCTTGGAAGTGGCACGGATGCTGACGGAGTTGGATCAGATGGGGGTAACAATCTCGATCGACGATTTTGGCACCGGGTATTCAGCATTGAGTTATCTGCACCGTTTCCCGGTGGCGCAGATCAAAATCGACAAGTCGTTCGTGCAAGATGTTCCGCATGTCCGCCGCCAGTGCGAATTGGTGAAGGCCATGCTGTCGATTTCAGCGGCGTTGCAGTTGGAAGTCGTGGCGGAGGGGGTGGAAACGCAGGCGCAGGCGGACTACCTGATAGCGCAAGGCTGCCGGCGAGTACAAGGCTACTTGTTCGGCAAACCCATGCCGCGTGCCGCCTTTGAGGCTTTGCTGACGGCAACGGCTATCGTATGAGAGTAGATGGCGCGTCGGAGGCTCCCGTATGCGGATCCAACCTGCCGCATTGCAGGCGGTGTTCGAGAACGGCACCTTCGCCGGCGCGGCACGCATGATTCAGCGCCATCTGGCGGTGCTCCAGAAAAGGCTAAACGTAGCGCGCGGCACAAGGGTGCCTTGGCCGGGGTACTCCTATCCCTGCTGTAAAGTCAGTCTTGGCCGATAGCGCCCAAGCCTACCTGATCATTAAACTATTTTTCATGAGTCAACCCCTCTCAGCAAAGGACGCCTGAAAACGAACAGTTGGCTTGGGAAGAGTCTTTTTTTGCATTCATGGAAATGGCTTCCAGGCTGGGGTTCCATGAGGTGGGCGGTTTAAGTACGGATTTTTAAATGCGGCCTACAGAACAAGTCTGCCTGCTTTTATTTCTGATTAATCAGCATCCAGTGTCAGGATTTTATAGAGACCTTTTCACTGGTATTAATGCTTAGCGAGGAAGTTAATGAGTAAGGTATTCGGTAACCTCAGCGTGGGCTTAAAGCTCGCGCTGGGTTTTACTCTGGTTTTGCTGCTGGCATTGATGATTGCCTTTACCGGTTGGTTCGGTTTGAACGCTCTGATCCAGCGGAGCGAAAAGCAAGTGCTAATGCTCGAAATTGAGAATGTTGCCAAGGAAGTTCGCATTGCGCGGTTGTCCCATACAATTAACTATACTGCCGCCAACGCGACGACTGTCATCAACGTGCTGGACAAGCTCGATCAGTATTTGCAGCGTGCCCAAAACGTGTATGTGCTTCCTCGTGATGTTCAAGCAATCAATGACGAGGTGGGTTTAGCGAAAAACTACCGCGCGGAATTTATCCGGCTCAGCCAGGCAATCGAGGCTCGCGAAGCCACTCGTAGCCTATTCGACAGGTACGCTGAAACGGTTGCGAATGAGTTCAACAAGATCGATGATGCGCTTCACAAGCGTATTTTTCCTGAAGAGGATGCCGAAAAAAAAGAGGCGCTTCTGGATTCTATCGTCAATCAAAACCTGTTGTTTCAGAAAGCCCGATTTGAACTGCGTGGTTACATTTCCGGCGGCAAAGCCGAACTGGAGCAACCTGCTCTGGATGCCATTGAGCGGGCCCAAAATAATATCAAACAGATCGCTGCAATGATGCCCCCTGAACAAGCTGATGGCATACAGCGTGCCAGTCAGGCTCTGTTGGGTTACCGCTCCACTGTGGGCCAATTTCACGATGCACAGTTGGCGGCTGAACGGGCACAAAAAGCACTGGATACCCACATCACTCAACTGTTTGAGTTGTGCAAACAGGTTTCGATCGAGCAAGTTGTGAAGCGTGATCAGGAATCCGACCAAGCTAAAGTTCAACTAAGCAGTACTGCCGGCGTGGCTTTGTTGCTGGGTATTCTGGCCGCCTGGATCATCAGCCGTCAGATCACCCGTCCGATCCGAGAAGTCCTCGGCGTTGTCGACCGCATCGCGGCTGGCGACCTCACTCAGAACCTGCTGGTCACCCGTCGTGATGAGTTGGGGATGTTACAACAAGGCATTCAGCACATGGGCGAGACCCTGCGCAACCTTATCGGCGGTATTCGTGACGGCGTCACGCAGATATCCAACGCGGCGGAGGAGCTATCGGCCGTGACCGAACAGACCAGCGCCGGGGTCAACAGCCAGAAAGTCGAGACCGATCAAGTCGCCACTGCCATGCACGAAATGGCTGCCACCGTGCAGGAAGTCGCACGCAACGCCGAACAAGCTTCACGTGCCGCCGCCGATGCCGACGGTCAGGCTCGTGAAGGTGATCAGGTGGTTGCCGAGGTCATCGAGCAGTTCGAACACCTGGCTGCTCAAGTGATGCGCTCTACCGAGGCCATGGTCCTGTTGCAGCAGGAAAGCAACAAGATCGGCAGCGTTATGGACGTGATCAAGGCCGTGGCGGAGCAGACGAACCTGCTGGCCCTTAACGCTGCTATCGAAGCGGCCCGTGCCGGCGAGGCCGGTCGTGGTTTTGCCGTAGTCGCCGACGAAGTTCGCGGCTTGGCCCAGCGTACTCAACAGTCCACCGAGGAAATCGAGGGCCTGGTCGCCGGTCTGCAAAATGGCACACGGCAAGTCACCAGCTTGATGAGCCAGAGCCGCAGCCTGACCGATAGCAGCGTTGAATTGACGCGCAAGGCCGGTGTGTCATTGGGAAACATCACCCGCACCGTTTCAAGCATCCAGATGATGAACCAGCAGATTGCTGCCGCCGCGGAGCAACAAAGCGCCGTGGCCGAAGAGATCAGCCGCAGCATCGTCAACGTACGCGACGTCTCCGAACAGACCGCCGCTGCCAGCAACGAAACGGCCGCATCGAGTGTCGAACTGGCGCGATTGGGTAACCAGTTGCAGATGATGGTCAGCCATTTCAAAGTCTGAGGCCCAGGTCCCATTCGCCCGAATGATTGACACTCTTTACCTATTGCTCAGCATTACGACTGTGCCGGTAATCGCTGACCGCCTCATACACCGCTTTGCGCAGACGGTTGATGCCGCCAATGGGGCGATGCGCCTCGATGCCGAACCAGGGGTTGAAGGACTGGTTGTCGCAGGCCAGGTTCAGCTTGGGGGTGTCGAAATCCTGGGCCGGCACCTTGATGCGGGCCACGGTCTCGAACGGTGCATCACTTTCCCGCCAGTCAATGCTGGTGTCTTCGATCGGCATGTACTTGCTCGGGTCCTGGCGCTGGATCTGCAAGACAAAACACGCCGGCACTCGGTCTGTGGATAACTGCTGGTTGAGGGCGCTGCGCAGGAAATTCGGCAGGGCCTGGTTTTGCGCGGGCAGGGCATACGCCGGGCAGTTGTCCGGGTCCGGTGCTACGCGAAACTTCGCGTTGGCTGCGCCGAATTTGTAGGGCGATACCGAAAAGTAGGTGGTCTGGGTCGGACTGGCCGGTGGCGGTGAAAGGGTCGCGAGGGCAATGAACAAATGACGAATCTGCCAGCTGCGCGGATCCATGCTCGGGAAGAACGCCGTGACTTTTTTTCCGTCGGCCTGGGCGGCCACGTTCTGACGATATTCGGCGACATCGCTGACGAAGAAGTTCGAATGATTGAACATCACGAAGTCCTGTTCGCCAAATGATTGCCGGTCAGCCAGCAGTTGCTTGCCCGGCACGTCCAGCAGCTTGATCGCCATCCCGCGCGCATCCCGCAGGCTGTCGAACTGCGGGTAGGCATTGCCATTGGACAGCCGAATCGTCGCTTGCCAGACCTTGCCCGGCTCGGCAAACACACCCTGGCGCAACGGGGCCGGCAGATCGCTCGGCACCTGCACTTCGGCCATGACACAGCCGTGCGCCTTGGCATGGGCATCGCGCAGGTAGCGCGTGCCATCGCGGTGCTGATCGACGATGCGGATCGCGGTCTGGATGATGTCCTGGGTCATGGCGGCTTCGCCGGGCGGAATCTGCTCCTGGTCCGACACCGGGCCGCTGTGTTGCCAGGCGTACCAGGCCGTCGCCAGCGCCCAGCCGAGCAGGCCGATGCCCAGCAGCCACAGGAGCGTCTTGCCCAACAAGGCGCCGAGGCGCAGCCAGAGCGTGATCAACATGGGGAAATCCTTTTGCCTGTGAGTTTCATCATTGCAGTTGCGACTCCAGCGGGCCGCCGAGCACCTTCAGGTATTCCAGCAAGGCCCAGCGTTCCTGCGGTTGCAACAGGCGGCCAATGACGCCGTTACCCTTTTCGCCGGCGCGGAATTCATGGCCGCTGTTGTGGTTGCCGGTGATCCGGGTGTCGAACAGAAAGCCGTTGGCAAAGGCTTCGGTGCGATAGCCGAGGTGCCTCGGGTCGTACTCGAAGCTGCCTTTAAAGAAGGTGGTCGCCCGCTCGTCCTGGGGTGAAAGCAATTGGTATATCGTTGGCACCGAGCCGTTGTGCAGGAACGGTGGCGTGGCCCAGACGCCCGCCAATGGCCGGGCCTTATAGGCGCGCAGCTCACGCACGCCGATGGGCAGGCCGAAGCCGTCCAGGGCCGGGCGCTCGGCGGCGGTAACCCCGGCATCGCGGTAGGCGCGGTTTTCGACGAAAGCCGTGACGTAGGCCAGGCCCTTGGCGACCGAGAGTTGGCTCAGGTCCAGCGGCTCTTTCGGGGTCGGGTGCAATTGCACTTCCAGCTTCGCCAGTTCGGCCGGGTCCCATTGCAGGCTGGTCAGGTCGAAGCGATGGTCGGCAATGTTATTGGCGGTGCCCGGGTCGGTGCCGATCACCTTCACGGGCAGCATGTGCAATTGCTGCACCGGCCTGTCGGGCCCCTGGACCACCTGGGGGACATGGCAACCGGCGCAGTTTTCGCTGAACAGCGCCCGGCCTTTGGCGGCCAGGGGTTTATCGATCGTGCCCAGCAGCGGCTCCGGCCACACGGGCGGCTTGAGCAACTGCAAGGTTTCTTCGATCTTGTTCAGGTCGCGTACGCGTACGCTGGAAGGGTAGCGCGCGTCGCCCTGCAACGGTTTGCCCTGGGCGTCGAAAAAGCTCAGCGTCGCGCCGACCCCCAGCGCTTCGCCGACGTTACGGGCCATCGGCTGCTGGGCCGATCCGTTCCATTGCACCCAGTCGAATGTCCACATTTCCCACAGCTGCGGGTAATCCACCGGTGCGTTGGCCACCCGGTAGTTGTCCGGCGAAATGGCATCGCCGAAGCTGGCGTTGGCGATGCGGCCAAAGGCGTCGGTGCGGCCGGGGCCTTCTTCGGTCGGGTAGAGGCCGCGATGGGTGTCGTTCCAGGCCGTGCGCAAGAATGTATCCATGGAGGCCTTGAACGCCTGGCGCAGGTCTTCATGGCGAGCGTCGTAGTCGTTACCCAGAACTTGACGGGCAAAACGTTCGAATTTCCATGGGTTGTAATAAGTCGAAACAAGACTGGCGACCAGTGCCTGTCCGAAACTGCCACCGCGCAGCGTAGGAACGCTGGAAGGCAGCACGTGCTGGGCCGAGCCACCGTCGATCCGTATCGCCTGGCCCTTGAAGCGCAGCTCGCCGGTGTGACAGGCCGCGCAGGTGATGTCCAGGAATTCGTCGGTGCTGCCCGGGTTCTGGTGCCGGGCGAAACCCACCGGCAGGTTGCCAGGGTTATCCGCTGAGGCTTTCTGGGCCGGGTCCACCAGGAAGCCGAAGCGCGCCAGGTACTCAGGCGAAGCGAAGCGTTGTTGCGAAAACGGCAGTTCGAGGGCGGTGAACCAGTTGTAATGCAAGCCTTTGACCTGGGTGCCCTGGGGGGTGAAGTAGTAGGTCTGGCGCTCGGCGGCGCTCCATTGGTCCAGGTAATGCACCTGTTCGGCCGGGGTGTAGAAGGGCAGGCGCGGGTTGGCGACGTAATACAGCACCACTGCCAAGACCACGATCAGCAGTGCGAGCAGCAACAGAAGAATGCGAGAGAGAAGGCGCACGGTAACGTCCTTGTATTTTTGATACGCCCTTATGCCTCAGTGCTGCCTCACGGGCAAGTGGCCATTAGCTTTGCCTCCCATGGCGGCGTGGTAATCGGGCCCTGTACGAAACAGATGACAGAGGCTTCATCTGCCCGAGGCCAAAAAGCGTTTGCCAGCCTGAACTTATCCTCGCTTTGTGGCTCACATGCCGGTAGCCATTGGTCGTGGCCGCCTGATAAGCTCGCGGCTTTACTCGATTGCCCTTTAGGCGCATGAACAAGGAAATAGCATGAAACAGCATCGGTTGGCGGCGGCGGTGGCCCTGGTTGGCCTGGTACTGGCGGGTTGCGACTCGCAGACCAGCGTAGAGCTGAAAACCCCGGCGCAGAAAGCTTCCTACGGGATCGGCCTGAACATGGGCAAGAGCCTGGCTCAGGAAGGTATGGATGACCTGGACTCCAAGGCGGTTGCCCAGGGCATTGAAGATGCCGTCGGCAAGAAAGAACAGAAGCTGAAAGACGAAGAACTGGTCGAGGCCTTTGCTGCACTGCAAAAGCGTGCTGAAGAGCGCATGGCCAAGATGAGTGAAGAGTCGGCCGCTGCCGGCAAGAAATTCCTCGAAGAAAACGGCAAGAAAACCGGCGTGACCACCACCGCTTCCGGCCTGCAGTATGAAGTGGTCAAGAAAGCCGATGGTCCACAGCCCAAGCCGACCGACGTCGTGACGGTGCACTACACCGGCAAGTTGACCAATGGCACCGTGTTCGACAGCTCTGTTGAACGTGGCAGCCCGATCGATCTGCCGGTCAGCGGCGTGATCCCGGGTTGGGTCGAAGGGCTGCAACTGATGCACGTCGGTGAGAAATACAAGCTGTACATCCCGAGCGACCTGGCCTACGGCGCCCAGAGCCCGAGCCCGGCAATCCCGGCCAACTCGGTCCTGGTGTTCGACCTGGAGCTGCTGGCGATCAAGGATCCGGCAAAAGAAGACGCAGCCAAGTAATCGCGTCAGCTTTAAAAACAACGCCTCGCTTATGCGGGGCGTTGTTGCATCTGGCCCTCGGCAAATGTAAAAAAACCGAACGCACCACGCAGGCTAGAGTCATAGGCAATACAGGCGCTGTGCTAGCCGCAGTCAGCCGGTCAAGTCAATGAAATATTGGGTTTTTTTATGTGAGTAAAAAACGCCCGATCTAAGCCAAGCCCTTATGAGACGGGGGCTTCAGCGCTGAAATGCAGCTCTGTTCACAAGGTTATCCACAATTTGTGTGGATAACATTTCAGTGGGAGAAAAAATGAAAGCGCCGTGGAGTTTTGCGCGATTTCTACCTCTGGCCGGGCGCTTGCTGGCCCGCGGTCGATTGCCGACGTTATTGTTCGCTGTCGCCAGCAAAAGCGCCCGGGAGGGTGGGCGGCTGGGTAAGCTCAAGGAAGACCTGCGCCTGTTGCAGGCCCTGTGCCTGGCCTACTGGCGGGGCGAGTATCGCGCTGTCAGCGCCAAGTCGATGCTGTCGGTGGTGGCCGGCCTGATGTATTTCCTCAGCCCCCTGGATGCGATCCCGGATATCCTGCCGATGTTTGGCATGTTCGACGACATCGCCGTGCTGGCGTGGGTCATGAAGACCCTGGATGGCGAACTCGAAGCGTTCCGGGCCTGGCGTTATCGCCAATCCCCCGAGAAGCTGGCCCGGGTCGAGAGGCTCCCCGATACCCCCGAACAACTCCAGCTCCAGGGTCAGGAAAAACCCTGATCCTGCGTGTTCTTCCCCATAGAATTCATCGCCCCACGACCTTAGCCGGTATTTAGGATTACACTTCCTAGAAAAAAGGCTGACTCGCTAAGTGTTGTTGTCCTACGGGGTAGACATGGATATTCAAGTAATCACCCGCGACGGAGAGCCCGAATACGCGGTTTTGCCGTGGGAGCAGTACCAGTCGTTACTGAAGGCCGCAGGGCTCGATCAAGCACCGTCGCGCGAAGCGACAGTCCGGCATGCGGCGGTACCGGGCCAGGTTCTCCCTGGCCTGGATCAATTACGCAGTTTGCGCGAAGGGAAGGGCATCGCCATCGAGGCGCTGGCCCGCACGGTAGGTATCAGCCCGTCTTATCTGGCCTTGATCGAGAGCGGTGAGCGTCAGCCCGATGCCGCGATTCGGCGCAGTCTGGCCTGGGAATTGACGGTACCGGGTTGGAGGGATGAGTCGTGAGCGTACGCATCAGTCGGCAGCATTGGGATGGGTTGTTGGGTGAGTTGGACCAGGCGCGCCGCCAGCGCCATTTGTTGACGTACCGCGCCCTGCTGGAGCGTTTGCAGCTCCCCAGCCCGGCGATGCAGACCCTGACCGCCGCCCTGGAGCATCTGGCGGCGCTGGACGCCCGAGCGGAACAACCGCTGCGCAGCTCGCTGGTGATCAGCCAGGGCGCGAGCCGGTTGCCGCGCACCGGTTTCTTTGAATGCGTCGAGCGCCTGGGCCGCTTCTCCGGGCCTTCCGATGGCGTGGCCGCCGCGTCCTGGCACGCTTCGGAAGTGGTCCGGGTGTTTGAATACGAATACCCCGAGTCGGCGGAGGCCTGAGTGCTCTGGCGACTCAAGGCGCGAGCCGGTTACTGGTTGGCGCGGCGCTTGTTTCATTGGGCGTGGTTCGTCCGCCAGCCGCGTGGCTGGGCCTGGCTTGAAGGCCAGTTCTCACGCATGGCCAATCTCGGTGACGTGGGCGCCCAAAGTTTCTACGGACATATCCTGACGTTTCGTGGCCATGGGTTGGGCGCGCGCGAGGAGGGCATTCGCCTGCTGCGGCTGGCGGCGCTGGCAGGTGATGGCAAGGCTGCCTATCAAGTCGGTGTGATCAGCTTGGCCGGCACTGCCAGCAAGGCGCCGGACCGCGTCGAAGCGGCACGCTGGTGGGCCTTGGCGGCGAAGGCCGGGCACCCGTTGGCGGAGCTCAAACTCAAGTCGCTCCAAACCGGCGACCAATAGGGTTATCCACAGCCCGCCAGGCACCTGCCGTTGAGGGTTGGTTCGGTCGCGCGTATTTAGCGAATTAACCTACATTCTCCGCTGCATTTCCTGACTTATTTCCTCATTCATCCCCGGCAAAGTCTCGCGCTTCCTGAGCGCTGCGAGACGCCTGCCATGTTCGACTGTTTTTGCCTGCTGGTCCTTGAGCGAGCCGGGTCCTGATGGATCAGGCGAGCCGCATCGAGCAGGAGCTCGACAGCTTCGAGGACACCCTGTCCGTCTATCGCGAACAGCTCGAGCGTTGGTACAGCCAGGCGGCGGACCGAGCCAGCCATGCGGCCGATCTGCCCTCGCTGATGGGCATGGAGCGGCTGATCCGCTTCGGCGACAGCACCACCGCTGTCAGCAGCGGCGACGATGATTTTTTCTCCACGGTCGCCCAGTGCCCGCGTAGCGGGGTGATGATGATCGAGAGCAAGGTCGAGTCGGTGTACGACATTGCGCTGGGCGACATCGTGGTGGATGTGGTGGCGGTGGACACCGGCGAGGTCACGCCGGTCAGCCTGGATGCACAGGGCCTGGGCGCCTTCCATGGCGAGGCGGGCAAGCGCTATCGGGTTCATGTGCAAAATAAGGTGTCGCCCGCACAGCTGCAGGCACTGTTTTCTTCCTACGATGGCCTGAGCGCTGAGCTGACGGACTGGTTGCGCGGCGAGTGGCAGGGTTTCAAGCCGCAGTGGGCGCAACAATCGGTTTGCGCTTCGGCGGCTGCGGTGGGCAATGGCCTGCTCGCCGGTAGCTGGGCGGCGATTGACGGCGTGTGGGACAGCATCAGCCTGATCGCGGACATCCTCAAGGACCCCGGGCAGTTCGCTGACCGTTTGGGTGACAGCGCCAGGCAATTGCAAGACCTGGCGCAGGCCGCGCCGCAGGTGATGGCAAAGCTGCAGTTGCTCGCCAGCGATGAAGCGGCGCTGTGCCTGCTGGCACGCACCGCCAGTCTCTGGTTGCAGATGCTGCCGCCCAGCGAAGTCGCCGGTGGCACCGCCCAGACCTTTGCGACGTTCGCCGTGCAGTTGATCATCGACCTGCTGATCGGCGTTGTCCTGACCTTCGCTGGAGCAGGCGCCGGGATTGCCTACCTGTCGATGCGCCTGGTCCGCGTAGGCGAACGCCTGCTGGCCGCCGCGCAGCGTTTCATCAGGGCGATTTTCGCCGTGGTCAATGGTTTCATGATCTACGTGGACCGCTACAAAACCGTGGCGGCCCGAGGCATTGCCGCCGGCGTGAAGAACGGTCGGATGCAGCTGCGCTGGGACGCACAGCGCAACACCACGCTGAAAAGACACGAACCCCACGACGACGCCCCTGCCCAATCGAAAAACCCCAACGGCGACAGCGCCGACAGCGCGGCCCTGACCCGCACCAGCGGTTGCCCGGTGTCGATGGTCACCGGCGAAGAGCTGCTGACCCTGGAAGACGGCACGCTCGATGGTCGGCTGCCGTTTGTCTTCACCCGCCTGTACCGCACCAGTGCCGCCGACCTGGACATCGGGCTTGGTCGCGGCTGGAGTCACGCCCTGGCGCATCGCTTGCTGGTCGAGGGCGAGCAGGTCATCTGGGTCGATCAGGAAAACCGCCGGACCGCGTTTCCGCTGCCCACCACCCAACGTCCGGTTATCCATAACAGTCTCGCTCGCGCGGCCATTTACCTCGGGGTCGAGACGGACGAGCTGATCATCGCCCAGCCGGGCGAACAGGCGCCGTTCCTGCACTTTCGCGACGGTCGCCTGTTCGCCCTTAGCGACCGCTACGACAACCGCCTGACCCTCCAGCGCAACATCAATGGCGACATCAGCCGCCTGGACAATGGCGCCGGCCGCAGCCTGTGCCTGCGTTACCAGCAGCGCCACCTGATTGCCGTCGACTATCAGTCTTTTCATCCGGCCGCCACCGTGGACGACGCCTGGCGCACCGAACAGACGCTGGTGTCCTACCGCTACGACGGACGTTTTCGACTGATCGAAGCGACCAACGCCGCCGGTGAAACCGAACGCTACGACTACGACGACCAGCACGTCATTCTCCAGCGCCAACTGGCCGGCGGCGCGAGTTTCTACTGGGAGTGGCAGGGCACCGGGCAAGCGGCCCGCTGCGTCCGGCACTGGGCTTCGTTTGCGCAGATGGACAGCCGCTACACCTGGGGCGAGGACGGTAGCGTCACGGTCCGGCATCTGGATGGCAGTGAGGAGGTGTATGTCCACGATGACCGGGCGCGGTTGGTGCGCAAGGTCGAGCCCGATGGCGGCGAGCACCTCAAGGCCTATGACGATCAGGGCCGGTTGATCGCCGAGCAGGACCCGCTGGGTGCCGTCAGCGAATACCGCTACGACGAAGTCGGACGGCTGGTGACGCTGATTCCGCCTGAAGACGAGCCCACGTCCTACGAATATCGAAACGGTTTCCTGCACGCTCGCACCCAGGGCTCAGGTCGCGGCAAAGCGCTCTGGACCTACCCACGTAACGCCCAGGGCGACGTGATCGAGTCGGTCGGCCCCGACGGGACCAGCACCTTCTACAAATACGACGCCCGAGGCTGTCTGGTGATGATCACTCACCCTGACGGCAGTTTTCATGATTTCGCCTGGAATGCACTGGGGCAACTGACGGAAGAGGTCCTGCCCGACGGCAGTCGTCGGTGTTATTCCTACGATGCCCTTGGGCGCTTGCTGTCCCGCCACGACGAACACGGCGCCCTTACGCATTACCAATGGGACGCCGTAGGCCGGCTGCTCCAGACGACCTTGCCGAACGGCGCCAACCGGGCCTGGACTTACAACGCCTACGGCAAGGTCACGTCCGAGCGCGATGAGCTGGGGCGCATCACCCGTTACGAGTACGCCGACGACCTGCACCTGGTCAGCCGCCGTCTCAACCCCGACGGCAGTGAGCTGAAGTACCGCTACGACTCGGCGCGGCTGTTGCTCACGGAGATCGAAAACGAATCCGGCGAAAAATATCAGCTGGACTACACGCCCAACGGTTTGATCCGACAGCAAGTGGGCTTCGACGGCCAACGCACTGCCTACGCCTACGACCTCAACGGTTACCTGCTGGAGAAAACCGAGCACGGCGCGGACGGCTCGCAACGGGTCACCGCTTACCAGCGCGACGCGGCCGGGCGGCTGCGGGTCAAGACCCTGGCCGACGGCGAGGCGATCCGCTATCGCTATGACGGGCGGGGGCGGCTGGTGGAAGTCGATGACGGCACCGATCATCCGCTGGCCTTCGAATACGACGCCCAGGACCGGCTGATCACGGAACACCAAGGCTGGGGCACCCTGCGCTATCGCTACGACGCCTGTGGGCGACTCAACCACCTGCGCCTGCCGGACCACAGCCAGCTCGATTTCCATCACGCCAAAGGTGGTGCGCTGACCGCCATCGACCTCAACGGCGCGCGACTCACCCACCATCGGTTCCGAGGTGGACGAGAACTGCAGCGCCAACAAGGGTCGTTGCTCAGCGAATACGCCTACGACGACCAAGGCCGCCTCAAGGCCCAGACCGTATGGCAACACCAGCAGCAACTGTTCTGGCGCGACTATGCCTACGACGCCAAGGGCAACCTTGAAACCCAGGCCAATAACCGCAACCGTCGCAGTTACCAGTACGACCCGCTGGATCGGCTGATCAGCATCCAGTATTCCCACAGCGACCCGCTGGAACAGTTCAGCCACGACCCGGCTGGCAACGTGCTGCTGCATGACCGCCCGGGCCCGACCACCCTCAAGGGCAACCGCCTGCTGATAGAAGGTGATCGTCGCTACGACTACGACGCCTACGGCAACCTGATCCGCGAGCGCCGTGGCAACGTCCCCAGCCTCGTTGCCGACTATCGCTACGACAGCCAGCACCGCCTGATCGGCGTCACCACGGCGGACGGTCGCGAAACGTCCTACCGCTACGACGCCTTCGGCCGACGTATCAGCAAGACCGTGAACGGCCTGACCACCGAGTTTTTCTGGCAGGGCGATCAGCTCGTCGCCGAGAGCAGCCAGCGCCACCACCGCAGCTATGTCTACGAACCCGGCACCTTCCGCCCCCTGGCGATGCTCGACGGCAAAGGCCTGGCAGCGCGCCCGTTCCACTACCACCTCGACCACCTGGGCACGCCCCAGGAACTGACCAACCCCGCCGGCGAGCTCGTCTGGTCGGCGCGCTACACCGGCTACGGCAAACTCATCGAGGCCAAGCACGACGGCGGCGAACAACTCGAACAACCCCTGCGCTTCCAGGGCCAATACTTCGACCCCGAAAGCGGCCTGCACTACAACCGGCATCGCTACTACAATCCCGACACCGGCCGCTACCTGACGCCCGACCCGAGCCAACTGGCGGGTGGGCTCAATGGGTATCGGTACACGGTGAACCCGACGGGGTGGGTGGATCCGTTGGGGTTGGTGGATTGCCCGGGGAAGGGCGGGTGCCGGCCGGAGGTTGGGGGGCAGGATCCGGCGGGTAAGGTTGGGGTGGATGAGGGTGGTCCCAATGTTCCTCAAACCCAATCAAAAAACACCTATCCTATCGAGGCGATTCAAGGGAACCATGGGAAATTTTTGATGCTGGTTTTGAACCTTTAGGGTTCAGTACCGATTTATTTTTGCATGCCAGAGATAATCGAAATCCGCCTAGTATTTATGTGAGTACGACAAGCTCGAAGTCGGAAGCAGTAAAATTTGCGACTGGCTTTGGGTTCGATTCAGGATATGTGTATGTGCTGAAAAACGTGGTGGGTATTGATGTGAATAAAAAACTGGGTTTGCTGTCACCGCATCGAAAAGAGGTGGAGATAGCTGTTCCAGGAGGGGTTGATAAGAAAGATATAGTGGGGGCCACGCCTGTGCATGCCGACGGGTCGTATGTTGGATACTCTATTCCTAATTTTGATAGGTGATGAAATGGCTGTTAAAGAGGTTGTAATTGAAGTGGATGGAGTGATAAAGAGTGCGAAATTCGAATGCGATCGAAAAACCGTGACTATGCTGGTTACTATGCCGGATGGAGTGTTGAGGAAATACACTGGGGTGGATTTTTACTTGTGCTTGGGAGAAGTTAGGCAAGAGTTTTCTGATGTCAGATTTTTATGCAAGGGGGCAAAAATTAATGTTTACCCTTCGCGGATGTCCTCTCAGATGGCCAATGGCATAGTTGCCTACGAGCTTCGCTGGGGCGAGCCAGCAGTCGAGAGCGACATGGTCAACATTTTTGACTATGAGGATCAGGACTTGGTGACTGATATTCAGGAGCAGACCGATTACTATCAGGGCTGGCTGCAATCTTTTTGACCGATAGCGATTACCAGAGCAGCGTCAAACCACTGCTTCCGATAACTCCACCGCCGCAGCCTCAACCAAATACAAACTCCCCCCCATTATCTCCTTGGCATGATGCTTGGCCTGCGAAGCCAGTTCCGCCAACTGGCTCGCATTCAACTCATCACATGCCTCCGGGCGCAGATGCACCACCCCGATGGACAACGACAACAACGCAAAATCCTGCCGCACACCCTGCCGGTTCAACGCGGTGAAACAGCCAGCCTCCAGGTGTTCGGGTCGGTAGAAGCGCCGGCAGTGGGTCTGGAAGTCGCTGAGCAGTTGGTCGAGGCGTTTGCGCCAGTCTTCCGGGCCGAGGACCAGGAGGAAGTCGTCGCCGCCGATGTGGCCGACGAAGTCGCGGCTGGGGTCGATGCGTTCGTTCAGGCATTGGGCCAGGCACAGCAGGACTTCGTCGCCGCGACCGTAGCCATAAATGTCGTTGAAGGGTTTGAAGCTGTCGATGTCCACGTAGCAAATCACTGATTCCTGGCGTTGCTGGAGCAGGCGTGTGAGGCATTGCTGGATCGGTACGTTGCCCGGCAGCAGGGTCAGCGGGTTGGCGTAGCGGGCCTGTTGGATCTTCAGTTCGGTGATCAGCTTGAGCACGTCGATCACCCGGCCCAGGCCGATGTAGCTGCCGTTGAGGGTGATGATGAAGTCTTCTTCGATACGTTGTCGGGCGCGGCTGGTGATCAGGCGGCTGACTTGTTGCAGGGACTGGTTCAGTTCCACGGCGAGGAAGTCATCACTCATCAGGCGGCTGATGGGTTTGCGCGCGAACAGGTCGGTGGCGAAGGGCTTGAGCAAGGCGTCCGAGAGTGAGTGGCGATGAACGATGCCGCAGGGCTGACCCTGGTCGTCCAGCACCGCCAGGGAGTTGAGGTTGGCCTGGCGCCGGAACGCTTCCAGCACCGTGGCGGTGGGTGTGTTGTGGGCCACCGCCGGTTGTTCATTGAGCAGTGCGCCGAGGTCGTTGACGTCATCGGTCAGCGGCACTGCGCCGCTGTCCTGCCGGGGCATTAGCGCCCGGGCGTCGCGTGACGGTTGTTCTTGGGGGCGGGCGAGCAGGTAGCCTTGGACCAGATCGACGCCCATCTCGATCAACACCGCCAGTTCTTCCGGCAGTTCGATGCCCTCGGCAATCACCTGGGCCCGTGATGTGCGGGCGATCTTCAGGATCGAGCCGACGAATTCGCGCTTGAGCGCATCCTGATGAATGCCATCGATGAAGTGCCGGTCGATCTTCACATAGTCAGGCCGCAATTCGGACCAGAGCCGCAGGCTTGAGTAACCGGCACCCAAGTCGTCCAGGGCGATGGAAAACCCCATGGCCCGGTAGTGATGCAAGGCGTTCTGCAACAGCTGGAAGTCATCGATGGGGGTTTGTTCGGTCAGTTCGATCACCACCTGGCTGGGCGGGATGCCGAAATCCTGCAGCAGTTGCAAGGTGCGCCCGGTCTGGTGGGCGGATTCCAGCAACGATTCTGGCGAGACGTTGAGAAACAGCTTGCCCGGCAGCTTTTGCTCATTGAAGCGCTGGCAGGCGCTGCGCCGGCAGGCCAGCTCCAGTTCGCTGAGGCGTCCGGCCTGGCGCGCCACGGAGAGCAGGGCGATGGGGGAGTGCAGCGGGCTGTTGGACGGGCCGCGGGTCAAGGCTTCATAGCCGAGGATGCGCCGTTCGGAGAGGCAAATGATCGGTTGGAACAGGCTGTGCAAACCGCTTTGAGCCAGGATGGAACTCAAGGCACCCAGCTGTTCTGTCGTGGTCATGGCGATCTCTGGCGATAAAAAAAGGACTGGGCGCGGCCCGTTCAAGGGTGCGCCCAGTCCTGTATTTCACGACAGACTGATGTCAGTTTGATGACACTCAGACGAGGGCCATCATTAAATGGCCATCATCCTAGTGCTTGGCGACCGCCGTGTTGAGTTTCAGATAATCGAGCAGGATGCGCCCGGTTTCGCTCAGGTAGGCATCGTCTTCCGGCTTGGTTTTTTCCGGCTCGGCGATCAGGTCTTCGTCTTCTTTCTTCAGCTCTTTGAGCGGTTCTTCGCCCTTGGCCTTGCGACGCAGGTTTTCCATGACCAGTTGCTTGGCTTCGATGTCGGCATGTTGCGCGCGACGATCAGCTTCGTTGAGGGAGACGGTTTTCTCCAGCATCAACTTCTGCGCCAGCGCCAGCTTGTCGCGGATGAACACGAACTCCGCGTCCTGGGCCGTGCGGGTGTCATGCTCGGACTTTAGCTGGGCCAGGAACGGCTTGAACGGGTCGACCGCCGGTTTGATCGCCGGCTTGATGGTGTCCCACGGCATCGCCTCGGGCAGGGCGCTTTCGCCGATTTCCTTGGTGTCGATGATCGACGGGTAATCGATGTCAGGCAGTACGCCCTGATGCTGGGTGCTCTGGCCGGACACCCGGTAGAACTTCGCCAGGGTCAGCTTCAGTTCGCCGTGGTTGAGCGGCTGGATGGTCTGCACGGTGCCCTTGCCGAAGGTCTGGCCGCCGATGATCAGCGCGCGGTGGTAGTCCTGCATGGCGCCGGCGAAAATCTCCGAAGCCGACGCGGACAGGCGGTTGACCAGCAACGCCATCGGGCCTTTGTAAAATGCGCCCGGGTTCTCGTCTTCCAGCACGTCCACCCGGCCATCGGCGTTACGCACCAGCACGGTCGGGCCCTTGTCGATGAACAGGCTGGTCAGCTCGGTGGCTTCCTGCAAGGAGCCGCCGCCGTTGTTGCGCAGGTCGATGACGACCCCGTCGACCTTCTCTTTCTGCAGTTCGGTCAGCAGCTTCTTGACATCGCGGGTGGTGCTCTTGTAGTCCGGATCGCCGGCGCGGAACGCCTTGAAGTCCAGGTAGAAGGCTGGAATCTCGATGACGCCGAGCTTGTAGTCCTTACCGTCCTGCTTCAGGTTGAGGATCGACTTCTTCGCGGCCTGCTCTTCGAGCTTCACCGCTTCGCGGGTGATGGACACGATCTTGCTGGTCTGGTCGTTCGGCGCATTGCTGGCCGGAATGACTTCCAGGCGCACCACGGAACCTTTCGGGCCGCGGATCAGCTTGACCACTTCGTCCAGGCGCCAGCCGACCACGTCGACCATTTCCTTGCCGGCCTGGGCAACACCGATGATCTTGTCCGCCGGTCCGACCTGCTTGGTCTTGTCCGCAGGACCCGCCGGTACCAGGCGCACGATCTTGACCTGATCGTTGTCGCTCTGCAGGACCGCACCGATGCCTTCCAGGGACAGGCTCATGTTGATGTCGAAGTTCTCCGCGTTATCCGGCGACAGATAATTGGTGTGCGGGTCGTAGGACATGGCGAAGGTGTTGATGTACGCCTGGAAGATGTCTTCGGCGCGGGTCTGGTCCAGGCGAGCCAATTGGTTCTTGTAGCGCTTGGTCAGCGTTTCCTGGATCTGCTTGGGATCCTTGCCGGCGATCTTCATGCGCAGCACCTCGTCCTTGACGCGTTTGCGCCACAGGTCATCGAGGTCGGCCGTGCTTTTGAGCCAAGGGGCGTCCTTGCGGTCGACCAGCAAGGTTTCCTTGGCGTTGAAATCGATTTTATCGACGCCTTTGTCCAACTGGGCAAGGGCGTAGTCCAGGCGCGACTTCACGCGGTCCAGGTAGCGCTTGTAGATGATGAACCCGGCGTTCAGGTCGCCGCTCTTGAGGAAGTCGTCGAACTGGGTTTTCCACTTGTCGAATTCGGCGATGTCGCTGGCCAGGAAATAACTGCGCGATGGATCCAGCAGCTTCAGGTAGCTGTCGTAGATGATGACCGAGCGCGCGTCATCGAGTGGCGGCTTGCTGTAGTGATGACGCTTGAGCAACTCGACGACGTTCAGGCTGGCAATCACCTCGTCGCGATCGGGCTGAAGCTTGTCCCAGCTGTTGGCTGCGAACGTATCGCTCGACATTGGCAACAGACCGAGGCCAATGACTAGCGCGAGGGCGGTGCTGGGGAACAGGTGCTTCATGCTGATTCGACGCAGGGACAATTGATAACGCATAGTAGGCCGTCTTTGAAGTCGCCGGTTCCATGTGGCCCGGGCGCATAATGCAAGAAAGCCCGGCGTTACAGCAGCGGGCCCAGTCAAGACTCACTATGGAGGCACCGTGAAAGCATTGCAAGGCGTTGAAGGCCAAGTGGTATGGGCAGATGAGCCGAGCCCTGTGTGCGATGTCGGACAAGTCCGTATTCGGGTGGCGGCGGCTGGCTTGAATCGGGCCGATTTGTTGCAGAAGGCCGGGCTCTATCCGCCGCCACCCGGTGCCAGCCAGGTGCTGGGGCTGGAGTGCTCCGGGGTGATCAGCGAGGTCGGGCCCGGCTCGTCCTGGCAGGTTGGCGACCGCGTTTGCGCGTTGCTGGCCGGTGGCGGCATGGCCGAGGAAGTGGTGGTCGATGGCCGCCATGTGTTGCCGGTGCCGGAGGGCTTGTCATTGGCTGAAGCCGCCGCCCTGCCTGAGGTCTACAGCACCGCGTGGCTGAATCTGTTTCAACTGGCCGCGCTCAAGCCGGGTGAAAAAGTGCTGCTGCACGCGGGCGCCAGTGGCGTTGGTTCGGCCGCGATCCAGCTGTGCAAGGCGTTTGGCAACCCATGCTGGGTCAGCGTCGGTTCGGCGCAGCGGCTGGCTTACTGCGAGGCATTGGGCGCCCAGGGTGGTGTGGTGCGCACCGACGATATCGACAGCCTGAACGACCTCGGCCCTTTCGACGTGATCCTCGATCCGGTGGGTGCGAGCTACGCCAGACTCAATGTGAAACTTTTGTCAGTTGACGGCCGTTGGGTGATCATCGGGCTCATGGGCGGTCGCACCGCCGAGTTTGATCTGGCCCAAGTGCTGGGCAAGCGCATTCAGTTGCTGGGTTCGACCCTGCGCAGTCGCGATGAGCAGTTCAAGGCTGATCTGATCAGTGAGTTGGGCCAGCAGGTCTGGCCGCTGTTTGCCGAAGGTCGTTTGAATCCGCAACTGGCGAAAACCTTTGCCATCCAGGATGCCGAGGCGGCGTTTGCGGAACTGGCGACCAATCAGGTGTCGGGGAAGTTGGTGTTGGTGGTTGATGGGAGCTTGAGTTAATCGGGGTTGCAGAGGATTTGTGGGAGCGGGCTTGCT
>NZ_JAGGOF010000071.1 GCF_018614775.1 Pseudomonas fluorescens
GCCTTGTGACGGATGCTTTTTCGCGAAAGATCGTGGGCTATCACGTCCATGAAAGCCTGCACACCGAGTCGGTCGCGCAGGCGCTGCGCCGGGCGGTGAAGCACCGTCGAACGGAGCAGCCACTGGTTCATCACTCGGACAGAGGCAGCCAGTATTGCTCGGGAATGTACCAGGAACTGCACGCGAAACACGGCATCAGGTGTTCGATGACGGACGGCTATGACTGCTACCAAAATGCCTTGGCAGAGCGGGTCAACGGGATATTGAAGACGGAGCTTTTGCTCCAGCGACCACAGGATTTAACGCAGGCGAAGAAGATGGTGAGCGAGTCGGTATCGATCTACAACCGCGAGCGTCCGCACCTGTCGTTGAAATACAAAACGCCCGATGCGATGCATCGGGCGTTAGGGTGAAACAGGTGTAAACCTATTTCAGGACTAGACATGGATTTTATTGCGCTGTGCGCCGTTCCTGTCCTTGGCTAAACTGCCTGATCTCTAGCCAAAAAGCCGCCCATCATGCTTCGTTTACTGTTCTGGATCGCCCTGATTGCCGCCGCAGTATGGTTCTGGCGCAAGTTCAAGGGCGCCGCGTCCGCACCGAACGCTTCCCGGGAGCAGGACGCGCCGCCGATGGTCCGCTGCGCCCATTGTGGCGTGCATATGCCACGTGACCGGGCGCTGGCCCTCGAACAACAGTGGTATTGCAGCCAGGCTCACCTCGAGCAAGGCCCGGGCACTCGTGATCGCTGAGGCGACGAGCCCGCGCGTCAAACAGACGCAGCGCCTGCTGCGTCTCTATCACCTGTACCGCCTGAGCATCGGCATCACCTTGGTGCTGTTGATCTCCAGCAACATGGACAACCGTTTGCTGGAGTTCGCCAATGACGACCTGCTGCGCAGTGGCAGCTGGTTGTACCTGGTATTGAACATCCTGCTGGTGGTGTTCCTGGAAAACACCCGCCGCCCTGCCCGCCTGTTCGGCCTGGCCCTGGCCGACGTGCTGTTGCTCTCCTGGTTGTTCTTCGTCGCGGGCGGCGCCCCCAGCGCCATCGGCAACCTGCTCATCGTCTCCGTGGCGATCGGCAACACACTGCTGCGAGGCCGAATCGGCCTGTTGATCGCCGCCGTCGCCACCCTCGGCATCGTCGGTTCGAGTTTCTTCCTCGGGCTGAGCGATACGAACCGTCCCAGCAGCTATTTGCAGGCCGGTACCCTGGGGGTGCTGTGTTTCGCCGCCGCGTTGCTGGTGCAAGGCCTGACCCGGCGCCTGGAAGCCAGCGAAACCCTGGCCGAGCAACGGGCCAGCGAAGTGATCGGCCTGGAAGCGCTCAACGCCCTGATCCTGCAACGCATGCGCACCGGCATCCTGGTGCTCGACCGGCAGCGCCGGGTGCAACTGGCCAACGAAAGCGCCCTGAACCTGCTGGGCATGCACGACCTGGTCGGCCAGCAGATCGACGACTACTCCAGCGCCCTGGTCGAACGCCTGCAACTGTGGCTGAACAACCCCAGCCTGCGACCACAGAGCCTGACCGTCATCGGCACCGGCCTGAGCCTGCAACCGAGTTTCATCGCCCTGGGGCATCACGAGCAGCACCAGATCCTGGTGTTTCTCGAAGATCTGGCCCAGGTGTCCCAGCAGGCCCAGCAACTGAAACTCGCCTCCCTCGGACGCCTCACCGCTGGTATTGCCCATGAAATCCGCAATCCCTTGGGCGCCATCAGCCACGCGGCGCAATTGCTGCGGGAGTCCGAGGAACTGAACGACGCCGACCGGCGTCTGACGCAGATTATTCAAGACCATTCCCAACGAATGAATCGCGTCATTGAAAACGTCTTGCAGCTGTCCCGTCGCCAGCAAACCACGCCGCAACGGCTCGACCTGCGGGCCTGGCTCGACCAATTTGCCCAGCAGGCCCGCGAAAGCGCGACCGAGCATCAGGCGTTGCACTTGAGCATCGATCCGGGCGACTACACCACGCTGATGGACCCTGACCAGTTGACCCAAGTACTCGACAACCTGCTGCGCAACGCCTGGCGCCACAGCGCGATGGCCCATGAACGGGCCGAAGCCTGGTTGAAGCTGTTCATCGCCCCCCACAGTCAGTTATCCACGCTGGACATCATCGACAACGGCCCCGGCGTGACACCTGAGCAGCAGGCTCATCTGTTCGAACCGTTCTTCACCACCAGCAGCCAGGGCACTGGCCTCGGGCTCTATCTGTCCCGTGAGCTGTGCGAAAGCAACCAGGCCCGCCTAGACTTCAAACCACGCCAAGGCGGCGGCTGCTTTCGCATCACCTTTGCTCACGGACGGAAACAGATTTGAATACACGCTCACGGCAACGAATCCTGATCGTCGATGACGAACCGGACATCCGCGAACTCCTGGACATCACCCTGGGAAGGATGAAACTCGACACCCGCAGCGCCAAGAACCTGGCCGAGGCCCAAGCCCTGCTGGCGGACGAGGCTTTCGACCTGTGCCTGACCGACATGCGCCTGCCCGACGGCACCGGCCTGGAACTGGTGCAGCACATCCAGCAACGATACCCTCAATTGCCGGTGGCGATGATCACCGCCTACGGCAGCCTGGAAACCGCCATCGACGCTCTCAAGGCCGGGGCTTTTGACTTCCTGACCAAACCGGTCGACCTGGCCCGGCTCCGGGAGCTGGTCACCAGCGCCCTGCGCCTGCCGCCCGTGACTACACCGGTCGCCACCCTCGAGCGCTGCCTGCTGGGCGATTCCCCGCCCATGCGCAGTGTGCGCAAACAGATTGAAAAACTCGCCCGCAGCCAGGCACCGGTGTACATCAGCGGCGAGTCGGGGTGTGGCAAGGAACTGGTCGCCCGGCTGATCCACGACCAAGGCCCCCGCTCCAACCGGGCTTTCGTACCGGTCAACTGTGGGGCGATTCCCACGGAGCTGATGGAAAGTGAGTTTTTCGGCCACCGAAAAGGCAGCTTCAGCGGCGCCATCGAAGACAAGCCCGGGCTGTTCCAGGCCGCCCATGGCGGCACCCTGTTCCTCGACGAAGTGGCCGACCTGCCGCTGGCGATGCAGGTCAAGCTGTTGCGAGCCATCCAGGAAAAAGCCGTGCGCGCCGTCGGCGGCCAGCAGGAAGAGGTCGTGGACGTACGCATCCTCTGCGCCACCCACAAGGACCTCGACGCCGAAGTCGCCGCCGGGCGCTTTCGCCAGGACTTGTACTACCGGCTGAACGTCATCGAACTGCGCGTCCCGCCCCTGCGCGAACGCCGCGAAGACATCGAGCTGCTGGCCAACCACATGCTCCAGCGCTTGGCAGCCAACACCGGCAGCCCTGCGGTAAAACTCCACCCCCAAGCCCTGGATGCCCTCCGCAACTACCGTTTCCCGGGGAATGTACGTGAACTGGAAAACATGCTCGAACGGGCCTACACCCTGTGCGAACACCAACAGATCGAAGCCGACGACCTGCGCCTGGCAGAGGGCAACCACGTCACCGACGCAGGCAGCCCCGATCTGGTGCAGGTCGACAACCTGGAAGACTATCTGGAGGGCGTCGAACGCAAGCTCATCCTCCAGGCTTTGGAGCAAACCCGCTGGAACCGCACGGCGGCGGCCCAGCGGTTGAAGTTGTCGTTTCGCTCGATGCGGTATCGGTTGAAGAAACTGGGGTTGGATTGAGCCTCGGGTTTTGAAGCTCTCGCTTGCTCCCTCGCCACAATGTCGCTCTGTGCGATCCGTTGACCTATGCCACTGGCACCCGCTCATCCAGCACGCGATTGGCCAATAGCTCGCTCAACTCAATCAGTTGCTGCACGCCCAACGCCACGTGCCGTCGTGAGCCTTCAAGCTCGAAGGCCAGGTCGCTGATGGTTGCGTTGGCTGATGCGAGGGTTTCGCTGAGGTTGGCGAGGAGGCACTCGACGTCAATGCCCTCCACGACGGTGAACAGTTGGCTTGAGGTGGATTTTTCTTTGGCTTCAGGTTGAGGGGCTAGGTAGTAGTCGAGGGCGCGCTTGGCGGCTTCATCGAGATTTTTGGGGTTAAGGCCGGTGTAGGGAGAAGGGTTGTTGGTTTCTGAACGTGATTGAGGTTTGTCACTCATTGCGGTACTCCAGCGAAAAATGGATTACCAAGGTTATGCAGGCCGCGACGCCCGGACGCTGAACTGGCAGCGACCGGGAAAGGTTAGCGAGAAGGCTTCCCACCTGGCAACCGCCAGAGATCGTCGGAAGATTCTGCCCGGATGTACGAGCATTCCCACAAATTCTGGTTGGCTGTCAGGTCCTTGTAGGTGTGTATATCCGTTTCTGCGGTAACGGCTACTAAAACTCGCCGAGGCGGCCTAGTAGCCGACCTGCTTTTTGGAGCGACCGCGTTCCCCCCTGTGGGAGCGGGCTTGCTCGCGAAAGCGGTGGGTCAGCATGCAGTGATTTTGGATGTGCCGACGCCTTCGCGAGCAAGCCCGCTCCCACAATTGGATCGGGGTATAGCCGATAGGGCCAGGCCGGCTGTTAGGCCGCCTCGCGAGCAAGCTTTGCTCCCACAGTCCCACAGTCCAGTTCCCACAGTCAGCCTGCCGCCAGAACCTACAACCGCCCCGCCGGCGCATACGGCGCAGGATCAATCACCGGCTCACGCCCCAACATCACATCCACAAACAACCGACACGACGCCGGCGCCAACACCAATCCATTACGGTAATGCCCACAATTCAACCAAAGCCCCGCAAACCCCGGCACCTCACCGATAAAGGGAACCCCCTCCGGCGACCCAGGCCGCAACCCAGCCCAATGCCCCACCACCTCGGCATTTGCCAGCGCCGGAATCAACTGTTGCGCCGAAATCTTCAGGCTCTCAAGCGCAACATCAGTCGGCGTCTTGTCGAAGCCCTCACGTTCCAAGGTACTGCCCACCAGGATATGCCCGTCACGACGAGGAATCGCATAACGCCCCTTGGCCAGGACCATGCTCGACAGAAAATCCGATGCGCACTTGTACAGGATCATCTGCCCCTTGACCGGCTCCACCGGCAGTTTCAGCCCCAGCGTACCAAGCAGCTCGCCACTCCAGGCACCTGCGGCCAGCACCACCTGATCGCCATGAACCGGCCCCGCCGAGCTGTTCACGCCCACTACGCGCTCGCCGTCGCGAATGAACCCACTGATCTCGCTGTGCTCATGCAACGTGACATTGGGCAGCGCCAGCAAGGCGGCCTTGAGGGATTTCACCAATCGCGGGTTGCGCACGTTGGCGACGTCGGCCATGTAGATCGCCCGGGAAAAACCCGGGCCCAGCACCGGCACCGCATCATGGACGCAAGAGATATCCACAGCCCGCAACGGGCGCCCTTCCCGCTCAGCCCAGGCCAGCGCTTCTTGCTGGTCATCCAGGTCCAGCCAATACAGCCCGGTGACATGCACCTGCGGGTCAATCCCGGTGGCTGCAAACAGACGTTGCCCCAGCTGTGGGTAAAAATCCTGCGACCAATGGGCCAACGCGGTGACCGCCGGGCTATAGCGCCAAGGGTACAACGGCGACACGATACCGCCGCCGGCCCAGGACGATTCCTGGCCGACACTGGAGCGGTCCAGCAGCACCACGCGTTGCCCTTCGGACGCCAGATTGAACGCGGTCAGCAGGCCGATGACTCCGCCGCCGACAATCACCACTTGCTGTTGCCTGGTCATGTATTGATTCGACTCATAGGACAGAGGGCGCAAGACCGCGCCCGAAACAAAGAAACCTAGCGCCCCCAGCAGTCCTTGGCGGTCAACCCGGTGGCGGCGTTGAGGATACCCCGTACGCCGGTATTGGTGATCGTGAAGTCACCGCATTTGTCCGTGGCCATGGACGACCCAGGCTTGCGCGCGGCGGTCAGGGTGAAGCTCTGGTCCGCCAGCGTCGGGGTAATGGTGTAGAAATCGTTACCGCCGCTCAAGCCCGTCACGATGGTGTTGTAGACATTGTTCTTCGAGTAGTAGCGCTCGAGAATCTGCGCCTGCTCCGACAACAGCCCGGCGATTTCGGTACGTCGGCCCTTCTTCATGTATTCGGTCAGGCTCGGATAGCCGATGGTGATCACGATACCGATGATCGCGATGACGATCATGAGTTCGATCAAGGTGAAGCCCCGGTTGAATCTGCGCATGCCCTTGCCTCTCACTGTATTTGCCGCCACATGATGCGTCGGCTGCCGCCTACTGATTTGCCCAGCAGATTGGTGATGCCACCACTGGAGTCGTTCACGACCATGTTGGTCGCGCCGTTGGCACTGACGACAGCGCTCAAGGTCGGAATACCCCCCGTGAACACCACGCCCGCCGAGATCGTGTCGAGGCTGTTGAGCGCGCCGTCGCCATTGGTGTCGAGCACCGCGTAGTTGAGCATCTTACCGTTGAACGCATCCACTTCGATCAGTTTGCCGGTGCCGAAGCTGACGCAAGGATCGGTGGTGTCCACCGCGGCGGTGGTAAAGACCACGCGCCCGAGCACCAGGTTGGCTGGGTTGATGACCCGTTCCCCGGTCAACGCGTTGTTGTACACCAGGGGCAGGTACCAGCCCTTCTTAGCAGGGTATGCCACGTCCGTCTGGCTGGTGGTCACGAACTGCCCCGTGCTGCCAGAAAACACACCGGTGATCGACTGGGCCTGCAAGCTCGATACGGTGATTTGCCCCCCACCGCCCGTGGCGTCCCATATCGAGTAGAAAGCCTGCAGATCCTTGTTGAGCTTGTCCGCTGCCTCGTTGAATTTGCCCGTACCGAAAAAAACCTGGGTGCCGCCCTGGGGATTGTCCGCCAGCAGCGGCTGCACGGTGATGGGCTGGGTAGCGCCACCGGGCGCGGTGAACAATGGCTGGCCTCCAAACGCCAGTCCCCACGACGTCGGGGACGTGCCGCTGAGGTCGAATTTCCACATCCGTCCCTTCAAATCGCCACCGTATGCGGCCTGCACCACGTTCTGCGAATTGACCCGAAGCTTGACCGACGACAGGCCGTTATCGGTCTCGCTGCTGTTGATGACGATTTTACGGATCAACGAACCGTCACGGATGTCCACCACGTACAGCGCCGCCACGCCGCTGTTGCTGCCGTAGCCATTGGCGATGAACGCCGCCCAGCGACCGTCCGCCAGGCGCGCGACTTCCGGACGTGCGTAGGCATAGCCCAGGTCATTGAAATTGTTGGCCGTGCTGGCAACAGCCGGCGCGCTGATTTCCCACAGCGCCCGCAACGCATTGCCCGCCGCCGCATCGAACAGTTGCACCGCATAGAACGCCTTGCCGCCCGCCCCAGTGCCGCCCAGGGCCAATGTTTTCCAGGCGCTGCCCGCCTGCACATCAAAAACGCCGACCTGCCCGTCCACCAGGAACTGGTGGCTCACGCCATTGACGTAATTGGGGTCGGCGATATTGTCCAGCGAGAGCAGCACGCTGGAAGGCATATAGGCGTAACGCCGCGTGCCGTTTGTACTGTTGATGACACTGAAGAAGCCGTCGTTGGCGTTCACCACCAGGCTGTCGTTCATGTTCGTCGCCTTGGTTGCCAGATAGGTGCTGTAGCTGGTGTCGTTCAGCAGATCCGAGGCGGTCTGGTCATTGGACGACGCCAGCACCAGGGGCGAGTTGATGATGTCCCCCAGTAATACGCTGCGCACCTTCAGGCCGGTCTTGTTGACACCTTTGCTCCACTCCACCAGATCATTGCCGGTGACACCCGAGGGCAGGCCCTGATTGAGGACGGTTTGTTGCGCGGCTGAAAAGTTGCCATAGGCCAAGGTCACCGGCGCGTTGGTCGCGGTGTTCCAGGATTGGTAAATCGGCGCCAAGGCGCTGGGCACGATCGCGGTGTCGGTGGTCCACTGTACCGCCGCCGTATCGACCGTGCCTGCGGACGTGAATCCAAACGCCCGGATGGTCCCGCGCCAGTCCTTGGGGTCATACGTGGTCTGATAGAAACTGGAGGTACTGGTTAGCGAAGCACCGTTGGTAGCGCCACCGCCCCCCGAGCCGGCCTTGGAGGTGATGTCGCTCAGCGCCGAAGACAAGGCCGAACTCAGGCCTTCGCTGTCAGTCGCCTGGTAATAGGTGCCGGCGCCGTAGCGGGCGGCATCGGACAACATCGGGCTGGCGGCGGTAAACCCCACGGTGTAGGTGTTGAGGTATTGCCGGGGGAAATCCGTAGCGTTCCAGCTCTTACCGGTGGCATCGGTGCCGGTGGAGCGCATGTCGATGTCGAAAGCGAACTTGGCTATGTCGTCCAGGTAAAGCGTATCGCCCTCCCCGTCGCCATTGGGATTATCACCATCGTTGCTGCTGATGCCATCCCAGTTGGGCAGGCGTGTCCCGCCCAGCGGGTCATTGGTGGGGAACGTCCGGTCATAGGTGGGCAAGCCATCGGTGATCACCACGCCGAAGTTTTTCTGGCACCGGTATTGGATCGGACTGGTGTAGGTGGTCGGGGTGGCGTTGTAATAAGGCGCCATGCCCCTGAAATAGCGGGTGACCTCGTAATAGCTCTCGGCCAACGGCGTATTCGCGACAGCGCCCAAAGCACTGATCGAGTTGATCAAGGCGGTGTAGTTGGTATTGGCCTGGGTCTGGGTGACGCTGCCGCTGACCGGCGACAGGTCGCTGACTGCCCGGGAAATAAAGCCTCCGGGGCCGGAATTGCTGCTATTGGGCGGGTTGAACGTGGCCAGGCCAATGCGCAAGGCACGGTTGTTGGTAACCAGGTCCGTGGACACATCCCGGGCGACATTGATTCGATAGTCGTTGGGAATCGTGCCGGTGGTGAAGTCCCGGTTCGAGCCGTTGGCCAGTGTCAGAAGATACGCCAGATATTGGGTGGTGTAGCGGGTATTGCCGCCGCCCACCGGATCCGGCAAGCGCAAGCAGACTCGGCCTAGATTACCCCGGTAGAAGCCGTACCAGCCGCTCGTACAATTGCCACGGAACAGGCTGCCCAGCAAAACGTTTCCATCGTCTGGATCCAGCGGTACACCTCCAGAACAACTCGTGCTGGAATTACAGTTGGAAATAGGGGGCCGCGGTACCGTCGGATCGAACCCCGACGCCCAGATGATGTTGTTCATACTCCCCGAATCGTCGATCAGCAGCATCACGTTTGGCGTAACGGCGGCCGCGCTCAACAAGGGCGAGTCCGACGGTGTGAATGCATAGGCCGGGGCCGCCAGATAAAGGCTGCATACCGCGCCCCATAACACCTGCATCCAGCGGCGAAGCGCCTCAGTATTTCGCATAGATGCTCTCCACCACGCTGCGCTGGTTATTGCCCATCACAGCCACCGCCGTGATTCGATACAGCGTCGCCGAGGTGTTGCTCGGCACGTTCACCGCCGTGAGCGTGGTGCCGATGTTCTGCACGCCATAGAAGCCGCCAGGCACCGCAACCCAGGTGACCCCCGAGGCTGAATTGCGCCCGGCTGCCGTCACA
Source organism: Pseudomonas fluorescens (assembly GCF_018614775.1). Classification (GTDB taxonomy): domain Bacteria; phylum Pseudomonadota; class Gammaproteobacteria; order Pseudomonadales; family Pseudomonadaceae; genus Aquipseudomonas; species Aquipseudomonas fluorescens_BY. The sequence goes on from NZ_JAGGOF010000071.1 coordinate 9,452, forward strand.
GTCGCCGACTCGGCCGGCGGCGCACATTGGGTCGCGGTGGTACACACGGGCAGGGAGTAGGTAGCGACCTGCACCGCACTCTCGCCCATCCGCAACGCCGCTTCGGCCACCTGGAAGGACTGGTTGCGCAACATGACGCTGCTGGTCATCTTTTCCTGGAGCGTCGCGCTCTGCATCGACGACAGGCCGATCAACGTCAGCAACAGCAGGAACACCAGGCTCACCAGCAAGGCCATGCCACGCTGGTGATGATTGATGGACGTAGGTTTCATGAGTCAGCCCTCACAACAGACGGTTGCGCAAAGCGGCAACCACGTTGAAGGTCTGCTCGCGCACGGCGTTCCTCGGATCGAAGAGCGTCAAGGTCAGGCGCACGCTGCGAATCAGTGCCGGGTCAGCCGGGTTGCTGCTGTAGCTGGACGCTGCGATGTCCGTCGCGCTGCCCGCTACACCGAAGGTCACGTTGAACGCGCGAACATTGTCGACCAGCACCGCCATGGCCGGGTTGGCAGGCCCGCCAGCGGCCTGAACCCCCATGAGCAACTGATTATTGCTGAAACTGTAGATCAGACGCCGTATCGGGAACGCCATCTGCCCGGCCGCCGGTGCCCGCGCGCCGGTGTAGGCGGTAGCCGAGGTGCGGCAATCGGAAACCACCGTCCAGGTAGGCGTCCCGCCACTGCCGCCCACATCGGCCGTCACCAGGGTCAGCTTCAGGTTGGCGTTGTCCCAGCGGATCGGCGTGATCTGGCTGGCATTGAAATCCCCTGCCGAGGACGCGTCGGTGATGGTCCCCAGGCAACCGAACATCCCGACCATGCGCAGCTCCTGGACCATTTTGCTCAGGGCGAACCGGGCGTCCTCCTGTATCACCGCCGCCGCCCCTTGGCTCATGTAGGTGTTTTTCGCCGCGATGAAAATCTGCACCACGCCCAACACGACAATCAGGCTGAGCACCAGCGCAATCATCAGCTCGATCAGGCCGAACCCTCGGCTATACCTGTTCATGGTGTCGTCGCCACCGGGTCGACGGCGACGCGGCTGGTCAGCACGAAACTGCGCCGCGCCTCGGCCGCGTTGGTGGTGTTGGCCGCCCGGGCGTCATCCCAGGAAATGGTGATGGTATAGACCCGCTGGCTCAGCGCGACAGTGCCGGTGGCGGTGGCGCCACCGAAGGCGATGATGTTGGTCTTGAAATCGTAGAGGTCCTGGTCGCGGGCCACGTTGAGGTTCGGCGCGCTGGGGGGTGTCACCGTGTAGTCCGCGCTGGAGTTGGCGCGAATGCGGTCCAGCAAGTCATAGGCAATGAAGCTGGCCTGGCTGGTCATGCGCGAACTGTCGGTGTACTTGAGGGCGTTGAGCTGGATCATCGCGGCGCCCAACAACCCCACGCCGAGAATCAGCACCGCCACCAGCACCTCGATCAGCGTCATGCCTCCCTGTGCGCTTTTCCTGGATTCCTTCATCCGCAACTTCCACCCAATACGATTCTTCCGTTGAGACAGACATTCAGCGTCCTGCTCTGTGTTCCCCGTACATAATTGAAGCTCACCGGTGTAGCCGGCGCCGACAACCCGCCCAGGTTGTTGAAATCAATCACGGTCACGTCTGAGGGTAGCGTCAGAGTCGCGCCGCTGCCCATCGCTGGAACAACCCGCAATATATTGGCCAACGTGCCAGTACCGTCATACACCGTCAGTTCGCCGCTCCAGGCGCTGCCCAGTACCGAGGGGCGAATCCGGATGGTCGCGCCCCGGTCGATGGCCTCCATCCGGGCGAAGTTCAGCGCCCGGCGCAAGTCACCAACCTCGGTGTCCGCCTTGGTGCTCTGCACCGCACCGGTAAAGGCCGGCACCGCCAGGGTGATCAGGATCAGCATGACGCCAAGGGCCACCAGTACTTCGATCAACGTGAAACCTTTTGTACGAAGATCCATCGATTCCCTCTGCCGCCGTCGGCTATACCTGCTTCTACACGCTAGAACAAACCCGTGCCCTGTGCTTGTGGCGAGGGGATTTATCCCCTCGCCACAATGATTTCACAAATCTCAAGGACCGTTTCACGCTCGCCAGGGAGGAAGCAACATGCACCAACAAGGTTTCAGCCTGATCGAACTGCTCATGGGACTGGTGATCGCCGCAATTGTTCTGTCGTGGGGCGGTTCCAGCTTCAGGGCGCTGGTCGAATCCACCGAACGCGTTGACGCCGCGCGCCTGTTGGCCAGCGGCTTGCGCATCGCGCGAAGCGAAGCCATTACACGCAACCGAACGGTGGCGATCAGAGGAATAGACAACGATTGGGGCCAAGGGTGGCAAATCAATCTGGATGGCGATGACCAGGCGTTACTCACACAGCGCAGCAGCGGCGCTCGCGTCATTGGCAACGGCGCGATGAAGGGTTCGGTCAGGTTCGCCGGCCATGGCCAGGCACTATGGCCCAGTGGTGCCTTTCATTCGGGAACGCTACACGTCTGTGGGAAACACGACCCGGTCAGTCACCATCAAGTGGTGCTGGCACCCTCCGGGCGCGTGAGCCTGCGCAGCGAAGTCGCCGAACAGGCCTTATGCGAAAAAGGGCTTAAAGCAAGGAGCGGACGCGCAGTTCCTTGGGCATCGAGAAGGTGATGTTCTCCTCACGACCGGCCAGTTCATCGGCACCGGTGGCGCCCCAGGCCTGCAATTGCTGGATCACCCCGCGCACCAGCACTTCCGGCGCGGAAGCACCAGCGGTGATGCCGATGCGCTCGACGCCTTCAAACCAGCTGCGCTGCATGTCCTCGGCACCGTCGATCAGGTAGGCCGGCGTGGACATGCGCTCGGCCAGTTCACGCAAGCGGTTGGAGTTGGAGCTGTTAGGGCTGCCGACGACCAGGACCACGTCGCACTCATTCGCGAGTTGCTTGACCGCGTCCTGGCGGTTCTGGGTGGCGTAGCAGATGTCATCCTTGCGCGGGCCGCCGATGGCCGGGAAGCGCGAACGCAGGGCGTCGATCACGCGACTGGTGTCGTCCATGGACAAGGTGGTCTGGGTAACAAAGGCCAGGCTTTCAGGGTTGCGCACCTGCAGGGCGGCGACGTCGTCTTCGTCCTCGACCAGGTAGATAGCGCCGCCATTGCTGGCATCGTATTGGCCCATGGTGCCTTCGACTTCCGGGTGGCCCTCGTGGCCGATCAGGATGCATTCGCGACCGTCTCGGCTGTAGCGCGCCACTTCGATGTGCACCTTGGTCACCAGCGGGCAGGTCGCGTCGAACACCTTCAGGCCACGGCTGACAGCTTCGGTGCGCACGGCCTGGGAAACCCCATGGGCGCTGAAGATCACGATGACGTCGTCCGGCACCTGGTCCAGTTCCTCGACGAAAATGGCCCCGCGGCTGCGCAGGTCCTCGACGACGAATTTGTTGTGGACCACTTCGTGGCGCACATAGATTGGCGGGCCGAAGACTTCCAGGGCGCGGTTGACGATTTCGATCGCCCGGTCCACACCGGCGCAGAAGCCACGGGGGTTGGCGAGTTTGATTTGCATGCTGTGCCTCGTGTCTTGCCTGTTGATCGAACGAAGGGCTCGAACACAATGGAGATACCTTGTGGGAGCGGGCTTGCTCGCGAAGAGGACCTTACATCCAACATCGATGTTGGCTGACACTCCGTCTTCGCGAGCAAGCCCGCTCCCACACTTGACCGGATCCGGTCAGTTACAACGCCTTGACCTCGAGAATTTCCACTTCGAAGTTCAAGGTCTTGCCCGCCAGCGGATGGTTGAAATCCACGGTCACCTGGGCGTCGTCGAAAGCCTTCACCACGCCCGGCAGCTCGGTGTTGGCCGCGTCGTTGAAGATCACCAGCAGGCCATGGGACAGCTCCATGTCCTGGAATTGGGAGCGTGGCAGGGTTTGCACGTTTTGCGGGTTGGGCTGACCAAAGGCGTTTTCCGGCGGCACGACCACGGTGCGCTTGTCACCGGCCTTGAAACCGAAGATCGCCGCCTCGAAACCTGGCAGCAGGTTACCGTCACCGACCTTGAACACCGCCGGGGCCTTGTCGAAGGTGCTGTCGACGGTGTCGCCGTTTTCCAGGTGCAAGGCAAAGTGAAGCTTCACTTCGGTGTGTTGAGCGATACGCTGCTCAGTCATGGACGGCTTCTCCGGTTTTCTTGCTCTTGAACATGTCCAGGGCGAGCATGATCGCGCCCACGGTGATGGCGCTGTCGGCAAAGTTGAACGCCGGGAAGTACCAGCGGTTCTGCCAGTGCACCAGGATGAAATCGATCACGTGGCCCAAAGCAATGCGGTCATAGAGATTGCCCAGGGCGCCGCCGAGCACCAACGCCAGCGCCACGGCCAGCCAGGTTTCGTCGCGGCCCAGGCGTTTGAGCCAGACCACCAGCACCGCACTGACCACAATGGCGATCAGGGCAAACAGCCAGCGCTGCCAGCCCGAACTGTCGGCCAGGAAACTGAACGCTGCTCCTGTGTTGTAGGCCAGGGTCCAGCTGAAGTAGTCGGGGATGATCACGATCTGCTGGTACAGGGTCAACGAGCCTTCGAAGTAGAACTTGCTGGCCTGGTCGATGACCAGGACCAGCACACTCAACCAGAGCCAGCCCAGCCTTCCGAAACGGCCCGCTGCATTAGGCATAGTGGCGAACCTCGCCAGTGCCGCTGATGTTGTCGACACAACGCCCGCAGATTTCCGGATGCTCCGGATTCACGCCGACGTCTTCGCGGCAGTGCCAGCAACGGGCGCATTTGACGAAGCTCGACTTGACCACCTTGAGTTTCAGGCCGGCCACTTCGGTGACCACTGCATCGGCCGGCGCCTGCACGAACGGGGCGACACTGGCGGTGGACGTGATCAGCACGAAGCGCAGCTCGTTGCCGAGTTTCGCCAGGTCGACGCCCAGGGTTTCTTCGGCGTAGAGGGTCACTTCGGCCTGGAGGTTGCCACCGACGGCCTTGGCCGCGCGCTGGATCTCCATTTCCTTGTTGACTGCGGCCTTGACCGCCATGACGCGATCCCAATAGGCACGGTCCAGCTCGAAGCCTTGCGGCAGTTCGGTCAGGCCTTCGTACCAGGTGTTGAGCATCACCGATTCGTTGCGCTCGCCCGGCAGGTACTGCCACAGCTCGTCGGCGGTGAACGCCAGGATCGGCGCGATCCAGCGCACCAGCGCTTCGCTGATGTGGAACAGCGCGGTCTGGCACGAACGCCGCGCCTTGCTGTTGGCACCAGTGGTGTACTGGCGATCCTTGATGATGTCGAGGTAGAAACCACCCAGCTCCTGCACGCAGAAGTTGTGGATCTTCGAGTAGACGTTCCAGAAGCGGTATTCGCCGTAGTGTTCCTGCAACTCGCGTTGCAGCAGCAGGGTACGGTCCACGGCCCAACGGTCCAGGGCAAGCATTTCGTCAGCTGGCAGCAGGTCGGTGGCCGGGTTGAAGCCGGTCAGGTTCGACAGCAGGAAGCGTGCGGTATTCCGGATCCGCCGGTAGGCGTCCGCGCTGCGCTGCAGGATCTGCTCGGAGACCGCCATCTCGCCGGAATAGTCGGTGGACGCCACCCAAAGGCGCATGATGTCGGCGCCCAGGGTGTCGTTGACCTTCTGCGGCGCGATCACGTTGCCCAAGGACTTGGACATCTTGCGGCCGGCCTCGTCGACGGTGAAACCGTGGGTCAGCAATTCGCGATACGGCGCGTGGTTGTCGATGGCGCAACCGGTCAGCAACGACGAGTGGAACCAGCCGCGATGCTGGTCCGAGCCTTCCAGGTACAGGTCGGCGCGCGGGCCGGTCTCGTGGCCCATCGGGTGCGAACCGCGCAGCACGTGCCAGTGGGTGGTGCCGGAGTCGAACCAGACGTCCAGGGTGTCGCTGATCTTGTCGTACAGCGGCGCTTCGTCGCCCAGAAGCTCGGCGGCGTCCATCTTGAACCAGGCTTCGATGCCATCGACTTCGACGCGCTTGGCCACGGCTTCCATCAGTTCGACGGTGCGCGGGTGCAGTTCGCCGCTTTCCTTGTTCAGGAAGAACGGGATCGGCACGCCCCAGTTGCGCTGGCGGGAGATGCACCAGTCCGGACGGTTGGCGATCATCGAGTGCAGGCGCGCCTGGCCCCAGGCCGGGACGAAGCGGGTCTCTTCGATGGCCTTGAGTGAACGCTGGCGCAGGGTGTCGCCGCTGGTGGGCTGCTTGTCCATGCCGATGAACCACTGCGCGGTGGCGCGGTAGATCAGCGGGGTCTTGTGGCGCCAGCAGTGCATGTAGCTGTGTTCGATGACGGTGGTGTGCAACAGCGCGCCGACTTCGGTCAGCTTGTCAACGATGGCCGGGTTGGCTTTCCAGATGAACTGTCCGCCAAAGAACTCCAGCGAGGGCACATACACGCCATTGCTCTGCACCGGGTTGAGAATGTCGTCGTTGACCATGCCGTACTTCTTGCAGGTCACGAAGTCGTCGACGCCATAGGCCGGTGCGGAGTGAACCACACCGGTGCCTGCGCCCAGTTCCACGTAGTCGGCCAGGTACACCGGCGACAAGCGGTCATAAAACGGGTGACGGAAATTGATCAACTCCAGCGCCGAACCTGGCGCGGTGGCCAGCACCGAGCCTCCGAGGTTGTAACGGGCCAGGCAGGATTCAACCAGCTCCTCGGCCAATACCAGCAGCTTGTCGCCAACGTCGACCAGGGCGTAGCTGAATTCCGGGTGGACGTTCAGCGCCTGGTTGGCCGGGATGGTCCACGGGGTGGTGGTCCAGATCACGATGGCGGCGGGCTTGCCCAACTGGCCCAGGCCGAACGCGGCAGCCAGTTTGGCTTCATCGGCGATCGGGAACGCGACGTCGATGGTCGACGACTTCTTGTTCTCGTACTCGACTTCCGCCTCGGCCAGGGCCGAACCGCAATCGAAGCACCAGTTCACCGGCTTGAGGCCCTTGAACACGAAGCCACCCTCGACGATCTTCGCCAGGGCACGGATTTCACCGGCTTCGTTCTTGAAGTCCATGGTCTTGTACGGGTTGGCGAAGTCGCCCAGCACGCCAAGGCGGATGAATTCGGACTTCTGCCCTTCGATCTGCTCGGTCGCGTAGGCACGGCACAGTTCGCGGGTCTTGTCCGCGCCCAGGTTCTTGCCGTGGGTGACTTCCACCTTGTGCTCGATCGGCAGGCCGTGGCAGTCCCAGCCCGGGACATACGGCGCGTCAAAACCCGACAGGGTCTTGGAGCGGATGATCATGTCCTTGAGAATCTTGTTCAGCGCGTGACCGATGTGGATGGTGCCGTTGGCGTACGGAGGGCCGTCGTGCAAGACGAACTTCGGACGATCCTTGCCAATTTCGCGCAACTTTCCGTACAGGCCAATGCTGTCCCAACGCTGCAGAATCTGTGGTTCGCGCTGAGGCAGGCCGGCCTTCATAGGGAAGGCGGTGTCCGGAAGGTTTAGCGTGGCTTTATAGTCGGTCATTTAAGGCTCTTCATTAGCGATTGGCGCTGGTTGCGACAAGGGCACGGGCGGCGGCGATATCTGCATGGATCGCCGTCTTGAGCGCCTCCAGAGAGGCAAAACGCTGCTCTTCACGCAGCTTCTGGTGGAAAACCACCGTCAAACGCCGGTCATACAGATCGCCGGCAAAATCCAGAACATGTACTTCGAGGTGGGCCTTGCCATCTCCTTGGACCGTAGGCCGCACGCCAATATTGGCGACACCGGGCCAGGTCTTGCCGTCGATCTCGACACTGACCAGGAACACCCCGGTCAGCGGCACGCGACGACGCTTGAGTTGCACGTTGGCGGTCGGCGTGCCCAATTGGCGCGCCAGTTTCTGCCCGTGCAGGATCCGCCCGGCAATCCGGTACGGGCGGCCGAGCAAGCGCTCGGCCAGTTCGAAGTCGGCGGCGGCCAGGGCATTGCGGACCTGGGTGCTGCTGACGCGCAAACCGTCCATCTCGACGGTCTGCGCCGCTTCGACGGTAAAGCCATGGGCCAGCCCGGACTGTTGCAGGTAATCGAAATCCCCTGAACGGTCGCAACCGAAGCGGAAATCATCGCCCACTTCCAGGTGCTTCACGTCGAGACCGTCCACCAGGATGGTCTCGACGAATTCGGCGGCGCTGAGTTTGCTCAGGCGCTGGTTGAAGGCCAGGCACAAGACCCGGTCGACGCCTTCGCTGGCGAGCAGTTGCAGCTTGTCCCGCAGCCGGGCCAGACGGGCCGGCGCGGTGTCCGGGGCAAAAAACTCCCGCGGCTGCGGCTCGAAGATGACCACGCAACTGGGCACGCCCAATTCCAGCGCACGCTCACGCAGCCGCGCCAGGATAGCCTGGTGGCCACGGTGGACACCGTCAAAGTTGCCAATAGTGGCGACACAGCCCCGATGCTGGGGGCGCAGGTTGTGGAGGCCTCGAACCAGCTGCATAACGCGCTTCTTGCTCATAAAGTGGCCGATTATAACCACACCCGGCGGCCGACGACAGGCAACACCGTAACCCAAAGTGCCCGAACCGACAAAACCACTGTCCGGCCCGGGATTATCGCGAGCCCGCGCTCAGCCCAAGGCCTTGCGGTTGAAGTCGCGCAGACGGAACCCCATCAGCAGCAGCATGCCGAAATATGCCACCACGCCCGCAACGACCAGCACGCCCAGGCGCAGGAATCGCTCGAGCATCTGCCCTTCGTCCCACGCCGGCATAAAGTGCATCGCCCCCAGCAGGACCGCCGACATCACCGCCACGGCGACCAGCAATTTGAGGCCGAACAGCCCCCAGCCCGGCTGCGGTTGATACATGTTCTGCTTGCGCAGTTGGTAAAACAGCAGCCCGGCATTGAGGCAGGCGCCAGCACTGATGGCCAGGGCCAGGCCAGCGTGGGCCAGCGGACCGATCAGCAGCAGGTTGAACATCTGGGTCATCACCAAGGTGAAAATGGCGATTTTTACCGGCGTGCGGATGTTCTGCTGGGCGTAGAACCCCGGCGCCAGCACCTTGATCACGATGATCCCGAGCAAGCCCACTGAATAGGCGATCAGCGCCCGCTGGGTCATCGCCGCATCGAGGGCGTTGAACTGGCCATACTGGAACAGCGAGACGGTCAGCGGTTCAGCCAGGATCCCCAGCGCCAAAGCACAGGGCAACACCAGCACAAAGCACAGGCGCAGGCCCCAATCGAGAATGCGCGAGTATTCGTGGCGGTCCTGGCTGGCGTAGGTCTTGGCCAGGGTCGGCAACAGGATCGTGCCCAGGGCCACGCCCAGCACACCCGACGGCAATTCCATCAGACGGTCGGCGTAGTACATCCATGACACTGAGCCGGCCACGAGGAATGAGGCAAAAATAGTGTTGATGATCAGGGAAATCTGGCTGACCGATACCCCGAGGATCGCCGGCAGCATCTGCTTCATCACCCGCCATACGCCGCTGTCACGCAGGTTCAGTCGCGGCAGCACGAGCATGCCGATTTTTTTCAGGTGCGGCAGTTGATAGAGCAGTTGCGCCAGGCCACCGACCAGCACCGCCCACCCGAGGGCCATCACCGGCGGATTGAAGTACGGCGTCAGGAACAGCGCGAACACGATCATGCTGACATTGAGCAAGGTCGGCACGAAGGCCGGCACGGAAAAGCGGTTCCAGGTATTGAGGATCGCGCCGGCCAGGGACGACAGGGAGATCAGCAATATATAAGGAAAGGTCACCCGCAACAGGTCGGAGGTGAGCTGGAATTTTTCCGGGGTATCGGTAAAGCCCGGCGCCGTGGCCCAGATCACCCATGGCGCAGCGAGCATGCCGGCAGCCGTGACCAGCGCCAATACAAGCGTCAGCAGTCCGGTGACGTAGGCAATGAATGTGCGGGTCGCCTCGTCGCCCTTCTGGCTTTTATATTCCGCCAGGATCGGCACGAAAGCCTGGGAAAACGCCCCCTCGGCGAAAATCCGCCGCAGCAGGTTGGGCAGTTTGAAGGCAATGAAGAAGGCGTCGGTGGCCATCCCGGCGCCGAATATCCGCGCGATCAACGTGTCGCGAACGAACCCCAGGACACGGGAAAGCATCGTGATAGAGCTGACGGCAGCCAACGATTTGAGCAGATTCATGAAAAGAGTTTTTGCCTGTCGATAAACAGCAGGCGAACAACGCGCCCACTTGTGCGATACTCCGCGCCGCTAAACAGCACAGCGCCAAAGCCCGCGAGTTTACAGGTCGCACGCCGGAAAGAAATCCTTCGGTGCGCAGGACCTGCCATTCAGCGGAACGCGTCACCCGCCCTTGACAAGACTTCAACTCATCGGCATGATTCGCGGCCTATTTTGTTTGCTATTTCCCAAAAAGTCTTTCGAGGAGCTCGACGGTGGCCAACACACCTTCCGCCAAAAAACGTGCAAAACAGGCTGAGAAGCGTCGCAGCCACAACGCCAGCCTGCGTTCCATGGTCCGTACCTACATCAAGAACGTAGTCAAGGCCATCGACGCAAAAGACGCTGAAAAAGCTCAAGCTGCTTACGTTCTGGCTGTGCCTGTTATCGACCGTATGGCCGATAAAGGCATCATCCACAAGAACAAGGCTGCTCGCCATAAGAGCCGCCTGAATGGCCACGTAAAGGCCCTGAACGTTGCCGCTGCTGCCTAAGCGACGCGCTCATTAAAAAACCGACCTCAGGGTCGGTTTTTTATTGCTTGTGATTTCGCAAGCACACCACAAAGATAAATGTGGGAGCGAGCCTGCTCGCGATAACGGAGTGTCAGACGACTTGCCGTGACTGTCACACCGCTATCGCGAGCAGGCTCGCTCCCACAGGGAGGGTTATGCGTTGATTATTGAGCGCGAGCCCAGGGCAGGATCGGAATCGCCGTCACCGCATTCTGCGGGCTGCCTTCGATCACGCGGTCGCTGTAGACCAGGTACACCAGGGTATTGCGCTTCTTGTCGAGGAAACGCACCACCTGCATGGTCTTGAACACCAACGACGTACGCTCCCGGAACACCTCTTCGCCATCCTTGAGCTCACCCTTGAAGCTGATCGGCCCCACCTGGCGACAGGCAATGGAGGCCTCGGCGCGGTCTTCAGCCAGGCCCAGGCCACCTTTCACGCCACCGGTCTTGGCTCGCGACAGGTAACAGGTCACACCGTCAACCTTGGGGTCGTCGAACGCTTCGACCACGATCCGGTCGTTCGGCCCGACAAACTTGAACACCGTCGACACCTGGCCAATCTCCTCGGCCGACGCCAACAGCGGCACCGCCAACAGCAAGCCAATCAATCCTTTTGCCAAACCCATGATTTTTCCTTAGACGAGAATCAGGTTGTCGCGGTGAACCAGCTCAGGTTCCGCCATGTAACCCAGCAGACCGACAATTGCATCAGACGACTGGCCGATGATTTTCTGTGCTTCCAGGGCGCTGTAATTCGCCAGGCCTCGGGCGATCTCACGGCCGTCCGGCGCGACGCACACCACCATTTCGCCACGACGAAAACTGCCCTGGACCAATTTCACACCCACTGGCAGCAGGCTTTTGTTGCCCTGGGACAGGGCCGAGACAGCCCCCGCATCCAACACCAGCGTGCCCCGGGTTTGCAGGTGCCCGGCCAACCATTGCTTGCGCGCCGCCAACATGCCGCGCTCAGGGGACAGCAAGGTGCCAATGCGCTCACCCGCTTTCAGACGGTCCAGCACCCGCTCCAACCGCCCACCGACGATGATCGTATGAGCCCCGGAGCGCGCCGCCAGACGCGCGGCACGCAGCTTGGTCTGCATACCGCCGCGACCCAGCGCACCGCCGGTGCCGCCCGCCACGGCGTCCAGCGCCGGGTCATCAGCGCGCGCTTCGTAAATCAGATTGGCATCGGGGTTGTTGCGCGGATCGGCGTCGAACATGCCGTCGCGATCAGTGAGAATCACCAGCAGGTCCGCTTCCACCAGGTTTGCCACCAGCGCGGCCAGGGTGTCGTTGTCACCAAAACGGATCTCGTCGGTGACCACCGTGTCGTTCTCGTTGATAACCGGGATGACTTTCAGCTCCACCAGCGCCCGCAGGGTGCTGCGGGCGTTGAGGTAGCGCTTGCGGTCGGACAGGTCGTCGTGGGTCAGCAGGATTTGCGCCGTGTGGCGACCGTGTTCGGCAAAGCTCGATTCCCAGGCTTGCACCAGGCCCATCTGGCCAATGGCAGCAGCCGCCTGCAATTCGTGCATCGCGCTGGGTCGCGACGTCCAGCCCAGGCGGCTCATACCGGCCGCCACGGCACCCGAAGAGACCAATACCAGCTCGACGCCAGCCTCATGCAGGGCCACCATCTGCTCGACCCACACCGCCATGGCCTGGCGATCCAGACCCTTGCCATCCGCCGTCAGCAGTGCGCTGCCGATCTTCACGACCCAGCGCTGCGCACCCGTCACCTTGCTCCGCATCATCTTCAACCTTTGCCAGCGAACGGCGCGACCCAGCGCCGCCCATGGGATTATTCGTATTTGCGTTCTGCAGATACCAAAACGCCGCTCGAATGAGCGGCGCCTTGGAAACCGGCTGGTTGCGATGATAACACCGCGCCCCGGCAGATGAACCGGGCAAGCCCGATGCCACCCAGCTAAAGATCACGACAACCCCCCTGTGGGAGCGAGCCTGCTCGCGATTGCGGTGGGCCAGTCACTACAAATACAACCGACATGACGCCATCGCGAGCAGGCTCGCTCCCACAGGTTTTGACTTCAACCAGTACAGATCAGTCACGCACGTAGATGATTTCCGGACCGTCTTCGTCATCCACGTCTTCTTCATCCCAATCGTCATCACCGATGTCATGGACCGACTTCACGCCGCTGCGGCGCAGGGCACGCTGGTCATCCAGGGCCTGCAACTGGGCACGGGCTTCGTCTTCGATGCGCTGGTCGAGCTCGGCCAGCTCTTCCTTGTAGGCCGGGTCGTTGGCCAGGCGATCGGCGCGATCTTCCAGATAACGCATGATGTCGTGGCACAGGCGCTCGGTGCCTTCTTTGGCAATGGCCGAGATCACGTAGATCGGACCTTCCCACTCCAGGCGATCGACGATTTCCTTGACCCGCTCCTCGTGCTCTTCTTCGAGGATCTGGTCGCACTTGTTCAGCACCAGCCAACGATCACGCTCGGCCAGGGCCGGGCTGAACTTGGTCAGCTCGCTGACGATGACTTCGGCAGCATCGGCGGCACTGGTTTCATCCAGCGGCGCCATGTCCACGAGGTGCAGCAACAGACGGGTGCGGGACAAGTGCTTGAGGAAGCGAATGCCCAGACCGGCACCATCGGAAGCGCCTTCGATCAGCCCCGGGATGTCGGCGATCACGAAGCTCTTCCAGCGATCGACGCTGACCACGCCCAGGTTAGGCACCAGGGTAGTGAACGGGTAATCGGCGACTTTCGGCTTGGCCGCCGACACCGAGCGAATGAAGGTACTTTTACCAGCGTTTGGCAGGCCCAGCAGACCCACGTCGGCCAACACCTTCATTTCCAGCTTCAGGTCACGCTGCTCGCCGGGTTTGCCTGGCGTAGTCTGGCGCGGCGCGCGGTTGGTACTGGATTTGAAACGGGTGTTGCCCAGGCCGTGCCAGCCGCCATGCGCCACCAGCAGGCGCTGGCCGGCCTTGGTCAGGTCGCCGATCACTTCCTGGGTCGCGGAGTCGATCACCGTGGTGCCGACCGGCACCCGCAGGATCAGGTCTTCGCCTTTCTTGCCGGTGCAATCGGTGCTGCCGCCGTTGGAGCCACGCTCGGCATCGAAGTGCCGGGTGTAACGGTAGTCCACCAGGGTGTTGAGGTTCTCGTCGGCGAGCATGTAGATCGAGCCGCCGTCACCACCATCACCCCCGTTCGGACCACCGTTTTCAATGAATTTTTCCCGACGGAAACTCATGCAACCATTGCCGCCGTCGCCGGCCTTTACTCGAATCGATACTTCATCAACAAACTTCATGACACACGCCTCTCGCCATACGGACGAGCCGAAAAAAACAAGACATAAGACTCTTGCAAAAATGAACGCAGCGGCCAGTTCAAGCGCCCGGTTGCAGCGCCGGCAGCCCATACAAACAGCTTTGCAAGAGACTCACCCCACAAACGAAAAAGCCCCGTCGCAAGACAGGGCTTCTCCAGCGGTCTCGCAATTAAGCTGCGATAACGCTTACGTAACGACGACCGAAGGCGCCTTTTACTTCGAACTTGATCACGCCTTCGACTTTAGCGAAGAGGGTGTGATCCTTACCCATGCCCACGCCGTAGCCAGCGTGGAATTGGGTGCCGCGCTGACGCACGATGATGTTGCCTGCTTTGATAGCCTGGCCGCCATACATCTTCACGCCAAGGCGTTTGGCTTCTGAGTCGCGACCGTTACGGGTACTACCACCAGCTTTTTTGTGTGCCATGAGTTCAATTCTCCTAGTGAGGAATTAGGCTGAAATTAAGCCTGAATACCGGTGATTTTGATCTCGGTGTACCACTGGCGGTGGCCCATACGCTTCATGTGGTGCTTACGACGACGGAACTTGATGATGCGGACTTTATCGTGACGACCTTGGGAGATCACTTCAGCCACAACGGTAGCGCCAGCAACAACTGGAGCACCGATATTCACGTCATCGCCATTGGCGACCAACAGAACGCGATCAAAAGTCACGGATTCGCCGGTAGCGATTTCCAGTTTTTCGATCTTCAGGTATTCACCTGGGGCGACCTTGTATTGCTTGCCACCAGTAACGATTACTGCGTACGACATGGTATTTCTCCGATAATCCTGCTCACCCAGCGCTTTATAAGAAGAGGTATTGGCTGGCATGGCTGCATGGGCTGGAAGGCCCGTATGCAATTGCGTAAGGCAGGTGCTGCCCAGGAAGTTCAGGGTGCGCGATTGTACGCAAGCTGATCGAGCCTTGCAAGTGGCCGTCCGACCTGCCCAAGCGTGCGCCTTGACAGGCCTGGGTGGGGGTCCTAGCATGCCGCGCAACCCTTCTGGAGCACCTGTCGCTGATGCAACCCCAAGCTTTCTACCGCGCGGTGGCGGACGATTTTAGCGCCGTCGACGGCATCATCAAGAAGCAGCTGACTTCCCGAGTGCCTCTGGTATCGAAAATCGGCGACTACATTACGTCGGCCGGTGGCAAGCGCCTGCGTCCTTTATTGGTGCTGCTGTGTGGCAAGGCCCTGGGACGCGAAGGCGACGACATGCGCCTGTTGGCCGCCACCATCGAATTCCTGCACACCGCCACCCTGCTGCATGACGACGTGGTCGACATGTCCGGCATGCGCCGCGGCCGCTCCACCGCCAACGCCATGTGGGGCAACGCCCCCAGCGTGCTGGTGGGCGACTTCCTCTATTCGCGATCCTTCGAAATGATGGTCGAACTGGGCTCCATGCCGGTGATGAAGATCCTGTCCCAGGCCACCCGCATCATTGCCGAAGGTGAAGTGCTGCAGCTGTCCAAGGTGCGCGACGCCAGCACCACGGAAGAGACCTACATGGAAGTCATCCGCGGCAAGACCGCGATGCTCTTCGAAGCCTCGACCCACAGTGCCGCCGCCCTGGCCGGTGCCAGCGCCGAGCAGAGCGAAGCGCTGCGCACCTTCGGTGACCACCTGGGCGTGGCCTTCCAGTTGGTGGACGACCTGCTGGACTACAAGGGCGACGCCGAGACCCTGGGCAAGAACGTCGGTGACGACCTCGCCGAAGGCAAGCCGACCCTGCCGTTGATCTACACCATGCGCGAAGGCACGCCCGAGCAGGCGGCGCTGGTACGCCAGGCGATCCAGAAAGGCGGCATCGAAGACCTGGAAAGCATTCGTGCAGCAGTTGAAGCCTCCGGCTCGCTGGACTACACCGCGAAACTGGCCCGGGACTACGTCGCCCGCGCGATCAAATGCCTCGACGCCCTGCCCGCCAGCGAATACCGCGATGCGCTGGTGGAGTTGAGTGAGTTTGCGGTAGCCCGTACTCACTGATACCCACGGTTTTTTTTGTGGGAGCAAGCCTTGCTCCCACATACCCCCTCGCAACAATGCAGCGTCACCCGCCTCGCTGTAAAACCCTATACAATGTGCGCCCTTTGCCTCCTGACACCCAAGGAACCCTAGTGAGCACGTTGCCTCCCTGCCCGAAATGCAATTCCGAATACAGCTACGAAGACGGCACTCAACTGGTCTGCCCGGAGTGTGCCCACGAATGGTCCGCCAGCGGCGACATCGAGACGGCGTCCGACGACACCGTGAAGAAGGATTCGGTCGGCAATGTGCTGCAGGACGGCGACACCATCACCGTGATCAAGGACCTCAAGGTCAAGGGCACGTCGCTGGTGGTCAAGGTGGGCACCAAGGTCAAGAACATCCGCCTGTGCGAGGGCGACCACGACATCGATTGCAAGATCGACGGCATCGGCCCGATGAAGCTCAAATCCGAGTTCGTCAGAAAAGTCTGATTCTTCCGTACGCCATCCTGCGCCCCGCGTCGGATGGTGCGTCGCCCTCCCCGATCCCGCTCCGCTTTTCCCAACGCTAGCCAAGCGCCAGAGCTGTCGCCACCCCTCGTCAGAAAAGAAACCGGAAGACCAATAGAGACTTGCTATTTCGCGAATAAGAATTATTCTCATAAAACCCATCAAGGAGATGAGAACCATGACTTATTTGATCGATGCCTGGCTGGACCGCCCACATCCCTACCTCCGGATCCTGCATCGGGAAACCGGGGAAGTCTTCGCAGTGCTTGGGGAGGAAGCCTTGAACGAGCTGCAGGATCAGGGCGACCTGGACCTCAACAGCCTCAATTCCAGCGAGCCGCTGGTACTCAAGGAATTGGTGCGCAATCTGTTTCTGTTCTGCTACGCCAGGGCGTTGCGCCCGAGTGGCGATTTCAATGGCAGGTTCCACGGATGAGCATGAGGACAATGTGGGAGCGGGCTTGCTCGCGAAAGCGGTGTGTCAGCCACAATATTGTTAACTGATGTACCGTCTTCGCGAGCAAGCCCGCTCCCACATTTTTGCCCAGTGCTAAACCAGACCGGGTCTTACAGCACGTCCAGCAACTCGACGTCAAACACCAGTACGCTGTGCGGCGGAATGCTGCCAACGCCTTGAGCGCCGTAAGCCAGTTCGCTCGGCACATACAGGCGCCATTTGCTGCCGGCGTTCATCAATTGCAGCGCTTCGGTCCAGCCTGGGATCACGCCGCCAACCGGGAATTCGGCAGGCTGGCCACGATCGTAGGAGCTGTCGAACACAGTGCCATCGATCAGGGTGCCGTGGTAATGGGTACGCACCTGATCTTCACGGGTCGGCTTGGCGCCTTCGCCCTGGGTCAGCACTTCGAATTGCAAGCCCGAAGCCAGGGTGGTGATGCCTTCGCGCTTGGCGTTTTCCGCCAGGAATGCCCGACCTTCGCCAGCAGCGGCCTCAGCCTTGGCAGCCGCTTCGGCTTGCATGATTTCGCGGATGACCTTGAAGCTGGCGGACATCTCGTCCTGGCCCACACGGCTCGACTTGCCGGCGAAGGCGTCGGTCAGGCCGGCGAGGATCGCGTCGAGGCTGACACCCGGTGGCGGATTGTCGCGCAGTTGGTCGCCCAACTGACGGCCAATGCCGTAGCTGACGCGGGTTTCGTCGGTGGACAGGTTAATGTCGGACATGGTGCTGCTCCGCTGTGCGGACGGCTCGGGATTTGCCATGGATGACACGGCGCTTCCCGGAGCGCCCGGAACCAAAAGGGCGAGCAGACTAGCACAGATGCCAGGGCGGATGACCAGCGCCGACGCCAAAGCACCTCGCCGGAAACGACAACGCCCGCCTGCTTCTCAACAGGCGGGCGTTGCGCCAGCGCGAGGAACGAGCCTCAGTGCTTGGTCAGTTTATCCAGGTAACCCATGGCAAACGCCGAGACCACGAAGGTCATGTGGATGATCACATACCACATCAGGTGCTCGGGATCGACGTTCTTGGCGTCCATGAAAATACGCAGCAGGTGGATCGAGGAAATGGCCACGATCGAGGCGGCCACTTTCATCTTCAGCGAGGAAGAGTCCATCGTGCCCAGCCAGTTGAGCTTTTCCTTGTCGTCATCGATGTCCAATTGGGAGACGAAGTTCTCGTACCCGGAAATCATCACCATTACCAGCAGACCGCCCACCAGGGCCATGTCGATCAGCGACAGCAGCACCAGGATCAGGTCGGATTCGGCCATGGAAAACACGTTGGGAATGATGTGAAAGACTTCCTGGAAGAATTTCAGCGACAGCGCCAGCAAACCCAGGGACAGCCCGAAGTAGATCGGCGCCAGCAGCCAACGGGAGGCGTACATTGCATTTTCGATAAAGCGTTCCATTGAGTCTCACACCAGGGCTGAAAAATCGCGGCGAGTATATCAGCCACGAGCAGCCCCACAAACGCAAGGTCCATCCCTGTAGAGGTGGCTGCTCAATCCGGGCGGTAATGACCCTCAATGCAATGGACGAAACTCGAAGCCACCCACGTTGCGACACCGGCCGCCATTGATTTCACGCAGCTGGGCCTGCATGTGCAGGCACCAGATTTGCGGATCATTGGCCAGCTCATAGCCGTGCAGCGTGAGGCTCTGGACGATGGTGTCGAGGATGGATTCGGCGGCGTTCGGACCGGCAAACGGGCCCTGGGCCTTGATGGCGGAAGGTTGTTCACCGGCCATTCCGGCGGCGAAGAGCAAGGTCCACATACCGGTATCTCCCGCCAGCGGGCGGATGGCGCATTCGATACGGGTGACAAGGCCCAGGCATTGGCGAGTGAGGCAAAGGTTGCGCGACATGGCGGCGCCCCTCGGTAGATCCGGTATTCAGCCTCGGGATGGGGCTGTTTCGATCCGATGATGGCTCTCGTTATCCTTGAGCTGAGGATAGAAGAAAAGTTCCGGGCACAAGGGATTTTGAGACCAGAATGCGCCGAGCGGTCACAGTGTGAATATTGGCGCCAAGGTCGTGGCATCCTGTACAACAAATCACCGCAAAACCTATTGTGGGAGCGGGCTTGCTCGCGAAGGCGGGCGGCCAGTCGACATTGTCGTTAGCTGACAAACCGCATTCGCGAGCAAGCCCGCTCCCACAGAGAGGGTTGCCGACTGGTTCAGGCCGGCTTGGCCTCCGCCAAGGCCTGCTGCGCCAGTTCTTTTTCCGCTTCCTTGAGGTCGTCTTCGCTGATCATCTCCGCGATGACCCGCAGACGCTCGACCACCCGGGCGTTGACGCTGCCCTCCGGGAACTCACCGTTTTCATCCGGCTCGCCAGCAGGCTCGCCCACCAGCAGGCTCAAGGCTTCGTCGGCTTGGCGCACCGCGTAGACGTGGAACTGCCCGGCGCGCACCGCGGCCAGCACTTTCTCGTCGAGCATCAGCGTCGCGACGTTGGCCTGGGGAATGATCGCCCCCTGCTCGCCGGTCAGCCCACGAGCCTCGCAGAGGCGGAAGAAGCCTTCGATCTTCTCGTTGACCCCGCCCACCGCTTGCACTTCACCGAACTGGTTGATCGAACCGGTGATGGCGAAGCACTGCTTCAACGGCGTCTTCGACAGTGCCGAAATCAGCGTACAGGCCTCGCCCAGGGACGCGCTGTCGCCGTCGACATAACCGTAGGATTGCTCCAGGGCGATGCTGGCCGAGATCGCCAACGGGAACTCCTGGGCATACCGGCTGCCCAGGTAACCGGTGAGGATCATCACGCCCTTGGAGTGAATCGGCTGGCCAAGGTTGACCTCCCGCTCGATGTCGACGATGCCGCTGCCGCCCGGGTACACCGTGGCGGAAATCCGCGCCGGCACGCCAAACGCCGAGTCGCCGACTTCCAGCACCGTCAGCCCGTTGCACTTGCCCACCGCCGCGCCGTCGGTGTCGATCAGGATGATCCCCGCCAGCATGTCGTCGAGGATTCGCGCCGAGACTCGCCCGGTGCGGGTGGCCTTGGCCTTGAGCGCGCGTTCGATGTGGCCGGCATCGGTCATCTCGTCACCGGCCAGTTGGCGAATGAAATCCGCTTCGCTGACCAGCTGGAACAGGTCGCCGATACGCGCCGACAAACGCCCCTGATGCTCAGCCAGTCGTGCGCTGTAGGTCGCCAGGCGTGCCACCGCATCAGCGGTCAGCGGCGCCATGCCCTCCTCCGAGGTGCGGGTCTTGAGCAACTGGGCGAACTGCTCCAGGCTTTCGTCGCCCATCGGGATGTCTTCATCGAAGTCCACCAGCACGCGAAACATTTCCTGGAAGTCCGAGTCCAGGTCCTGCAAGGCGTAGTAGAGCTGGCGGGCGCCGATGATCACGACCTTGACCTGCAACGGGATGTGTTGCGGAGTCAGGGTCACGGTGGCTAGCCGCCCCAGTTCACCCAGGGGCGATTCCATTTTCAGCTTGCGCGATTGCAGAGCGCGCTTGAGCGCATCCCACACGAACGGCTCGCCGAGCATTTTTTCCGCTTCGAGAATCAGGAAGCCGCCGTTGGCCCGATGCAAGGCACCCGGACGCAGCTGCCGATAGGTGGTGTAGAGCGCACCCTGGTCGGTGCTGTACTCAATGCGACCGAACAGGTTGTCGTAGGTGGGATGCGGTTCGAACACCACCGGCGCACCGCCGCTGGATGGATGCCCGACCACCAGGCTCGGGGCGTATTGCTCCTCGAGCAGTTTGCGGGCGACGGCGTCGGTCTTGCTATCGTCCACCAGTTGCTCGACCACCGTGCGGAGCAGGTTGACCTGCATGGCCTGCAAATAGCCGCAGACGGCCGCGTTCTCGGCGTACTTCTCCGACAATGGCGCCAGCAGGGGTTGCAGGGCCAACGTAATGGTTTCTTCGTTGAGCTGGCGCAACTGGTTGTTCGACTCACGCTTCCACTGCGGCAGGCTGGCGAGTTCTTCGTTCAGACGCTCTTCCAGGCCCGAGATGTCCTCGTGGAAACGCTCACGCTCGGCTTCCGGCAACTGGGCGAATTCCGCTTCATCGAGGGCCTTGCCTTCGCTCATCGGCGTGAAAGCGATGTTGCTGCTGTCACGGTACAGCGCGACATCCTTCTCCAGCGCCAGGCGCTCGATCACATCGAGGGCGCGGTCGTAGCGCTGGTTGAAGGCGCGGTCGATGGCGCTTTTCTTCTGCTGGTAGGAAGGGTGTTCGAACACCGCAGGAAAGGTCGCCAGCAGGTTGTCGATCAGGCCATTGATGTCGGCGATAAAGGCGCCGGCCGTGCCGGATGGCAGCTCCAGGGCGCGGGGTTCGCGGGGCTCGTCGAAATTGTTGACGTAGACCCAGTCCGCCGGGGTCTGCAGGCGCTTGCCTTCGGCCTTGAGGTAGCGTTTGACGAACGAAAACCGACCGGTACCGGGCTCGCCCATGACGAATACGTTGTAACCGGGGCGCGGCATGGCCACGCCGAACTGCAAGGCTTCGACCGCACGTTCCTGGCCGAGCACACCGCGGAAGGGCTCCAGATCATTGGTGGTAGAGAAGCTGAACTGTTCAGCGGAAAACGGACGGGTCAGCGCTTCGGGCGCTAGACGCAAGCTGGCAGCAACAGGATCAGGCATCGGGCTTCCTTACATCAGGCGGGGCAGATAGCGGCATTCTGGCGCTGCCCGTACCTGACTGGCAAGGAGCGCCTCAGGCCAAAGCATAGTCGAGTGACATCCCCCGGGCCGGGCTCGGTAAATTCATGACTTAAAGATACTTTTTGCAAAATGTCACGGAACCCTAAGATCATGCCTAAACTCCAAATTGCGCGGCTGGAACAATAACCGGCCCACTGGCACGAGTGGTTGATGCCACGAAGACGCCAGACCCTGTCCATTGGTATGCACATAAAGAGAACATAGCTATGAAACGGATTCTTCTCGGTACTCTCTTCACCGCTGTATCCATCAACGCCATGGCTCAGGCGCCAGGCGGCCCGGATTGCGGTTGGGGCAACATGCTGTTCGAAGGTCAGCGTGGCACCCCGGCTCACTTCCTGGCGTCCACCACCAACGGCACTTCCGGTAACGCAACCTTCGGTATGACCTCCGGCACCAACGGCTGCTCGACCAACGCGGCACTGACCTACGGTGGCAAGTCCTGGCTGGCCATGAATGGCATGATGAACGAGCTGTCCGAAGACATGGCCAAGGGTCAAGGTGAGGCACTGACCACCTACGCCGTGGTACTGGGCGTGGCGCCGGAAGACCGCGCGCACTTCTCTGCCGTTACCCACGAGCACTTCCAGCAGATCTTCAGCAAGGCTGACGTGACCGCCGAAGACGTGCATACCAACACCCTGGCCGTGCTCAAGAGCGATCCTCGCCTGGCCAAGTACGCCACTCAAGCTTAAGCTGCACAGCACTCGCTCCCCTCGGGGAGCGGGTTTTCTTTTCGGGGCCCCGACGGTCTTTATTTTTCCGACTTTCCAAGTAGCCGACTATGCTCAAACGCCTTGCCTGGCTGGCGCTCTGTGTGTGCGCCCCGCTGTCCGCCGCGCCTCATGTCGACCCTCAACGTTTGCAGCAACTGGCCAATGACCGCTTCTGGATTTCCCTGGGCCACTACGAAACCGCCAAGCTCGGTGGCTGGCGCAGCTATGTCAGTGACAAAAAGTTCTTCCTCGCCCCCGACGGCAATGAACACCCCGACCGTGAACTGACCGCCACCCTGCAAGCCCTGTACGGCCCGGCCAATGCCGGCCAGCAACATGCCCAGTGCGTGTACCCGGCGCGAACGCGCTGGCTCAAGGCGCAGCTCAAGCTCACGGACCTGCCCGCCGTCGATTGCGGCGACTTCAACCAATGGTTCAAGGATGTCTCGCCCCACAGCGCGGTGATGATTTTCCCCGCGGCGTACCTGAACAGCCCCTCCTCGATGTTCGGCCATACGTTGTTGCGCATCGACCAGGCGGATGTGCAAAGCGACAAGACCGCGCTGCTCAGCTATGCGATCAACTTCGGCGCCTACATCGAAGGCTCGGACAACAGCATCCTCTACGCCTGGAAGGGCTTGATGGGTGGCTACCCCGGCCTGTTCGCCCTGGTGCCGTACCAGGAAAAACTCTCCGAGTACCGTAGCCTGGAGAACCGCGACCTGTGGGAATACCGCCTCAACCTGAGCCAGGCGGAAACCGAGCGCATGGTCGAGCATGTGTGGGAGCTCAAGCAGATCCAGTTCGACTATTTCTTCTTCGACGAAAACTGTTCCTATCGCCTGCTCGAACTGTTGCAGGTGGCCCGTCCCAGCCTGCGCCTGACCGAACAATTCCCGCTGACCGCCATCCCCACCGACACCGTCAAGGCCGTGAAGGAAGCCGGCCTGGTGGAGAGCATCGAGTATCGACCGTCCCGGGAACGTGAACTGCTCAGCCGCGCCGAGCCGCTGAGCGATGACGAACAACAATGGGTGCTGAAAGTCAGTGCCGATCAGCAGCAACTGCAAACCGCCGAATTCAAGGCGCTGCCCCGCGCGCGCCAGGCCTTGATCATCGATGCGGCCTACCGGCTGGAGCGCTATCGCGCCAACGGCCAGGAGCGCGACCCGCAACGTGCTCAACGCAGCTTCGAACTGTTGCGGGCGATCAACCAGAACCCCGCGCCGGAACTCGACATCCCGCACCCGGGCTTGCCCGAGGATGGGCATGAATCGCGCACCTGGCAGGCCGGCCTCGGCACGCGGGGCGACCGGGCATTCGGCGAGTATGGCTTGCGCATGGCCTACCATGACCTCAACGACAACGCCGAGAGTTTCCCACTGGGCGCGCAGATTGAAATCCTGCAATTGAAGCTGCGTCAGTACGAAGGCAATGACTGGCAGGTGCAACAACTCGACCTGGCGACGATCCGCTCGCTGACCCCGCGCAACGAGCTGCTGCAGCCATTGTCCTGGCAGGTCACCGGCGGCCTGGAGCGGGTGCCGGGCAAATACGACGATGAAACGCTGGTCAGCCACATCAACGGCGGAGCCGGTGGAACGTGGGCGCTGGGCGACGATGTGCTGGGCTTTGCCCTGGGCACGGTGCGGGTCGAGCATAACAACGACTTCGCCGAATTCATCGCCCCGGCCGGCGGCTTCAACAGCGGTGTGCTGTGGAAAAACCCGCTGGGCAACCTGAGCCTGGAAGCCAAGGGCGACTATTTCGTCAACGGCGAAGTGCGCCGTAGCCTGAGTCTGAATCAGCAGTGGGAATTGTCCCGCAACCTCGGTGTGCGCCTGAGCGCCCAGCGCGAGTTCAGCCACCTTGCCTCACCGGAGAACGAGGTGATGCTTGAGGTGAAGTGGTATCACTATTGAACTGGGCGACGCCCGATGCAGGGCAACCCGTCACCACACGGGTCGGAACCGAACGGATTAATCACCGCGCTTTCACAACGGCCTGACGAATCGGCTTCTAGACTACCTGTATATGTGGATGCGGCAGGAAGGCTGAAATGAGGCGCGCGGTAGCGGTATTGGGTGTGTTGATGTTGCTGGGCGGCTGTGAAACCACCCACGAGGATCTGGTCGCCCGGGGTTACCCGCCAGCGTTCGCCGACGGTTATGACGACGGGTGCAGCAGTGGGCGGCAAGCGGCAGGCGCGATCACCGGCCAATTCAGGAAAGACGTGCCGCGTTACCTCAAGGACGCCCGCTACGCCGAAGGCTGGAGCGACGGCTTCCGCCAGTGCCAGGCCATGCGCGAAAGCGAAGAACGCGATGCCTATCGCGAGCATCACTGGGACGAGCGCGAACGCGCCTGGCAGCAAGAGAAGGACCGCGACGCCGGTCGGGCTTATCGTTCGCAGTGAGTCGCCCACAGACATTCGTCGAAACCAAAAGCTTGCGACCATGGCCCAAACTCCAATAGAGGAGAACACCATGAGTCGCGCTTTCGTTAATGAAGACAACGCCGCTGCCCAGGCCGACCAGCCGGTCGAACGCCAGGTCAGTGCGCAACCCAACTACGTCACCCCCGAGGGGCTCGCCCAGCTGCAAGCGCGGGTCGCGCAACTGCAGGCGTTGCACAGCCAGCAAACAGCCCGAGGCGATCAGGCCGACAAGCAACGGATCGCGGACATCGAGCGAGACCTTCGCTATTTCAACCAGCGCCTGCAAAGCGCTCAGGTGGTTGCGCCGACTTCATCCGATCAGGTTCGGATCGGCCATTGGGTGACCTTCGCCGATGAACAGGATCTCGAGCAACGGGTGCAGTTGGTGGGTGAAGACCAGGCCGATGCGGCCAGCGGGCTGATCAATTGGGGGTCGCCGCTGGGGCGGGCATTGCTGGGGGCAAAACTGGGGGACGAGGTGATCTGGAAGCGACCGATAGGGAACCTGGCCATTGAAGTCATTGCAATTGAGTTGTCCTGACATCGCTGGACAAGAATGTCTTATTACTTGTTTAAGCAACTAAGCGCTCACCCATTACATGCGTGCGGCAATGGGTAACCGCAACATAAGGTCATAACCACACATTTGCGTTAAATCAGGAGCGTGCTACTGTTTTCCCGCTCCTCACCGAGGGGCTTGAACAATAAGAAAGGAGCTACTTGATGAGTGAATATCTACTGGCACTGTCAGGCGACTTTGATAGCGAACTCAAGCGTTATCAACCGTTGAACAGCCTTGGCATCGATTCAGTACACGTCTCCATTGTTGAGTGCGGCACGGTGCACTGCACCGCAATCTTGTGCTGAAACCCGTCCTCCAAGACTAACCCAACTCCCTTGATCCCGCTGAATCGAGCGCAACTACCGGCGCTCGAATAAGTGTGGATCGCTGTAACCGATATCCGAGGAAACATCATGAGCGAAAAAATCCTGAATATGTCCGGCGACTTCCATCTCGAGTTCGACGCCTACCAGGCACCCGCCAACAACGTTGGAGCGATATTCGCAACAACCCTGGAGTGCAATACCTTTGGGACCTGCACCAACATTGAATGTTCGACGGTCATGTGCTAATCCCTTATTCGACTAATTAAACAGCAGTACTTATAAATATAGAGCAGGCAGCGCCTGCTCTATTCATGTCAGGAGCCACGGCATGCTTGTTAACGCTTTGAGGTTTGATCAACAAGGTCAATGCAAATTCTCTTCCGACGCCGCCGTCACCCTCTTTGAAAACAACCTGACCCGTTTGCATGCTGATGATCAAGCCTTGCTGAATCATTTTGGCGTAGGCAGGGAGCATTTGATTTCGTATGCCAAGGCCTCTGTCGACAATCAGCGCTTACCCACCGACAGCGAAACCACCCTGGACGCTTTGAAGAAAAAGCTTATCCGGCTCGACTGCGTCAGCGTCGATACGACAGCGACCCCAAGCAACAAGGACAATTTCCATTGGTTTGGCCACCGTCTTTTTCTTTATTTCATCGACACACTCAAGGCGGACGAGCGCTATGGCAACGCGTCAATGCACATTGACGAACCCGCCGTGCTTGCCAGCCTCGAACGGTATGTCCTGGCCCGTGTCAGTCGTACCGCAGAACAAAGCCTGGTGCATTATCTGAATACCCGAATTGCGGAGGGCGATAACATTGACTTGAGTCGGTTCAACGAATGTTTACGATCCTTGCCGCTGCTGAAATTTTTCGAATCCTATCCAGTCCTGGCCACGCTGCTGCTTGGTATGTTGGAAGACACCGTCAACTACCTGTATGCAGTCATTCTCAACTTCGCCAATGATATTGAATCGCTGGAGACGGCGTTTTCGATCACATCGCGGAAAATAGATGCTATCGAGCTTGGTCTCGGTGACCCCCACGGTCGTGGCGAAACGGTCTGCAAGGTCAGCATCGGCGGGACTTCGCTGGTTTACAAGCCAAGGGCAAACCGGGAGGCACTTTTCTTCAATCGCCTTCTTGGACAATTACATGAGTGGACAGGCGCGGACTGTTTTTCCATCCATGCGCCAAAGACCCTGAGCCGCGAACGGCATAGCTGGGTAGAAAAAGTCGACAACCTGCCTTGCGACAGCCCAGAGGACGTTGAGCTGTTCTATGAAAAAATGGGCGCACAAATCGCCGTTATTCATGCCTTGAACGGCATCGACTTCCATTACGAAAATATTATCGCGTGTGGCAACAGCCCCGTCATGATTGACCTGGAATGCCTGTTTACCGCCTCCACCAGCGAAGCCCTGCTCGATTTGCCCGCTGGCTGCGCGCTATCCAATAGCTTTAAGTTGATCCAACAGTCGGTCTGCTCCAGCGGTTTTGTGCCCTTCTCGCAAAAATCCAACAACGACCAGAGTGGGCTGACTCGACAAGCGCTGTTCATCTCCACTCGCCGCTCGCTGGTTTTCGAGGACGGGTTTTACCATCTGCGAAAATTTGAATTCGAACACACACTTGAGCAAAGACATCTGCCGCTGTTGCAGGGCGAGCGCAAGGGGCATGAAGCCTATAAAGAAGCGCTTTTCCAAGGCTTTGAATATGCCTATGACGAACTGATGAAGCATCGGCATACCCTTATGCAGATGCTTGAACAATCAGCGGGCCAGTTATCAACCCGTGTATTGCTGAAAAACTCTCAACGCTATGCCGATTTTATCGGGCTGAGCCGCCACCCCCGCTTTATGCAAAACGGGCTGGACAAAGAGCTTCTGCTCGCAACTTTATGGAGTGACTCGAAAGAACTCTACCTGGCGGCCGGCATTCCTCGTCATGAAATGGCGGACCTGCAGAGATCCAGTATTCCATGCTTCACAATGCCCCTCAGTTCCAACAGTTTGACGAGCGCACAAGGTGTAACCATAGAACTGGCACAGGTGGAACCACCGATCAAAAGCTGCCTGCAGAAAATAGCCAACCTGGCTCCAGCAGACAAAGCGCTGCAACGCACACTCCTCGAACTCTGTTTATTCCGGCAACCCGATAGTCATCCGCCAGCCCCTGCCGGGCAGACGCCAGAAAAACCTGAAAATGCCACCCAAGCGAACCGACTCGATGCCGTGCTGCGCATCAGTGCCCGCCTCGAAGCGCTGGCGATCACGGGAACAGCAACTGACGTTCGCTGGCTGTCTTTTCATATGCACCCTACGACCCACAGAAAATACCCTTCGCCCATGGACCACGGCCTGTACTCCGGGATCGCCGGGATCGGTCTTTTTTGTTTGAGCCTGTTCAAGGTGAGCGGCAAGCCTCACTGCCTGTCTCTGCTGGATCAGGTATTGCATTCAATGGAGCAACATTTCGGCTTCTTCAAAACCGACCTGACCGTCAGCGCTTATCACGGCCTGGGGGCTTATCTCTTTCTGCTCATCAATCGTCACCAGATAACGGGGGATCCGGAACAGGATGAAAAAATCGCCGGCCTGCTGACCCAACTGATTGAAATGCCTCCTGAGCAATATGACTTCGACTTCCTGGGCGGCTGCTGTGGCGCCGTGACGCTGCTGGCCAACATCCATGAGCTGTCCGGGCGCGAAGATGTATTGCCGGCCATCAGGCGCATGGTCGATTACATAAAGGATCAGGTGCTGATTGAAGAAGGCCGACTGCTGCGACGTGATGATCGCTCGGTGATTCTGACGGGGCTGTCTCACGGTCTGTCGGGCGTCATCCATGCTTTGTGCAAGGCCTATGACGTGACCGGGGATGCGACGCTGGTGCCTTTGGCCATCCAGGTGCTCGAAGGTGAAAACCGTTTGAGTCGGGATGGTTTCTGGCTGGACCTGCGCGACCATGGCCATGCGGATCATTCGACCAAGTGGTGCCACGGAGACGGTGGCATTCTCATCGCCCGGCGACAGCTCATGAAGTCCATGGGCAACGTTCTGGACCAAGCGACCCGTATGACGGTGCTGGACGATATACGGCGATGTGAGAGCAATCTCTGGCAGCACGGGCTTGGCGATGGCTATAACCTGTGCCACGGGGACTTGGGCAATCTGATCTGCCTGTATGACGGGTATCGGCATTCAAATGACGCCGAGGGCATCCGCAGAGTCGAGCGAGCGCTCGACGAAGTGGCCAAGCGGTTTATCGATAGCTCGATTCTCGACAGCGACAGGGTACCCGACGTCAGCCTGATGACCGGAATAACGGGCGCAGGCTTTGCCTTGCTTTACTCGATCGATCCAACACTCCCCAACATTCTCTCACTCGATTTCGCGGGCCGGTCGCGACTTGAGCCTTAGACAAACCACCGTGGCGAGGGAGTTTGCTCCCTCGTTGCAGAATCATGTTCAACTTAACGTCGCGGAACCGAGAGCGGAACAAAATGACGAGCGAGCTATTACGCTACCTCATTAACCCGCCACCAAATAACAACCAATCATTTCCGGGTAGCCGTCAGTAAACGCAATATCAGGTCATAATCACAAACTTGCTTCAATCGAAGAGCGTGCTACTGTTTCCCCGCTTCTTATCGAGGAGCTTAAACAAAACAGGAGACGCTAATAATTAACAACCACTGGCAATGTCGGACAAGTTTTACAGCAGATTTGTACATTATCGACTGTTGAACAAGCTCGACATCAAAACAGTACAAGGAACATTATTGAGTCTGACACGGTGCACCGCACCGCGAGTGTGCTGAAACCTGTGTAACACAATCAAACTCTCCCTAATCCACCGCATGATTGCCGTTATGGCACTCGAACTGCGGACCGGTGAAACATTCTCGCTAACGAGGAAACATCATGAGCGAACAAATTTTGAACATGTCCGGCGACTTCAGTCTTGATTTTGAAGCCTATCAAGCGCCCAAGAAAGACGCTATGGAGGCAATGGCTGCTACTATCCTGGATTGCGACACGCTGGGCTGCACTGTCATTGGCTGCCCCTTCCCCTGATATGAGCTAAGTTAAAACTCAAATCAATTCGTTGAACGCGTTAGTTCAATAGTCGACGGGCCAAATCCCGGTGGGAGCGAGTTCGCTTGCTCCCACAGAGATGCGCCCATGAAAAACGGAGCCCGAAGGCTCCGTTTTTCATGCAACCAACCCCATCAAGCCAGCTTCTTGTGCCGTACACGATGCGGCTGGGCAGCGGCTTCGCCGAGGCGTTTCTTGCGATCAGCTTCGTACTCGGTGTAGTTGCCTTCGAAGAACACCGCTTGCGAGTCGTCTTCGTACGCCAGGATGTGGGTCGCCACGCGGTCGAGGAACCACCGATCGTGGGAGATCACAATGGCGGCGCCCGGGAAGTCCAGCAGCGCTTCTTCCAGGGAACGCAGGGTTTCGACGTCGAGGTCGTTGGACGGTTCGTCGAGCAGCAGGACGTTGCCACCCTCCTTCAACGTCAACGCCAGGTGCAGGCGGCCGCGCTCACCACCGGACAAGTCCTTGACGAACTTCTGCTGGTCGCCGCCCTTGAAGTTGAACCGCCCCACGTAGGTGCGCGACGGGATCTCGTAATTGCCGATGCGGATCTGGTCGGAACCGTCGGAGATCTGCTGGAACACAGTCTTGCTGCCGTCCAGGTCTTCGCGGCTCTGGTCGACGCAGGCCAGTTGCACGGTGTCGCCGACTTCGATGCTGCCCGAGTCCGGCGTTTCCTTGCCCATCAGCATGCGGAACAGCGTGGATTTACCCGCGCCGTTACCACCGATCACACCGACGATGGCGCCTTTTGGCATGGAGAACGACAGGTTGTCGATCAGCACGCGGTCGCCATAACCCTTGGTGACGTTCTTGAATTCGATGACCTTGTCACCCAGGCGCGGACCGGCCGGGATGTAGATCTCGTTGGTTTCGCTGCGCTTCTGGAATTCCTGGGACTGCATTTCCTCGAAGCGTTGCAGGCGGGCCTTGGATTTGGACTGGCGGGCCTTGGCGCCTTTGCGCACCCATTCCAGCTCTTCCTTCATGGCCTTTTCATGGGCCGACTGCTGCTTGGATTCCTGGGCCAGACGATCGGATTTGGCTTCCAGCCAACCCGAATAGTTGCCCTCGTAGGGAATGCCCGCGCCGCGGTCGAGTTCCAGGATCCAGCCGGCAACGTTGTCGAGGAAGTAACGGTCGTGCGTGATCGCGACCACCGTGCCCGGGAAATCGTGCAGGAAGTGTTCGAGCCAGGCGACGGAGTCGGCGTCCAGGTGGTTGGTGGGTTCGTCGAGCAGCAGCATGTCCGGGGCGGACAGCAGCAGGCGGCACAGGGCCACACGGCGTTTCTCACCGCCGGACAGGTGTTCGACCTTCGCGTCCCAGGCCGGCAGGCGCAGCGCATCGGCGGCGACTTCCAACTGGCGCTCCAGGTTATGCCCGTCGCTGGCCTGCAGGATCGCTTCGAGCTTGGCCTGTTCGGCGGCCAGCTTGTCGAAATCGGCATCGGGATCGGCATAGGCGGCATAGACCTCGTCCAGGCGTGCCTGGGCGTTCTTGATCACACTGACCGCCTCCTCGACCACTTCACGGACGGTCTTGGTCGGGTCCAGCTGCGGTTCCTGGGGCAGGTAACCGATGTTCAGGTCCGGCATCGGGCGGGCTTCGCCATCGAATTCGGTATCGACGCCGGCCATGATTTTCAGCAGCGTGGACTTACCCGAACCGTTGAGGCCCAGTACGCCGATCTTGGCGCCGGGGAAGAACGAGAGCGAAATGTTTTTCAGGATTTCCCGCTTCGGCGGAACAACTTTGCTCAGCCGATGCATGGTAAAGACGTATTGAGCCATGGTGAACCTAGCGTCAGTGACAGGTGAAAAGAACGAGCCAGGCCATGCACGGCGCCGGCGCTTGAGGGTGATCAAGGCCTGAGGGCGGATGCAGCCTGGGAATCTGGAGCTGGAACGCTCTTGTTTGACGGGCAAAGCTACCTCAACCGTCGGTCAAGGTCCAGCCGCCAGGGGCTGGCACTTTGCCACGCAGCAAGGCATGCTAGCCGCCCTTCGGGCGTCCGGCTTATAGTGCACGTCGCGCCAGTCCAGCAAAAGCAAACTGCAGGATTACAGCTTGTCCAACGTCACGCCGTCCTCGCCCCCACGTGCACCTGCTGCTGTGCCTGGCTCGCCCCTGCGCGGGACCTTGAAGGGCGCGCTGGCCACCCTCGTGCTGATGCTGCTCGGATTGCTCTTCTGGCAATTGCTCGACCAGATGCGCGAAACCCAGCAGCAACAGCGCCAGTACACCATCGACTACACCGCTGACCTGGCCGCGCAAGTCAGCCTGAACATGGCGCTGAACGCGCAGATCGCCCTGAATCTGCTACCGATCGTCGAACAACCGCAAACGGCCGACGAACAACAGGCGCTGGTGCGCAAACTCCAGCAATCGCTGCCTGAACTGCGCAGCCTGGCGTTGCTCAGCCCTTCCGGCAAGGTACTCAGCGACAGCGACGCCGCCAGCCACGACGCCGACTACCTGGGCGATCTGGTGCGGCGCAGCCGGGCCCAGGCACATTACTTCAGCAATTCCGAAGACGGCTCCATGGTGCACCTGCTGTTGCATCAGGCCAGCGGCAGCAGCCGTGGCTATTGGGCCCTGCGGCTGGCACCGAACTTTTTCGCGACGCTGACCAAGCAGGCCGATGTGGGCCTGCGCCCGATGTGGCTGGTGGAGAACCGCCTCAATCAGCAGATCGTCAGCCGCGACGAGGGCCTGCCTGCGGTCAGCACTGTCCGGCTCACCCCGGATGACCTCGACAACACCGTGCTGACCGTGCCGCTGAGCAGCAGCGACTGGCAACTGCGTGGGTTGTTCGACCGTCGCCAGGTAATCGAACAGCTGTTGCCAGCCTTTATCGGCAAATGCCTGCTGGGCCTGGCCTTTTCGATGCTGCCGGTGATTGCGCTGTTGAACATGCGGCGGCGCCAGCGCCAGTTGCACGAAGGTCGCCGTCGTTACCAGGATATTTTCGAAGGCACTGGCGTGGCCCTGTGCGTACTTGACCTGTCGGGGCTCAAGGCGTTCTTCCAGAAGGCCGGCCTGCACACGGGCGATCAGTTGCGCGCCTGGCTGCAAACCCCGCACCAATGCGAGCAACTGCGACAGGAAGTGCTCGTGACCGAGGTCAACCAGATGGCGTTGAAGCTGCTCAACGTCGACTCTTGCGAACAGGCCTGGCAATTGCTGGTGGGTAACGGCCCACAAGACCAGAACCCCGTTGGCTCGAAACTGCTCGAAGCACTGCTCGACCAGCACAAGCAACTGGAACTGGAAATCCGCCTGCAGGACGCCCATGGCCGCGACCAGCACCTGTGGCTGGTGCTGCGCCTGCCGGAACACGAGCACGACTATAACGCCGTCATCCTGAGCATCAGCGACATCACCAGCCGCAAGCTGGTGGAACTCTCGCTGCTCGAACGCGAAGGCTTCTGGTCCGATGTGGTGCGCACCGTGCCGGATCATCTCTACGTGCAGGATGTCATCAGCCAGCGGATGATTTTCAGCAACCATCACCTCGGCCAGACCCTGGGCTACGACCGCACCGAACTGCACCAGATGGGCGAGTACTTCTGGGAAATCCTGCTGCACAGCGAAGACGCCGACCACTACCACTGCCTGCGCCAGGAACAGCGCCGGGGCGGCTACACGCAACTGCTGCAATGCCAGCTGCGTTTCCGCCACCGCGACGGCAAGTGGCGGCGCTTTGAGGTTCGCGAACAGGCACTGGCCCGGGATCGACATGACCAGGTGACGCGGATCATCGGCGTGGCCAAGGACGTTACCGAGCAGATCGAGGCCAGCGAATCGCTGCGTGACAGCGAACAACGCTACCGGATGCTCGCCGAAAGCATCAGCGACGTGATTTTCTCCACCGACAGCAAGCTTTCGCTCAACTACGTCAGCCCGTCGGTGCAGGCGGTGCTGGGTTATAACGTCGACTGGATTTTCCAGAACGGCTGGCAATCGACCATCGCCAATCCGCAACAACTGACCGGTATCTACGATTTGATGAACCGGGTCAGCAAGGCCCTCGACCAGCCTGAGCAATTGGCCGAGCTGCGCAACCAGCTGCAGACTCAACTGTTCCTGTTCGACTGCCTGCGCGCCGATGGACGCAAGATCCCCATCGAGCTGCGCCTGGTGCTGGTGTGGGACGATCACGGCGCCTTCGAAGGCGTGCTCGGCGTGGGTCGCGACATCAGCCAGCAGCGGCGCGCCGAGAAAGACCTGCGCATGGCCGCCACGGTATTCGAGCATTCAACCTCGGCGATCCTGATCACCGACCCGGCCGGCTACATTGTCCAGGCCAACGAAGCATTCAGTCGCGTCAGCGGCTACGCGGTGTCGCAGGTGCTGGACCAGTTGCCCAACATGCTGACCGTGGACGAACAGCAGGAAGCCCACCTGCGCTACGTGCTCAAGCAGTTGCAACAGCACAGCACCTGGGAAGGCGAAGTCTGGCTCAAGCGCCGCAATGGCGAACACTACCCGGCCTGGGTCGGCATCACGGCGGTGCTGGACGACGAAGGCGACCTGGCCAGCTACGTGTGTTTCTTCAGCGATATCAGCGAGCGCAAGGCCAGCGAGCAGCGCATCCATCGCCTGGCCTACTACGACGCCCTGACCCACCTGCCCAACCGCACGCTGTTCCAGGACCGCCTGCACACTGCGCTGCAAGCGGCCGAGCGGCAGAAGAGCTGGGTCGTGCTGATGTTCCTCGACCTCGACCGCTTCAAGCCGATCAACGACTCCCTGGGCCATGCCGCCGGCGACCGGATGCTCAAGGAAATGGCCACGCGGCTGCTCGGCTGCGTCGCCGACGACGACACCGTGGCGCGCATGGGCGGTGATGAATTCACCCTGCTGCTGCAACCGCGCGCCAGCCGCGAAATGGCCCTGAACCGGGCCATTACCGTGGCCGAGCAGATCCTCGCCAGCCTGGTCCGGCCGTTCGTGCTCGAGGGGCGGGAGTTCTTTGTCACGGCCAGTATCGGTATCGCCCTGAGCCCCCAGGACGGCAACGAACTGAGCCAGTTGATGAAGAACGCCGACACGGCCATGTACCACGCCAAGGAGCGCGGCAAGAACAACTTCCAGTTCTATCAGGCCGACATGAACGCCAGCGCCCTGGAGCGCCTGGAGCTGGAAAGCGACCTGCGCCATGCCCTGGAGCAGAATGAGTTCGTGCTGTATTACCAGCCGCAATTCAGCGGCGACGGCAAGCGCCTGACCGGTGCCGAGGCGTTGCTGCGCTGGCGCCATCCGCGCCGCGGGTTGGTGCCGCCGGGGGACTTCATCCCGGTTCTGGAAGAGCTCGGACTGGTGGTGGACGTTGGTGATTGGGTCATCGCCGAGGCCTGCCGGCAACTCAGGACCTGGCACCAGGCCAAGGTCCGGGTGCCGAAGGTCTCGGTCAACATTTCGGCCCGGCAGTTCTCCGACGGCCAATTGGGTACGCGCATCGCCGACATCCTGCGTAGCACCGGCCTGCCGCCGGCGTGCCTGGAGCTGGAGTTGACGGAGAGCATCCTGATGCGCGAAGTCAGCGAGGCGATGCAGATCCTGGCCGGGCTGAAAAACCTCGGCCTGAGCATCGCCGTGGATGACTTCGGCACGGGCTACTCGTCGCTCAACTACCTCAAGCAATTCCCCATCGACGTATTGAAGATCGACC
This sequence comes from Pseudomonas fluorescens, assembly GCF_018614775.1. Classification (GTDB taxonomy): domain Bacteria; phylum Pseudomonadota; class Gammaproteobacteria; order Pseudomonadales; family Pseudomonadaceae; genus Aquipseudomonas; species Aquipseudomonas fluorescens_BY. The sequence continues at coordinate 44,881 of NZ_JAGGOF010000071.1, forward strand.
GCACCTTCGTTGATGGCCTGCCGTCGGGCGAGCAGGATGCGCAGATTGCCCGCGCGATCATCGCCATGGCCCATAGCCTCAACCTGGCGGTGATCGCCGAGGGCGTCGAGACCCATGAGCAACTGGACTTCCTGCGTGAACACGGCTGCGATGAAGTCCAGGGCTACCTGTTCGGCCGGCCGATGCCGGCCAATCGGTTTGAAGCGCAGTTCAGCAATGATGCGCTGTTTATGATTGATTGAGGCAGCTACGAGCTTGAAGCTTCAAGCTACAAGTAGAAGCAGTTCGTGTCAGCTTGTGGCTTGAAGCTTGAAGCTTGAAACTCTTCAATCTGAATTCCTTTCATACCCCTTCCAAAACCGGTGGGTTAGAATGCCCCCCTTTTCTGCCCCGATCCTTGAGGACCGCCATGTTCAGCCGTGATTTGACTATTGCCAAGTACGACGCCGATCTCTTTGCCGCCATGGAGCAAGAAGCTCAGCGCCAGGAAGAGCACATTGAGCTGATCGCTTCGGAAAACTACACCAGCCCTGCGGTGATGGAAGCTCAAGGCTCGGTACTGACCAACAAGTACGCCGAAGGCTATCCGGGCAAGCGCTACTACGGTGGTTGCGAGTACGTCGACGTGGTTGAACAACTGGCCATCGACCGCGCCAAGCAACTGTTCGGGGCCGACTACGCCAACGTCCAGCCGCACGCCGGTTCCCAAGCCAACGCCGCCGTGTACCTGGCGCTGCTGTCGGCCGGCGACACGATCCTGGGCATGAGCCTGGCCCACGGCGGTCACCTGACCCACGGCGCCAGCGTGTCCTCCTCCGGCAAGCTGTACAACGCTGTCCAGTACGGCATCGACGGCAACGGCCTGATCGACTACGACGAAGTCGAGCGCCTGGCACTCGAGCACAAGCCGAAAATGATCGTGGCGGGTTTCTCGGCCTACTCGCAGATCCTCGACTTCCCGCGTTTCCGCGAAATCGCTGACAAGGTCGGTGCCTACCTGTTCGTCGACATGGCTCACGTAGCCGGCCTGGTCGCCGCGGGCGTCTACCCGAACCCGGTGCCGTTCGCCGACGTCGTGACCACCACCACTCACAAGACCCTGCGCGGTCCGCGTGGCGGCCTGATCCTGGCTCGCGCCAACGCCGACATCGAGAAGAAACTGAACTCCGCGGTGTTCCCGGGCGCCCAGGGCGGCCCGCTGGAACACGTGATCGCGGCCAAGGCGATCTGCTTCAAGGAAGCGCTGCAGCCTGAGTTCAAGACCTACCAGCAACAGGTCGTGAAGAACGCCCAGGCCATGGCCAGCGTGTTCATCGAGCGCGGCTTTGACGTGGTGTCCGGTGGTACCCAGAACCACCTGTTCCTGCTGTCGCTGATCAAGCAGGAAATCTCCGGCAAAGACGCCGACGCCGCGCTGGGCAAGGCGTTCATCACCGTGAACAAGAACTCGGTGCCAAACGACCCACGCTCCCCGTTCGTCACCTCCGGCCTGCGTTTCGGCACCCCAGCCGTGACCACCCGCGGCTTCAAGGAAACCGAATGCAAGGAACTGGCCGGCTGGATCTGCGACATCCTGGCGGACCTGAACAACGAAGCGGTGATCGACGCCGTTCGTGAGAAGGTCAAGGCCATCTGCAAGAAGCTGCCGGTGTACGGCGCTTGATACAACGCTGAACCGTCATCAAAAAGCCCACACCGAAAGGTGTGGGCTTTTTTATTTGCATTCCATGAAAGCAGCCCAACTGCCGAACAACCTCCAATATAACTAACGCGCCTTTAACCATACACTTTAATCCTTGAAACACACCCCTCAACATCCTCAACCCAGAAACCCATAACATCGAATCCCATCTTTCACGGCAACTTATGCCACCTGATAAAGGATGCGATTTCTACATGGACAGTAAACACTCTTTTACCGCGACGCTCAGCCTGCCCGACATGGATATCCAGTTGCTTGAGACGCTCCATGGCAAACCGGCACTGGCGACCCTTACGCCATTCAGCGGCGGTTTTTTCAGCGGCAGACCGCAAACTGTCGATCACTCAAGCCTGCTGGGCATGCACCCCAAAGCCGAGGGCAGGGTCATCCAGCCCTTGAGGCTGTACTTTCGCCATACGGCCGAGGGCTACATCCTGTCCGTAAAAAACCCAGGAGAACATGTCAACAAATTCATCGGCAAACAGTGGTTTGAGGTATTAGGCGTAAAAGACTCGGGGACACCCACCCTGTTTACACTCCTCGACCCACAAAACAGAGCGATCAGCCGGGACTTATTCGCCAAACATACTCCATTGTCACTCATGACCCAGAACAACAAGTATATCGGCGGGCTACGTGTGCGCGGTTCGCCCTATCGTTATCTGGCAGAGACGGAAGCGCGCTCAAAGTTGACTTTCATACTTAGCGTCATTGGGTAGGCAAGACCCGGACATTATTTAGCGCATGGAACTGCGCGGGGGTTGTGGCGAGAAAATACCTCGCCACAGGCCGCAGGCGTCAACCTAGTAGGGCGTCGAAGCCCGCGCGGATCTTCTCTTCCGGCAACTCGTCGGCAATGAACACGATCACGCTTTCGCGGGTCTCATCGGCGGCCCATTCGGTGTCCCAATCGAAGCCGTACAATTTGAGCACACCCTGGAACACCAGTCGGCGGGGTTCGCCGGCGATATTCAACACGCCTTTGTAGCGCAGCAACTGCTTGCCGTGGTCTTCGAGCAACTGGTTCATGAACTCGCTGAGCTTGTCGATATCCAGCGGCTTGTCAGTGCGCAGCACCAGGCTGCTGATGCGGTCGCCCGGGGTCGCCTTGCCGACGGGGCGCAGGCTGAGCCCGGCGCCCAGGTCCGCATTGAGGTTGAACCCGCGGATGTCGAGCAGTTCGGCCAAGTCGATTTTGCCGTGCTCGACCACCCGAATGGGTGCCCGGCGGTTGATGCGCGTCAGCCGTTCGCCAAGGGCTTGGACCTGGGCCGCGTCCACCAGATCGGTCTTGCTCAGGAGCAGGCGATCGGCGAACCCGACCTGCGCCTGGCCGATGGCCTGGGTCAGGTGCACGTCGGCGTGGGCGGCATCCACCAGGGTCAGGATCCCGTCGAGGATGTAGCGCTCGCGCAGGTCCTCGTCAATGAAAAACGTCTGGGCCACCGGGGCCGGGTCGGCCAGGCCGGTGCACTCGATCACCAGGCGATCGAAGGCAATCGCACCGCTATCCAGTCGTTCGAGCAACAGGTACAGAGCTTTGGTCAGGTCGGTGTGAATGGTGCAGCACACACAGCCGTTGGCCAGTGTCATGACCTGCACCGGCTCGTCACCCAGCAACTGGGTGTCGACGCCGGCATCACTGAATTCGTTCTCGATCACGGCGATCTTCAGGCCATGCTCGGCCTTGAGCAAATGACGCAACAACGTGGTCTTGCCGGCGCCGAGGAAGCCGCTGAGGATGGTGACCGGGATGGGAGAGGACAAACAGAGTCTCCTTGATGCAAGTTTTTTGTGGGAGCGAGGCTGCTCGCGATGGCGGTGGGTCAGTCAATACCGATGTCGGCTGATAGTACGCCATCGCGAGCAGGCTCGCTCCCACAGGGGATTTGTGGCGCAAGCAAATCCTGAGTCCACGCCAAACAACTGTGGGAGCGGGCTTGCTCGCGAAGGCGGTGGATCAGTCAATATCTTCATCAACTGACCCATCGCATTCGCGAGCAAGCCCGCTCCCACAAGGAATTACCTCAAGGCTACCGAGTCAGCAGCACTTGGGCCCACCCTTGCCACCGTAGCGGGCTTGCTGGCGTTCGCGGAAGAACGCCTCGTAGTCCATCAGCGGTTTGTCCGGGTGCTTGGTTTGCATGTGCTCGACGTAGGTGTCGTAGTCGGGCATGCCGA
>NZ_JAGGOF010000072.1 GCF_018614775.1 Pseudomonas fluorescens
GGCCAGATCTCGCAGAAACTGCAACAAGCCTTGGAGTCCCTCGCCAGCGCGCGGGAGCGTACCCGTCCGATGGTCGATGCCACCGAAGTGTACATCGGCGGCCACCCCTGGCAGACGGTGGCGATCTCCGCCGGGTTCGGCTTGGTGGTGGGGTTGCTGCTGGGCCGGCGTTAAGCCCCCACCTGTGGGTTAAGCCAACCCCCTGTGGGAGCGGGCTTGCTCGCGAAGGCGGTGTGTCATGCGAAATATGTTTGGCTGACACACCGCCTTCGCGAGCAAGCCCGCTCCCACAGGGGGTTGGCTTAACCCACAGGTGGGGGCTTAACGCCGGCCCAGCAGCAACCCCACCACCAAGCCGAACCCGGCGGAGATCGCCACCGTCTGCCAGGGGTGGCCGCCGATGTACACTTCGGTGGCATCGACCATCGGACGGGTACGCTCCCGCGCGCTGGCGAGGGACTCCAAGGCTTGTTGCAGTTTCTGCGAGATCTGGCCGCGCAGGTTTTCCGCGTCTTCGCCGACCAGTGCGGCACCGTTCTTGAGCAGCTTCTCCGACTCTTCGATCAACGCCTTCAATTCGCTGAAAGCTTGATCCTTGATCTGCTCTCCGTTGGCTTGCAAGGTGCTTTTACGCGCCATGTGTGTGACTCCTGATGGATGATGGCAATGCACTATTGAGTGTTGCGCAGACTGAAAAGTTGCGCCAGGCGAGGCACAACCGGCTCATTTCATGAAAGCGGGTTAAGGCTATTCGGCGCAAGGTGTAAGATGGCGCCTATTTACGCAACAGGTAATTCCCATGAGCTTCAATCTGGCTGACAGGCCCCTTGCCGAGCGCGCCGCGCTGGAAGACGAAAAATCCCGACTCTTTGAGCTGTGGCAGAACAATTTGGGTAAAGCCAAGGGCGACGCCGCCCGCTTGTTCGGCGAGCGTTCCAAGCGCAAGGGCAAGTGGGCCGAGTGGGTGCGGGCTGAACTGGACGGCATGTCGCCGCCGGAATACGCCAATATGGTGCGAAGTGAAGTCAATCGCCTGATGGCGGCCAACAAGTAGATCCCCAGGCGAAGGCTGCGCTGATCGCCTCGCGCACCTTGAGCACGGCCGGATCCGTTTGTGTGTGGGTTCGCCATCCCAGCTCGATCGGATAGCGGGGCAGGCCCAGCGGGCAGGGCAGCAGCGCCAGGCCGCTGAGGGCCGCGATGGCCCGGGCGGCATGGGTCGGGATGGTCGCCACGGCCTGGCTGCCCTTGAGCAGAAACGGCAGCGCGGCAAAATGGGTGGTCGAGGCGCACACCCGCCGGCTCAGCCCGAGCCCGGCCAACCCTTCATCGGTGATGCCGATAAACCCACCCGACGACACCAGCAGATGCTCCCGGGCAACGAACGCTTCCAGGCTCAGGGTCTGCTGTGCTTCGGTCAGGCTGGCCGGGTCCACCAGGCACGCGTAATCACCTTCGCCCAACACCTGGCGGCTGAGCAGCCGCTGCGCGAAACCGCCCGCGGTGATCGCCAGGTCCAGGTGGCGCTCCATCAAGGCCAGGCCGACGATCTGGCTGTGGGTCTGGCGAAAAATCAAGCGCAGGCCCGGTGCGCGCTGCGCCACTTCCTCGATCAAACGGCGCCCAAAGGCAATCTCGAAGTCGTCGGACAGCCCGACGATGACCGAGCGGCCCTGGTAATGGCCAGCATGCGGATCGACCATCGCCAGGCTCTGGCGGCACTTGTTCAATGCCTCGCTGATCACCGGCTTCAATTGATTGGCCCGCAAGGTCGGCGCCAGGCCCCGGCCCGTGCGGATAAACAATTGATCGTCATACACGCTTCGCAGCCTGCGCAGTGCCGCGCTGATGGCCGACTGCGTCACGCCCAGGCGCAAGGCGGCGCGGCTGGCGCTGGATTCGTCATGCAGGGCTTCGAAGGTCTTCAGCAAGTTGAGGTCGATGTCGGCGATATTCATAGGGCTCATATCGTTTAGCAGCATCCGGGGCTTTATTCATGATCGGCGGACGCATGAGAATCGGCAACACCTGATGATCACGGAGTTGAAAAGCATGCCCACATCCATCGTCGCTGCCCTGCAGATCGGCTCGTTGCCCGGCGGCAAGGGCGAAACCCTGGCGCAGATCCTTTCCTATGAAGACGCTATCCGCCAGGCCGGTGCCCGTCTGGTGGTCATGCCCGAAGCGCTGCTGGGCGGGTATCCCAAGGGCGAGGGGTTTGGCACCCAGTTGGGTTACCGCTTGCCGGAGGGGCGCGAGGCGTTTGCCCGTTATTTCGCCAATGCCATTGACGTGCCCGGGGTTGAAACCGAAGCCCTGGCCGGGCTTTCAGCGCGTACGGGTGCGAGTCTTGTGCTGGGTGTGATCGAGCGTGCCGGCAGCACGTTGTATTGCACGGCCCTGTATTTCGAGCCTGACGCGGGCCTGGTGGCCAAGCACCGCAAACTGATGCCCACGGGGACCGAGCGGCTGATCTGGGGCAAGGGCGATGGCTCGACCCTGCCGGTGATCGACAGTCAGGTCGGTCGCGTGGGGGCGGCGGTGTGCTGGGAAAACATGATGCCGTTGCTGCGCACGGCGATGTACGCCAAGGGCGTGGAGGTCTGGTGTGCACCGACGGTGGATGAACGGGAGATGTGGCAAGTGACCATGCGCCATATCGCTCATGAAGGCCGTTGTTTTGTGGTCAGCGCCTGCCAGGTCCAGGCCTCGCCAGAGGCCTTGGGCGTCGAGGTCGCGAACTGGCCGGCCGAGCGCCCGCTGATCGCCGGCGGCAGCGTGATTGTCGGGCCCATGGGTGATGTACTGGCCGGGCCATTGAAAGACACGGCTGGTTTACTGACCGCTGAAATCGATACCGATGAACTGGTGCGGGCGCGCTACGACTACGACGTGGTTGGGCACTACGCCCGGCCGGACGTCTTCGAACTGGTGGTGGATGAGCGCGCCAGGCCGGGGGTGCGTTTCACGCAGTGATTCACCACGTGGCGGTGGAACCGCGCAAATCGAGGGTGCCGCGGTCAACGAAGCGCATCGTCCCGAACAGCCCGCCAGCGAGCTTGCCCTTGAGCACGTAGGGCAGGTTATCCAGGCTTTGGGTCTGGCTCAGGCCCAAGGTCTGGCGCAGCACGGAAAACGCCGAAATGCTCACCGGGATGCTCACGATCGCTTCGGAAAACCGTGGGATCGAGCCGGTCTGGTCGCTGACCCCGGAGGCCAATTCGCGGCCGTTGACCTCCAGCTCCAACGCCACGCCGTTATAGTCAATGGTGGTTTCGTTGGGATTTTGCAAGCGCAGCTTCACGGCAAAGCGCATCTCCAGATCCTGGCTGGGCAGCGGCTCGATGCCGACCACGTTGATGTTCAGCGGGTCGCGGTGCGGGAACAGCGCGCAGGCGCTGAGGTTGAGCAATATCATTAAAAGGGACAAGCCGAGGATTCTGCGCATGATCAAACGCTCGCGATTAAATAAGAGGCACGATAACCCTCGCCACGGGTGTCCGCCATAAAGGTGTTGGCTCCTGCCATTTTCTGACACCAGCCTCTGCTAATCTGCGGCAATTATTTGCTTCCCGGATCACCCATCGTGTCGCGTACCACTCGGCTGCTCACTTTGCTGCAAGTCTTGCGAGGCAAGCGTTGCCCGGTCACGGCCGCGGCCCTGGCGGTCGAACTGAACGTGTCCGAGCGCACGTTGTATCGCGACATTGCCGAATTGACCGCCCTCGGCGCGCCGATCCAGGGCGAGGCGGGCATAGGCTATGTGTTGCGCAGCGGCCTGTTCCTGCCGCCGCTGATGTTCACCGCCGATGAAAATCGAGGCCATCGTGCTGGGTTTGCGCTACGTGGATCAGCGCGGCGACGACGTGCTGGGCAAGGCCGCCACCGACGCGTTGGCGAAGGTCGCCGCAGTGCTCGCGCCCGACGTTCGGGATGCCTTGCGCAACCCCACGGTGTTGCCGGGGCCGCCGGGCTATGGCTACCCGCAGAACACCGTGGAACTGAATGTGTACCGCCAAGCCATCCGCACCCAGGCCAAGCTGCACATCGATTATGCCGACGTGAATAAAACCCCCAGCCAACGGCTGATCTGGCCGCTGGCCCTGGGCTTTTTCAATGAGGCACGGGTGGTGGTGGCCTGGTGCGAATTGCGTGGCGCCTACCGGACCTTTCGCACCGACCGGATTGCCTCGGCCACCGAGCAGGGCGAGCGTTATCCGGGCCGCCGCAGTGATCTGTTGCGCGCCTGGTTTACGCTGATGCAGCTGGACGAAACCGGACGTTTCACTCCTGACAAAAACTGACACAACGCTGTTCTAGCATAGTGCCAGATCGATAAAACAAGGAGCCTTGCCATGTCCAATCCCGTCTCTTCCCTGGCCCCGGCCATCGCCGGCTACATTGCCGCCGCCAATGCCCGTGACAGTTCGGCGGTGACGCGGTTCTTCGCCGACGATGCCAACGTGTTCGATGAAGGCCAGCACCGTGTCGGCGTCCAGGCCATCGCCCAATGGATGGAGGACACCGCCCAGCGGTACCAGCCACGGGTGGAGGTGCTCAATGTGCAGCAGCGTACCGGCAAGGTGCTGGTGCAGAACCTGATTTCCGGTACCTTCCCCGGCAGCCCGCTGGAGCTGCGCTATACCTTCCGGCTCGATGAGCAAGGGAAGATCAGTCGGTTGGATATTTCGGTTTAGGTTGCCTGAATGCTGTGAGGATATTTGTGGAGCAAGGCTTGCCCGCGATACAGGCACCCCGGTTTTCAGGCTGAACCGTGTCAGCTTTATCGCGGGCAAGCCTTGCTCCCATAGGTAGTATGTTTCATGCATACTCCGGTCCTTCATCCCCCGGACCTGAGCCGTATGACACACGACTCCCCCTTGACTGCCTGGCAGTACGCCATCGAACACCACGGCTTCGTCCAGGACGAAGCCCAGGAATTGGCCATCATGGCCCTGGAGCAATGCCACAAGGCGTTGCACGAGGGGCGCAAGTCGATCAAGGGTGTTTATCTCTGGGGCCCGGTGGGCCGTGGCAAGACCTGGCTGATGGATCGTTTCTACGAGAGCCTCAAGGTGCCCGCACGCCGTCAGCACTTTCATCATTTCATGGCGTGGGTGCACCAGCGTTCGTTCCAGCTGACCGGCACGCCGGACCCGTTGCAGGCCCTGGCCCGGGAGTTGAGCGCAGAAGTGCGGGTGCTGTGTTTCGACGAGTTGTTTGTCAGCGACATTGGCGACGCCATCATCCTCGGCCGGTTGTTCCAGGTCATGTTCGAACGGGGCATGGTGGTGGTGAGCACATCCAACCTGCCGCCGGAAGAACTCTATGCCAACGGACACAATCGTGAGCGGTTCCTGCCGACCATCACCGCAATCAAGCAACACATGCAGGTCGTGCCGGTGAATGGCTGGCAGGACCATCGCCAGCATCCGGGCGCGGTGCAGCAGCGCTATTGGGTACGCGACCCCGCGCAAACCGACCCACTGGCCGCGGTCTTCGACCAGTTGGCCGCCGGGCAGGCGCTCGCCAGCGGGCCGATCGAAGTCGGCCACCGTCTGCTTGAGCCGGTGCGAGCCAGCGATACGGTGCTCTGGAGCCGTTATGCCGACCTCTGCGAACAACCGTTCTCGGCGCTGGATTTCATGGCCCTGTGTGACCGTTTCGGCGTTATCCTGCTCGGCGATGTGTCGAGCCTGAGCGCCGAGCAGCGCGAAGGGCGCATCGCCCGAGGCACCGAAGACGGTGTCGAGCGGGTCGAGGCCGGTGACCGCGAACTGCCACAATTGTCCGTCCACGACGACGGTGTCCGGCGTTTCATTGCCTTGGTCGACGAGTGCTATGACCGCAAGGTACCGCTGTACCTGAGTGCGGAGGTGCCGATGGAAGACTTGTACACCGAAGGCTACCTGCAATTCGCGTTTCGCCGCACGCTCAGTCGTCTCCAGGAAATGCAGAAACAACGTTTTGGTCAGCCCGCCTGACCTGTATCCCACCGCCGGCCCAGAGCCGTCGGTCTATCGAAGTGACATGGTAATCGTCATGGAAGAAGCCAAGGACATCCTGGTATTGCAAGCCAGCTACACCAATCCGGTGCACGCGCAAGCGATCTGTCATGTACTCAATGGCTATGCAGAAGACCCGATGGGAGGCGGCCACTCGTTGCCGGTGGAGGTGCTGCTGCACCTGCCCGAGGAACTGGCCAAGCGGCCCCATGCGTTCAGCGTGCTGGCTTTCGTCAACGGCGAACCGGCGGGATTGGTCAATTGTTTCGAAGGCTTTTCAACCTTCGCCTGCCGTCCGTTGGTGAATGTCCACGACGTGGCGGTGATGAAGGAATTCCGCGGCCTCGGGCTGAGCCAGAAGATGTTGCAGAAGGTCGAGGACATCGCCCGCCAGCGTGGTTGCTGCAAGATCACCCTGGAGGTGCTGGAAGGCAACGCCGTGGCCCAGGCGAGCTATGCCAAATTCGGTTTTGCCGCCGGCATGTTCGACCCGGCCCACGGCCGCATGCTGTTCTGGATCAAGCCCCTGTAGAAGCGGGCTGTATCCTCACCGGTTACGGTTATTGCTGCACAACGGCAGCCGCTGGCGCCTTGGGCTTTATCAGGCTGAAGTCGATCAGCCCTTTGTGCTGGCTTTCATACGGGTTGCCAATCAGCAGCGGGCGCGCCTTGAACTGATCGCTGACCAGGCTCTTGCTGTGGTCCAGTTCGTCGAAACTCAGGCCCGCCATGTCGGCCCAGGTGTGAATCAGGTGCGAGCTGCTGTAGGGCCGTGACAGGTCGCCGGCAAAGTTCCAGTCATGGCTTTCGCGCCATTTCGGCGAGGCCCAGGCCATGAACGGGATGGTGTACATCGGCGCGGTCGGCTTGGCTTCGTTGCGTCCCAGGGTGTTATGGCCCTGGGAATCGAAGACGTCTTCACCGTGGTCCGACAGGTACAGCAGGAAACCGTTGGGGTCGCTCTTGGCGTAGTCCTTGATCAGGCTGGACACCACGAAGTCGTTGTACAGCACCGCGTTGTCGTAGCTGTTGTAAGTCGGAACCTGATCGTCACGTACCCCGGCTGGCACGCCCTGGCGGTCGGTGAACTTGTCGAACGTCGGCGGGTACCGGTACTGGTAGCTCATGTGGGTGCCGAGCAGATGCACCACGATCAACTTGCGCGGGGCGCTGTCGGCCAGGGCCTTGTTGAACGGCTCGATCACATCGCCGTCGTACTGCGCGGCGTTCTGGTTGCGGTTGTTGTTCAGATACACCTGTTCATCGGCCTGCTGGGAGAAGGTCGTGAGCATGGTGTTGCGCTTGGTCATGGTCTGCTGGTTGGTGATCCAGAAGGTCTTGTAGCCGGCCTGTTTCATCATGCTGACCAGCGATGGGGTGCTCAGGTACAGGTCCGGGCTTTCCTCGTCGGCAAACGTCAGCACCTGCTGCAGCGCTTCGATGGTGTAGGGGCGTGGGGTAATGACGTTGTCAAACACCGCGAGCTGGTCCTTGAGCTTGTCCAGCTCCGGTGTGGTTTCGCGCGGGTAGCCGTAGAGGCTCATGCGTTGGCGGTTGGTCGATTCGCCGATCACCAACACCAGGGTCGCCGGCTGGTCGGCCATGGCATCCTTGAGGTTACGCAGGGGCGCGATCTTGCTGGCGCTGTGCAACATGCCCTGCATGTTTTCCAGCTGTTCGCCGTAGCGACGATACGCCACTACCATCTGCCATGGCACGGCCGGCTCGATGCGATCTTCGAATTTCTCCAGGCCACCGGCGAAGCTGCCAGTGCGTTGGGTCTGCTTGATCAGTGGATAGCCGACCACGGCCATCACGATGACCAGCGCCGCTACCATGGCTTGGCCACGGGGCAGATAGACCGGGCGCAGGCGGGTCCAGAGCAGGTAGCCAACCAGGGTGTGAGCGAGGAACGCAGGTACCATCCACCAGGCAAAATACTGGGTCATGTACTCGCCGGCTTCAGCCACGTTCGATTCGAACATGATGAAGATGACGCTCTGGGAAAACTCCTGCTGGTAAATGAAGAAGTAACCCAGGCTTGCCATGGAACACGCCCACAGCACGAGGCCGATCAGTGCAGCGAGCAGGCGGGTGCGGGCAGGGAAGAGCAACACGGGCGCCAGCCACAGGGCACTGATCACGAACGCTTGACGGAACCCGGTGAAGCCGGACGTATTGCTCAGGAGGATGAGCAGTTGGGTGATGCCCGAGAAATACCAGAAGAACAGGAACAGCCAGCCGAGTCCGGCCCAGTCGAAACCTTTCGCAGTCGTTTTGCTGCGTTTGAACAAACTCATCAAATACTCCAGCCGTTATCGACGAAGCTATCAGCACCGGATCGGTGACAGCAGGCATGCGCCGAGCAATCTTGAAGGCCGGAATTATCGCGAGCCGCTTGTGAAAACTTTGTGAGTTTTCTGCTTATAAATGGGTGGCTTGGACGCCATTCCAGCGTGACGGGGGAGCTTGCGCCCGCTGGGTCGCGCAGCGGCTGCTGGTAGGGCAGTTACTGCTCAACCGAGCGGGCCCAAGCTCACTCGGCACGGGGGTATCTGTCTGCTTGGGAAGTGACATTGTTCAGTCAATGCCACCTCCTCGCGCTGATGTCTCTGGAACGCTTACCGAGCCACAGCCTGGCTCTGATGGGACAGCTGGGCGTGTTGCAGCTGCATGCGCAGTTGCGTCACTTCATCGAGCAGCAGATCACGCTCCTCCTTGAGGAGGCGCAATTCATCGCGACGAATGGTCACATAAAGGGTTTGGGGAGGACGTGCGGTAACGACAGGGCCCATTGCTCACCTCGCAAATGGCGTACATCAACTATAGAGATGTCGCCAGTATTTGGTCGACACCTCTACTATCGGCGGCGATTCTGATTTCTTTTGCCTGTGATTGGAACTTTTTTATTTTTCATGGTCGCTTTGCCTTTGGCCGGGGAAGGAAGCGTTATCCCTTGTGATCGCTCGAATTACCCGGAAACTATGCTGCAATGCTCTGGACTAACCTCCACTCGTCGTTTGAGCTAAACCTTTGACTTACCTTTATTTGTAGTAGGGAGCATCAGCACATGCAACTCGGGATCATTGGACTGGGCCGCATGGGCGGCAATATTGCGCGGCGCCTGATGCTCAATGGGCATGCCACGGTGGTCTATGACCGCAATGCCGCGTTTATCGAAAACCTCAGCCAGGAAGGCGCCACGGGCGTCGCCGACCTGCCGGCGCTGGTCGCCGCCCTGGAGAAGCCGCGGGCGGTCTGGGTCATGCTGCCGGCCGGCGCGCCCACCGAAACCACCATCACCGTGCTCGGCGACCTGCTTGAGCCGGGTGATGTGATCATTGACGGCGGCAACACGTACTACAAGGACGACATGCGCCGCGCCCAGGCTTTGTTGGAAAAGGGCCTGCACTACATCGACGTCGGCACCTCCGGCGGCGTCTGGGGCCTTGAGCGCGGTTACTGCATGATGATCGGCGGCGACGCCGAGGTGGTGAAGCGCCTGGACCCGTTGTTCGACAGCCTGGCGCCGGGCATGGGTGACATCCCGCGCACCCGCGACCGCAAGTCCGACGATGACCGCGCCGAGCGCGGCTATATCCACGCGGGCCCGGCGGGTGCCGGGCATTTCGTCAAGATGATCCACAACGGCATCGAGTACGGAATGATGCAGGCGTTTGCCGAAGGTTTTGACATCCTCAAGACCAAAGCCAGCGAAAGCTTGCCAGTGGAACAGCGTTTTGACCTGAACGTCGCCGATATCGCCGAGGTCTGGCGTCGTGGCAGCGTGGTCTCGTCCTGGTTGCTTGACCTGACCGCCGATGCATTGGCCAGCGATCCGAAACTGGACGGTTTTTCCGGTGAAGTCGCCGACAGCGGTGAAGGGCGCTGGACCATCGAGGCGGCCATCGAACAGGCGGTGCCGGTGCCAGTGCTGTCCAGTTCGCTGTTCGCCCGTTTCCGCTCGCGCCAGCAAAGCACCTACGGTGACAAAATGCTCTCGGCCATGCGTTTCGGCTTCGGCGGCCACGTGGAGGTTCCGAAAAAATGACCTCGATCGGCAGCAAATCCAAGGCAGAACCTGCACCGCCGACCACGTTGTTCCTGTTCGGCGCCCATGGCGACCTGGTCAAGCGCCTGCTGATGCCGGCGCTGTACCACCTCAGTCGTGACGGTCTGCTGGGCGATGGGCTGCGGATTGTCGGCGTCGACCACAACGCTATCAGTGATGTGGACTTTGCCAGGAAACTCGAGGACTTCATCCGTAACGAAGCGGCGAGCAAGGGCGGCGATGCCCAGCGAGCCCTCGACCCGCAATTGTGGGCCAGCCTGGCCCGGGGCATCAGTTACGTGCAGGGTGACTTCCTCGATGACGGCACGTACCAGGCACTGGCGGCGAAAATCGCGGCCAGCGGCACGGGCAATGCGGTGTTCTACCTGGCGACCGCGCCACGTTTTTTCAGTGAAGTGGTCAGTCGCCTCGGTGCGGCCGGGCTGCTTCAGGAGCAGGAGGATGCCTTTCGGCGCGTGGTGATCGAAAAGCCGTTCGGCTCCGACCTGCACACGGCCGAAGCGTTGAACGCCTGCCTGCTCAAGGTCATGAGTGAAAAACAGATCTACCGGATCGACCATTACCTGGGCAAGGAGACGGTGCAGAACATTCTGGTCAGCCGTTTCTCCAACAGCCTGTTCGAGGCGTTCTGGAACAACCACTACATCGACCACGTGCAGATCACCGCCGCCGAAACCGTCGGCGTGGAAACCCGTGGCAGTTTTTATGAACACACCGGCGCCCTGCGGGACATGGTGCCCAATCACCTCTTCCAGCTCCTGGCGATGGTGGCCATGGAGCCGCCGGCGGCCTTTGGAGCCGATGCGGTGCGTGGGGAAAAGGCCAAGGTCGTCGGGGCGATCCGGCCCTGGTCGGTGGAACAGGCTCGCGCCAATTCGGTCCGTGGCCAGTACGCCGCCGGTGAACTCGGCGGCAAGGCAGTGAACGGCTATCGCCAGGAACCTAACGTGGCCGCCGACAGCAGCACCGAAACCTACGTCGCCCTCAAGGTCATGATCGACAACTGGCGCTGGGTGGGCGTGCCGTTCTACCTGCGCACCGGCAAGCGCATGAGCGTGCGCGACACCGAAATCGTCATCTGCTTCAAACCGGCGCCTTATGCGCAATTTCGCGACACCGAAGTCGACGAATTGCAGCCGACCTACCTGAGAATCCAGATCCAGCCCAATGAAGGCATGTGGTTCGACCTGCTGGCCAAGCGGCCGGGGCCGGCCCTCGACATGGCGAACATAGAATTGGGCTTTGCCTATAAGGACTTCTTCGAAATGCAGCCGTCCACGGGTTACGAAACCCTGATCTACGATTGCCTGACCGGCGACCAGACCCTGTTCCAGCGCGCCGACAACATTGAAAACGGCTGGCGCGCGGTGCAACCCTTCCTCGACGCCTGGCAGCAGGACGCGACGGTCCAGGCCTACAAGGCCGGTGAAGATGGCCCGGCGGCCGCCGATGACCTGTTGATGCGCGACGGTCGCGTCTGGCATGGCCTCGGATGAGTGGTCCATTGAAACACCCCATCCGCTTTTTGCTCAGTGACATGGACGGCACCTTGCTGCTGCCCGACCACAGCCTCAACCAGCGCACCATCGACGCGGTGCGTTCATTGCGCGAGGCTGGCGTGCTGTTCAGCCTCGCGACCGGGCGGCCGCCCCGGGCGATGTTGCAGTACATAGAGGCCCTGGGTGTCGACCTGCCCACCGCGGCCTTCAATGGCGGTACGCTGGTGCGCCCCGACGGCAGCTTCCTCGCCGTGCATTACTTGCCACCCGAGGCGGCGCTGATCACCCTGGGCCTGTATGCCGAACAGTCCGGCATCGAGGTCTGGGTGTTTGCCGATGGCGACTGGCTGGTGCTCGACGCCCACGGGCCCATGGTGCCGGTGGAAACCCGCGGCCTGGGTTACCCGCCGGTGCAGGTCAAGAGTTTCGAGCCGTACCTTGAGCGCATCGACAAGATCGTCGCCACCAGCCCCAACACGGACTTGCTGGTTGAGCTGGAAGCGCGCCTGCAGCCGCTGCTCAAGGGCCAGGCCCAGGTATCGCGCTCGCAGCCGATCTACCTGGACGTCACGGCGATGGAAGCCAACAAGGGGGAGGCATTGTCCACGCTGGCCGAGTTCCTCGACGTGCCCCTGGAGCAGACCGCCGCCATGGGGGACGGGGGCAACGACCCGGCAATGTTCCATCGCGCGGGATTGTCGATTGCCATGGGGCAGGCAGAAGAATCGATCCAGCGTCAGGCTGATGTCATCACCGCCGCCAACACGGAAGATGGCGCGGCGCTGGCGATCGAGCGCTACATCCTGCCTGAATAACCTACGCACAACCTGTAAATACACACCCCTGTGGGAGCGAGCCTGCTCGCGATGGCGGTATATCAGCTGAAGTTGCACTGTCTGACACACCGCCATCGCGAGCAGGCTCGCTCCCACAGGTATTTCACTCCTCAGAGCTCTTTTATAACCAGTACGTCACCGCATACCAGCCCAACCCTCCCATCACCACCGTATAAGGCACCGCCATCCAGACCATCCGCCCATAGGACAAGCGGATCAGCGGGGCAATGGCCGAGGTCAGCAGGAACAGGAAGGCCGCCTGGCCATTGGGCGTGGCGACGCTGGGCAGGTTGGTGCCGGTGTTGATGGCCACCGCCAGGGTTTCGAACTGCTCGCGGCTCAAGTGCCCGGACACGAATGCCTGCTTCACTTCGGTGATGTAGATGGTCGCGACGAACACGTTGTCGCTGATGGCCGACAACAGGCCGTTGGCGATGAACAGCATCCCCGGTTGCTGATTGGCCGGCAGGGCCAGAACCCACTGGATCAATGGCGTGAACAGTTGCTGATCGTGAATGACCGCCACCACCGCGAAAAACACCACCAGCAGCGCGGTGAACGGCATGGCCTCCTTGAACGCGTTGCCGAGGCGGTGTTCGTCGGTGATGCCGGTGAACGCGGTGATCAACACGATGACCATAAGGCCGATCAGGCCGACCTCGGCGATGTGCAGCCCCAGCCCGACGATCAGGATCAACGCGGCGATGCCTTGCACAATCAGGGCCGCCCGCTGGCGTGAGGTGCGTTCGCGGTTGTCTTGTTCGGCGTAGTCGGCCAGCACCGCCCGTACGTTATCCGGCAGCAGCGTGCCGTAGCCGAACCCGCGCAGTTTTTCCAGCGCCACGCAGGTCACCAGCCCGGCGACCAGCACGGGCAGCGACACCGGCGCGACTTGCATGAAGAACTCCATGAAGTGCCAACCCATCTCGTGCCCGATCAGCAGGTTCTGCGGTTCACCCACCAGGGTGCAGACGCCGCCCAAGGCGGTGCCCACGGCGCCATGCATCAGCAGGCTGCGCAGGAACGCCCGGAACTGCTCCAGGTCTGCATGGTGCAGGGTCGGCAAATCATGGTCTTCATCGATGCTGCTGTCCTGGCGCGGGTCATTGCCCGAGGCCACGCGGTGATACACCGAATAGAAACCCACGGCGGCGCTGATGATCACTGCCGTGACGGTCAGCGCATCGAGAAACGCCGAGAGGAACGCCGAGAGAAAACAGAACATCAGGGCCAGCAGTGCCTTGGAGCGCACCCCCAGCAGCAGGCGCGAGAACAGGAACAGCAGCAGGCCCTTCATGAAGTAGATGCCCGCCACCATGAACATCAGCAGCAGGATCACCGGGAAGTTATGCAGCAGTTCGTCGTACAGCGCCTTGGGCGTGGTCATGCCCAGCACCAGGGCTTCCACGAGCAACAGGCCGCCCGGCATCAGCGGGTAGCATTTGAGGGCCATGGCAAGGGTGAAGATGAATTCCAGCACCAGCATCCAGCCAGCCACGACCGGGCCCAGCGTCCACAGCACCACGGCGTTGAGAATCAGGAAGGTGATGATGCACGCCTTGTACCAGCGCGGGGAATTCCCCAGAAAGTTGTGCGCGAAAGCCTGAGCCATTGAACCGGACATCGGCTGCTCCTTTAAATGAGAAGCGCGCAACTTGCCGTAACAAATCCGGAATATCAAGCGCAGCCATCAATACCGCTCAACCATCGTGACGGGTTCATCCCCAATACCGGGCCACCACCGCGCGACAGTTGCCATGGAGCGAGTAGCCCCCCACCAGGATGTTTCCATCGGCCTGGATCGCCAGGGACGTGGCGGTGTCCAGGCTGTAGCCCAGACGCGTGCGGACCCAGCCAGCGCCCTGGCCGAAATCCGGATCGAGGCTGGCGTCCGGCAAGTGCCGGGCCAACACGAAATCAGCCTCGATGCCGCCAAGGGTGGCTCCGGCGGTCAGCAGCTTCCCATCTGCCTGCACCTGGGCGGCTGTCCACTGGCTGGGGCTGCGCCCGATCTCCAGGAGCCGGCATTGGCCCTGGTTGCTGTGGCGATCCGGCTTGCCATCGGGGCACATTTTCAGCGACAGGCTATGCATCGGATCGCGGCTGCTGCCGAACGCCTGCAAGTCACCGTTTGCATGCTGGACGATCTGGCTGACCATCACGCTGTGATCCTGGGCCAGGATCGACAGGAAGCCGTCTTCGCCGAAACGGTCATCGAGGTTGCCGTGGGTGTCGTAGCGCGCGATCAAGCCATGCTGGGGCAGATCGATGGTGCCGCCGACCAGGATCTGGCCGTCAGCCTGGAGCGCCAGGCAGCCCAGCCAGGTGTTTTTCAGCAGGCGCCGGACCATCACAAAGCCGCGTCCGTTGAAGGTGTTGTCCAGTTCGCCGTCCCGCTGCAACCGGATCAGCACGCCGACATGGTCGGACAATTGAAAGTGGTGGTTGGCCAGCAAGAGGATCCGGCCATCGGCCTGTACTTGCATGTCACAGGCTTCAAGGCCGGGTACGCCGGGCGGCAGCCAGGGATCGCGCAGGCCTTGGGACAGGTTGCCACAGAGTCGGATGATCCGTCGGCCAGCGGTGCCGAAGTGCTGGACCGCTCCACCGTGTTGATCGAACAGGGCCAGGGCGGGCAGGGTGTGGTTGTTGTTTTCGTAGTGCAGGCCGCAGAGCAGGATCTGCCCATCGGGCAACGCGATCACCTTGCCTGCCGTTGCTTCGAAGCCGTCCTCGAACGTGTCGATGACACAGCCGCAGCCGCAGCCGCAGCTGCCGAAGCCGGGATCGATCGAGCCGTCAGGGTTGAGTCGGGCCAGCCCGAAACGGCGGCCGTGGGGTGTCTCGATCCTGGCTGCGATCAGGATCCGACCGGCGTGGTCCAGGGTCAGGCTGGTGATCAGGCTCGATAGGCTGCCTTCGAAATGAACCCAGGCCTTGCCGTTGTCGGCGAAGCCTGGGTCAAGCTGTCCTGCATGGGCCGCAGCCCGGGGGAGCGCAAACGCGGATTGATCGGGCATGCATGCCTCTCCTTGCGCGTCGACCGGCCCGAAAGGGCGACGACTGCATGAGGGCAATATTCAATCCCTGAATGGGACAGTGCACAACTGTCATGTCCTAAAGATACGCGGGCATTTCGTGCCATAACACTGGCTTTACAATCCAGCGCCAGGCTGTTCTACCCATAACTGTCATATACGGACGAGTTATTCCGGCATGGACCAGGACTGCAACTTGTAGCCTTCCTGGCTGAGTTCGGCGCGGGCCTGTTTCAACAAGTTGCCCAGTTGGGCCGGGTCGGTGTAGGCGCTGCTTGGTATCTGGGTGCGGCCAATGTGGGTATTGGTACGGTCGATGACGGTCAGGCTGAGTTCGCCGTTACCGTCTTGTGGGGCCCAGGCCACGCACTGGAACGGACGGAATGCGCGGTCGGCGATCAAAAGAGCTTCGTTGATACGGAGCGGGGCGTTCATGGCGTCTTCTCTTAAAGGTGCCCAATCAAATGATGTGCCGTCGGTTGGGCGTACCGTGCGGCTGGTTACTTGTACTGATGTTCCGAACCGGGTGGCAGGTCACACAATCCTCGAAGAAATTTCGATTTTCTTTCAGACCGGCCTTCTACGCTTTTGTTTGAAAGGGCATGAAAGATTTTACCAACGCATTAACTTACAAACCCTCGCTTATAACCAGTTTTGCCCCATCTCGATAATCAATTGATACAAGGGCGTGTCAACTTCTTGCTACTGTTACATGCAGGTTTGCCAAACGCCTGTTTCTAATCATATTTCCTTATTTTGGCGCCAAGGATCAGTCATGCTCGAAGTCAGTACGTCACGTCGTCTGCTCGTGGTTGATCCCTGCGATGATTGTCATCGCCTGTTGCCTGGGCTGCGCTCCATTGGCTGGAATGTGGACAGTTGTGCCCTCGAGCATGCCGGCGATCGAACCTGCGATGTTGGTCTCTTGCGGTTGCAGCCTTTCCATCTGGAGCGCCCGGAAGCGGTCAAGGAGCTGATCAGCCGTAGCGGCACCGAATGGATCGCAGTGCTTAGCCCAGAGGTGTTGCGCCTGCAGAACGTCGGTGATTTTGTCTGCGAATGGTTTTTCGACTTCCATACCTTGCCCTTCGATGTGTCACGGGTCCAGGTGACCCTGGGGCGGGCGTTTGGCATGGCCCGGCTGCGCGGGCAGGGCTCGATTCACATTGATCAGCCCGAGCATGAGTTGCTGGGTGACAGCCGGCCGATCCGGGAACTGCGCAAACTGTTGAGCAAGCTGGCGCCTGCCGAGTCACCGGTATTGATCCGAGGCGAAAGCGGCACCGGCAAGGAGCTGGTGGCGCGGACCCTGCATTTTCAGTCCCATCGTCGCAGCAAACCGTTCATTGCGATCAACTGCGGCGCCATCCCGGAGCATTTGATCCAGTCCGAGTTGTTCGGGCATGAGAAGGGCGCTTTCACCGGTGCTCACCAGCGTAAGGTCGGGCGGATCGAGGCGGCCCACGGCGGTACGCTGTTTCTCGATGAAATCGGCGATTTGCCATTGGAACTACAGGCCAACCTGCTGCGTTTTCTGCAGGAAAAGCACGTTGAGCGGGTCGGTGGCAGCCAGCCGATCGCCGTCGATGTACGAATCCTGGCCGCCACCCATGTGAACCTCGAGGCCGCCATCGAGCACAAGCGTTTTCGCGAAGACTTGTACTATCGCTTGAACGTGTTGCAGGTAGTCATGGCGCCGCTGCGTGAACGCCACGGTGACCTGGCGATGCTGGCCAGCCACTTTTCCCATTTCTATAGCCAGGAAACCGGCCGCCGCCCCCGCAGTTTCAGCGAGGACGCGTTGGTAGCGATGGGCATGCATGACTGGCCGGGCAATGTGCGCGAGTTGGCCAACCGTGTCCGGCGTGGGCTGGTGCTGGCCGAAGGTCGACAGATCGAAGCCCGCGACCTGGGCCTCGCCAGCCAGCACGGGGTTGTCGCCCCGATGGGCACCCTCGAAGACTACAAGACCCGCGCCGAGCGCCAGGCTCTGAGTGATGTGCTCAACCGCCACAGCGACAACCTCAGCGTGGCGGCCCGGGTGCTGGGCGTCTCCCGGCCGACGTTCTATCGGTTGTTGCACAAGCATCAGATCCGCTAGTACTGACCTTGACAACCCTTGTGGGAGCGAGCCTGCTCGCGATGGCGGAGCATCAGAGAGATTGCACTGTCTGACACGCCGCCATCGCGAGCAGGCTCGCTCCCACAGGTTTTTTGCGAGCCCTTTATCCCGCGTTAGAAGTAATACGGAAACTTCAAACTGAAGGTGAAGTCCGGCGCATCGTCGGTAAGCCCGATGGACAGGTTCGGCACGATGGTCAGGTTGTCGGTGGCGGCGACGGTCATGCCGATGTTGAAGTAGCCGGCGTTGGCATCGCTGGACACCACCGATTGCCAATCCCCGCCATTCTCCTTGAGTTTGCTTTTCCTCTGGACGAGGTCGGAGACCGAGAACGACATGCTCATCTTCTCGTTCAGGGCAAAGGCAATGCCTGCACCGATCTGGAAGCTGTCGCCGATCTGCACTTTGCCCGGGGTCTTCTGGTTGACCGTGGAGCTGATGTCGTCGAACGACTCTTCAAGGTTATGGGTGTAGGAGAGGCTGCCGAACAGCACGGCCGGGTCAAAGGTCTTGACCAGCGACAGCCCTGGCGTGATCGACCACACACCGTTGCCGGTGGGCAGGTCTTCAGGCACGAACAGGTTGGTGTTGGCCTGGGACTGGCGCAGCTTGATGCCGAACGGTTCCTTGCCGGTGGGCGCCTTGATGCGCAGGGTGACCACCGCGTCCGGGCTGTTGACCGACTCATCCATGAACTTGTAGGCGATACCGAAGTTGACGTCGCCGATGGTGGGATCGCGGGTCACGGTTTCTTCGCTGGTCACCCCGGCGGCCCCTTGATTGGCGCCGCCCGATTGGTAGGTGGATTCGCGGTAGACCACCGGTACGTTGAGGTCGAACTGCCAGCGATTATCGAAGTTGTAGCGGCCGGTGAGGTCCAGCGTCCAGGTGTCGGCCTTGATCCGGTCGAGGTTGATGTTGCCGAGGAAGATCGAGTCCAGGGCCAGAAAACCATTGAGGATCAGTTGCCGGGTGTCGTAGCGCGAATAGGTCACGCCGGTTTCGAAGCTGAATTTGCCGCCGCCGAAGAAGCCACTGGCCTCGTCGTAGAGGTTGGAAACGCTTTGCGCCGGTTGAGAATCGCCAGCCAGGGATTGGCCGTAGCCGCTGCCCCCGGCGGTTGCCGTACCGGCGCCGGCAACGCCCTGGTTGCCTTTCAAGTCGGCGGGGGATTTGGCCAGGCGCTTGGGCGCCGGGGTGGTGGGCTGGTCCTCGACCTGGCGAACCCGCTGTTCGAGTACCGCCAAGGCCTTTTGCTGGACCTCGTAGCGTTGCTTGAGTTCGAGGAGTTCCTGTTTCAGGGCCTCGATGTCCGCATCCGGCGCTGCGTGCAGCAAGGTGGCCGGGAACAACGTGCTCAAACACATCACAGCGCGCAACGATACGGATCGATACATGAAGATGCCGTCCCTATTTGCCCAGTGGTCAAAACGCAGCGTAGTTCAATAACCTAGGTTGCGTAGGCCCCTGAGTTGAGTCAGGTTGCAGTCCAGTGCCCCGGCACTGGCGCCGTTATTATTGAGCACCACGTTGAGCTGCGTCATGTTGTTGACCAGGTTGCTGTTGCCCAGCAGGCGGGTGTTTTGCAGCAAGCCGCCCTGGGCCACCTGTTGCAGGGTGCTGCCCTGGTTATGACTGGCCTGGATCGCCATCTGCACACCGCTGCCCGTGGCGGTGACCGCGACACTGCCGGCGGCGTTGCTGCCGCTGATGGTCTGGCCATGGGTCAGCAGTTGGCCCTGCGAGGGCGTCAGTGCGGGGGCGAGGTTGCTCTCCTTCACATTGATGTCGACGTTGTTGTAGGCGATGTTGCCGTCGCCGGCAGCGCGCACGCTTTGGGTCACGCCCTGGCTCGTGCCGAGGCCTGCGCCGCCGGTAATGTTGCCGCTGCCCTGATCCGGGACGCTGCCATTGCCGGTCTGTTTGAGGGTGGAGACATAGAACTCGGGTTTGACGGTGGCGGCCTGGATCTGCATGGAGCTGGTGGCGCCGATCAGGTCACCGCTGGCGTTGCGCCAGGTGCTGGTCATGACAACGCCGAAGCTGATGATCCGACCTGGCATGACATACCGACCGCGTAGCTCGGAGAGCTCCTGGTCCTTGACCTCGATGGGTTTGAATCCGGCATGGGCATAGCCCGAGGCTGTCGCGGCCAGGCAGGCCAGCGTCAGCCAGTGTGACGTTTTCATGTGGTGCTCCCGGAGCGTCCTGCTCCTTTTTTGTATTTATTGCTGGCAGTGGGGCGGCGATTAGAAAAAGTCGCTCTGTATGAAGCCGAAATCCATCAATTCTGCATCCCTGACCGGGTTGAACCCGTCCAGTTTGTTGCGTGCGGTCAGCGGCTGCGGAGGGCTGCGCAATGCATTGGTCTTGTCATAACCCGGGCCGACGATGGCAAAGACGATACCGTTCCAGCCCTTGACGAAATCTTCATGGGCGTAGCGTTTATGGCCCAGCACCGGGTCAGCGATGTAGACCCATTGCTTGTCGGCTCGCTGCAACACCACGAAGTGCTTGTAGCCGCGTATTTCCATCAGGACCACCACCGGAATCGTCACGGCTTCGAGTTTCTCGGCCGGTATCCGGTAGCCGCGGGCGCGCATGCCGATGGTTTCCACATAGCGTTTCATGTCCAGCATGGAAAACCCTTGGGTGCGCACCAGGTGTTGATCGGCATTGACCAGCATGCCCTTGATGACATGCTCTTCATCGACATCCAGCCAATAGGCTTGGCGCAGCACCGTGGCCAGCGCGGCGGCACCGCAGCTGAAATCGGTTTTCTGCTCGACGATGTCACTGAACTTGCGCTCGCGCAGGCTTTGCACCGGTTTGAAGACCAGCATGCCGCCAGGCAGGGCGGCGACCGGCATTTGCGCGGCCTCGGTCACGCAAGCCATGCAGAGCAGCAGGGAGAGGGCAGTCGCACGCATGATCGATACGCCTTGTTGGAACCCTGGAAAAGAAGCCCCGTTTCCGGGGCTTCGTTTCATGCGCGTCTACATGCAGGCTTTGCAACCTGCAGCGATGGACAGCGAGTTGCTCTGCTGGTTACCCACGCCGGCCGACACGTTGGCACCGCCGTTACCGGAGAAGCCGTTCATGGAGTTGTTCATCGTGGCGTTGTTGATCACAGGGTTTTTCCAGCCATCGCGGGTCAACACTTGTTGAGTGTTGCTGCCGGCGAGGTCGAACGTGCCCACGGCGGAGAACTTGAACTTGTCGTCGTCGTGGCCGCCGCCATAACCGCCATTTCTGTTGTCCCAGCCGCCATGGTCGTCGCCTTCGGAAGTACCGCTGCCCTTGGCCTTGAACGTACCGGAAGCCTTGTAGGTGCTGGTAAGGGTGTCGGTTTTGTAGGTCCGCACGCCTTTGTTGTCCACTTCCAGGCCGGTGGAAGTCTGGTCGGCCGCGGCAGAGGCGGTTGCGACACGGCCGCCGGAAACGGCGATGGCCAGGTTGTTTTTCTGTTGGTTGAAGTTGCCGGCGGTCACGTTGATGCCGATGTTGCCGGAGCCATTGTTGCCTGCGTTGGTGAGCGAGGCGTTGTTCTGGGTCGAGTTGTTTTTGACGGAGTTGTTGTTATTGACCTGGGTGGCGCTGGACATGGCGACAGCGGAGCCGAAGATGAAGCTCTCGTCAGCGGTGGCCAGGGCGGCGGCGTTGTCCTGCTGGTTACCGTCGCCAGCCGCGACGTTGGCACCCATGTTGCCGTTGCTGCCATTGAGCGAGTCCTTGGCGTCAGCGGTGTTTTTGGTGGCCTGGTTGGTTACCACGTTGCCGTCGCTGTTCTGTTCATCCAGCACCGTGGCCGCAGACCCGGCCGTGATGGCGAGCTGCTCCTGCCAGGTGGGTCCTTTCGGACCATGGTCGCCATGTCCGTGGCCGTGATTGTTATCGTTGCCACCGGCCTGTGCGGCCATAGCCATGACAGCGGCGAGAGCGAAAACCAATGGTTTGAGTGCCATTGTAGGTTTCATGGTGTTTCTCCTTGCTTGTCGTTGGTTAAGTGTCAGTACTTTCTTACGCGCACTGCGCCGGATCAGTCAGCGACCCGGATGCTCAGGGTGTTAGCCATGCGGTTCCCCACCCCGGCACTCTGGTTCACCTGAATCACCCCTCGGCTGCCGGTGAAGGCCTGGTCGCTGGTCACGACCTGGCGGCTGCCGGTTGGGGCGCCAGTTGCTCCTGAGTTCGGTAGCAACGCCACGTTCTGTTGGGAAAGAACGCTGTCGTCGATGCTCTGCGGATGGGCACTGATGCCCACCCGCATGACATTGGCCATCTGGTTGTTGGCCCCGGCAGACTGGTTGACGCCCAGTACCCCGTTGCCGTTGGTGAATGAGTGGCCGCCGATGCGGGCGGTGGCGTCCATGGATGGATCGGCCGGTGTGTCGAGCCGCTGGCGCACGTCGGTGGTGGCCTGTGCATCGGTACCAATGGCGATCGCGCGGGTGTTGGTCTGTTGGGTCTGTTCGCCCGCCGCCTGGTTGACGTTGAAGTTGCCGGTGTAATGGCCGCCGGAATTCTGCAGGTTGGCGTTGTTGATCACTGCCACACCCGGGTCGGCGAGGGCCATGGGCGAGCCGAGCAGGGCGAGCAGAAGCAGGGCAGGCTTCATCTCATTGACCTCCGGCCAGCCGGCCCAGCGGGGCCAGGCCCGAACTGAGCGAGCGGTTGATGGTGCCGGAGATCGCGCCACCGCTGCCGCCGCCATGACCGGCGCCCATGCCGGGCATGCCGTTGGGGTTGGTCACCACGTTCAGGCCCTGCACGCCGGTATTGGTGTTGACGGTATTGCGGATCGACGAGCCGCTGGCAACGCCGGCGAATTCGCCGTCGCTCAGTTCGGTGCTGGTGGTCGCTTGGTGGATGCGGTCGGACGGGTTGGCATTGACGGTGGTCGGGAAGGGGTCTTTGCCGCCGTTGCGACCGATGGGAATGGGTTGCACGTCACGGCTGAGCACGATGACGCCGTTGCCTTCGGCCTGTACTGGCAGGCTGAGCGTCGCGCTGGCGGCGCAGCTGATCAACAGCAGACAGGTCAAACTTCTATCGAAAGTCCCCACGGCGGCGATTCCTTCTTCGGTGGGCTGGCCTTGGTCCAGCGTTGCGAAGTGGGGAATAGCAGGTGTTGTGCCGTGTTTTGAAATGCCCTTTATTTCAATGAGTTGTTTGCAGGCGAGCGGCAACGGCAGCGGCACCTGTTTCAACGCTGAAACAGGGGTTATGGCGATAAGCCTGCTTCCCATCATTACAGGGCTCTGGATCCAGCCTTTTAGGAAGGTGTTTCAGAAGCTTGACAGTCTCCATGACAGTTGGGTGGGACGGCTTTGGATCCGGGGTTGGCGCGCAGCCGCTGTTTCAGCAGTGGTACACATTACCTTGCAGTAGCTGAATAACGGCCGCGAACACCCGTTCGCGACGTTGCGCCCAATCGCCTTCGATCACTTGGTAACGCTGCTGATGCCGGACCAGCCAAAGCTCGGTTGCGTGGAAGAACGCCATCCGCTCCGAGAGTTCGGGCTGGCAGCGCAAACCGTCGCCGGTCCATTCGACCTGTTCGGGGCTGAGCAGCAGATGCAGGTCGTAATCACGGCTCAGCAAGGCGGGTTCGAGCCAGTCCGGGCAGTCGCCGAACAGGGTCTGGCTCCAGAGAATGTTGCTCAACAAGTGTGTGTCGAGGATCAACAAGGCGGGCTGGCGGGCTCGCGCGGCGTCCTCCCAGGCCAATTGCCCAGTGGCGATCTCGCTGATGTCGGCCAGGCAGGTATCGCGCGGGTTCTGTTCCATGAAATGGCGCACGTACTCGTCCACCCGCAGGCCGCCAAAGTGCGCCTGCAACTGCGCCGCCAGCCAGCTCTTGCCGCTGGATTCCGGGCCGGTCAGCACCAGTACCTTCATGCGCGCAAGGCCGGATCAGTGCGCCACTCCCGCCAACCTTGCACGGCCAGCAGGGTGAACAGGGCGTATAGCGCGGCAGTCAGGAGCAGGCCCTTGTAGATGAACAGGCCGACGAAAATCGTGTCCAGCGCGATCCACAGCGGCCAGCATTGCAGGCGTTTTTGCGCCATCCACCACTGGGCGACGAGGCTGAAGCCGGTGAGTGCGGCGTCGAGCCAGGGTTGGGCGGCGTCGGTCCAATGGGCCATGGCAGCGCCCAACAGGAGGCTGCCCATCGCGCCGATGCTCAGGCCGAACAACACCGAAGGCGCGCCCAGGCGGGTGACCTGGCGGCCGTCGTGATGCTGCCCGGCGCGGGTCCACTGCCACCAGCCGTAGAGTTGCAGCACGGCGTAGATGACCTGCAGCAACATGTCCGAGTACAGCTTCACCGCGTAGAAAATCCAGCTGTACAGCACCACCATGACCAGGCCGATCGGCCAGCACCAAGGGTTCTGTTTGACGGTCAACCAGACAGCAATGACGCCGAGGGCTGCGGCAAACAGTTCAAGCCCGGACATGGAGATACCTTGGGGAAGCGGGAGAGGGCGGCGATTGTAAACGGTATGGCGTGGGCAGCTCCAATCTCAATATCCATCACCCCTGTGGGAGCGGGCTTGCTCGCGAAAGCGGTGGATCAGCTCGCATCATTGTTGAATGTGCTGGCGTATTCGCGGGCAAGCCCGGCTCCCACAGGGGGCTTGCAGCGGCTGGTGGGGATTTCCCTCAACCCTGTGAGAGCAGCCAGGAGCCCACAGCTCGGGTGCGCTGGCCTCAGACCCTGAACTGCGTGAGCAACCCGTTCAACTGCTCACTCAACGCCTTGAGGCGGGTGCTTGCCAGGCTCGACTGTTCGGCGGCCAGGGCAGTGCTGTGGGACAGGCCGGCGGCCTGGGTGACGTTCTGGTTGATGTCCTCCACGACATGGGCCTGTTGCAGGGTGGCGCTGGCGATGGAGGCGTTCAGGCTGTTGAGGTTGCGCAAGGCCTGGCCGATGGCATTGAGGCTGGCGCCCGCCAGCCCGGCCTGTTCGATGGTCAGTTGAGAGGCACGGCTGCTGTCGCTGATGACTTTGACCGCTGCTTCGGAATGGTTTTGCAAGCGTTCGATCATGGTCTGGATTTCGGCGGTCGACTTCTGCGTGCGTTGGGCCAGCAGCCGTACTTCATCGGCCACCACCGCAAAGCCGCGGCCCTGTTCCCCGGCGCGGGCGGCTTCGATCGCAGCATTGAGCGCCAACAGGTTGGTTTGCTCGGCAATCGAGCGGATCACCTCCAGCACGCTGCCTATCTGGGTGCTCTCGCTCGCCAGGGTGCGGATCACCTCGACCGCCTGATCGATGGTCTGGGACAGTCGGTCGATCTGCTGCAAGCTGCCATCGATGTTCACCTGGCCTTGCTGGGCCTGGGATTCGGCATCGCGCATTTCGCTGGCCGCGTGTTCGGCGTTCTTCGCTACGTCCTGGACGCCATAGGTCACTTCGTTGATCGCGGTCGCCACCAGCTCCATTTGCTGCGACTGCTGTTGGCTGCGCGCCTGGGCCTGGGCGGCGTCGTTGCCCAATTCGCTGGAAGATTGCCCCAGCGCACTGGCCGAGGCCTGCAACTGGCCCACCACGTGGCGCAGCTTGGCGGTAAAGGCGTTGAAGTGCCGCGCCAGTTGCGTGACTTCGTCCTGGCCATGGGTGTCGAGAGTGCGGGTCAGGTCGCTTTCGCCGCTGGCGATGTTGGCCATGGCGGTGACGGTTTCCTGCAAGGGACGAACGATGCTGCGCACGATCAGCGTCAGCAGCAGGGCCATGACGAGGGTGATCGCCAGCCCCACCAGCGACGCCTTGATCAACTGGGCGCGGAACTCGGCCGCCACATCGTCCACGTACACGCCCGAGCCGATCACCCAGCCCCAGGGCTCGAACAACTTGACGTAGGAAGTCTTGCCCACCGGTGCCTCGGCGCCCGGTTTCGGCCACAGGTAGTCGACCATGCCAGCGCCCTTGGACTTGGCAATGGTGACCATCTCGTTGAACAGCGCAAAACCGTTCGGGTCGCGGATGGCCGAGAGGTTCTGCCCTTCAAGTTTCGGGTTGGTCGGGTGCATGAGCATGACCGGTGCCAGGTCATTGATCCAGAAATAGTCGGTCTCGTTATAACGCAGGCCGCGCACGGCACTGAGGGCCTGTTTCTGCGCAACGTCACGGGTCAGGGTGCCGGCGGTTTCCAGGCCATGGTAGTAGGTCAGCACGCCGCTGGCGGTCTGCACCACATGCTGGGTTTTCTGCACCTTGGCCTGGTAAAGATCGCTGTGGATCTGTTTAAGCATCAAGGCGCCCAACGTGAACAGCATCACGATGGCCACGACCAGGATGAGCCACAAGCGTCGGCTGATCGACACACTGCGCAAGCTATTCATACGCTGTCACTCCAGTTTTTCTTATTCTTGTCATCGACGACCGCTGGCCCGGGAGCTCTGGCGGATTCGCCTGACCTTTCTTACACCGTAACGCGGCAGCGTTATCAGGGCTTGTCTGATAGGATTTCGGCCCCGCAGTGTAAAACCTGAGCCTGAGTTGATATTTCATTGGTTTTTTTCGAGCGGTCGCCGTTATCGTGCACCCGCTGCGACACCTGCATGACACTTTAATTGATAAGGCCCTGACAGACAGGGTCTTTTTTGGGGGATGAATGGATTTGTGGACCGCCTTTCAGGCACTGATTCTTGGCGTGGTAGAAGGCTTGACGGAGTTCCTGCCGATTTCCAGCACGGGGCACCAGATCATCGTCGCCGACTTGCTGGGCTTCGGCGGCGAGCGCGCGATGGCGTTCAACATCATCATCCAACTCGGCGCGATCCTCGCAGTGGTCTGGGAGTTTCGGCAAAAGATCCTCGACGTCGTGCTGGGCTTGCCGACCCAACCCAGCGCCCGCCGGTTTACCGCCAACCTGTTGATCGCCTTCCTGCCCGCCGTGGTATTGGGCGTGCTGCTGGCCGATTGGATTCACCATTACCTGTTCAACCCGATCACAGTCGCCGCGGCGCTGGTGGTGGGCGGCTTGGTGATGCTCTGGGCCGAGAAGCGCCAGCATCAGGTGCACGCTGAAACGGTGGACGAGATCACCTGGAAGGATGCGCTGAAGGTCGGTCTGGCTCAATGCATTGCGATGATTCCGGGCACCTCCCGTTCGGGTGCAACCATCATCGGCGGGTTGCTGTTCGGGCTGTCGCGCAAGACCGCCACCGAATTCTCGTTCTTCCTGGCGATGCCGACCATGGTCGGTGCCGCCGTCTATTCGGGCTACAAATACCGTGAGTTGTTTGCCCCGGCTGATTTTCCGGTGTTTGCCATCGGGTTCGTCACCGCCTTTATCTTCGCCATGATCGCCGTCAAGGGCCTGCTGCGTTTCATCGCCAGCCACAGCTACGCGGTGTTCGCCTGGTATCGGATCGCGTTCGGCCTGTTGATCCTGGCAACCTGGCAATTCGGTTGGGTGGACTGGACAGCTGCCAAGCCATGAATGATTCAGGCACCCGCAAGCACGCCGCGCGCAATGCCGACGGCGCCGTGCAGAACCTGCGGCTCAAACTGAGCGTGTTCGCGTTGCTGTGCGCCTTGCCGTTGTTCGGTTCGCTGACGCTCGGGCTAAGGGCGGTGTCGTGGGTTCCGCTGGCGGCTTATGGTGTCGTCAGCGGGGTGGCGTTTCTGCTGTATTGGAACGACAAGCGCAAGGCCCGCGCCGATGCCTGGCGGACTCCGGAAAACGTGCTGCACGCCGTGGAACTGGCGGGTGGCTGGCCGGGGGCCTTGCTGGCCCAGCAGGTATTTCGCCACAAGACCCGCAAGGTGTCGTTTCAAGTGGCGTTCTGGTTCATCGTGCTGCTGCACCAGGTGTTCTGGATTGACCAGCTGTTCTTCGGTGGCCTGCTCCGGTTGTTTTGATCGTCACTCCAACAGCAGACCGACCTGGGTGCGTTTTGGCAACTTGCCCACCACCAGCTGGTGGGAGCGTTGAATCAGCCCGCGCAGTTCCTCGGCACCCAATGGATAGGGCACCTGCATGATGATCCACTGGGCCCGCGCCAGGTAAGGCGCCGGGTGAATGCCGGGGCGGTCGCAATGGCCGAGGAACAGGTCCTTGTCGACCTTGAAGGCCAGCGAATCGCTTCGCAGGCCTTGAAGGGCAAACATCTTGTTGCCGGCAATGGAAAACACCCGCACGCCACCCCATTTGTAATCCTCCCGCGCGCCGGGCAAGCCCAGGCAAAACCGCGCGACATCCTCTTCGCTCAAACTCATATCGTTTTTTCCCCACAACGCTCGAAAGCTTCTACCAGATGATCGATCCAGGCGCGCACCGCCGGCAGCATGCCACGTCGATGGGGATAGACCGCCTGGAGCCAACCGTCCGGCGACGACCAGCCAGGCAGCAACTCTACCAGTCTGCCGTCCTGCAACTCCTGCTCGCAATACATGCTGGGCAATAATGTGAACCCAAGCCCGGCGAGGGTGCAGGCGCGCCGCACGATGAAGTCGTCGATGCCCAGGCGGGCTTCCAGGGTCAGCTCCACGCTTTGCCCATCGGCCTTGAGCAGGCGCAGATGCACCAGGCGGTCAGCTTCCAGCGCCCCGAGCACCGGCAGTTGCCTGAGATCCTCTGGGGTGTTGACCTGGCGCGCCTCAATCAGCGCAGGGCTGGCGACCATGATCAGCCGTGCCTGGCGCAGGCGGCGCGTCATCAGCAACGGGTCTTCGTCGCCCACGTCGCGCACCCGCAGCGCCACGTCGATGCCTTCGCTTATCAGGTCGACGCGTCGGTTCACCAGGAGCATTTCCAATTGCACCTGGGGAAACTTCGCCAGGAAAGCGCCGATGACCTCCGGCAGAATCTGGTGGGCCAAGCCTACCGGACTCGACACCCGCAGGCGCCCGCGAGGCTCACTGGACATGCTCGCCACCGCCTCATCGGCCATTTCGGCTTCCAGCAGCATCGCCTGGCAATGGCGTAGATAGCGTTCGCCGACCGCGGTCAGTTTCAACTGCCGGGTGGTGCGTTGCAGCAGGCGGGCGCCGAGGCGCTCCTCCAGTTCGGCAATGCGCCGGGACAGCCGCGACTTGGGGATGCCCAGCACGCGCCCGGCTGCGGCAAAGCCACCCGCTTCGACGACTTTGGCGAAATAGTACAAATCATTGAGGTCTTGCATGTTCGGGCTCGATTGTCCTGCCAGTGGGACGAACTATCGCACTAATGCAGTCTTATCGACTATTGGTTTCGCCGATAGGATTGTCCGCACTTGATCGCCTGGTTGCGATCCTCACTTGGAGAGCACTCAAATGAAACTGCTGCACATTGATTCGAGCATCCTCGGCGACAATTCTGCTTCCCGCCAACTGAGCCGTGAAGTGGTGCAGGCCTGGCAAGCCGCCGAAGCGGATGTGGTCGTGACCTACCGTGACCTCGCCGCCGACGCCCTCAGCCATTTTTCTGCCCAGACCCTGATCGCCGCCGGCACCAGTGCCGAATTGCGTGACGCCGCGCAACAACACGAGGCTGAGCTGAGCGCCACCACGATGGCCGAGTTCCAGGCGGCTGACGCGATCGTCATCGCCGCGCCCATGTACAACTTCAGCATCCCGACCCAGCTCAAGGCCTGGATCGACCGCATTGCCGTGGCCGGTCAGACGTTCCGTTACACCGAAGCAGGCTTCGAAGGCCTTTGCGCTGGCAAGAAACTGGTGATCGTATCCACGGCGGGCGGCTTGCATGCCGGCCAGCCGAGCAGTGTGGGTCATGAGGAATACCTCAAGGTGATGTTCGGTTTCCTCGGCATCACCGACATTGAGTTCGTGCGCGCCGAAGGGCTGGCCAAGGGCGACGAAATGCGCGCCAAAGGCATGAACGAAGCCAAGGCGCAGATCGGCGAACAGTTCGCCGCTGCGTAAGGCCTGGTAAAAAAACCAGGCGCTGGCGGCAACCTTCGCAAAACCCTGTACTCTGATCGTCATTGGATGGTCGGTGTGCAGGGTTTTTCTGCGCCTGGCACTGGGTTTCTGGCGCAGGTTATGCAAGCCAGAGCCATGAGCCGTGGCATACAGTCGAGCGGTGAAGATGGAAAGTACGATGACACGTCTTGGTGCAACCACACTGCTTTGTCTGCTCGGCAGCCTGGGTTCAGTGCAGGCCGCCCCCGCGCCGCAGCCGCATTGGAGCGCCGGTTTTCACGAGTTGAGCTTTCTCGATCCGCTTGATCAGCAGCCGATGCACGCCATTGCGTTTTATCCGTCCACTGCCAGGGCGCAGTCCAGCCAGCTAGGCGGCTACCAGATCGACGCCGCGCCCGACGCGCAGATCGCCATCGGCCGTTTTCCGCTGCTGATGCTGTCCCATGGCAACACCGGCACACCGCTGGCGCTGCATGACCTGGCCACCTCTCTGGCGCGCAAAGGCTTTGTCGTGGTGGCCGTGATCCACCCAGGCGATAACGCCCAGGATCACAGCCGGCTCGGTACCTTGAGCAACCTGTACGGACGACCGATCCAGATTTCCGAAGCGATTACCGCGACGTTGAATGACCCGATGCTTTCGCCGTTCGTCAATGCCGGGCAGGTCGGGGTCATTGGCTATTCGGCCGGTGGCGAGACCGCGCTGATCCTGTCCGGGGCCACGCCCGACCTCAATCGGCTGCGGCGTTACTGTGTGGAACGTCCTGACGACCGTGACGCCTGCAACACCCAGGGCGAGCTGATTGCCGACCGCGACGACCTGCAACCCGTGGCCGACCCCAGGGTCAGGGCCTTGCTGCTGATGGCCCCGCTGAGCCTGAAGTTTGGCCGGCACACCCTGGCTGACGTGCATGTGCCGGTGCTGCTTTACAGTGGCGACGGTGACAAGCTCGTGGCCTTCGACAAGAACGCCGCCGCACTGGCCCGCAAGTTGCCCATCGCACCGGATTTCAAGACCCTGGCCGGGGCGGGGCACTTTGTCTTCCTGGCACCGTGCAGCGAAGAGCAGATAGCTGCGATGCCGGCGTTGTGCACCGATGCCGATGGGGTCGATCGCAAGGATATCCACCGGACGATGATTTCCGAGGCCAGCCACTTTTTCAGCGAGACCCTGGGCAAACCGAGCCGGGCGGGCATGCGCACCGCCGATCAATAGCCCGCTGGTTCGGCGCGCCGGCGCAGCAGCAAGGTCAGGCCGAGCCCGGTGATCGACAGCAGCGCCGCGCAGAAAAAGATCGACGAATAACCCAGGTTCAACGCCACCGCGCCCATCAATGGCCCGGCAATCGCCAGTGCCAGGTCGAAGAACACCGCATAGGCACTCAGCCCCGCGCCACGGCTGCTGTTGGGTACTTGCTTGATCGCCTCCACGCCCAGCGCCGGGTACACCAATGACAGCCCGAAGCCAGCCAGTCCGGCGCCGACCAGTGCGAACGCGGTGGAAGGGGCCAGCCAAAGCAGCACCAGCCCCACGGTTTCGATACTCATGCAAGCAATGGCCGAGCTGAAGCCGCCGAAGCGGGCGATGGCGGAAATGAACAACAAACGCGCCAGGATGAAGCAGATGCCGAAGACCGTCAGGCACCAGGCCGCCCCGGTCCAGCCGCGACTGAGGTAAAACAGCGTGATGAACGTGGTGAGGGTGCCGTAGCCGATCGAGGCGAGGCTCAGGCTCGCGCCATACGGTGCAATGCGCCCGAACACCGCCCAGAAGGGCAGGCGTTCGCCGCGGATGACCGGCACCGACGGCTTGTTGCGAATCATCAGTAGCGCTGCCCCGGCCAGCAACGACAGCGCGATGCCCAGGCTGGTGAAACCCAGCTCACCGACCATCACCACCCCCAGCGGGGCGCCGATGGCGATGGCCCCGTACGAGGCAATTCCGTTCCAGGAAATCGAGCGGGCCGTATGCTCCACACCCACCTGGCCCATGCACCAACTGATGGTGCCGACACCGATCAGGCCCTGGGCGACACCGAGCAGCAGACGACCGGCGATCAGGATCAGCAGGCTCAACAGCGGCAGGCTTTGCAGCAGCGTCGAGAGCAACGTCAGCGCACCGCTGAGCACAATTCCGGACAAACCAAAGACGATCGCCCGCTTGGTGCCGACGCTGTCCGACAACCGCCCGGCCATGGGTCGGCTGAGCAGCGTGGCCAGGTACTGTGAACCAATGGTCAAGCCCGCCACCACCGCGCTGAAACCCAGCTGTTCATGTACGTACCCCGGCAACACGGCAATCGGCAGGCCGATGCAGAGGAACGCGATGAAGGTATAGAAAACGATGGAGACGATCTGCAGGGTGATCGACAGGGAGCTGGGCGCAGAGGAAGACGTAGGCATGGGCTCGTTCGCGGGCGGCGGCAGGAGAGCTTCATCATGGCGCGAGGCGGAGCTAAAAGAAAGCAGGCTAACTAAATAGCCATGCGCCTGACTTGCACCCGGCCCTGTGGGAGCGGGCTTGCTCGCGAAGAGGGCGGTGCGGTCAACAATGATGTCGCTTGATCCACCGCCTTCGCGAGCAAGTCCGCTCCAACAGGGCTCTTTGGGCCGCTAGAAATGCAAAAAGCCCCGTCACGCCGGACGGGGCTTTTCACTTGCAGCTGGCCGCTTACAACTCAGTGCTGCCCTTAGAACAGCACCCCCTGGCTGCGCAGGTAATCATCGTAGGTGCCGCTGAAGTCGACCACGCCGTCGGCGCTCAGCTCGATGATGCGGGTGGCCAGGGACGAGACGAACTCACGGTCGTGGCTGACGAAGATCAGCGTGCCCGGGTAGTTTTCCAACGCCAGGTTCAGCGCTTCGATGGACTCCATGTCCAAGTGGTTGGTCGGTTCGTCCATCACCAGCACGTTCGGCTTTTGCAGGATCAGCTTGCCGAACAGCATGCGGCCCTGTTCGCCACCGGAAATGACCTTGACCGACTTGAGGATCTCGTCATTGGAAAACAGCATGCGGCCCAGGGTGCCACGCACCAGCTGCTCGCCGCCCTGGGTCCATTGACCCATCCAATCGAACAGGTTGACGTCGTCTTCGAAGTCGTGGGCGTGGTCCTGGGCGTAGTAGCCCAGTTCCGCCGCATCGGTCCACTTCACGGTACCGGCATCCGGTTCCAGTTCATTGACCAGGGTGCGCAGCAGCGTGGTCTTGCCGATGCCGTTCGGGCCAATGATTGCCACGCGCTCGCCGGCTTCGACGGTGAAGCTGAAGTCCTTGAACAGCGGCTTGCCGTCGAACCCTTTGGCCATGCGCTCGACGATGACCGCCTGGCGGTGCAGTTTCTTGGTCTGTTCGAAGCGAATGAACGGGCTGACCCGGCTCGACGGCTTGACTTCGGCCAACTGGATCTTGTCGATCTGCTTGGCGCGGGAAGTGGCCTGCTTGGCTTTCGAGGCGTTGGCCGAGAAGCGGCTGACGAACGATTGCAGTTCGGAAATCTGGGCTTTCTTCTTGGCGTTGTCCGACAGCAGCTGCTCGCGGGACTGGGTCGCCACGGTCATGTACTCGTCGTAGTTGCCCGGGAACAGGCGCAGCTCGCCATAGTCCAGGTCGGCCATGTGGGTGCAGACACTGTTCAGGAAGTGACGGTCGTGAGAGATGATGATCATCAGGCTCGACCGCTGGGTCAGGACGTTTTCCAGCCAGCGGATGGTGTTGATATCCAGGTGGTTGGTCGGTTCGTCGAGCAACAGCACTTCCGGATCGGAGAACAGCGCCTGGGCCAGCAGGACACGCAGTTTCCAGCCTGGCGACACTTCGCTCATCGGGCCGAAATGCTGCTCGATGCCAATCCCCAGGCCCAGCAGCAGCTCACCGGCACGGGATTCGGCGGTGTAGCCATCCATCTCAGCGAACTCGGTTTCCAGCTCGGCCACGGCCATGCCGTCTTCTTCGGTCATTTCCGGCAGCGAATAGATGCGGTCGCGCTCGGCCTTGACCTTCCACAGCTCTTCGTGACCCATGATCACGGTATCGATCACGGTGAATTCTTCGTAGGCGAACTGGTCCTGGCGAAGTTTACCCAGGCGCACGTTCGGCTCGAGCATGACCTGGCCACCGGACGGCTCGAGGTCGCCACCGAGGATTTTCATGAAGGTCGACTTGCCGCAACCGTTGGCGCCGATCAGGCCGTAGCGATTGCCCGCGCCGAATTTGACAGAGACGTTTTCGAACAGCGGCTTGGCGCCGAACTGCATCGTGATGTTAGCTGTAGAGATCAAAGGTTTATCCTGCGGAACATTCAGAGTAGCTAAGGGTGCGGCAGTACCTGTTCAGTACCTGTTTGCGTAGGGCCGAGCGCACATGGGCGTCGCGGTCATAAACGCAAGGGTCCATCCGGCATAAGAGGACAGCTGCATACGGAGCGCCTGGCCCGGCTCGACGTGCGCCGAGCCGGGGTTGCGGTATCGGCCAAAAGGGGGGCGCTGAAGTTTGGCGGCGATTGTACTGGTCTGGCCGCATTAACGATAGGGTATTGCCCGGACATGACAATTTTTCACAACTGAAGGATAACTTTCGGTTACACACTCTGGCTAGAATGCCATCACACCCGGCGTCTTCTCCCTCACCTGCCAGGCTGGACGGGAGCAGTTTTGTTCACTCCTGATGTGTGACAGATTCCTGTGAAACTCATTGTTGCTGCAATCTACCTGCTGTCCATTGGCTATGTGCATCGGCGGGGGCGTATACGGCATAAACCCGGGCGCCAGTTGAGTGATCATTCATCTTTTCTCGCACCGATCAATTGCCTGCTTTACCTGTGCTCGAAGCTGCCCAACCGACCGTTCCTGAACCCTGCGGATTTTCCGGACCTGAGCCCGTTGCAGACCCATTGGCAAGAGATACGCGCTGAAGGCCAGCAACTGCTGAAGATGGGGGAGATCAAGCGCTCCAATCAGTACGATGACGTGGGCTTCAACTCGTTCTTCAAGACCGGCTGGAAGCGTTTCTACCTCAAGTGGTATGGCGACAGTCATCCTTCGGCGATGAAGCTGTGCCCGCGCACCACCGAGCTGTTGCAGGGCATCGGCTCGATCAAGGCGGCGATGTTTGCCGAGTTGCCGCCGGGTTCGAAGCTGGTCAGGCACCGCGACCCGTATGCCGGCTCCTATCGCTATCACCTGGGGCTGGAAACACCGAACGATGCCGGCTGCTACATCAATGTGGATGGCGAGCATTACCATTGGCGCGATGGCGAGGCGGTGGTGTTCGACGAGACGTTCATTCATTACGCCGAGAACACCACGCCCCATAACCGCATCATTCTGTTTTGCGACGTGGAGCGACCGCTGAAATTTCGTTGGGCGACCGCGTTCAACCGCTGGTTCAGCCGCACTGTGATGGCGGCGGCCGGGGCGCCCAATGACGCCGGGGACAAGACGGGTGGCTTGAACCGGGCGTTCACCAGGCTCTACAAGATACGGCTGCAAGGTAAAGCGCTGAAGAAGCGCAACCGCACGCTGTATTACCTGCAGAAATGGGCGTTTTTCGGGGGGGTGCTGGCGGTTGTTG
The DNA here is from genome assembly GCF_018614775.1 of Pseudomonas fluorescens. GTDB lineage: Bacteria > Pseudomonadota > Gammaproteobacteria > Pseudomonadales > Pseudomonadaceae > Aquipseudomonas > Aquipseudomonas fluorescens_BY. The sequence goes on from NZ_JAGGOF010000072.1 coordinate 35,019, forward strand.
TCTGGATCTGAGCGGCGAGGGGGCTTGCTCCCTGGCTACGGCCTCTGGTTATCCTACGGGTTTCTGCACGCCCAACTGTTCCCACATCCTGGCGGTGATACGCTGGCGATGACTGTAGCCCTCCCATGGATCGGCGCCCAAGCCTTTGACCCGCACCAGAACCGTATGGATGTCCCATTGCTGGGCATTGCGCAGGCCGTCCAGCTCGGCGCGGGCAATCGGCACCGAGACTGGCAGGCCGGGGCGCGCCCGTACCGAGTAGGCCGTCACCGTACTGGCGCCACGGGCGTTGCGCAGGTAATCGACGAATATTTTCCCGACGCGATTCTTCGGCCCCATGATCGCGGTCATCCGTTGCGGCACTTGCCGGGCCAGAAACTGGGAGATGGCCTTGGCGAACGCCTTGGTGGTGTCCCAACCCTCACTGCGCGCCAGCGGCACGATGACGTGCATGCCCTTGCCGCCGCTGGTCTTCAGGAATCCCTGTAGCCCCAGTTCATCGAGCACCGACAAGGTCAGGCGCGTCGCCTCGAGCATGGCGCTCCAGGGCAGCGACGGGTCAGGGTCCAGGTCCAGGACAAACAGATCAGGCGTTTCGATCCGCTCATGGGTGGCGGTCCAGGTGTGCAGTTCAACGGCGCCCATTTGTGTCGCGCTGACCAATGCCTGGACGCTGTCGATTTCCATCAACGCGGCATGGCCTGGATCCAGTCCCGGATCCAGTTGCGTGATGTGGGGAATCTCCAGGCGATCGGCGTGTTTCTGGAAAAACTGTTCCTCGCCGATGCCGTCCGGCGCGCGCAGCAACGCGACGGGCCGTTGTTTCAGGTGGGGCAGGATCCACGGCGCGATATCCGCGTAGTACTGGGCCAGTTCGGCTTTTTGCACGCCGCTGAGGCTGTCAATGACCCGCTCTGGGTGGCTGATGTTGATGCCAGCCACCTCCACCGCGGCTTTCTTGCTGCCGCGCTTGGCGCCAGGCGTCCTGGTTTTTTGCGGCAACGGATGTTCGCGGACACTCTTGGCCGCTGGCATGTCGGCCATCAACTCGATGAATGCCGGACGGTGCACCAGACCGTTGCCGGTCCATTCGCTGAACTCGATTTCACAGACCTGGACAGGTTCGACCCAGTGCACGCCGCGTGCCTGTGTAGGGTTGAGCGGCTTGACCAGAGGTGAAGCCTCGCGTTCCTGAAATACGTCCCGCAGCTGTTTTTGCTGCACCTGGGTGAGCCCGGTGCTGACTCGGCCGGCATACACCAGTCCTGCAGGATCATTGACCGCCAGCAGCAGCGCGCCGAAGCCGTTGCGCTCGTCTGGTACCCGGGTAAAACCGACGATCACGAAGGCTTGGCGCAATCGGCACTTCAGATTGACCCAGTCGCTGCTGCGCCGCGAGACATAAGGGCTGCCCTGGCGCTTGCCGATGACTCTGTCGAGCGACAGGGCGCTGGCGCTTTCGAGGATTTCGTCTTCGCTGGCGGAAAAGTCCTCGGAAAACCGCAGACGCTTGCCGGCGTTGTGGCGCAGGGCTTTTTTCAGCGCCGCGCGTCGCTCTTCCACGGGGCTTTGCCGAAGGTCCACGCCATTGAGAAAGGGGGCGTCAAACAGCACGTACACCAGGTCCACGGTGCGACCGATCGCAAGGGCGTCACGCAAGGCCGCAATGTTCGATTGACCGTTATCGTCCAGCAGCACCAGGTCGCCGTCCAGCCAGCTGTCCCCCAGCTTCAGTTCGGCCAGGGCGTCGGCGTGCAACTTGAGTCGCTCGGTCCAATTCTCATGAGTGCCACTGAGCAGGCGGACCTCACCGTTTTCGATGCGGGTCAGCAACCGATAACCGTTGAACTTGACTTCATAGCGCCATTCGCCCGTGGGCGGTTGCTCGACCGGCGTCGCCAATTGCGGCAACAGCCGTTCGGGGAGCAGGTGATGGTCCGCTTGCGCGGTGGTGCGGGCAGTTGTTTTGTCCCGATGGGTATCGGACACACGGGTAGATTCACGCTCGGCCTTGACCATGACGGATTCCCTTGTATTGCTGACGACCGGAGCTTAGCCCCGGGAAGCCTTCGTGGCTTTTTTTATGGGCGCGGTCTTGCTGGTTTTCGCAGATTTCGCAGGGCTTTTCGTGGGTTTGTCCGGCGCCTTGCCCTTGCCGCCCAGGCTGCGCTTGAGCAGTTCGGTGAGGTCGATGACGTCGGCGCTTTTGCGCTGTTCTTCGCCGGGGTCGGTCTCGACCGCCTCGAGTCGGCCCTCGTTGGCTTTCTTCTCCACCAATTCCATGATCTTGTCCTGGAAGCTGTCGCGGTATTCCTCAGGCGTCCAGTCGGCACTCATGTCTTCAACCAGACGCTTGGCCATGTCCAGCTCGCCTTTGACCAGGTTCGGTTTGACGACCTCGTCGCCCAGTTCGAGGATATCCAGTTCGCGCACCTCTGCTGGCCAGCGCAGCATCACCAGCACCAGTGCCGACTCCAGCGGCATCAGCGCGGCCAGGTGCTGTCGGGTGTGCAGCACGACGTGGGCCAGGGCCACCTTGTTGGTCTTGATCAGGGTTTCACGCAGCAGGGCATAGACTTTGCCGCCGCGTTTGTCGGGCGCGAGGAAATAGGGTGTGTCGATGTTCTGCAGCGGAATCTTTTCGCTGTCGACAAAGGAAAATATGTCGATGGTCTGGGTGGATTTGGGATGGGCGGAACGGATTTCCTCTTCGTTAAGCAGGACATACTGGCCCTTCTGGTATTGGACACCCTTGACGATGTCCTCCTTGGTCACTTCCTTGCCGGTGACCTTGTTGACCCGCTTATAGCCCACCGGGTCCATGCTGCGCTTGTCCAGCCAGTCGAAATCAACGCCTTGGGAAGAGGTCGCCGAGACCAGCGCCACAGGAATGTGGACCAGTCCGAAACTGATTGCGCCTTTCCAGATTGCCCGAGCCATGGTGGTGGTTTTCCTTGTCGGTGGGTGTCTCTCTGGTGACCGTCGGGCCTCTGGAAAAGTTTCCGCTGCGCGCTGGCTGGCTGCCGCCGAGATTGCACTGGGAGCCACGTCCTGGAGACGCCCGGTTACATCTTTGCCGGGATATTTCGCTTAACAACGGCGAACCTGCAGCGTAGCGTGCTTTCGATATGCCTGAATCCAAGAGGTATGCGAAATGAACAGGCTCATGCTTGCTATCGCGGCGCTATTGATTGCAGCAGCTGCTCAGGCAACTCCGCCGAGCTCCAGCCCTGTGCTCATGGCCCAGAATCTGCCGGGCAACAATAATCCCTATGACAGCCCGACACGGCGGGCCAATCCCAACAGCATGCAGGGCACGCGGCCCAACGTGCCGATGATCCGCAACTACCCGACGGTGCCGGTTCCACGCCCACCCACCCTTGAAAACGGCGGGATCGGCAATGGTTACCCGCGTTCCGGCCAGCCGGCGGGTTCGCCGCGGCCCACCCTTGAAGCCCCGACACCGCGAAGAGGTACCCACGACAGCAATCGCTAGGTGCTGAGCCTGGCTGTCTTTTTTCCACACCACAGAAGGAAGTGTGCATGTTGCGCAAAATACTCCTGGCGGCTGGTTGCGCCAGCGCTGTCCTGACCCTCGCTATGCCGGTCCTCGCCGCGCAAACCCAGCAATTCAAGAGCGAGGAGGGAACCCTGGAAGTCACCACGCTGGTGAAGGGCCTGGAGCACCCTTGGTCCATCGCGTTCCTGCCGGGCCAGCAAGGCACGCTGGTCACGGAGCGACCGGGTAACCTGCGGGTAGTAAGCCCCGAAGGTCAACTGTCCGAGCCGTTGAGCGGTGTGCCCGAGGTGTGGGCCAAGGGGCAGGGTGGCCTGCTCGACGTGGTGCTGTCGCCGGACTTCCGGCAGGACCGCACCGTCTACTTGTCCTTTGCCGAGGCCGGCGCTGACGGCAAGGCCGGTACCGCCGTGGGCCGGGGACAGTTGTCCGAGGACTTGAAGAGCCTGAAGAATTTCAACGTGATCTTCCGCCAACAACCCAAACTGTCGACGGGCAATCATTTTGGATCGCGCCTGGTGTTCGATCGGGATGGCTACTTATTCATTACTCTGGGGGAAAACAACGATCGGCCTACCGCCCAGGACCTGGACAAATTGCAAGGCAAGATTGTGCGCATTTACCCCGACGGCAAGGTGCCCGACGACAACCCCTTCGTCGGCCAGAAAAACGTGCGCCCCGAGATATGGTCCTACGGCATGCGCAATCCCCAGGGCGCAGCCCTCAACCCCTGGAATGGCACGCTGTGGGAGAACGAGCATGGGCCCAAGGGCGGCGATGAACTGAACGTCATCGAGCGCGGCCGGAATTATGGCTGGCCGCTGGCGACCCATGGCATCAACTATTCTGGCGCACCGATTCCCGAAGCCCAGGGCCAGACGGTCGAAGGCGTCCTGGACCCCCTACATGTCTGGCAGGTGTCACCGGGGCTCAGCGGCATGGCGTTCTACGACAACGATCGATTCAAGGCCTGGCAGCGTGACGTGTTCATCGGAGCACTGGCCGCCAAGGAGTTGATCCGCCTGCAATTCGAGGGCGACAAGGTGGTGCACGAAGAGCGTCTGCTGGGTGAGCTCGGGGAGCGAGTCCGCGACGTGCGCCAGGGTCCGGATGGTTACCTGTATGTGCTGACAGACGAGGGCAGTGGCTCGCTCTATAAAGTCGGGCTCAAATAACCGTTGAGTCAACCTGCCCCCTTGGGGATGTATGGTAGGCACAATATTCCGGTTCACCGAAACTCCTGTGGGAGCGAGCCTGCTCGCGATGGCGGACTGTCAGCCAATGATAATGCTGAAGCTAATACCGCCATCGCGAGCAGGCTCGCTCCCACAGGGGGATTGCGCTTGTTGTCGAGAGCAAGCCTGGCTTTGATGAAAACACTTTGCCATTGACTCGCCATCAACGCCCGGCTAATTTCCAGGCATGACTTTTACCGTACTGCGCAGCCAGCCAAGCATTATTACCGCCATTCCTTATTTGGCGGGCTAGCTGACGGCTGCACCCAACCCGCCCTGGAGGCGGGTTTTTTCTTTCTGTCTCCCGGGCTCCGTTCAAACCAGGAGACCGCCATGACCGCCACCCCCGACCAGCAAACCCTGCTTGAGCACTACGTCAAGAAAATCCTCGCCGCGCCAGTGTACGAGCTGGCGGTGTGCACGCCCCTGCAAGCGGCTCCGGCGCTGTCTGAAACCTTAGGCAACCGGATCCTGCTCAAGCGCGAGGACTTGCAACCGACGTTCTCGTTCAAGATCCGCGGCGCGTACAACAAACTCGTGCAACTGACCCCGGAACAACGCGCCCGCGGCGTCATCACCGCCTCGGCGGGCAATCATGCCCAGGGCGTGGCGCTGGCGGCACGGGAGCTGGGTATTTCGGCCTGTGTCGTGATGCCCCTCAGCACGCCGCAATTGAAAGTGTTGGGTGTGCGCAGCCGGGGGGGGGGAGGCGGTGCTGCATGGGGAGAGCTTTCCGTTTGCCCTGGCGCACGCGCTGGACCTGGCCCGGCAGACCGGTCGAGCGTACATCTCGCCGTTTGATGATCCGGAGGTGATCGCCGGCCAGGGCACCGTTGCCATGGAAATCTTGCGCCAGCATCAGGGCCGGCTGGATGCGATCTTTGTCCCGGTGGGGGGTGGTGGGTTGATCGCCGGGGTGGCGGCCTATGTCAAGTACCTGCGCCCCGAGGTGCTCATCATCGGTGTCGAGTCTGAGCACTCCGCCTGTCTCCAGGCCGCGTTGACTGCTGGGGAGCGGGTGACCTTGCCCGAGGTGGGCACCTTCGCCGATGGCGTCGCCGTGGCGCAGATCGGCGCGCATGGCTTCGAGATCTGCCGCTTCTGCGTGGATGAGGTCATCACCGTGAGCAATGACCAATTGTGCGCCGCGATCAAGGACATCTATGACGACACCCGCTCCATCACCGAACCATCGGGGGCCCTGGCGGTGGCGGGCATCAAGCATTACGTGGCGCGCACCGGTGCGCGAGGCGAGACCCTGGTGGCGATCGATTCGGGTGCCAACATCAATTTCGACAGTTTGGGCCATGTGGCGGAACGCGCCGGGGCAGCTGCCGTTTGAGTTTTTACGCTACGTCACACTTTTTTTAAACCAGGCGACGGATGCCCACCCGTGTAGTGGCAATTGGGACTACTCTGGCTTTCGACAGGATTGAAGCAGTTGCAGTTTGCATGAGAAAAGCGCCGCTTCCTTGCATTCTGCACGGGCGATGCGCCGCGCGACGGGGCTAAGGTATTGATTTATATGATTCTTACCTGTCGTCATTGCAGGCATATTTTTTGCGGTATAGATCAGGAGGCCACTTGAAGGACTCATCGATCAAACCGCCAAAAAACGAACGAACGGCACGGCATTCGTAGTCCCAGTCCGCAGGGAAGAAAACGGACGAAAATACCGCCGTCGTAAACATAAATTGGCCGCCTCAACAGGAGAGAGTCGCCATGTTTTTATCTGCCCTCGAAATGCGCAACATCATTGAAAGCAGCTTGCTGCCCAAGCGTTCGCAATGCACCTTGTCACCCGATCTGACGATGACAGTCAAGATTTATGACGATCACGAAACCGATCGCGTGGCCTTGATCAAATCCGATATCGACGCCAAGAAACTCACCGGTTGCCGGGCCATCAACGACCTGATCGCCGAGTTGCGAACCGAGCTCGATCACAATCACCGCCAGCACACGGGCAACCATTTTCATCAGCACCGGATGACCGGGCGCTAACGGCGGCCTGGTCGCGGTCATCCTGACGCCTGGTCCGGTCAATAGCCGAACCAGGCGCCCAGTGCTCCAGCGCTCCAGTGCTCCAGTGTTGGCGGCGTTCAGGCCCCCGTTAATGCAGGCATTCGCCAGCTGACGGTATCAGACATCCTTCAACTGCTGGCGATACGGCAAATCCGGCCCAGTCTTGCCGCAGGTGAGGGCCGCTGCGCGTATGGCGAATTCGAGCATGGCGTCGATCTGTTCCCGCGCCAGGGTGTGCAGGCCTTCGACAGAGTCCAGCTGCCGTTCTGTCAGCCAGGCGATCAACGCAGCCTGGAATGTATCGCCAGCGCCCACCGTGTCCGCCATTTTCACCGGACATGCCGGTAGCGACGAGGAACCGTGCTGGCGGCTGAATACCGTTGCCCCCTGGCCGCCACGGGTCAGGAAAACCAGCTGGCAACGGTGTTGCAGCCATCCGTCGATGACCCGCTGGGGATCACGATCGGGGTAGAGCAGGCTCAGGTCTTCGTCACTGACCTTGATCAGGTCCGCGTATTCCACCAGCGTTTCGATCCGCGAGCGCCACAGTTCGATATCCGGTTGGGGATTGAGTCGGACGTTGGGGTCCAGGCTGATCAGGCGCCGGCCGCTTTCCCGTTGCACGAGTGCCAGGAGCGTGTCGCCAATGGGTTGGACCACCAGGGAGAACGAGCCCAGATGCAGGCCGCGCACCTCCGGCCCCAGTGCCGGCAGATGTTCAAGGCGTAATTGCCGGTCCGCGCAGCCTTCACCGCGAAAGCTGTAATGGGGCGAACCATTGGCCCCTACTGCAACCATTGCCAGGGTCGTCGGCGCGTCGACTTCCAGCAAATATCGGGCACTGACGCCTTCATTCAACAAGACCTGGTGCAAGCGTCGACCGAGGTAATCGGTGGACAGCCCGGCGAACAGCGCCGACTCGACCCCCAGGCGCCGCAGCCCCACGGCGACATTGAACGGCGAGCCGCCGGCAATTGCCTTGTAGTTCACCTGCGAGGCAGGGGTATCCGCCTCGGCCCCACTGAAAAAATCAAACAGCGCTTCACCACACACCAGATACATAGTTACCCGCTCTCAAAGGGTTGCGACGTGTTGTCGATAGCGTTCGTAAGCCTGCTGGGACGCCGCGACATGTCCGGCGACTGGCCGGGTTTCGCTGGTCGGGTCGAGCTTGACGCAACGCTCGCACAGTTCAGCCAGACCGTCCTGGGCGCCTGAATGGCACCATGCCGCCTGGATCGCCGCGCCCAGGGCGGCCGCCTCGCTTTGTTCGGTGCAGACCACCGTGGTGTCCATGATATCGGCAACGATCTGCCGCCATGCCGGGCTCTTCGAGCCGCCGCCGATCAGGCGAATGCTCTGGGCTTGCAGCCCGTTGGCGCGCAGCAGGTCCAGCCCGTAGCGCAAGCCGAAGGTCGTGCCTTCGACCACCGCTCGGCACAGATTGGCCCGGGTCAGGTTGGTGGTCGTCAGGCCCAGCAGGCTGCCGGTGGCATGGGGCAGGGCGGGCACCCGTTCGCCGTTGAGAAACGGCAACATGCATACGCCCTCGGCACCGATCGGGGCCTGGGTTACCAGGGTGTTGAAGGCGTCGATGTCCAGGGCCAGCAGTTCCCGGATGGCGCCGGTGGCGTTGGTCAGGTTCATGGTGCAGATGAGCGGCAGCCAGCCACCGCTGGAAGAGCAGAAGGTCGCCACAGACGGCTGTGGACTGACCGCCGGCTCGGCGGCATAGGCGTATACGGTGCCGGAAGAGCCGAGGCTCATGGTGATCACGCCGGGCTGGATATTGCCAGTGCCGATGGCGCCCATCATGTTGTCGCCTCCGCCGCTGGCGACCACGGCGTCGGGGTTGATGCCCAGGTGCGCGGCGATGGCCGGCAGGATCCGCCCGACCGGTTGATGGGCCTCGATCAGCGCCGGCAGTGCCGATTGCAAACGACCGCTGGGGTCGATGTGTTCCAGCAGTTGCTCATCCCATTGGCGGGTGCGCACGTTGAAGTAGCCGGTGCCCGAGGCGTCGCCGTATTCGGTGCAGTGGCGGCCGGTGAGCCAATGGTTGAGAAAGTCGTGGGGCAACAGGACGCTGGCGATGCGGTTGAACACCTGGGGGTGCCGTTCGCGGGTCCATAGCAGTTTGGAGACGGTGTAGCCCGGGGCGATGACCACGCCCAGGCGCTCGAGGGAGCCGCTTTCACCGCCCAGGTGTGCCAGCAGCCGGTCGTTCTCCGGGGTGGTTTCGGTGTCGCACCAGAGTTTGGCCGGTCGCAGGACCTGGCCTTGGTCATCGAGCAGCACCAGGCCGTGTTGCTGGCCGGAAACGCCGATGCCGAGAATGGCCTGGCCGTCGACCCCGGCGTTGGCCAGTGCCTGGCGGGTCGCCTGGGCGAAGGCTTCAAGCCATTCCCCCGTGTCTTGTTCGCGGCAGCCGTTGGGGCCGCTGATCATGGAGTGGGCCGCAGCGCCCAGGCCCAGGACCTGACCACTGGCTGCGTCCAGGATCAGCGCCTTGGTGCCTTGGGTGCCGCAGTCGATGCCCAGGAACAGTTGTTGGTTTGCCATGGAAATCCTCGCGTGACAGATCGTTCCCACGCTCTGCGTGGGGATGCCTAAACGGACGCTCCGCGTTCGGCTGTTTGGGACGCGGAGCGTCCCAGGTTGCATTCCCACGCAGAGCGTGGGGACGATCAAGGAAAAACCGCCCTAATTTTCCAGCACCCGCTCAAGCGTGCGCGTCACCCCATGTTCGCGCAAGCTGTTGCAGCACCATTCGAATGCTGCCACGAACTCAGGCGAGCGGGGGATGGTCGCGCCAAAGATTTCTTCCACCTCCAGCAGCCGCTGGGTCACCAGTGCATCGTCCGCCACCAGCGCCTGGCAGAACGCCGCCCGTGGGTCCGGGATGGAATAGGTCACGCCGTTCTCATCCACTCCCTTCAGGTACACGGCCCAGGCCGCCACCACCAGCGCCGCGCGCCGGATTTCGCTGCCGTCGGCGATCAGGCGGTTGATGGTCGGTACGGTGAATTTCGGAAACTTCGACGAGCCGTCCGAACACACCCGTTCCAACTGGTCGGCAATTGCCTGGTTGGAAAAGCGCTCCACCAGGGTGTTCTTGTAGTCGGTCAGGTCAATGCCCGGCACCGGCGCCAGTTGCGGCGTGACGTCCAGGTCCATGTAAGCGCGCATATAGCGCACGAAGAGCGGATCGTTCATGGTCTCGTGGACGAAGCGATAGCCCTTGAGGAACCCCAGGTAGGTCAAGGCCAGGTGGCTGCCATTGAGCAGCTTGATTTTCATCTCTTCATAGGGCGTCACGTCATCGGTGAACTGCACGCCGACGTTTTCCCAGGCCGGGCGTCCGTTGACGAACTTGTCTTCCAGCACCCATTGGACGAACGGTTCGCAGACCACCGGCCAAGCGTCATCGATGCCGTGGTCGTCGTGCAATTGCAGACGATGGGCGACGCTGGTCATCGGTGTGATGCGATCGACCATGGCATTGGGGAAACTGACGTTGTGGTCGATCCACTGGCCCAGCTCGGCGTCACGCAACGCAGCGAAGGCCAGCAACGCCTTGCGGGTCACCGCGCCGTTGTGGGGCAGGTTATCGCAGGACATCAGGGTGAACGCCGGGGTGCCGGCAGCGCGACGTTTGGCGAGGGCCGCGCAGAGGAAACCGAACACGGTTTTCGGCGCGTCGGGATGGGCCAGGTCGTGCTGGATCTGCGGCAGGTGGGCCATGAACTCGCCGTTGCTGTCGTCGATGCAGTAGCCGCCTTCGGTGATGGTCAGCGAGACGATGCGAATCTGCGGATCGGCCAGTTTGTCGATCAATGCCTGGGCGCCGTCCTCGGCCAGCAACATGTCGTGGATGGCGCCAATCACCCGGACTTCGGTGTCGTCGGTGTCGCCCAGCTCATACAGGGTAAACAGGTAATCCTGGCCGGCGAGGTCGTCCCGGGCGCGGCGGTCTTCGGCACGCAGGCCGACGCCACATATGGCCCAATCGAGGTCGGTACCGGTGTTCATCAGCGCATCGGTGTAATACGCCTGGTGGGCCCGGTGAAAACCGCCGACGCCGATATGGACGATGCCCTGGCGAATGTCGCTCAAGGGGTAGGCGGGCAGGGCGATCCCCGGGTTGAGGTTATGCTGGTTCTGTCGGTTGAGTTTCATCACAGTTCTCGGCAATCAGGCGGCAGCGCGCAGCGCACGGGTGACCGCCACGCCATCGGCATTGAATAAGTGGCAGTGTTCAGCGTCCAGGTGCAGGTTCAGTTGCTCGCCGAAACGGCTCGCCAGGTCGCCGCGAACCCGCATGGTCAGGGCTTCGCCAGACGCCGTGACAACGTGGCAGAAGGTATCGCTGCCCAGTCGCTCGCTGACATCGGCAGTGACCTGCAGGGTGCAGTCTCCCGGTTGAGCCAGGTTCAGGTGCTCCGGGCGAATCCCCAGGGTGACTTCGCCGCCGATGTTCAAGCCAGTGCCGCTCAGTGGCAGGCGGATACGAGTGCCGGCGTCCAGCAGGACCTCACTGCCCTGGCTGTCCAGCCCGGTGACCTTGCCTTTGAGAAAACCCATTTTCGGCGTGCCGAGGAACCCGGCGACAAACAGGTTGGCCGGCTGGTGATAAAGCTCCAGCGGCGAGCCAACCTGCTCGATGCGCCCGCCGTTGAGCACCACCACCTTGTCGGCCAGGGTCATGGCTTCGACCTGGTCGTGGGTCACATAAATCATGGTCGCTTGCAGTTCCTTGTGCAGCCGGGCCAGCTCCAGGCGCATCTGCACCCGCAGGGCGGCGTCGAGGTTTGACAGGGGCTCGTCGAACAGGAAGATTTTCGGGTTGCGCACGATGGCCCGGCCAATCGCCACACGTTGACGCTGGCCGCCGGACAGTTGCTTGGGCTTGCGTTCGAGCATCGGTCCCAGTTCGAGGATACGCGCGGCTTCGTTGACCTTTTTCTCGACCTCGGCCTTGGGCACGCCGGCCAGGTCCAGGGCGAAGGACATGTTCTTGCGCACGCTCATGTGCGGGTAGAGGGCGTAGGTCTGGAACACCATCGCCAGGTCGCGCTTGGCCGGGCTGACTTCGGTGATGTCGCGCCCGTCCAGTTCGATGGTGCCATCGCTGACTTCTTCCAGGCCCGCGATCAGCCGCAGCAGGGTGGATTTGCCGCAGCCCGACGGGCCGACGAAGACCACGAATTCGCGATCATTCACTTCAAGGTCGATGCCTTTGATGATGGAAAAGCCTTCGAAACCTTTTTGCAGATTCTTGATTTTCAGGTTGGCCATGATGATGGGCCTCCACGTCAAAATGAGGGTGTAGGGCGCGTTACTTCACGGCGCCGAAGGACAAACCGCGCACCAGCTGTTTCTGGCTGATCCAGCCGAAAATCAGGATGGGTGCGCAGGCCAGGGTCGAGACGGCGGACAATTTGGCCCAGAACAACCCTTCGGGGCTGGAGTAGGAGGCGATCAGTGCTGTCAGGGGCGCGGCTTTGGACGATGTGAGGTTCAGCGACCAGAAAGCCTCGTTCCAGCACAGGATCAGCGACAGCAACACGGTGGAGGCCAGGCCGCCCTTGGCAATCGGCAGCAGCACGCGGACCATTTCCTGCCACAGCGTGGCGCCGTCCAGGCGTGCGGCTTCGAGGATGTCGCGGGGAATGTCCTTGAAGTAGGTGTAAATCATCCAGACCACGATCGGCAGGTTGATCAGCGTGTAGATGACGATCAGCGCGATACGCGTGTCCAGCAGGCCGAAACTCTTGGCCAGCAGGTAGATCGGCATCAGCACGCCCACCGGTGGCAGCATCTTGGTGGAGAGCATCCACAGCAGCGTGCCTTTGGTGCGCTGGGTTTCATAGAACGCCATGGAGTAGGCCGCCGGCACCGCGATCAGCAGGCACAAGGCAGTCGCGCTGAAAGAAATCACCACCGAGTTCCAGGCAAAGCTGAAGTAATTGCTGCGCTCGTTGATGTGCAGGTAATTCTCCAGCGTCGGCGCGAAGATGAACTGCGGCGGCGTGGCGAACGCGTCGATTTCGGTCTTGAAGCTGGTCAGCACCATCCAGAAGATCGGGAAGAAGATCAGGATCGCGATGGCCCAGGCCAGCGTGCCCAGCAACAGGCTTTGCAGGCGGCGGGATTGTTGAAGTGTCATGGCGGCCTCAGTTCTTGTCGGTGAGGTTTTTGCCAATCATCCGTACCAGGATGATGGCGGCGATGTTGGCGATGACCACGGCGATCAGCCCACCGGCCGACGCCATGCCGACGTCGAACTGCACCAGCGCCTGGTTGTAGATCAGGTAGGCGAGGTTGGTCGAGGCATAGCCGGGGCCACCGTTGGTGGTGGTGAAGATCTCGGCGAACACCGACAGCAGGAAAATCGTCTCGATCATCAACACCACGGCAATCGGGCGGGCCAGGTGCGGCAGGGTCAGGTGCCAGAAAATCGCGATCGGGCCGGCACCGTCCAGGCGCGCGGCTTCTTTCTGTTCCTGGTCCAGCGACTGCATGGCGGTCATCAGGATCAGGATCGCGAAGGGCAGCCACTGCCAACTCACGATGATGATGATCGACAGCAGTGGATAGTGGGCCAGCCAGTCCACCGGCTGCGCGCCGAAGAGTTTCCACACCGCCGCGAGGATCCCCGAGACCGGGTGGAAAATCAGGTTCTTCCAGATCAGCGCACCGACGGTGGGCATGATGAAGAACGGCGAGATCAGCAGGACTCGCACGACGCCGCGACCAAAAAACTCACTGGCCTCCAGCAGCGCGCTGATCAATACCCCGAGCACGATGCTGATCAGCAGCACACTGCCCACCAGCAACAAGGTATTGGTAGCGCCGGGCATGAAGCCCGAATCGGTGAGGAAATAGCTGAAGTTCTCCAGCCCGACGAATTGGTTTTCGCCGGGGTAGAGCAGGTTGTAGCGGATCATCGAGAAATAGACGGTCATGCCCAGCGGCACGATCATCCACAGCAGCAACAGGGCCACCGATGGGCTGACCAGGAACCAGCCGGGATTCGCCAGGCGGATCTTGCGCGCCGGTGGGGCAATCCCGATGGGTGCCTTGGCGGTAGTCGTTGAAGTATTCATGGCATTGAACCGATTTGTGCAGGCTGATGAAGATCCACTGGGAGGTCCTCTGCTGGTTGACATTCCCCTGTGGGAGCGAGCCTGCTCGCGATGAGGCCGGCACCTTCGACACTGTTGTCGGCTGATGCAGCGCTATCG
>NZ_JAGGOF010000073.1 GCF_018614775.1 Pseudomonas fluorescens
TATTACTTGACCAGTTCAAGCCCGCTCCCACAGGGTCTCCGCCCGGTACACCCTCAGATGCTACAAAGGTCGCTTCCACGCAAATGAATAAACCTTCTCCACGCCCGGAGACTGGCAGCTCCGGTTATCGGCATCAGCCCCCACCAGAAACCACTCGGCCCTGGAGGTATCGCCAACACGTTGGGCCTTCTGTGGGTCATAACAGCGGGCCATTTCCCGCCCGGGCACCAGGGCAAAGGCCTGGGGATGGCTGCGCAGCCACTGGGCGGACTGTTCCAGTGAATGGCGGTTGTAGAAACCGAAATGCACAACAGGCTGTTGCGCGAACAACCAATGGCCCTCGCGCCAGCCCACAAGTGCCAGATCGGCGCCCTTCGTCAACCGGCCCACATCGCGCATGAGGGTTTCGTGGGGGTTGATGCCTTCCTTGTGCGGCTCGATAAAGCCTCGGGCAAACCACGCGCACAGCCACACCGCGGTCACCACGGCGAACACCATCCTGCCCCGTGGGCGCTGGCCGAACCAACGGCGCAGCATCCATGGAACCAGTGGCGCTACCACCAGAATCAAGGCCGGCAACGCCGGGAAGATGTACAGCTTGCGCTTGCCGCTGCTCAGGCTGAAGAACAGCAACACCAGTACCACCCAGCCCAGCAGCACCAACACCCGACCGTCATGCTTGAGCAGTTGCTTGCGCCAGGCCGGTACCAGCCAAGGAAGCATGAAGACAATCGGCAACCAGTACTTGGGCATCACCTGGACGAAGAAATACCAGAAGGGCTCACGGTGCTCCCAGGCATTGGCATATCGGCCAGCTGTCTGCTTGAGCAGAATTTCCTGGGCATACGCCAGGCTGTCTGGGCTGCCCTGCCAGACGATCATCAGCAACGGGCCGAGCCAGAATGCAATGGCCGCCAACGCCACCAGCAATCCCAACCACCAGGCCCCCGCCTTGCCGGGCATCGGCACCACGCCTTTCCAGCCTTTGCGCACCGCGTACGCATAGGGAACGAGCATCAGCGCCGGGAGAAAACCCACGCCTTTGCTGATGATGCCAAATCCCATGGCGGCGCAGGCCAGGTAATACCAGCGCCATTCCGGGCCGAGCAATAGATGCCGGCACAGGCCATAGATCCCGAGGATGGTCCAGAGTGCCAGGAAACCATCGATTTGCCCCGTCCGCAGAATGCTGTAGGTCTGGTAGGTCGCGAGAAACAACAGCACGGCGATCACCCCGACCCGGCGTCCCCACAGGCGTCGGCCCAGGTCATACAAACAGGCCGTGGTCACCGCGCTGGCCAACAGCGCAGGCAGGTACAGAGCGATTTTTGGCACGTGGGTGAGTTGCACGAACAGCGCCACCGCCCACATGAACAACGGCGGTTTGTCGGCGTAGATCTCGCCGGCGCGATGGGGAATGAACCACGAACCGTTCTGCAGCATTTCCAGGGCGACGCCGAGGAAACGCTCTTCATCGACATTCATCGGTTGGCGCCAGCCAAGACCGGCGCCCACCATGACCAGCGTCAACAGCACGACAGCCAGCCACTCCAGCCGTGAGGAAGCCAAGCGTATCCGCACCCTGTCAGCCCTTCTCGTCCAATTCACGGTTGGCCTGTTCCTGGTGCTTGGCGATCAGTTGCAAGTTGCGCAGGTACACCACGAAACCGAACGACTGGCCGACGATAAACACCGGGTCTTCGCGGTAGATCGCATAGGCCAGTAACAACGCGCTGCCGACGATGCTCAAGTACCAGAACCCCACGGGGATCATGCTGCGCTTCTTGTATTCACTGTAGAGCCATTGCAGGGCAAAACGCCCGGTGAAGGCCAACTGACCGCTGAAGCCTACGGCCAGCCACAAAGATTCTCTGCCCATGTCAGACCTCGGTTTCTTGTGCGTTGACGTCCAGGCGCGTGCGCTTTATCAGCCACCACACGCCGAACAGATCGACGATGCCCACCAGGGCACGGTCGAGGTTCCCGTAGTTGGACACCCCTGCCCCGCGTTCACGGTGGTTCACCGGTTGCACCAGCATCCGGCCGTTATGCCGGCGGATCAGCGCCGGGATGAAACGGTGCATGTGATCGAAGTACGGCAGGCGCAGGAACGCCTCGCGCTCGATCAACTTGATGCCGCAGCCGGTGTCGGGGGTCTGGTCCTTGAGCAAGCTGGCACGCAGCTTGTTGGCAAACCGCGAGGCCCAGCGCTTGCTCGCCGTGTCCCGCCGGTTGACACGGTGCCCCGCCACCAGCTTGACGCCTCCGGGCTGGCCTTCGGATCCACGGACCCGATCAAGCATCTTCGGCAGATCAGCCGGGTCGTTCTGCCCATCGCCATCAAGCGTTGCCAGCCAATGCCCGCGCGCCACCTGGGCAGCATGGTGAACCGAGGTGCTCTGCCCCAGGGACCGGGCATGGCTGAGGACGCGAAGTTGCGGGAAACCGTCACCCTGCAAGGCTCGCAGCTCAGCCGCCGTGGCATCGGTGCTGCCGTCGTCCACCACGATGATTTCAAAGGTTTCGTTGACCAACGCGGCACGCACCTCTTCCAACAATGGAATGAGGTTGCCGGCTTCGTTCTTGGCCGGAATCAGCACCGACACATAGGGGGTTTCGTGCATGACGCTCCCGTTAAAAATGAGCAATGAGCGGTTAGACGCCGTAATAGCTGCGATACCAATCGACAAATGACTGCACCCCGGTGGGCACGGCGACCTGCGGGCGAAACCCCACTCGCGCCTCCAGCTCACGGGTGTCCGCCCAGGTGTTGACCACGTCGCCCGCCTGCAACGGCAAGAAGTTCTTTATGGCGCGCACGCCCAGTGACTCTTCCAGGCACTCGATGAATTGCAGCAGCTTTACCGGCGCGCCAAACCCGATGTTGTAGACCTTGTTGTGCACGCCAGTCACGTCAGTCGGTGGCAGCGGCAGCAAGCGCACCAGCGCCTCGACGATGTCGTCGACATGGGTGAAATCCCGCGACATCGCGCCGTCGTTGTAGACGTCCAGCGGGCGACCATCAAGGATGGCCTCGGTGAATCTGAACGGCGCCATGTCGGGCCGCCCCCACGGTCCATACACGGTAAAAAAGCGCAGGCCGGTGGTGGGAATACCATAGAGGTGCGAATACGCGTGGGCCATCAACTCGTTGGCGCGTTTGGTCGCCGCATAGAAGGACACGGGCTGATCGACCGGGTCATCGATGCTATACGGCAGGCGATCATTCAGTCCGTAGACCGAACTGCTCGAAGCAAACACCAGGTGCGCCGGCTTATGCGTGCGGCAGGCCTCCAACACATTGAGAAAGCCCACCAGATTGCTTTGCGCGTACACGTCGGGATGGTCGATGGAATAGCGCACACCGGCCTGGGCTGCCAGGTGAACGACTTGCTCAAAGGCATGCTCGGCGAACAGCTGCAGCAACGCTGGCTTGTCCGCCACGTCCATCCGCTGGAACTGGAAGTTGCTGAAGACAGCCAACTGCGCCAGCCGAGCCTGTTTCAGTTCGACGCTGTAGTAACTGTTGAGGTTGTCGATGCCGACGACCTGATGGCCTTCGCTGCATAGGCGCTTGGCCGTATGAAACCCGATAAAACCCGCGGCGCCGGTGACCAGAACTTTCATGCGCCTGACCCTTGTCCAGCCTGGGTACAGGAAAACTCAGTGAAGCCAACCCACCCGCTATCAAAAACAGTCACTTGCATAATGAACTCTGTTTAATGGCCAGACTTTTTCTGGCACTTGCAGAGCCTTTTATCAAAAGTAAATGACGGTTTTATGATTAAAACATGACGCGCTAGCACGGCGCGTCACTTGCCCGGAACGCCAACGCTTGTTACCCCACCGTTTAAAACATCCGCGCCCAGTCGCAAAAACGTAATCCAAATTAAAAAGTCGCTGTAAGCCTTTTTCCATTGGCGATGTAAGCCCTTGTGCTGCAAGTCGGGCCGAGCTTATCCGTGAAGAATTATTTATCTGGCTTTTTTTCACACTTCTTTCAAAAAGCCGTGCTTAACCTCAATGGATACGGCGCCAACCTGTCGTCAGCGCTCAGTTGCGCAACGGGCGATAAAACAACCTCCGGTACATTTCCTACAAGGTAACCCTTTGATGCGGCTTTTCTTTTAACGTCTACGCTGTCGTTGGATCCAACTGCTCGTTTTAAAAAATTATTGTCTGCCCGGCCTTCGAGGTGCACATGAGTCAAGCGTTTCTTCCATTCTCTCGCCCCAGCATCGGCGACGAAGAAATAGCCGCCGTAGAGCAAGTACTGCGCTCTGGCTGGATCACCACTGGCCCCAAAAACCAGCAACTCGAAGAGCAGTTTGCCGCCTATGTCGGCTGTCAGCATGCGGTTGCACTCTCGTCAGCCACCGGCGGCATGCACATCACCTTACTGGCATTGGGAATCGGGCCCGGCGATGAAGTCATCACCCCGTCCCAGACCTGGGTGTCGACCGCCAACATGATCTGCCTGCTGGGCGCCACGCCGGTGTTCGTCGACGTGGACCGCGATACCCTGATGAGTGATCTGTCGAGTATCGAGGCAGCGATCACGCCGCGTACCAGAGTGATCATTCCGGTGCATTACGCCGGCGCGGCGTTTGATCTCGACCCGCTTTATGCACTGGCGGACAAGCACGGTATTGCAGTGATCGAAGACGCCGCCCATGCGGCGGGTACCCTCTACAAAGGGCGCCCCGTCGGGGCGAAAGGCACGGCGATCTTTTCGTTTCACGCCATCAAGAACATGACCTGCGCCGAAGGCGCCATGTTCGTCAGCGACGATGAGGCGCTTGCCTCCCGGGTGCGCATGCTCAAGTTTCACGGCCTCGGCGTGGATGCCTACGATCGGCTCACGCACGGTCGCAAGCCCCAGGCGCAAGTGATGGAGCCGGGTTTCAAATACAACCTGGCAGACATCAACGCCGCCATTGCCCTTGTGCAACTGGAGCGCCTGGACGCCATCAACGCCAAGCGCACCGAACTGGCGAAGGCTTACCTGCACCGGCTGGAAGGATCGAAGGTGCAGCCGCTGGCGATTCCGGCCCATGCGCAGCGGCACGCCTGGCACCTGTTCATCCTGCGCATTGATGCCGAACGCTGCGGCCTGGACCGCGAAGCGTTCATGAAAGCCCTGCAGGAGCAGCACATCGGCACGGGCATCCATTTCATCGCAACGCACCTGCACACCTACTACCGTCAACGTTTCCCCGACGTTCACCTGCCCAATACCGAATGGAACTCGTCGCGCCTGTGCTCGATTCCGCTGTATCCCGACATGACCGACGACGATGTGAATCGCGTTGTCGACACCCTTGAAAACGTCCTGGACGCACACCTGTGAAACCGTACCCCATCAACTGCGTGTCGATCGTCATACCGGTCTACAACGAGGAGGGAAGCCTGCCCGAGTTGCTTCAGCGTACCGAAGCGGCTTGCCGGCAGCTGCACCACCAGTACGAAATCGTGCTGGTCGACGACGGCAGTCGGGACGATTCGGCGCAGATACTGGAAGAAGCAGCGGCCCGCCGGGGCAGCCCGATCGTGGCGGTCATCCTCAACCGCAATTATGGTCAGCACGCGGCGATCATGGCCGGCTTCGAACAGTGCAAGGGCGACGTCATCATCACCCTTGACGCCGACCTGCAGAACCCACCCGAAGAGATTCCACGCTTGGTGGCCCAGGCCGAACTGGGCTATGACGTGGTCGCCACGGTGCGCAACAACCGCCAGGATTCGGCACTGCGACGCTGGCCGTCGAAACTGATCAACCTGGCGGTCCAGCGCTCAACCGGCGTGGCCATGAGCGACTACGGTTGCATGCTTCGCGCCTACCGGCGGTCCATCGTCGACGCCATGCTCGCCTGTCGCGAACGCAGCACATTCATCCCGATCCTCGCCAACAGCTTCGCTCGGCACACCACGGAAATCCTGGTGAGTCATGCCGAACGCGAACACGGGGAATCCAAGTACAGCGCCATGCGCCTGGTCAACCTGATGTTTGACCTGATCACGTGCATGACCACCACCCCGCTGCGCTTGCTGAGCATCGTCGGCTTCGCCATGGCCGGCCTGGGCGTGCTGTTCGCTACCGCGTTGATCATCCTGCGCCTGGTTTTCGGCGCCGGTTGGGCCGGCGGCGGGACGTTCGTCCTGTTCGCCGTGCTGTTCGTCTTCACCGGCGGGCAATTCATTGGCATGGGCTTGCTGGGCGAATACCTGGGGCGGATGTACAGCGATGTCCGTGCCCGCCCCCGATTCTTCGTCGAGAAAGTCCTGCGGGGGCAACCCGCCGCGCCAGCCCCTGTTGTCACCGTTGACGGCCTTACTCCCACTTCTTCAGATCAGGTTCACTCATGAGCGCAAAAGCCGTAGTTTTCGCCTATCACGATATTGGCTGTGCCGGCATCGAAACCCTTCTCAGCTCGGGCTTCGAGATTATCGCGGTGTTTACTCATGCCGATGATCCCAGGGAAAACGCCTTCTATGGCTCGGTTGCACAGTTATGCGCACGCAAGGGCATTGCCGTTCACGCCCCGGAGGACGTCAATCATCCACTGTGGATCGAACGCATTGGCAAGCTCGATCCCGAGTACCTGTTCTCGTTCTACTACCGCCACTTGTTGAGCGAGCCGCTGTTGGCTACCGCCCGTAAAGGTGCGTTCAACCTGCACGGTTCGTTGCTGCCACGCTATCGCGGACGGGCGCCGGCCAACTGGGTGCTGGTCAACGGTGAAACGGAGACCGGCGTAACCCTGCACCGCATGGTCAAGCGCGCCGATGCCGGAGCGATCCTTGCCCAGCAAAAAGTCGCCATCGAGCGCAGCGACACCGCGTTGAGCCTGCACGGCAAATTGCGTCAGGCCGCTACCGATCTGCTGCGCGACACGCTGCCTGCACTGTTGGCCGGCAAAGTCAGCGAGGTGGAACAGGACGAAACCATGGCCACGGTGTACGGGCGACGCACCGCCGCCGACGGCAAGCTCGTATGGCAGCGCCCGGCCGAAGAGCTGTTCAACCTGGTTCGCGCCGTCACTCAACCTTATCCCGGGGCGTTTTGCGCCGTGGGCGAACACAAACTGATTGTCTGGAGCGCGGAAGTCGTCAGGGGCAACGAAGGCCGGGAGCCGGGCCGCGTCATCAGCGTCAACCCGTTGCGTATCGCATGTGGCGTGGATTCCCTGATGATCACTTCAGGCCAACGTAACGAAAACGGCCTGTACCTGAGCGGGCCACAACTGGCCAATGAGTTGGGTCTGGTTGACGGTTCCGTGCTGCGCGGCACCGAGTCCGGCCGGGGCCCACGTCGCACCCGGGTGCTGATCCTGGGCGTCAACGGCTTTATCGGTAATCACCTGTCGGAACGGCTGCTGCGCGATGACAGGTACGAGGTGTATGGCCTCGACATCGGCTCCGATGCCATCGACCGTCTGCGCAACCACCCACGCTTTCATTTCGTCGAAGGCGACATCAGCATTCACTCCGAATGGATCGAATACCACATCAAGAAGTGCGACGTGATCCTGCCGCTGGTGGCCATCGCCACGCCGATTGAATACACCCGCAACCCGCTGCGGGTGTTCGAACTGGACTTCGAGGAAAACCTGAAGCTGGTCCGCTACTGCGTCAAATACAACAAGCGCGTGATTTTCCCATCGACGTCCGAAGTCTACGGCATGTGCCAGGACAACAACTTCGATGAAGACACCTCCAATCTCGTCGTTGGCCCGATCAACAAGCAACGCTGGATCTATTCGATTTCCAAGCAACTGCTCGACCGGGTGATCTGGGCCTATGGCCAGAAAGGCCTGAAGTTCACCTTGTTCCGTCCCTTCAACTGGATGGGTCCGCGGCTGGATCGGCTGGACTCGGCGCGCATTGGCAGCTCCCGGGCGATTACCCAACTGATTCTCAACCTGGTGGAAGGCACGCCCATTCGCCTGTTCGACGGCGGTGAACAGAAGCGCTGCTTCACCGACATCGCCGACGGCGTGGAGGCACTGGCGCGGATCATCGACAACGACAATGACGCCTGTGACGGGCAGATCATCAATATTGGCAACCCGGACAACGAAGCCAGCATTCGCCAATTGGGCGAGGAACTGCTGCGACAGTTCGAGGCACACCCGCTGCGGGACAACTTCCCGCCCTTCGCCGGTTTCCGCAACGTCGAAAGCAAGGCTTTTTATGGCACCGGTTATCAGGACGTGTCGCACCGCAAGCCAAGCATCGCCAATGCCAAGCGCCTGCTGGACTGGACCCCGACCGTGCAGATGAGCGAAACCATTGGCAACACGCTGGATTTCTTCCTGCGCGAAGCCATGCGCGAAATCGCGGACAAGCGCTGATGCAGGCGGGTCTTCGAATCGATGTCGACACCTACCGCGGAACCCGCGAGGGCGTCCCGCAGTTGCTGGAGATCCTCCAGGAGGCGCAGGTCAAGGCGACGTTTTTCTTCAGCGTCGGGCCGGACAACATGGGGCGTCACCTCTGGCGCCTGGTCCGGCCCCGGTTTCTCTGGAAAATGTTGCGCTCCAATGCGGCGGGCCTGTACGGCTGGGACATTCTGCTGGCCGGTACCGCCTGGCCCGGCAAGCCGATCGGTCGCGATCTCGGGCACCTGATGCGTCAGGCCCGGGCCGCAGGCCATGAGGTCGGCCTGCATGCCTGGGATCACCATGGCTGGCAAGCCAATGCCGGGCGTTGGGGGCAATCGCAACTGATCGAGCAGATCCGCCGAGGCGTGGACAGCCTCAGTGACATCCTCGGTGAACCCGTGACGTGTTCGGCAGCGGCCGGTTGGCGCGCCGATGCGCAAGTGGTCGAGGCCAAGCAGGTGTTTGGCTTTCGCTACAACAGCGATTGCCGTGGGCGCAGCCTGTTCCGGCCGGTGCTGGCCGACGGTGGCCTGGGAACGCCGCAGATTCCGGTGGACCTGCCGACCTTCGATGAAGTGGTCGGTCCGAACGTCACGGTCAAGGATTACAACGCTTATGTTCTTGGGCGCTTTACTGCCGAAACGCTCAACGTCTACACGATCCATGCCGAAGTGGAAGGGATATTGATGGCAAACGATTTCCGTCAATTGTTGGCCGATGCGCGCCGACGAACTATCCGCTTCCAGCCGCTGGGCGAGCTGTTGCCGCCAACCGTTGGCGACCTGCCGGCGGGGCGCGTGGTACGCGGCACACTCGAAGGTCGGGAAGGCTGGCTGGGAGTGCAAGGCGCATGAGCAAGCACTGGGCACTACCGCTGCTGCTGGCGACCTTCCTGCTGGCTTATCTGCTGCCGTTGGGCACCCATGGGCTATGGATCCCCGACGAAACCCGTTACGCCCAGGTCAGCCAAGGCATGTTGCTGAGCGGCGATTGGGTTTCCCCGCATTTCATGAGCCTGCGCTATTTTGAGAAACCCGCGGCGGGCTACTGGATGATCGCCCTAGGCCAGGCTGTGTTCGGGGAAAACCTGTTCGGCGTGCGCATCGCTTCGGCCATCAGCACCGGCCTCAGTGTGATGCTGTGCTATCTGCTGGCCCGGCGGCTGTGGAACGATCCTCGCAAGGGTTTCGTCTGCGCCCTGTTGTACATGAGCCTGACCGTGATCGCCGGCGCGGCGGGTTACGCCAACCTCGATCCGCAATTCACCTTCTGGGTCAACCTGAGCCTGGTGGCCTTGTGGTTTGCTCTGGACAGCCGCGGCCGCAGCACTCAACGCTTGATCGGCTGGGCGATGCTGGGACTGGCCTGCGGCATGGGTTTCTTGACCAAGGGCTTCCTCGCCTGGCTGTTGCCGGTGCTGGTCGCCCTGCCCTGGATGCTTTGGCAAAGACGCTGGCGTGAGTTGCTGGTCTTCGGGCCGGTGGCAATTGCCGTGGCTATCGCCGTCAGCCTGCCCTGGACCCTGGCGGTGCACGCAGAGGAACCGGACTACTGGCGGTTTTTCTTCTGGCACGAGCATATCCAGCGTTTCGCCGGGGACGATGCCCAGCATGACGCGCCATGGTGGTTCTATCTGCCGCTGCTGGTGGCGTTCAGTCTGCCATGGGTGGCGCTGCTGCCAACTGCCTTGCGCCAGGCCTGGCAAACACGTGGTCAGGCGAATATCGCGTTCCTGTCGTTATGGCTGTTGATGCCGCTGCTGTTTTTCAGCCTCAGCAAAGGCAAATTGCCCAGTTACATCCTGCCATGCCTGCTGCCGCTGGCGCTGCTCATGGGCCATGCGCTCGCGGACCGGCTGGAGCAGCAACAACGCCGGCCGCTTGTCATCAACGGTTGGCTCAACCTGACGCTGGGCCTGGTCGCGCTGCTCGCCCTGACCTATCTGCAGTTGAAAAACCCGCTTTATGACCGTGAGCCACACAATCTGGTGCTGCTGTGCTTCGCCCTGGGCGGCTGGGTTATCGCCAACCTGTTGCAGGCCCTCAGACCCTTGCGGTTTTGGGCCGCCCCGGCCTTCGGCAGTCTGCTGCTGATCGGGTTGCTACCGGCTGCGATGCCCGCGTCCGTGGTCACCAACAAAATGCCCGACCAGTTCATCCTCGAACACCTTCAGGCGCTCAGCCACACCGACAAGTTGCTGAGCAACGATCTGGGTGCGGCGTCCGCCCTTGCCTGGCGCCTGAAACGTGCCGAGGTGGCGTTGTACAACACCATCGGCGAGCTGAAATATGGCCTGGCCTACCCTGACGGCATCCACCAGCGTGTCGACCCAGCACAGGTGCAACAGTGGATGCGCGAAGCCCGCGCGAGCGGCTCGGTCGGTGTGGTCATGCGGGTCAAGGGCGATGAGGAACTGCAGGAGATCGAACGGTTGCCCAAGGATGGAACGCGTTATGAACGTGGCAACCTGGTCATTCTGATCTTCCCCAAGGAGGCGTCATGAGCCTGTTGTTGCTGTTGGCTGCCTGCCTGCTGACCTGCCTGGGACAAATCGCCCAGAAGTTCGCCGTTGAAAGTTGGCGCGGCGGGTCGTCGAGCTGGGTCGGGAAACTTCGATCACCGTGGCTGTGGTTGGCGCTTGTCGCCCTGGGCGCCGGTCTGCTGGTGTGGCTGCTGGTGCTGCAGCGCCTGGAAGTCGGTATCGCCTACCCGATGCTGAGCCTCAATTTCGTCCTGATCACCGTAGTCGGCCGGTTCGTATTTCACGAAGCCGTCGATCGTCGCCACTGGTTGGGGGTTGCGCTGGTGATGGTCGGTGTGATGTTGCTGGGGCAACACGCATGAATCTTCGTCGCGGCGTCATCTTTGCGCTCGGCAGCGTGCTGCTCGTCAGCGCCGCACAATTGGCTTTGCGCTGGAGCATGAGCCGTCTTCCGCCGCCCGGGCCGGGGCTCACCGAGCACCTCGACACCACGGCGCTAGCCGTGGTTCTGGGCGCCATTCTTGCCTACGCCCTGTCGATGCTCAGCTGGCTTCTGGCACTGCGGGACCTGCCGCTGGGCCGGGCCTACTCGCTGCTCAGCATCAGCTACGCGTTGGTGTACCTGCTCGCGGCTGCGCTGCCGGTCTTCAATGAAGGCTTCAGTCTTTCGAAAAGCCTGGGGGTGACGTTGGTCATCCTCGGTGTCCTTGTCATCAACTCTCGCCCCGTTCAAGCGGCCGAGTCCAGGAATGTCGTATGAAAATCAGTGTATTCGGTAGCGGCTATGTCGGCCTGGTTCAAGCCACCGTTCTGGCGGAGGTAGGTCATGACGTCGTCTGCATGGACATCGACTACGAAAAAGTGGCCGCCCTCAACCAGGGCCATGTCAGCATTTTCGAGCCCGGGCTGGCCGGGTTGGTCAAGGACAACCTGGATAACGGGAGGCTGCGGTTTACCTGCGAGGAGAAGCTCGCCGTAGAGCATGGCAAAGTGTTGTTCATCGCCGTGGGCACGCCATCACGCCCCGACGGTTCGGCGGACTTGAGCAGCGTCTTCGCGGTAGGCGAAGCCATTGCCAGGCACCGTATCGAGCCGGTCATCGTCGTGGAGAAGTCCACGGTCCCTGTCGGTACGGGGGATGCGCTGCGCGATCGAATCACCCAAGCCCTGCAACGCTATGGCCAGACACTGGACTTCGATATCGTCTCCAACCCCGAATTTCTCAAGGAGGGCTCGGCCGTTGCCGACTGCAGGCGTCCGGACCGGATCGTCATCGGGTGCGAGCGTGATGACGTCCGCGACGTGATGCGCGAGCTTTATGGGCCGTTCAATCGCAACCACGAGCGAATCATGTTCATGGACCTGCGCAGTGCGGAGCTGACCAAATATGCCGCCAACTGCATGCTCGCCACCAAGATCAGCTTCATCAACCAGATCGCCGAGCTCGCCGAGCATCTGGGCGCCGATGTCGAATCGGTGCGCCTGGGCATTGGCGCCGACTCGCGGATCGGTTATGACTTCATCTATCCCGGTTGTGGGTACGGTGGATCCTGCTTTCCCAAGGACATGCGCGCATTGATCCACAGCGCCCAACAGGTCCAATGTTCCAATGACCTGCTGCAGGCCGTGGAGGCGATCAATCAACGGCAGAAACAGAAGCTGTTCGAGCGCATCAACGCGTTCTACGAGGGGGACCTGCATGGCAAGACGTTCGCGGTGTGGGGCCTGGCGTTCAAACCCAACACCGATGACATGCGCGACGCCCCCAGCCGGGTTCTGATGGAAGCCTTGTGGGAAGCCGGGGCGCATGTTCGGGCATTTGATCCAGAAGCCATGCAACAGACTCAATCGCTGTATCAGGACCAGCACCATCTGAGCTTGATGGGCACTCCGGAAGCAACCCTCAGCGGTGCCGATGCGCTGATCATCTGCACCGAGTGGCAACAGTTCAAAGCGCCGGACTTCGACCTGATCCACAAACGGCTCAAGGCCCCGGTGATCTTCGATGGCCGGAACCTGTACGACTCAGAGCGCCTGGCGCAGCGCGGATTCCAGTACTTTCCGATCGGGCGTGGCGACTCCTGCAAGTTGCCGGTTGCGCAACCCAGGAGCAACACCGGGATTGCGCTGTCATCGATCAGCCACGGTCGTTGAGAATCAGACTGCGATAGTGCCCCGGGTTGGACCCCGACCATTTGCGAAACGCTTTGTAGAAAGAGCTGGCATCGGCAAAGCCCAGGCGCGCGGCGATTTCAACGAAACTGATCGACGGCTCGGCCAGCCAGGCGATTGCCAGCTCCCTGCGCACGCTGTCCTTGAGCCCCTGATAGGTCTGGCCCTCCTCTGCCAGGCGTCGGCGCAGGGTGGAGGCGGACATGCACAACTGCTGGGCCAGTGCATCGGTTTCCGGCCACTGCTCGGCGGGTAATTGTCGCAGGTCATGCCGGATGCGACTGGCGAGGCTTTGCGGGTCGCGGTACTTGACCAGGATATTGGCCGGCGCCTGGGCCAGGAAACGCTTGAGTTCCTCCGTGCTGCGGCGGATGGGCAGGTCCAGGCATTCAGCGGCGAAAATCATCCGGGTGCGGGGTCGGTCGAAGCGCAGGTTCTGGGAAAACATCACCCGATAATCGTCGCAGAAGTCCGGCGCCGGGCAGCGCAGTTCGACCGACAGAATCGGGATGCGCCGCCCCGCCAGCCAGCAGGCCACGCCATGGACGATCATCCAATAGGTGAAATAGGTAAAGGCCCGCCGCGGTTCCTGGTCATCCTCCAGCAGGACGATCTCCGCCAGGCTTTGCTGGCGCACCCACTGCGCCGGCAGGTGTTCGAGCATCAACGACAGAAAGCCGAGGCCCGCGGTCAACCCGGCCGCCAAGGTGGGTTGGGCCATGGCGCACTGGCAGAGGAATGCCAGGCTGCCAGACCTGAGCTTGCGCGGGTCCATGCCGAAAAATTCGTCATCCAGGCGCCGCGCCAGCAACCGCCAGAGCCGCGCATAGTCGTGGGCCGGCACGCGCGCCTGAGGATCCTCCAAGAGCACCGGGTCGATCCCCACCTTGCTCAGCACCTCAGCGGTGGCCGCGCCGGGGGCGCAGCTTTGCAGCAGCGCTTCCCTCACCAGTTGGATGGAGATGGTGTCTTTTTCCGACACGATGCGGGTGTTCACAGGATCCGGTAAAGCAGCCGCTCGATCCGCACCCGACTGACCCGCTTGAGGAACTTGGCGACGGCGGCCGGGTAATCCGGCAGCGCTTCCAGGTCCAGGAAACGCTCGATCCGGCGCGTGTGCTGGAAGATCTGCTCAAGCTCGCTCCGGCGCGGCGCCAGCCATTCACCCTTGGGGTCGTCCAGCAGCAAGGCGTTTTCCAGGTCCAGTCGAAAGGCCCGCGGGTTGAGGTTGTTGCCGGTCAACAAGGTATAGCGCTCGTCAACCCACATGCCCTTGAGGTGATAGGTGTTGTCGCCATCGCGCCACAAATGCAGGTTCAACTGGCCGCTGTCGATGTAGCGCTGATGGCGCTTGGCGAAGCGCCGCAGGCTGATTTCATACAGGTACGGCAGCGCCGCGATGATCTTGAACGGCTCGCTCGGCGGGATGTAGAAGTCGTTGGCGGTCTTGTCGCCGACGATGATGTCGATCTTGACCCCGCGGGCCAGGGCGCGGTTGAGTTCACGGGTCACGGCCAGGGGCAGGTTGAAGTACGGTGTGCAGATGGTCAGTTGCTGGCGACTGCTGGCGATCAACTCGCCGATGACCCGGCTCAGCGGATTGTTCTTGCCCACGCCCAGCAGCGGACTCACCGACAGGCCAGTCTTGTCGACGCTGCCGGCTGTGGTGTCATAGGCCGCGTATTTCAACCGGCTGCGCAGGTCGCCGATGTCCTTGCGCAGGCTGCGGGTGCTGGGCAGGTTCGGCAGGTCCAGGCGATGCACGGCCTTGGAGGTGATCAGGCCGTGTTGCACCAGGTGGTGCATGGAGTCGGCCAGGGCGGTGTTGTGCAGCAGGTGATAGCGGTCGTAGCGGTACTTGTCGAACTTGTGCAGGTACACGTTATTCAGGCTCGCGCCGCTGTAGAGCACGCAATCGTCGATCACGAAGCCTTTCAAGTGCAGCACGCCGAACAGCTCGCGGGTCTGCACCGGTACGCCGTAGATCGGTACTTCACTGGCGTGGCTGCGCGTCTGCTCCTGGTACCACGCCGAATTGCCCGGCTGCTTCTTGGCACCGATCAGCCCGCGCTGGGCCCGCAACCAGTCCACCACCACGACCACATCCAGTTCCGGACGGGCCGCCTTGGCGGCGTGCAAGGCATCGAGAATTTCCTGGCCGGCTTCGTCCTGTTGCAAGTACAGGGCAACAATGTAGATACGCTGGGTGGCCTGGGCGATTTTCTCCAGCAGGCAACGGCGGAATTCGGCGGCGCCATCAAGGATGGTCACGGCATCAGCGGTCAGTGCAAAGCTGCGCAGCTTGGGCAGCAAGGAGCGTTTGAAAAGCGACGGCATAGGGCTCGCAAAAGGTCGATTCCGAAGAGCGGATGAGCTTACACCATCACAGGTAACCCTGTGGAGCATCGCTTTGCTGGCGCTGTCACACTTCACATGCTATCGCTAGCGTCGTGCCTTTTATTTATCACCCGCTGGAGATCTGCCATGTCTGCCCCTGCTGAAGCCCGTCCGCCGTTGCCGCCCTTCACCCGCGAGTCCGCCATCGAAAAAGTCCGCCTGGCCGAGGACGGCTGGAACTCCCGCGACCCGCAGCGGGTATCCCTGGCCTATACGCTGGACACCCAATGGCGCAACCGCGCCGAATTCATCCATGACCGCGAGGAAGCCAAGGCGTTCCTGACCCGCAAATGGGCCAAGGAGTTGGACTACCGGCTGATCAAGGAGCTCTGGGCGTTCACCGACAATCGCATCGCCGTGCGCTACGCCTATGAATGGCACGACGACTCGGGCAACTGGTTTCGTTCCTATGGCAATGAAAACTGGGAGTTTGACGAGCACGGGCTGATGTCCAGCCGTTACGCCTGCATCAACGACCTGCCGATCAAGGAAAGCGAGCGCAAATACCATTGGCCCCTGGGTCGTCGGCCGGATGACCATCCGGGGCTGTCTGAATTGGGGTTGTAGCGCCACACCGGATCCTGTGGGGAGCACTTTATTGGAGCAAAGCCCGTTTGCGATGACACATTCGCTGCGTGCCGATTGACTACCGCGATCCACTATTCCCCGCAGGTGGATCGCGGTACCGTCGAGCGACAGATTACCCGTTGCGCGCACGCCGATGATCAGCAAAAAACGGCTTACCTACCCCAATACGATCCGACGCCTTGGGCGCATTCGCCGCCTGGCCGTCCTGAGCATCCACATACCAATAGCAATGCTGCACCGCCCGGGTAATCCCCACGTACGCCAACCGCAGGATCTCATCCTTCTGTGCCGTGTCGTACGGTTCAGCATCACCGTCCTGGCCCAGCCCGGCCATTCGATAGACCTGGTTCTTATAGGGGGAGCTGGTCAAGTGCTGACAGTCACCCAACAGGAATACCGCGTCCGCCTGAAGTCCCTTGGCACTGTGGTAAGTCATCTGCCGGAGCCGTCGCGCCTCATAAGGCAAGCTAGAATCCACATTAACTATTGACTGAATATGCTTTTCAATCAGTAGCTTATCGCTGCTTTTTCGATACAGCATCAAGATCGAATCGCCCTGGCGATAATGCTCATCCAACCGCTGAGCCAAACCCTCGTCATCCCGATCCAGCACGTTGACCGGGCTCAACGAACGAGGTTGGCCACTGGCCTTGGCCTTCTTCCCGGGGATCGCCGCCGCCGCGCGCACGATATGCTCGGCTGCGTCGATGATGTATTGATGGCTGCGGTAGTTGTCGGCCAGCATCACCCGGGTGGTCGCCGGCGACGGGAACTGTTTGTTGAAGGCCATGAAGTAGCTTGGCGAACTGCCGCGCCAGCCATAGATCGACTGCCAATCGTCGCCGACGCAGAGCAACGACGAGCGCTGGGCCCCGCGTCCTACATGCATCGCCGGGCCTCGACTACGCACTTCCCGCAGGCTGGCGCGCAGCCAGGAGACGATTTGTGGCGAAACGTCCTGGAACTCGTCGATCATCAGGTGCGACAGTGGCCTGAGCAATGCATCACCCAACAGCTTGAAGTTTTCCGGCGATTGCTCGCTGAACAACGCAAACATTCGGTTGTAAGTCATGACCGGCGGCGACTGGTCCAGCAAGTGATCTTCGAAGGCCCGCCAATAGCGGCTCAACGCCTCGAAGAAATACCGATCGGGATCATCCTGGGCAAACGACATCCGTCCGACAGCCTCCGGGACATCCAGGCCGAGGTTCTCGATAAAGCCTGCGGCGGCGACAAAACAATCCAGTAAAGGCGCTGAAGCCAGCTCCCCCTTGACCTTGTAATCGAATCCCGGACCGGCGCTAGCATCTCCGGCCAGCGAAGCCAGCACCCGCTTTGATGACTCATAGCTTTCTAGCCAGATCAGTGACTTACGGCAGAAAGCTTGAAACAACGTGCGCTTTACCGCCCATTCGGCCCGCAGACTCAGCTTGGCCCCGGGGCGAGACGCGCGTCCATCTTCCTGCGAATCGAAACCCAGCATGACCCAGGCATCCAGGGAGGAAATGTAGCCGTGGCAGCGAAACGTCGAGTCATTGATTTCAAAGGTCTGCCGTTTCGGCTCGATGCCTTTGATCGGCCAGGCACCTGCGCGGCGCCACAGGTTTTCGATGGCATCGCACAATGCGTCATCGCGCTGGGCCGCCAGTTCCGTCACGGCGACTCGTTTCTGCACGTCCGGATGATCGCGCTCCAGCGCCTTGAGCTGCAAGGCGTTCCGTGACAACGGCTTGATCAGCTCACGAAAGCGCTCGTCGCGTTGGTAAAGACGGTGATAACAGGCGTTGAGTTGCTGGCGCTGGACATCGTTGATACGCAAATCAAAGGGATTGCCTTGGCCATCGTCGTCGCCGGTGTCGCGGTGGCTGAGGGCCTCGAAGGCTTGAAGTCGTTCAAACCCCGGCAGGCTGCGCACCATCGGCAGGATACGCGAGTGGAAGGTCCGTACTAGGTCACGCGCCTCTTTGAGGCTGACCGTTCGCCCCCAGAGGGCAAACACCTCGATCAGTTTCTGGATGAAATCCTTGCGCGACTCCCGGGTAAACGTCACCACGGTCATCGAGTCCAATTCAAAACCCAGGTAATGGGACAGCAACACGATGCGCAGCACCAACGTCGTGGATTTGCCCGCGCCTGCCCCGGCGACCACCGAGGTGGACGGCGTGTCGCTGAATATCATCTTCCATTGCGCGGCACTGGGCTGTGCGTGGGCCGGCAGTAACCGGACGACGTCAGCCTTGATGCGCTTCTTCAATTCGGCGGTCAGAGGCAGGCGCCAGTCATCAAACAGTAAATCGTCGACCTGCGGTGCCGGGTGCTCTGTGCTGCGGGAGTCGCGGATCAACAGGACCTGTCGCCCGTCTTCGAGGCCTTCTTTATAGCCGTAGTCAAAACCTGCGGTATGACCGCTGCGAAAGCCATCGGCCTGGCCGTGCAACCAGGATGCACGATGCTGGGCCCGAAGGCGGGTCAGGCCGTGACCGAAAAAGCGCGCGGCCAGGCGTTTGAGCCACGGCATCTGGGCCAGGGGTAAAAGCTCGGGAGGAAGATCGGGGGTGTGTTGCGACACGCGTGGAACTCCGGTGTGCTGAACCATGGCGGACATGGTGTCTGCATTTGCCGCCGGGTTCCACCTGAAATGTTATCTGTCAGGGGGTTAAGCGATGAAGTGAAAGTTGTATGGAGTTCTACAGCTGACACTTGCCCCTGTGGGAGCGAGCTTGCTCGCGATGGCGGCGCAACAGTCAATTATGTGCCGACTGATACGCCCTCATCGCGAGCAAGCTCGGCTCCCACAGGCGGCTCCCATAGGGTTCAGGTGGTTTCAATCACTGCCCGGAAATAGCCCCGTCCACCAGCGTCTGCGCCTCGGCCACCAGTTGCTTGAGGTGCCCATCGCCAATGAAGCTTTCGGCGTAGATCTTGTAGATGTCCTCTGTACCCGATGGACGTGCCGCGAACCAGCCGTTTTCGGTCATCACCTTCAGCCCGCCAATGGCCTGGTCGTTGCCCGGCGCGTGGCTGAGGATGCTCTGGATCTTCTCCCCGGCCAGTTCGGTGGACGCCACCTGATCCGGCGACAGCTTGCTCAGCAGTGCCTTCTGTTGCGGACTGGCCTTGGCGTCGACGCGCACCGAGAACGGTTCGCCCAGTTCATCGGTCAGGGCGCGGTAGGCCTGGCTCGGGTCACGTCCGGTACGGGCAGTCATTTCGGCCGCCAGCAGCGCCGGGATCAGGCCATCCTTGTCGGTGCTCCAGACACCGCCGTCCTTGCGCAGGAAGGAAGCGCCCGCGCTTTCTTCACCACCAAAGCCCAGGGAGCCATCGAACAGGCCATCGGCAAACCACTTGAAACCCACCGGTACTTCGTAGAGGCGGCGGCCCAGACGCTTGGCCACGCGATCGATCAGGCCGCTGCTGACCACGGTCTTGCCCACGGCGGCATCGGCGCGCCATTGCGGCCGGTTCTGGAACAGGTAGTCGATGGACACCGCCAGGTAGTTGTTGGGGGCCAGCAGACCACCGGACGGCGTGACGATGCCATGGCGGTCATGATCCGGGTCACAGGCAAACGCTACGTCAAAACGTTCTTTCAAGCCAATCAGCCCTTGCATGGCGTGGCTGGAGGACGGGTCCATGCGGATCTGCCCGTCCCAGTCGACGGTCATGAAACGGAAGGTTGAATCCACCTGGGTGTTCACTACCTCCAGGTCCAGGCGGTAATGCTCGGCAATCGCCGGCCAGTAGCGCACCCCGGCGCCGCCCAACGGGTCGACGCCCAAGTGCAGCCCGGCGGCGCGGATGGCGTCGAAATCGATCACGTTGATCAGGTCGGCCACGTAGGTGTTGACGTAGTCGTGGCGGTGGGTGGTGTCAGCCTTCAGGGCCTGCTCGTAGCTGATGCGCTTGACCCCCGCCAACTGGTTGGCCAGCAGCTCGTTGGCCTTGGCTTCAATCCATTTGGTGACGTGGGTATCGGCCGGACCGCCGTTGGTGGGGTTGTACTTGTAGCCACCGCTTTGAGGCGGGTTGTGGGACGGGGTGATGACAATGCCGTCTGCCAGGCCGGTGGTGCGACCACGGTTGTAGCAAAGAATGGCGTGGGAAATGGCCGGTGTCGGGGTGTATTCATCCCCTTCGGCGATCATCACGGTCACGCCATTGGCGGCGAACACTTCCAGGGCGCTGGCGCCTGCCGGCGTCGACAACGCGTGGGTGTCGATACCAATGAACAGTGGACCGTCGATGCCCTGGGCTTCACGGTACAGACAGATCGCCTGGCTGATTGCCAACACATGCCATTCGTTGAAACCCAGGTCAAAGGAGCTGCCACGGTGGCCGGAGGTGCCGAATGCCACGCGCTGGGTCGCAACCGATGCATCGGGGCGGCCGGTGTAATAGGCCGTCACCAGTCGCGGGATATCGATCAACAACTCTGCCGGTGCCGGCTTGCCCGCAAATGGACTGACTGTCATGCAAAACCTCTGGATGGAGTGGCTCGGGAAATGGGATGCAGTTTACTGACAGTTCGACCGTGAAGCGACGGGTTCGATCCATCGCTGTCGGATTACGATTGCTCAAGTCGCAACGCATCAGCCAGTGCACAGAGTGCCGCGTCCAGGTCATGTGAACCACTCAAGGCGTGAGTCAGGCGCATGTGTTGCGTATACAGCCCCTGGAGACTGAACAGTTCGCCGGGCGCGATGACGATTCGCTGGGCCAGCAGCCGATGGAAAACCCGCCGCAGGTCAACCTGCCGCGTCGACTGCAACCAGATCGTCGCGCCACCCTGGGGCTCTGCCCAATGGAGGCTGTCGCCCAACCGCTCGCGCAACAGCTGTGTCGCTGACGTCGCGCTTTCTCGCAGCAGACGCCGCAATACCAGCAGATGCTGGTCAATCCTGCCGTTGCTGTACAAGCGGGCGATGGCTTTCTGGCGGATCGGCGACAGACGAAACGCACGCAGCAGAAAATGTCGCTGCAGATGCGCGGTCAACTGGCGCGACAGTACATAGCCATAGGGTGCCTCCGGACCGATGGTTTTCTCGAACGTGGAATAGACGATCAGCCGGTCCGGGTCGAGCAAGTCGCGAAACGGTGTCACCCCTGCCTCAAACGCCAGGTCCGCATAACTGTCGTTCTCCAGGACCCAGGTGCCATGCCGCTGCAGCAGATCGGCGACGGTACGACGGTTCTCTTCCGGAACCCGCGTTCCGCTGGGCATGCTGAGGACCGAAGACAGCACCACCAGGCGTACGGTTTCGCGCTCCAGCAGGTGTTCGAGCTGCTCGATATTGATTTCACCGCCCGCTTGCAGCGGCAACTCGATGACGTTGATGCTGGCCGCTTGCAGCAAGCGCAGGACCGTCCAGTCGCAGGGCGACTCGATCAGGACAGTCGTATCCCTGAGCGTCAGCACGACGATAAGGATCTCCAGGACGCCACGCAGGTCGGCGCCAAGGTAGACATCATCGGCATTCCAGCAACGGGCCGGCGAAGAGGTGTAGCGGGCTGCCAGCGCCGTGCGCAGCTCCTGCTCGCCCCAGGGCTGCAAGGGTGTCTGCGAAGATCGTGGGTACTGGCGCAGCAATTCACGTTCGAGCAACAACAACGGACTGTCCAGCGGCTGCATCGAGGCCGGCTCATCCGCGCTAAGCACGAGCATGCCCGGCCGCCGGACATTGACGTACAGGGTTTCGAGCAAATCGCCATCGCCGCCCAGGTTCGCGACGCAGGGTACTGGCAACGCGTAATAGCCAGACTTGGCAATCGAGTAGACCCGCCCCTCCTTCTCCAGCAACGAATAAGCGTACTGAATGGTTGAAATCGATACGTTGAGGCGCTCGGCCAGTTGTCGCAGCGACGGCAGGCGCACCCGGGTATCAACCCCCAGTTCGTTGATCAGCGTGGTCAGGTACCGATAAACCGCCTGGTAGGCGAAGTCTGTCTCTCGACAACCCTTCATGAGTTCGGGCCACGGGAGCGAAACCAGGCGGTCCCTCTCAAAATGCCAGGCGCCACGACCGGACAAGGAGTAGATGAATCCGTCAAACCCCGATCCTCAATGCCTTGCCGAGCGTTCGCACAGATCATCCGCGTCCTGCCCGGCGTCTGCGGTGTCGGCTCCGTCAAGGATCTGTTGCAGCTCGTTTGCGGGCGAAGCGTCCGTTTTTTCCAGCTGCGCAATGCTTGTCTGATAGAGCTTGCTGATGATGTCGAGGGGCAAGCCGCTGACATCGACCATCCATTGAGTGACCTGATCGGCAACGACCATGCCCTGCATCGCCCTGTGCAGGTCCGGCATTCCTATCAGCATGCCGGGGTGGCAGCAGCGCAGGAAATGCTCCAGGCCGGCGCCTTTTTGCACGAAGGGCGCAAACAGCATGCACACCAGTTGCGTTTCGCCGAGCCCCAGGGACTTTTGCGCCTCAATGGCGGCCTGGGCACGGCGTTGAGGGACCGATGAAGGTGAGCCGAACATGGCCTGCGCCTGCTCGCAGGCGTATATCGGCATTTGCTTGCGATGCATGAGCATGACCGCCCGCTGCGCATAATCTCCATAACCTGCTTCGTAGCTGCGCCCATGCAGGTAGCACGCCTGCAAGCCATGCAAATGGGCCGATAACAGGGGGCTGAGGAAGTCGTTTTCGGGCGCCGAGGGAATGAGACTTTCTGTCTGCACTCGCAGGAACTCGTTGAAAAGCGGCCAGTTGGTGCCCTCCAGACGGTCGACGGTCAGGTCATCGATGCCGATGTGGCTCACTGGCCGGCACGCCTCGAAATGGCCTTCCGGTTGCCACTTACCGAGGTGTTGCGGCTCATAGATCTGCCCATAGAGCTCGCCGCCAAGTGCGTCCAACTGTGCAAACAGGCTGTCGAAGCTGCTTCCACTGTCAGTGACCAGGCCAACCTTGCGAGCCGCGCGTCGAAGGCCCGACATGAAGTGTCTCTGCTGGCGCGGTGTATCAATGCTGACCCACGAATCCACCCCCGATTGCCAGCGCGCCATGTAGCGATAGAACTCTGCCATTGCCAGGTAACCTTCGTCCCCTACCTCCAACAGGTTGTCAGCCAGGCGAATATGCCCCAGTACCAGCATGTCCATGCGATTGGCTTCATGCCCCGCCAACGACAGGACATGCAAGTGGTTGAACGGCATCACTTCGCGGTTGTCGGCCATCAGCAACTCGACGCGTGGGTCGTCATAGACAAACAGCGCGCTGTAGCAGCGGTGAATGTTTTCCAGGGTGGCCTGGCTGGTCTGGCTCTGACGCGGCGTGGCCACGCGCAAGGAGAACGTCACCGGATGCCTGCCCGCGATGCTCAACTGCGCGGCCCGTAACGCCGTCAGGGCGTAAAAGCCGTCCCGGCTGCCGTTCTGCACCGTCAATACCCGATAATCGCCAATCCGATCGATGCCTCCGGCGGCGACAATTAAACGCTGGATCAGCAGCTGCAATGCGGTACGTTCTGCCCGGGAATAAAAACCCAACAACCGTTGCAATACTTGTTGATACACGTGAGTCATTGCTTGCTCATGGATTGCACTCATAGCCATTTACCTGGAAATTCAACTGTCGGCGTCGCATCCGCACCCGTATGGCCGGGCGACGTATTGATCTGAAGAGATTTTTATAGCGCTGCAGAGAGTATTAGCCGTACGTTCAAACTTTGCTTGTCGTAATTATTTGATACATACGCGCCGGAATCGATCCGCCTCCTTCGAGCCTGCCCTGGGAGCCGCGTGGACGCTGGGCCTAGCCGAATTTTCAGAAGGTCCTAGGAGATTTCCGACAACGTCCCACAGACAATGAGTACAAGAAATAGAGAACATGCCGAACTTGAAATGGCGTTCTACCACACCCTGCTTTCTCCGCAGTCGACAAATAACCCGACACCAAGTAACGCTCGATGCACCCTGACCGTGCTTTGAAGGACGAACATCTTCGAAAAAGTTATACCGCGACACGACTTCTTCCTTGAGACGGAAACAAGCGTTCAATTATCAGGACTTAAATAATGATTGGAAGATACAGATTAAGGGCAAAAACCAGTTCAGATATGGCAGAGGCAAACAGATTCGAGAGGGCGGACCGGGCCAAGCTACGCGATAACGCCGACCGTGACCGCAGCCCAGGCATGCGTGTGGCGGGGAGGAAAAACAAACGTTCGGGCCGCAGGCAGCGCAAGAGTCCGGGACAATGACTCTTGCGCAAGGCAGGTATCAGGCGGGGTTGACCACCTGAAGGGCAACACGTTCGCGGCAAGGGCATTCGCCCATGTAGCGATGAGCTTCGACAAACTCGGCGAACGGAAACACCCGAGTCTTGAGGGGCAACAGCACGCGGTCGGCGGTCAGTTGGTTGATATCACGCAATGCGCGCTGCAAAGCCACTTGGTCTTGGACGATACCCAGTTCCGGCTTGCCGGTGAAATTACCGATGCAGTGTACGAAGAACTGGATGTTTTTCTGGAACGCTGCGCAAGCCGGGAACGGTGTCTGGTTACCGCCCTGCAAGCCATACAGCACCAGGCTGCCACGGGGGGCCAACACATCCCCCAGGAGCGACATCTGCGGCCCGCCAAGGCCGTCGAACACCACATCGACGCCTCGGTTGTCGGTGAGCTTGTTGATTTGCATGAGCAAATCCTGCTCCTCGGTGACAATGACCTTTTCCGCACCCAGGGACAACAGGTATTCACGCTCGTCCGCTGTCTTGGTGGCCGCGATCACCCGCACACCCAGGGCTTTGCCCAGTTGCACGAAAGAAGGTCCGGCGCAGTGGCTGGCATCGGTGACCAGGGCAAACTGTCCCGGCTTGACCCGCGCCAGGTCCATATAGGCGAAGTACGCGATCAGCAACGGCGTGTAATGCACAGCCGCCTCGATCGGGCTGAGCACGTCAGGGTAACGGGTCAGCGCGGTGCGTGGCAGCACGATGACCTCACCGTACACCGGATAATCGTTCGGGCTCTCGGCAGGAAAGCTGGCGACCTTGTCACCCACGACCAGGTCGTCGACACCGTCACCGACGGCCGTGACCACACCCGCCATTTCGCTGCCCAGGCCCGAAGGCAAACGTGCCTGGGAGGACGCCAGGTTCTGGCGCCACAGGATGTCGTACCAACTGATGCCGATCGCTTCGACACGGACCTGCACTTCTCCTGGCGCAGGAAGAGCCGCCGCATGCTCTTCGAACTTGAGCACCTCGGCACCACCAAACTTGTGAAAACGGATCGTGCGGGACATCGCAAACCTCGTCAAAGTAACCTCTAATGCCATGAACTCTATCCGGGCTTTGTACCCAAGACCATCAGTGGCTATTAATAGTCGACATGCCTGTCATTGATTCCGCAGCAAGAAAGTGAACGGTTCGCAGGTTTTATCCCCAGGAACCGGAATTAGCCAGTGCAGAGTACCAGCCTTTCCCCGTAAGATTCATGCCGGCCATTGTTGCCATATGGCCGCTCACGTCAAGCTTACCGAATTCTGCCAGGACCCCAGATGAATCGTAATGACCTGCGGCGTGTCGACCTCAACCTGTTGATCGTGTTCGAAACATTGATGCACGAACGCAGTGTGACCCGCGCGGCCGAGAAATTGTTCCTCGGCCAACCGGCCATCAGCGCCGCGTTGTCGCGCCTGCGCAGCTTGTTCGATGATCCGCTGTTCGTGCGCACCGGCCGCAGCATGGAGCCTTCGGCCCGGGCGGTGGAGATCTTCGCCCTGCTCTCCCCGGCCCTGGACTCGATTTCCACGGCGGTCAGCCGCGCGGCGGAATTCGACCCCGCCACCAGCACGTCGGTGTTTCGCATCGGCCTGTCGGACGATGCCGAATTCGCCCTGCTACCGATGCTGCTCAAGCGCCTGCGCGCCGAAGCCCCGGGCATCGTGCTGGTGGTGCGTCGGGTCAACTACATCCTGATGCCAGGTTTGCTGGCGTCCGGTGAAATCTCCATCGGTGTCAGCTACACCGACGACCTCCCGGCCAACGCCAAGCGCAAGGTCTTGCGGCGCAGCATGCCCAAGGTGCTACGGGCCGATACCGCGCCGGGACGCTTGACCCTGGACGAGTTCTGCGCCCGTCCCCATGCATTGGTGTCCTTCGCCGGCGACCTGAGCGGCTTTATCGATGAAGAACTGGAAAAGCTCGACCGCAAGCGCCACGTGGTGCTGGCCGTGCCGCAGTTCAACGGCTTGAGCACGCTGCTGGCAGGCACCGACATCGTCGCCACCGTGCCCGACTACACCGCCGACGCACTGACCGCCGCCGGCGGCGTGCGCGCCGAAGACCCGCCCATCCCGGTACGCAGCTTCGAGCTACACATGGCCTGGCGCGGGTCCCAGGACAATGATCCCGGGGAGCGTTGGTTGCGTTCGCGGATTCAGATGTTTTTTGGCGACCCTGAGAGTCTTTAGGCGTTGTCGGGCAAACTGTTCATTTGATCACTTTTGCCTTTCCACAAACCATGGAGATCTATTCACTTTCAGTGGATTGCTACATTGGGGGCACATCTGAGGGCATGCTTTGGATGGTTTGAAAAGGATGCCCCCAGGCTGAGGTTCAACATCCACCTTTTCGAAAAGTCATACGCTGCTGCTCCGAAACCGCCGTCGAGCGCGGAGAACGGTAGCCACACACCCGGCGCGAGCGCCCGGTCCTCCCGATCTTCAACGCCGACCGCTGCCCGCATGACCGCGGTGTAACCGAGCTACGTTCTGATCGATACGGCCTTGGATAGTGCGCAAGGTGTCTCGAG
Organism: Pseudomonas fluorescens; assembly: GCF_018614775.1. GTDB lineage: Bacteria > Pseudomonadota > Gammaproteobacteria > Pseudomonadales > Pseudomonadaceae > Aquipseudomonas > Aquipseudomonas fluorescens_BY. Next base: position 26,785 of record NZ_JAGGOF010000073.1, read on the forward strand.
TAATAACCTCTGGGTATAGGTTTTCGGCGATGCTTGCAAACCGGCTCGCCACATCGCAAATGCCTTCAATCATTCTGCCGGCAACGTCCGGCGGCACCTCGGCTTCCTCGGCAAGCCGAAGCATTTGCGTGCGAGAAATCGACAAGGCTTCCCCCATCACATCCATCTGATGATATCCACTTGGCCCCTCGCAGAAGGTCACGTCGTAAGCCGGCGACAATTTCCACTGACCGTCTTGCGACATGATGTAGGCAAAGTTCTTGGGATGATCGTCTCTGTTGTTGAACGTTACATTGAAGACGGCACGTTCGAAGGCCACCGCCATCTCTCGCACGTCGTTGGTACACATCTGTGTTGCCCGCAAGAAGTTGACGTAGTCCAACACCCCTGGAGACCGGTAATTTGCCCCCGTGAAGGCCGCGAGGCTTTGCATGGGTACGCGCCGACCTTCGCGACGGTCAAATCGCTTACTGGCAAACGCCGCCAACCCATCAGGCAGACTGAAGTACTGCGTGTCAGGGGTCTCGATACCGCACATGCGCAGGCATTCGGCGTAGACCATTTCGATAGCACACACCTCTGAATGCTCTTCTTTCGCCGGGAACTTGACCAACCAAGCTTCAAAACCCGCCGTCACGGCAGTGGTAAAACGGCCAGTTTCTGGATCGCGATAGACGAGGGCCTTAGGCCTCGCACCTTGAGGCGAGCCGCCCACCAGCAGCAACGTCTGCAGGAACTCGCCACCGTCTCCATGGAGTACTTCCTGCACTTCGCCGGCAAGCTGCTCCAGCGGGATATGGACTTCAGACTCCTGCCCTTCTGGTGCCACAGGCTCAAACGTCATGGCTCCCATCGCATTGCAACCGATGTAGGCCAGCCGTTCCAGTGAGCCGATGCGCGCCGTGGTGAGCCCGCGGCGCCTGAACATACGGTCCATCAGCAACATGCCCCACCCGTCCGGTAAGGAGTCGTAAACAGGCCCTGGCAAGTACAGTTGGTGGTCTGGAAAATCTCGGCGTAATTGAGCCCCCTCCAACGGCAGCGTGTAGGAGGACAGTTCCAAGCCCCTTTGCCTGGCTTCATTGCTGTACTCGAACACGATCAGCGGGCGACCGGTCAGGGCAGTCGTGGAAACCAGCGTGCCCCATTGCCATCGCTCACCCCATCCCTCGTAGAAGACGTTCACCTGCTCAAGCATTGCCGGACTTCCTCTTTGTACGGAGACGATTGGCGCTGTTTTCGTAGCGTCGAATATCCTCGATGCTGTCCAGCTTTGGCAGGAACAGGCCTTCCAGCTCCTTGGTTCGGCCAAGAGCCATCGCCACCCGAACGACGTTCTCGAATCCGACATTGCGCCCGGCTTCAAGGTTGGACACTGTATTTGTGCCGATGCCGGCACGACCGGCCAAGTCGGCTTGTGTCATATCCAGCGCCAAGCGCTCTGTGCGCAAGCGATCGCAGAGGCGCTTGACGACCTCGCTCGGCTTGCTGAAGCTTAAATCCAACATAGCGTGTACCTAGCCCATTTTGTGCCAGTTAATTCCCAAAATTATAGAATTAACGCTCAGCCCTAACAAGCGACTTAATCCCCTGACTCTGTGTCTTATCACTTGATTTCCAGTTTTAACGTATGCGTCCGGGCATCACGCCTTGCGTAACTAAGCCGGCCGCCACCTATGCGGCAGTAACTCCGCAATTTCACTTGCCCGCTGCGTTGGCAGTCGCGTGAGAACGTCCTTCAAGTAGGCGTACGGATCATGCCCATTCAGCCGCGCCGACTGGATGAGACTCATGATCGCCGCCGCCCGTTTCCCGAGTGGCGCGGCGATCGGCGCACAGATAAGCGCAGTGCGGCTTCGCCGCACCGAACACATCAATCACCCAGGCCAAGGCGGTTTCGGTACCGGCGCGCATGTCCATGGGCTCGGTGGCGAGCCAGATGGCGTCGATGCGAATCATCGCAACAGGTCTCGCAGGAAAGTTGCGCAGGCAGCCGCGTTCTCGGCCGGCCAGTTCACCTTGACGATGCCACGAGGGTGTGGGATTTCGAGGCTGATCGTCGGTGAGGTGGCTCGCGAACTTGCTCCGACTGGCAAGGGCAGTGGAATGAAAGCAGGTTGCAGCGCCATGGTTTTCTGCGTTTGCACGCGAATCCATTTATGGACGAGGTTCGCGTTGAGGCTATGGTTCAGCGCGACATTGGCAATTGAGGCGCCCGGCTGGGCGCATTCGTGAATGACCTGGGCTTTGAAGGATTTGGAGCAGGAGCGGCGTTGTGGCTGCATGAAAAAGACCCGCTTAAAAGGCTAAAAATGGTGTCCACTTAAATTGATCTGACCCCGAAATGTTGGACACCATCGCCTTTGGCGTCGGGGGTCAGGAAGGTGTGTTGGTCGGACGGATACCGATTTTTTCTCGATGTTGTATATGCAGTCCAGTAGCACCTGTTTTGTCACCGGCCGCCGGTAGAACAAAAACACGCTTTATCGACCTGAAAATACTGTCCTGGAGCCTAATCAAAATGTCTTCGAGGATCGGACAGTTAAAACGCTTCACTCGCCTTGGCGTCAAAGCTCCAAGGCGCCCCTGAGCAACGCCTCCAGCTTCAACCCGGCATCAACGCTGCGCCCATCCAGCAGCGCCAGCGGGATATCCTTCAGAACGGCGCGCGAATCGGCCAGGTCGCTTCCCATCAGTGCCAGCGGGCAGCTGATCTCCATCTGCAGGGAACGCAACCGCTTGGCAAGTGCCGCGTCCACGCCCCCCGGCACATCCAGCACCAAGGCGGCCGGACGGAGGGTTGCGCAGAGCAGGCGCAGCTCCTCGAGCGGTTGCCCGCAGCCCAGCACCTCAATACGCCGACGTTCACCACTGAGCAACACGCCGTTAGCCAGTAGCTCAAACTCAGTGCTGCTTGCCGTGCCAGCCAATAACACGCAAGGCGCATCAGGCTGGTTCAGTTGCAAACGCAAGAGTAAGCGCGCTCGCAGAAAAGCATCGAGGAACAGCCATTGGCTACGCTGGCCGAAAGCGTTGCCCAATGACAGGCTGCGCCAGACCGGGATTAGCACATCGAGCAATACGGTGACCTTGGGGTACACGGTAAAAAGTTGTCCGTGAATGCCTTCCAGTGCCTGCCGGTCGAATGCCTTCGTTGCGCGCAGTACGGCAGTGCGCCAATGTTCAAGGGAGTCGTCCAGCAGCGCGGTTGGGCGAGCAACCTCTTCGGGCTGGCGCGCGAGCACCTCGCCCACCTTGCTGATCAGCAGCCCACCGCCGGTCAAGCGCAGGATGTCTCGTATGCGCTCGACATCCTGTGCCGTGTATAGCCGATGTCCGCCTTCGGTACGCTGCGGGCGGATCAAGCCATGACGACGTTCCCAGGCGCGCAGGGTCACGGGGTTTATGCCGGTCAGGTTGACGACATCACGCATGGGCAGCAAATCGGTGGAGGTCGCGTCGGTCATCGCAGGTGATCGTCAGGGTGGTCGCACATTCTAAACCCATACCGATCTTCTTCGGCGATCGTTCTTGCGTCATGATACCGGCAACCGCACCTTAGCCTTTGCATCCAAAGAACTACGCTGCACCTATCGGACACGTTATGTGAGTGGGCCACATGATCGACGCAAAACTCTTGCAACTGATGGTCGAGAGCTCCAACGATGGCATCGTTGTCGCCGAGCAGGAAGGCAGCGACAGCATCCTCATCTACACCAACCCGGCCTTCACCCGTCTGACCGGGTACACGACTGACGACATCCTTTATCAGGATTGCCGCTTCCTCCAGGGCCAGGACCACGACCAGCCAGGTGTCGCGGCCATCCGCGAGGCGATTCGCGACGGGCGACCTTGTTGCCAGGTGCTGCGCAACTATCGCAAGGATGGCAGCCCGTTCTGGAATGAGCTGTCGATCACGCCCGTGCACAACGACACGGACCAGCTGACTTACTACATCGGCATCCAGCGCGACGTCACCGCCCAGGTTTGCGCCGAGCAGCGGGTCCGCGAACTGGAGGCAGAGGTCGCCGATTTGCGGCGACAACTCACATCGGACGACGATTGATTTGTAAAAACCTGTACAAGTTTATTGACTTGTACAATTTTGGGTTTAAGCTCTTCCTATATCTGTACGGCTTTCGTTTTTTGTACAGAATTTTGGGGAGCCCTGCATGTCCACTTATCTTGAGCTTTTCGCCGAGCGCTTCGCCAGCCTGGATGGGCAGAACCTCGACACCCTTGAAAAACTGTACAGCGATGACGTGGCATTCCGTGATCCGCTGCATCAGATTGATGGCCTCCCAGCGCTTCGCGCCTACTTCACCGGGCTTTACGCCAACGCACAAGACGTCCGCTACACCTTTGCCGGCGCGGATGAAGTTCAGCCGGGCCAAGGCTATCTGCGCTGGTCCCTGGCGTTCCGCCACCCACGGCTTGGCAAAGGCCGACTGATCAGCCTGCAAGGCTGCAGTTTCCTGAGGTGGCAAGAGCGGGTTCATTTCCACCAGGACTACTTTGATGCCGGTGCGCTGCTCTACGAGCACATACCGGTCATGAGCGGCGCAGTCCGCTGGCTCAAAGGCAGGCTGGTATGAGTCGCTGCTGGCTGACAGGTGCAAGCAGCGGTATCGGCGCGGCGCTTGCCATCCAATTGCTCGAGCAAGGGCACCAGGTCGCTTTGGGTACCCGGCGAGCGAATAGCCTGTCGCACTTGATAGAACGGTATCCGGGCCAGGTATTGGCAGCTGTCGGCGACGTCGATGTCCCTGAACAGGTCGCTTTGATCGGCGCACAAATCGAGCAGGCCTGGGGCGCCCTGGACCTGGTGATCCTCAACGCCGGGACATGCGAGTACCTCGAACCCGGGCACTTCGACCCGGCCTTGGTCGAACGCGTGGTTCGTACCAACCTGCTGGGTGTAAGCCACTGCCTTGCGGAGGCCCTGCCCTTGCTGAGTCGTGGTGAGCACCCGCATCTGGTCGTCACCGGCAGTTCGGTCACCTGGCTGTCACTGCCTCGGGCGGGCGCCTATGGCGCATCCAAGGCGGCGGTGCGCTACCTGGTGGAGTCGCTTCGCATCGACCTGATCAATGACGGTATCGCAGTCACATTGGTCAACCCGGGTTTCGTCGACACGCCGTTGACCCGCCGCAACGATTTCCCGATGCCCCAGAGGTGGACAGCCGAGCGCGCCGCCGCCCATATCATCGCGCGCCTGCCGCGACGCCCGCTGGAAATCAACTTCCCCGCCGCATTCACACTGGGCCTGCGCCTGCTCGGCGCCCTGCCGGCGAGTTGGCGACTGAAGCTGGGCCAGCGCCTGGCCCGTGCCCCAAAGGACTAGTCATCATGCGCATCGCCATCATCGGCTCAGGCATTGCAGGCCTGACCGTCGCCCACCTGCTGTCGCGCCGGCACGAGGTCACGGTATTTGAAGCCGCCGATTGGATCGGCGGCCACACCCATACCGTCGACGTGCAATGGCAAGGCCAGCAGTACGCGGTAGATACCGGATTCATCGTCTTCAACGACTGGACCTACCCGAATTTCATCCGCCTGCTCGACCACCTCAAGGTCGCCTCGCGCCCCACTCAGATGAGCTTTTCGGTGCATGATCCGCGCATCGATTTCGAATACAACGGCCACACCCTGGACACGTTGTTCGCCCAGCGCCGCAACCTGCTGTCCCCTGGTTTCTGGGGCATGCTGCGCGACATCCTGCGCTTCAATCGCGAGGTGCTGACCGACCTGGACAACGGGCGTATCGACAGTGAAACCACCCTCGGTACCTACCTCAGGACCCACGGCTACGGGCAGCGTTTCATCGAGCACTACGTCGTGCCAATGGGTTCGGCGATCTGGTCGATGTCACTGGCCGACATGCTCGCTTTCCCCTTGCAATTCTTCGTGCGCTTCTGCCGCAATCATGGCCTGTTATCGGTTAATCAGCGTCCACAGTGGCGGGTGATCGAGGGTGGATCGCGCAGCTATGTCTCGCCATTGTGCCGTCCCTTTGCCGAGCGCATCCGCTTGTACTGCCCGGTCAGGAGGGTCGAGCGTGACGACGGCGGCGTCACCCTCATCAGCGCGGCGGGCATCGAGCGCTTCGACAGCGTTGTGTTCGCCTGCCACAGCAACCAGGCCCTGGCCTTGCTGGCAAAGCCCAGCATGGACGAACGCCGGGTGCTGGGCGCCATCACCTACGCCAGTAACGAGGTAGTCCTGCACACCGACACTCGCCTGCTGCCGCGCCGGCGCAAAGCCTGGGCCAGCTGGAACTACCGCCTGGGCGGCCTTGAGCAAGCCCCCGCCGCCTTGACCTACAACATGAACATCCTCCAGGCGATCGAAGCGCCGGTTACCTTCTGTGTGAGCCTCAATCAGACGGCGCAGGTCGATCCCGCGCAGATCCTCGCCCGCTTCGATTACGCCCATCCCCAATTCAGCATCTCCGCCGTTGCCGCACAGTCCCGTCACGACAGCCTACAGGGCAGGCAAAACAGCTACTACTGCGGGGCCTACTGGGGCAACGGCTTTCATGAGGACGGCGTGCTCAGCGCGCTGAAGGTGGCCGAGCACTTTGGAGAGCGCCTGTGAACAGCAGCCTGTGCCAGGGCTGGGTCAGCCACCGTCGTATGACGCCGCGGCATCATGCGTTCCGTTACCGGATCGGCATGTTCTACCTGGATCTGGACGAGCTGCCCTGGCTGACAAGCCTTTCCTGCTGGCTGGGGCCGTCGCGTTTTGCGCCCTTGAGCTGGCGCGAAACCGATTATTTGCCGGGCCTGACCCGTGACGGGGTGCCCCTGGCCCAGGCCGCGCGCCTGCTGGTGGGCCAGGCCACTGGCCATAGCCCCGAGGGCGCCGTGCATTTACTCACCCAGCCACGCTGTTGGGGATTGTCGTTCAATCCGGTGAGTTTCTACTTTTGCCATGCCCTCGACGCCCAGTTGGAAGCGATTCTGCTGGAGGTGCGCAACACACCGTGGCGCGAACGCTTCCACTATGTACTGCCCGTGCAGGATGGCCTGGCAACGTCGTTCGCGATGGCCAAGGCTTTTCATGTCTCACCGTTCATGCCCATGGACATGGATTACCGCCTGCGTTTGCGCCTCGATGGGGAGCACGTACGTATCCACATGGAGAACTGGCGCTCGGACGAAAAAGTGTTCGAGGCCGATCTTGCACTGCAACGCCGGCCGCTCGATCGCGCCAGCCTGAACCGACACATCCTCGCCTTCCCCTGGATGAGTCTGCGCACCGTCTCGGCCATCTATTGGCAGGCCCTGCGCCTGTTACTCAAGCGAGTCCCTATTCACAACCACACGACCAGCCAGGGCAGCCTGGTACTCGGCCAAACCAGCGAGGACCCCGAACATGTCCAATCCCACCCTGAGCGTTAGCAAATCGGCAGGTATCACGTTCTTCATTGGCGGCCTGGCCAGGAACGCCGTTCTCGCTCAGTTAGGCCGGCTGAGCCAGGGCCATTTACGGCTGCTCTGCATGGGGCAGCAATGGCGATTCGGCGACCCTGCCAGTGCATTGCAGGCCGAGGTGGAGATTCTCGATGACGAGGCCTGGAGCCTGATCGCCGGTAATGGGTCGATTGGCGCAGGGGAAGCGTACATCCACGGCTACTGGCGCAGCCCCGACCTGGCGCTCGTCACTCGCCTGTTCGTTGCCAACCTGGAGGTGCTGGACGCCATGGAGGGCGGGCTGGCGCGATTCGGCCGTCCGAGCCTGCGCTTGTTGCATCGGCTCAACCGTAATAACCGACGAGGGGCGCGACGCAATATTCTTGCCCATTACGACTTGGGCAACGTCTTGTTCGAGCAGTTGCTCGACCCGACGATGATGTACTCCGCCGCCCAATTCGACAGTGCCGAACAGACCCTGGAACAGGCTCAGTTGAACAAGCTCGAGCGCATTTGCCAGAAGCTTGAGCTCAAGCCCGACGAACATCTCCTGGAAATAGGCAGCGGTTGGGGCAGCCTGGCCATTCATGCCGCTACTCGCCACGGCTGCCGTGTCACCACCACGACGCTTTCCGAAGCGCAGTACGCGTATACCTGCCAACGGGTGAAGGCATTGGGCCTGGAGCAGCGCATCACGGTATTGCGCGAGGATTACCGTGACCTGCGCGGGCGTTTCGACAAACTGGTATCGATCGAGATGATCGAGGCCGTCGGACATCGTTACCTGCCCACCTATTTCCGCCGATGCGAGGCGTTGCTCAAGGACGGCGGCCTGATGCTGTTGCAGGCCATCACCATTCGTGACCAGCGCTACGCCCAGGCGCGCAACTCGGTGGACTTCATCCAGCGCTACATTTTCCCCGGCGGCGCGCTGCCGTCGCTCAGCGTGATGCTCGAAACGGCCAGCCGCCAGACCGCGCTGAACCTGGTGCACCTGGAGGACTTCGGCCTGGACTACGCACGTACCCTGCGCCATTGGCATGACAACCTGCGTCAAGCACGCGCGACCCTGACGGAGCTTGGCTATGACGAGACGTTCCAGCGACTCTGGGAGTTTTATCTGTGCTATTGCCAGGGCGGCTTCGAGGAGCGCGCCATTGGTGTGGCGCAGTTGCTCTGGGCGACGCCGCAGGCTCGTCGGGCGCCGTTACCGGGCAGCTGAAAATGGCGCGCGGATGGATGCTCGGCAACGCCCTGTGGTTGCAGGTCGGCTGGTGGGCATGTGTGTTGGGAGCCCACCGTCCCTGGATGTTGCTGATCGTGCCGGTAGGCCTGGCCGCGCATCTATGGCGTTGCCCGCAGCCCGGCGCTGAAGTGCGTGCCCTGTTGCGCGTGACACTTGGGGGGTGCCTGCTCGATAGCCTGCTCGGTGCAGTGGGCGTATTCCGCTTCGACCAACAGCCGCTGCCTGTGTGGTTGGCATTGCTCTGGCTGGTACTGGCCAGCGGCTTGCGCCACAGCCTGGCCTGGATAAGGCGTGATGACCGGTTGGCGGCGTTGCTGGGCATGCTCGGAGGGCCGCCGGCTTATCTGGCAGGTGCCGGGTTGGCAGGCGTTGATTTGCCGATGGGCGAAGTCGGCACGGCCCTGCTATTGGCGCCGGTCTGGGCGCTGGTCTTGCCCTTGGCCTTGCGGGTCGCGGCCTGGCGCTGAGCGGCGGCAACGCTCGGAACAGTAGCGCACGTGCTCCCAGCAACGTATCCAACGCTTGCGCCAGGTGAACGGCAGACCGCACACGACGCAGATTTTGCTGGGCAACTGTTGCTTCTTCATAGCGACTCCCCGGCATCGAGCCGCGCCAACAGCCGCTGCCCACGTTGCCACACCCCATCGCGCCGGGCCGGTGACATGCCATCCAGGCTGCGGTAGACCAGTGACAGCCGGGGGTTCGTCGACAGCAATGGGCGATGACGGATGAGGAAATGCCAATACAGCGCATTGAATGGGCAGGCGTCGTCCTCCACGGCGCGATCGACTTTGTAGCTGCACGCCTTGCAATGGTCGGACATGCGCTGGATATAGCGGCCACTGGCGCAGTAGGGTTTGGAGCCCAGGTACCCACCGTCGGCATGCATCACCATGCCCAGGGTATTGGGCAACTCGACCCAATCGAAGGCGTCCATGTAGACGGCCAGATACCATTCGCAGATTGCAGGCGGCGCGATGCCGGCCAGCAATGCAAAATTGCCGGTGACCATCAGTCGCTGAATGTGATGGGCGTAGCCCAGCGCCAGCGACTGCTTGATCGCCTGGGCCATGCAGCGCATGCGGGTCTGGCCCGTCCAGTAGAACTCAGGCAGCGCGCGGACATTGCCCAGGTAATTGAGCCCGGCATATTCGGGCATGCGCAGCCAGTAGACACCCCGCACGTATTCGCGCCAGCCAATCAGCTGCCGGATGAAGCCTTCGGCGGCGTTGAGCGGCACCTTTCGCTCGCGCCAGGCCGCGTCGACGTCCTCGCACAGCTGGCGCACATCCAGCAGCCCGATGTTCAGTGCCGCGCTGATGCGTGCATGGAACAGGTACGGCTCGCCCTCCGCCATCGCATCCTGATAATCGCCGAACGCTACCAGGCCAAACTCTAGAAAATGTTCCCAGAGCTGCCGGGCCTCGTCGTGGGTCACTGGGTAGTCAAAGGTATCGACTGCGCCGTAGTGGTCGGTAAAACGCGTTCGTACCAGCTCCACGACCGCCGTCGTGATCGCGTCCCGGGTAAATTGCGCGGGGATCGGCCCACGCAGACCACGCGGCAGCGATTTGCGGTTGTCGCCGTCAAAATTCCAGGCGCCCCCGGCCGGGCCACCGTCTGGCTCCAGCAACAGGCCGCAGCGCTTGCGCATGCCTCGATAGAAGTGCTCCATGCGTAATTGCTTGCGACCTTTGGCCCACCGCGCGAACGCTTCGCGCGAGCACAGGAAGCGGGTGTCGCGATGCCACACCAGCGGCAGCCCGGCCTCGCGTAACGCTTGCTCCAACCGCCACTCGCCACACTCGGTGACATGCACCTCGTCTGCGTTCAGTGCAGCCTGCCAGCGCCGCAACTCCGCCGCGATACTGCCGCTGTTGCCCGGGGTATCCAGTTGCTGGTATTGCACCTGCCAGCCCCGTTCGCGCAGGGCCTGGGCGAAATGGCGCATGGCACTGAATACCAGCACGATCTTCTGCGGATGATGCGGTACGTAACGCGCTTCATCCTCCACCTCAGCCATCAACAGAACGTCGCGCGCCGGATCCAGGGCCCGCAGGACCGCCAGGTCGAACGACAACTGATCGCCCAGCACCAGTCCCAGGCGCCTGGCCTGCGCTACCACTGGCTGGCCAGCGTGAACGGCACCCGCAATGGGGCAACGGGGCCGTCGCGCAAACCGCACATTTCGTCGTGCACCACATGCTGCACCAGCATGCAGGGCACGGGAGGCACATCGACCAGCAGTTGCCGCAGTTCGGTGGTCGAGCGCAGGCACACGACTGCACCGTTCGCATCGCACAAGGTATGGGGACCGGTGGCGGTCAACGCGCGCAGCACGTAAAAGCCTCCCTCAAGTGACAACAATTCAAGCTCAGTGATCTGGCCGACGGCAGCCCACTCGGTCAACTGCTTCAGGTTCATAGCGTGCCCTCCGGCAGGCGGCGGAAGAACAGGGTTATCTGCCCGATCTCCACCCCCAGTTTGCTCATGCTGGAACGGTTGATGAGCGTGTCCTCGTCCATCAGGTACATCCAGTCATCCAGATCGACGTCCCAGTGCCGACCGTCGACAGGCAGGTCCAGGCGGTAGCGCCAGCGCAATGCATTGCCCGCCACTTCACCGCTGGCTTCGCCGATCACGTCACCGGCCGTTCCGCGCCAGCGACCGGGGCCGTCCGGGGTCAGGGTCCAGGTTCTCTGTTGGCGTGTACCGTCGCTGTACAGAAAATGCTCGTCGAGGACCAGACTTTCGCCCTCGCGCCGGCTGTCGATACGGACATGGAAGCGCTTGACGACTTCTCCCGAGCGCTTCTGGAACATGCCCCAGGCTTCTACCGGACGGGAGAAGAAAGCCGCCAGGTCCAGGCGCGGCTGCTGGTCGACGTAGCGTTCTATGCCGACATTGCCGCAACTGCCCAGCAACAGGCAGGTCATTAAGAAAAGTGCCTTGTACATCGTTCAGTCTCCTCTTTCGTTACCGACTTGCCCGAGCAGGCGCTGGCGCAGCTGTTGATCACGGGCACGGGGGTCGAGCCAGATGGCAAAAAATGCGCGAGCGAAGGCCGGGTCGGCGACTTCAAGGCTCAGTTGACCGTCGACATAGAAACGGCAACCCTGTCCCGGCAGGTACAGCCCGGTGATGCGCATGCCTGGACGCACATCGACGAACGCCTCGCGCATGGCTTGTGTCCACCGCTCCAAGCGCTCTTCAGCCAACGGCTTGTCAGCCAGACGACGCATTTCATCCACGCTGGCCTGTACCAGCGCGTCTCGTGACAACGCCCGGTGGTAAATCAGCTCCAGGGCAAATGGCTCCTGCCAATGCCACGTGGCACCGACCTGCCACAGGCGGGCGGTATAAAGACGCAGGCCGATCCAGGTGAATTCGCCGCTGCCGGCCAGGCGTGCCGCTGGCAGCGCCGGTCGCCAGTCTGGCCAGGCTGACGTAGTGGTGGTCATGAGAATGGCCAGGGTGATGCCGAGGACCAAGGTTCTGCTTGCCATGTGCGAGGCACCGGAAAGGAAAATAATGTACAACTATATGCCAATGTATAGATTTTTGTACAATTATGATTCGAGTGGCTGCGCAGGTAAGCCATGGACTGCGCCGAACCCTCTGCGCGCAGCCCCCTCAAAGCAAACGTAACGTGGGACAATCCCGCCCCACTTGACCCTTTCGGAGGCCACAATGCTTCGTGTGTTTGAACGAAGACTCGACCCTTTCCCGCCCGATGAAGCACCGCCGCCACCGGTTGGCCTGGCACGATTCCTGTGGGCCTGCACCCGCGGCGCCCGCGGCTACATCCTCATTTTTGCGCTGCTCAGTGCCGCCGTGTCGGTTTATGAAGCCTGGTTGTTTTCATTTCTCGGGCAAGTCGTGGACCTGCTTTCGACCTGGCAGGCAGGTGGTGATGCGCAACGGCAGGAAAGCCGTGCGCTGTGGGGGATCGGCATCGTGCTGGTCACCAGCATTGGCCTGGTGGCGCTGCGCACCATGGTGCAGCACCAGATATTGGCGATCAATCTGCCGCTGCGCCTGCGCTGGGACTTCCACCGGCTGATGCTGCGGCAGAGCCTGTCGTTCTTTTCCGATGAGTTCTCCGGCCGGGTAACAACCAAGGTGATGCAGACGGCGCTGGCCGTGCGCGAGGTTTTGTTTACCCTCATCGAAATCGCACCCGGGATCGGGGTGTACTTCATTGCGATCATCGCCCTGGCCGGCGGCTTCGCGTTGAAACTGATGCTGCCATTCATTGCCTGGATCGCGCTGTTCGGGCTGGCCATGCTGTATTTCGTGCCGCGCCTGGGGCAAGTCGGGCAGGAACAGGCCCATGCGCGGTCGTCGATGACCGGACGCATCTCGGACGCCTACACCAACATCACCACCGTCAAGTTGTTCTCGCACTCCAAGCGCGAAGCGCACTTTGCACGCGCGGCGATGGAGGATTTCAAACAAACGGGCTTTCGCCAGATGCGTCTGGTCAGCCAATTCGAGATCGTCAATCAGGCACTGGTGGTGGCACTGATCCTTGGCGCCGGCGGTTATGCCCTGTGGCTCTGGCACCAGGGTGAAGTCGGCACGGGTGCCGTGGCGGCGATCACCGCCATGGCGTTGCGTATCAATGGCATGTCCCACTGGATCATGTGGCAGATGACCTCGCTGTTCGAAAGCATCGGCACCGTGCAGGATGGCATGGACACCCTCACCCGTGGCCCCAAGGTGCAGGACGCGCCGGACGCCCGCGTACTGGTGCCCTCCGGCGGCGCCGTGACCTTCGACAATGTGAGCTTCAACTACAGCGGTGAACGCCAGGTGCTCGATGGACTCAGCCTGCACATTCGTGCCGGCGAAAAAATCGGCCTGGTGGGCCGTTCCGGTGCTGGCAAGTCCACGCTGATCAACCTGCTGCTGCGCTTCTACGACGTGGACAGCGGCGAGATTCGCATCGACGGGCAGAACATCGCCCAGGTCACCCAGGACAGCCTGCGCAGCGCCATCGGCATGGTGACCCAGGACACTTCCCTGCTGCACCGTTCCATTCGCGACAACATCGCCTACGGACGTCCGGATGCGACCGATGCGCAGATTCGCCAGGCGGCGGCCGACGCCCAGGCCGACGGGTTCATCAGCCAGTTGAGCGACCGGCAAGGCCACAACGGTTATGACACCCTGGTAGGTGAGCGCGGCATCAAGCTCTCCGGCGGCCAGCGCCAACGCATCGCCATCGCGCGGGTGATGCTCAAGAATGCCCCTATCCTGTTACTGGACGAAGCCACCAGCGCTCTGGATTCGGAGGTCGAGGTCGCCATCCAGGAAAGCCTCGATGAAATGATGCAGGGCAAGACGGTGATTGCCATCGCCCACCGACTGTCGACAATCGCGGCAATGGACCGGCTGATTGTCATGGATGACGGACGCATCATCGAACAAGGCACCCACGCCGAACTGCTCGCGAGGAACGGCACCTATGCGCGGTTGTGGCACCACCAGAGTGGCGGGTTCCTGGGTGAGGATCAGGGGGTAGTTGAAGCGGTGGAATAGCAGGCCGGAGGTTCATCCACCGTCGGTCTGCGCAAAGACGGTAAGCGTTTCGCGAAGCGCTTCCTGACCTGCGAGCGGGCAGATAGCCTTGATTTGCTCGCCAACGGCCAGGAGCTCTGCGCGCAACGCCTCGCCGGCATCGGTCAGCGCAATCAGCACCCGACGCTCATCCTCCTTGTCACGGGTTCTCGTCACCCTCCCCGACGCTTCCAGACGCTTGAGCAAGGGGGTGATGGTCCCGGTATCCATGCCGAGGCTGGCGCCCAGGTCGCCCACGGTCCTGGGGGCTGCGCTGTACAACTCGAGCATGGCCAAGTACTGCGGGAACGTCAGTCCCAGCGGGTCCAGCAGCGGCTTGTGAAGACGGATCATCCGATTGGAAGCGCTGTACAAGGCAAAGGCCAGCGGGGTTTCGCGCACAAATGCCGAATTCTGCAGCTCGATATTATCTAGCATGCTAGACAATTCGAAACTGTCCCTGGTGGAAGCGGCTACGTTTACAGGCGCGGTCGGCTCCTGGAGTGCTGCGCGCTCGACTTGTGCGTCGAGCTCAAGCAGCTCATCGCGTGTTGCGCGCAGGATCCGCGCGGACAACTGCTTATCATCGACCGCCCGGGCCAGCACCATTGCACCGACAATGGCAGCAACGAAGCTGGTGGCCTGGTCCTCCGTGGATCGGCCACGCCGCCACGTCAGGCCGGACCTCAGCGACTCGATCATCCGGACAAGCCCCTGCGTAAAGGAGCGGCGCATCCCTGGCTCGCGCGCAACATCAATCGCCAGCGCAGGCATTGCGCAGCCGGCTTCCGGGTGGTCACGGTGCTGCTCACTGAGGTACATCGCGAGAAAGGCGTCCCTGGGTGCATCGCTGCTCGAGACGGTCTCTTCAAGCTTCAGCGCCAACTGGTCCATCGCGCGCTCAAGGCTGGCGCATGCCAGGACCTCCTTCGAGTCGAAATGCGCATAGAACGCACCGTGAGTCAGACCCGAAGCCTTCATGACTTGCGCGATGCTCGCCCCGGCGATGCCGTTGGCGCGAAATAACCGGGACGCCTCATCAAGGATTCTCTCGGAACGCTCTGCGGTCTGGCCTGAGGGATATCTCATTGGAAACCTCCGTTATGACACTTGACGAATTGCATGATGCTCATCATGCTTGATCGACAATATGATGACCATCATACATAGCGACGCGACTATCGGCGGTTTTTTGTCCTAACGGGTCGTTTTAGCAAGCACACCGATCAACAGGTTCAAAACAATGACGATGACCTCCGTAAGCGACTCCACTCAGGCCTTGCAGCCACTGACCGGCCGAACCGTGGCATTGCTGGCGGGCCTGGCTGCCATCGGCATGCTCTCCACGAACATCATTCTTCCGGCGTTCCCGGCCATCGGCGATGACCTGGGAGTCAGCGCACGGGAGCTCGGCCTGACCTTATCCAGCTTCTTCATCACCTTTGCGCTGGGCCAGTTGATTGTCGGGCCATTGGCCGACCGCTATGGGCGCCTGAAACTGGTGCTGGGCGGACTCTCCATCTTCGTGGTCGGCACCGTCATCGCTGGCCTCGCCCCCAACCTTGACGTGCTGATCGGTGGGCGCGTCGTCCAGGCGCTGGGCGTGTGCGCGGCCTCGGTGCTGTCGCGCGCGATAGCACGGGACCTGTTCGAGGGTGAAACCCTCGCCCGTGCCTTGTCGCTGACCATGATCGCCACCGCTGCGGCGCCAGGGTTTTCGCCATTGGCGGGCAGCGTCCTGTCCGACACGCTCGGCTGGCGTGCCATTTTCATCCTGGTCGGGCTGGCCGCCGTGGCACTCGCCTTCTTCTATATTCGCGGCCTCGGCGAAACCCATCCCGCCGATCGCCGGGCACCGCACTCGGCCAAGAGCGTGGTGCTCGCCTATCGACGGCTGGCATTGGACAAACGCTTCATCCTGCCGGCCGTTTCCATGAGCCTGCTGATGAGCGGACTGTTTGCTTCGTTTGCGGCCGCCCCGGCCATTCTGATGAAGGGCCTTGGCCTGACGTCATTGCAGACCGGCCTGTACTTCGCCGCCACGGTGTTCGTGGTGTTTGGGGCCGGCATGGCAGCACCGCGCCTGGCCCACCGTCACGGCGTTGCAAGCATCACCCTCCTGGGCATTGCCTGCGCCATGGCCGGCGGTGTCATGTTACTGGCAGGCCCAGCGGACCCAAGCCTTGGGCGCTATGCCCTTTCAATGGTGACGTTTCTCTGGGGCATGGGGCTGGCCAACCCGCTGGGAACGGCGATCGCAATGGGACCTTTTGGCAAGGAGGCCGGCATGGCTTCCGCGCTGCTGGGTTTTGTCTCCATGGGCGCCGCAGCGCTGACCACCTGGCTGGCCTCGGTCCTGCCTTTTGCACCGGTGACGGCCTTGGGTGGCATCCAGGCGTTGGCATGCCTGATTGCGCTGGTCCTGTTCGCCCTCAGAGGCCGCTTCGCCAAGTAGACCCGCGCTCACGCGCCGTTCGATTTTTTTCATCAACCCCTGGAGAATCAAACATGCAAATCAAAGGCAGTGTGGTACTGGTAACCGGTGCCAACCGGGGCATAGGCAAGGCTTATGTGCAGGCACTTCTCGCCGCGGGCGCCGCAAAGGTGTATGCCGCGGCACGTGACCCTGCAACCATTGAAGCCCAACCCAACGTGGTGCCACTCAAACTTGACGTGACCCGCCCCGGGGACATCGCGGCGGCGGTCGAGCAAGCGCAGGACCTGACGCTGCTGATCAACAACGCAGGCATGCACGGGACCCAATCGCAGGCGGCCATCAGCCTGGAAAATCTTCGCCAGGAGTTCGAGACCAACGCGGTTGCGCCGCTGGCCACCAGCCTGGCCTTCGCCCCGGTCCTGGCCGCGAACGGCGGCGGCGCCATCGTCAACATGCATTCCGCCCTGAGCTGGGTCAACCTGCCCGGCACGGTCACGTATTCGGCCAGTAAAGCCGCTGCATGGTCGTTGACCAATGGCCTGCGCTTGCAATTGGCGACCCAAGGCACCCTGGTGGTAGGCGTACACGTTGCATTCGTGGACACGGACATGACACGAGGTATCGAAGGCGTGCCCAAGGCATCGCCACACGATGTGGTCCAGCGGGTGCTGGACGGGGTGATCAATGACCAGCCTGAAGTACTGGCCGACGACACGAGCAATCAACTCAAGCAGAACCTGAGCAACGGCATCTACCTGCGGCCGATTTCGTAATCAACCTGCGAATGCGCTAACCCTGTGGGTTCGGTAGTGTGTCCGAAATTACGCAGCCAGCCGCCAACCGTGATCAGGATTGCCAGCGGCGCAGCAGCACGCTGGCGTTAACCCCACCGAATCCGAACCCATTGGACAGTGCATGGGTGATCGGCATTTTCCGCGAATTCAAGCCGACCAGATCCAGCCCTTCGGCCGCATCATCGGGATGAAGCAGGTTCAGCGTCGGCGGCACGACCTGGTCACGCAGCGCCAGCACCGTGAAGATCGCCTCGATGCCCCCGGCTGCGCCCAGCAGATGTCCGGTAGCGGATTTGGTCGAGGTGATCGCCACGCCGGAATCACGCCCGAACACCGAGCGAATTGCGGCCAGTTCGCTGCTGTCACCGACCTGGGTGGAGGTCGCGTGGGCGTTGATATGCTGCACGCCCGCGGGATTGATCGCGGCCTGGCGCAGCGCCTGCTCCATTGCACGCCGCGCACCGTTGCCGTCTTCCGGGCCTGCAGTCAGATGATAAGCATCGGCGCTGGTGCCATAACCGACCAATTCCGCCAAGGGCCTGGCCCCGCGCGCCAGGGCGTGCTCCAGGGATTCGATCACCAGCAAGCCGGCGCCCTCGGACATGACAAAGCCATCGCGATCTCGATCAAACGGTCGCGAGGCCTCCTGTGGACGCTCGGAAAACCCCGTGGACAGCGCGCGTGCCGCCGCAAAACAGCCGAGGGTCACGCGATCGATCGCCGCCTCGGTACCGCCGCACAGCGCAATATCCGCCTCACCACTGCGGATCAACCTGGCCGCATCGCCGATGGCCTGCACGCCGGCAGCACACGCTGTAACGGGCGCCCCGAGCGGCCCTTTGAAGCCGTGTCGGATGGACACGTGCCCGGCGGCCATGTTGGCGAGAAAGGCCGGCGCGCTGAACGGTGACAGGCGCCGCGGGCCCCGCGCATCGGTGGTGCGGATCGCATCGGCAATCGCGCCGAAGCCGCCGACGCCCGACGAAATAATCGTCGCGGTGCGCTCTTGATCCAACGCTTCCGTCGGATGCCAGCCCGCCTGCTCCAGGGCTTCATCAGCGGCCACCAACGCGAACTCGATGAAGCGATCCATCTTCTTGCGATCCTTGGCGGCAATCACTCGATCCGGGGCGTAGCCGGCAATGGCATCGTCTTCCAGCGACGGCACCTGACCGCCCACGGCTACCCCCGTGCCCTCGGTAATCTCGCTAGACAGATGACGGATGCCGGACTGTCCTGCCAGCAACCGCTGCCAGACGGTTTCAACCCCGCATCCGAGTGGACTGACGATGCCAACGCCGGTGACGACGATGCGTTTCTGACCTTCGGGAGTCATCATAGGAACCTCTTCGTTTTTTTCAGTCGCCGCTCAATCCAAGTACCCAGCACTCGCCGGCTCGCACTTCCTTCAATGCGCCGGATGAACGGGGCGGATCTTGAACCAGATGGAATACATCGCCGGCAGGAACACCAGCGTCATGATGGTGCCGCCAAACGTACCGCCGATCAGCGTGTAGGCCAGCGTCCCCCAGAACACCGAGTGCGTCAGGGGAATGAACGCCAGGATTGCCGCGAGCGCGGTCAGCAGGACCGGACGCGCGCGCTGGACCGTGGCTTCGATGACCGCATGGAACGGATCCAGCCCCTCTTTTGCATTCTGGTGGATCTGCCCGATCAGAATCAGGGTATTGCGCATCAGGATGCCCGAGAGCGCGATCAGCCCGACCAGGGCGTTGATGCCGAACGGTTGCTGGAACATCAGCAAGGTCGGCACCACGCCAATCAACCCCAGCGGCGCGGTAAGAAACACCATGATCATCGCCGAGATCGAACGCACCTGCACAATGATGATCAGCAGCGTCAGGGCAACCATGATCGGCACCAGCGGCACGATCGCCTTGCCGGCCTTGCCCGATTCCTCGATGGCCCCGGCCTGCTCGATCCGGTAACCATCAGGGAGCGTATCGATGATCGGCTGCAGTTGCTGGATGATTGCGCTCGAAACGTCCGGAGGCTGCAAGCCCTCGGCAATGTCTCCGCGCACGGTAATGGTGGGCGTGCGGTCGCGCCGGCGGAGGATCGGGTCCTCCATGCGCACATCGACCTCGCCGACCTGGGACAGCGGAATCCGCTGCCCTGCCGCGCCCACCAGGGTGAAGCCTTCGATCCTGGCCGGGTCGAGGCGGATATCCCCCGCCGCGCGACCGATCACCTGCACCGAACGGATGTCCTCGCGAACCGCGGTGATCGGTACGCCAGTCAGCAGGAACTGCAGTTGTTGGGCGACAGCGCTGGAGGTCAGCCCCACCGCCTGCAAGCGGTTCTGGTCCAGGTTGAAATGCAACGCCGGCGTCAGCGGTCCCCAGTCGGTGTTGACGGTCCTCATCAGCGGACTCGCTTGCATCACGCCCTGCACCCGATCAGCGATCTGGCGCAACGTCGACGGGTCCGTCCCCATCACCCGGTAGGCGACTGGGAATGGCGAATAGGGTCCGAACACCAGCTGCGTGACCCGGACGCGTGCCTCGGGAGCCAGCCCTTCGGCGACCGCCGCGCGAAGCCGGAACTTGAGGGTTTCCCGCGCCTCCTGGCTGTCCGTCAACACCACAATCTTGGCGAACGACGGGTCCGGGAGTTCCGGCGCCATCGCCAGGTAGAAACGGGGCGCGCCCTGACCGATGTAGGCGGTGACGATTTTCGCTTCATCCTGCTTTTGCAACCAGGCCTCGACCCGGGCGGTGGTGGCGCTGGTCTGCTCGATGGAGGTGCCATAGGGCATTTGTACTTCCACCAGCACCTCCGGACGGTCCGAGGTCGGGAAGAACTGTTTCTTGACCAGTCCCATGCCGACAATCGCCACGACAAACGTCGTGATGACCGTCCCGGCCACCCACCATTTACGTGCAATGACCCGCGTGAGCACCTGGCGGAACCGGTTGTAGTTGCGGGTGTTATAGATAGCCGCATGGCCGCCCTCGACCTGCTTGATCTGCGGCAACATCTTCACCCCCAGGTAAGGGGTAAAGGCTACCGCGACGACCCAGGAGGCAATCAGCGCAATGCCGACGATCGAGAACATGTTGCTGGTGTACTCGCCGGCGGTCGATTGTGCGAAGCCGTTGGGCATGAAACCGATCGCCGTCACCAGCGTACCGGAAAGCATCGGTGCCGCCGTATGGCTCCAGGCATAGGCAGAGGCCTTGATCCGGTCGTAGCCCTCCTCCATCTTCACCACCATCATCTCGATGGCAATGATCGCGTCATCCACCAACAACCCGAGGGCCAGGATCAGCGAGCCCAGGGTAATGCGGTCAAAGTTCTTGCCGGTGGCCGCCATCACCACGAACACCACGGCCAGCGTCAACGGCACGGCCGCCGCAACCACCACGCCGACATGCCAGCCCATGCTGATAAAGCAGACAACCATCACCACCAGCAGGGCAACAAAGAACTTGATCATGAACTCGTCGACGGACGAGCTGATATTCACCGATTGATCGGTGACCTTGGTCAGCGCCATCCCCAGGGGCATCCCCGCATTGATCCGGGTCATTTCCGCGTCAAGCGCCTTGCCCAGGTCCAGGCCGTTCCAGCCCTCGCGCATCACCACGCCCAGCAGCAGGGCTTGTTCGCCGTTGTTGCGCACAAAAAAGGTGGCCGGGTCCTCGTAGCCACGCTCGACGGTCGCCACGTCGGAAAGCCTCAGGGTGCGCCCCTGGATCGCCAGCGGCGTATCGCGAATCTTCTCCAGCTTATCGAAGGCACCGTCTACCCGCACGAACACCTGCGGCCCGTTGGTTTCGATCGAGCCGGCGGGCGTGAGCACGTTCTGGCTGTTCAGCGCGGCAAAGATGTTCTGCGGCGAAACACCCAAAGTGGCAAGCCGATCATGGGAGAAGGACACGAAGATGCGCTCCGCCTGCTCACCGATGATATTGACCTTCTTCACGCCGGCCACATGCAGCAGGCGCTGGCGCAACGACTCGGCACCGCGCACCAGCAACCGCTGCGGCTCGCCTTTGGCCTTCAAGGCGAATAAAGCAAAGGTCACGTCAGAAAACTCGTCGTTGACCATCGGCCCGATGACGCCTGCCGGCAGCTTGGTGGCCTCGTCGTCGAGCTTCTTGCGCGCCTGGTAGAACTCCTCTTGCACCTCTGGAGGCGGCGTCCGATCGACCAGCGACACCATGGTGAAGGCCAGGCCGGGACGGGTATAGGTTTCCGTGCGGTCATACCATTTCAGTTCCTGCAGGCGCTTTTCCAGTGGCTCGGCGACCTGATCCTGCATCTCCTGCGCCGTCGCGCCCGGCCAGGCGGTAATGACAGTCAATTGCTTGACCGTGAACGGGGGATCCTCCGCCCGCCCGAGCTTGAAGAACGCCAGCGTGCCCGCGACAGCGATCAGGAAAATCAGAAACACCGTGATGGAGCGTTCGCGAACGGCGAGTGCCGACAGGTTGAGACTCATGGACGGCTCCCGGCAACCTTCACCTCGCCCTGTGGGGCCAGCCTCACTTCTTCGCCCTCACGAAGCAAATGCGCGCCCAGCCCTACGATGCGCTCGCCGACCTTGAGGTTGCCGGCGACCCGCGCGGCGTCGTCGCTCAAACCCAGGACCTGGACGGGGCGCCAAGTGACTTTCGCCGGCTCTCCGTCGATGCTCCACACACCGGCGCCGTTGCCCGAGTCATAAATGGCAGCGATCGGCACCTGCAGCACCTGCCCCTGTGCAGCGCCTGCGGCGATGCGCAGTGTGACGGTCGAGCCCAACGGTGCGCTGGCCAACACCCCCTCAAGCACGTAGCGTGCCTCAAAGGTGCGCGTCACCCGATCGGCCGAATCCGAAAGCAGTCTCAACCGCGCCGTGACGGGTTCCGTGGCATTGCCGTACAGCGTGGCCTGAGCGATGGATCCGGTAGCAGGTCGCAACGTCTCGGGCAACTGCACAACGGCTTCGCGCTGCCCGGCGCGTGCCAGGCGCACCACCGGTTGCCCAGGGCTGACCACCTGCCCCGGTTCGGCGAGCGTTTCCATCACCACGCCGTCGGCGTCCGCGAGCAACACGGCATAGCCGGACGCATTACGGGCCACGTCAGCCTGGGCCTCGGCCGCATTGAGTTGCGCCTTTGCGGTGTCGGCAGCGGCTCTGATCTGGTCGTAGCCCGAGGCGGAAATGGCGCCTGCGGCAACCAGCGCACGGTAGCGCGCCTCATCATCCGCGGTCTGTTTGGCCTTGGCCCGCGCAGCACTGACGGCTTCTTGCTGCGCCCGCGCCTGCAGTCCCAGGTCGATGGGGTCCAGACGCATCAGCGGCTGACCTCGCTTGACGGCCTGGCCGGCGTCGACGAGCCGTTCAACCACCTTGCCTGACACCCGAGGTCGCTCTGCACCCGCGCCGCCACGACGCCCGTGAAGGACCGGGAGATGTCGGCGGAGCCTTGAACTTCAGCGACCCGCACCAGCGGGGCGAGCGTGCGCGGGTCTTCGGCGGTGGTTGAGTCGCCACACGCCGCCAGCACGAGCGGCATCAAGCAAGCGGCAAGGGTGACAGGTCGGAGCCGGTGCATAGATTCCCTACTGGAAGAATGGAACAGGAGTTTCATTTTCAATCCAGTGACCAATACTGTCAATAGTCACAATGCGCGATTTTCGTAATGCTCTGCCAAGGGGCTTGAATCTTGAGATTGTTCGCTCGCCGGTGCTGAAGAGTGAGATTGACAGATTATGACTATAATCTAGTATGGTCACAAACCGCTTACACATTCCCAGGAATCTCAATGCCCTCCCTCCGCACCGCACTCTGCCGACCAGACACTGCTCCAGGCTTCCGATGCCCGGGCACACGCTCGAACCGGGTCGGCACGGGCGGCAATCACGGCATTCAGGACGCTCGGTGGTGCTGGCAAGCACAGAGACCTCAGCCTGTGGCGACCCGATAACCCCCACCCTCCCTTTCAACTGAAAATACCGGAGTACAGCAATATGCATACGAACGAGAATTCCTGGGTGCTCATCACAGGCGCATCAAGTGGATTTGGTGAGGAGTTTGCCCGGCAATACGCAGCCCAGGGAAAATCGCTCGTGCTGGTAGCGCGCCGGCTGAGCCGGCTCGAAGCGCTGTCGACGGAGCTGCGCGAGCGTTTCGGCATCGAGGTGATTGTCGAGCAGGTCGACCTGTCTTCGATCCCGGCGATTATCGAACTGCGCGAGCGACTGAACAGCCGCGGCGTCACGATTGATGTGCTCATCAACAATGCCGGGCATGGCTTGCAGGGTGCGTTCCTGGATCATCCGCTGGACCAGTCCCTGGCGATGATCGACCTGGACATCGCCAGCCTGACGGCCATGACGCGCCTTTTCGCGGCAGACATGCGAGCCCGCCGTCGCGGCCAGATCCTGATGGTCGCCAGCCTGCTGTCCTACCAGGGCGTGAAGCACTTCGCGGTTTATTCAGCGGCGAAGGCTTATGTGCTGCGCTTCTGCGATGCGCTTCATCAAGAGCTCAAGCACGATGGCGTCGTCGTGACGGCGCTGTGCCCAGGCATGTCGGACACCGGGTTTGCGCAAAGCGCCAGCCAGAAACTCACACCGGCCTTGAAAATGGTCATGATGCAGCCCCAACCGGTCGTTCGCGCCGGCATCCGCGCCCTGCAAGCCGGACGCATGAGCGTCGTGCCGGGCTTTGGCAACAAGGCGATCACGGTATTGACCTGGGCCACGCCACGCCGGTTTCACCAACGCCTGATGGCCCATGTCATGGGCGTATGAGTCAGCGCCCCGATGGAAAGTGTTCCTGAGGACCGGGAGCCCGACGGGCTCCCGGCAAAGGCGGCGCCGTCTTAGAAGCGATAGCTGACCGAGGCGCCAAGGCCACTGGCACTGTTGCGGTATTTGGAGCTGTATGCGCCCCGGGTCGGCGAGGTCTGGTTGACCCGCACGCTCTCTTCCTGCAAGTAGGAATACGCCACATCAATGGTGACATCTTCCACCGGCGTCCATCCGGCACCGAAGCTGGCCACCGTGCGATCACCCGTTGGAATCCGAGGCCCACGGTTGGTGTTGTTGGCCGGCGACTGATCGACCGAGAAGCCGGCACGAAGCACCCACTGGTTGTTCAACCGGTACGCCGTGCCGATCGCATGGCCCCAGGTGTCGTGCCAGTTCTCTTCTTCGCTGATGGTGCCCAACTGGCCGCTCAACAACGGCGGCAGGCCACTGTTCTCGATCGTCAGCTCCTTGAAGCGGCTCCAGCGCGTCCAGGTGCTGCCCAGGTACAAGGTCCAGTCATCATTGAGCTGATGGGTCACCGAGAAGTCCACCGACTCGGGCGTATCCACGTCCAGCGACGCGTCATAGCTGCGGCCACTCACTCCCAGCACACTGAATATGCCGTCGGTAAGCTTGGACTTGGCATCCAGGTGGTAACTGACCTTGGAATGGTAAGTCAGGCCCACGCGGGTCTGGTCCGTCGCCTGCACCAGAATACCGGCGTTGAAGCCCAAGGCTGTGTCGTCGCCGTTGCTTTTCAGCTTCCCGTCGTTGCTGCCGGGGCTGAGCGGATTGGGCACCATCCCGGATATCTCGCCACTGATACGGTTGATGGTGGGGCCGAACCCAATCGACACCTTATCGTTGAAGGCGTAACTGACGGTGGGCTGGAAGGTCAGTGTCTTGACCTCACTCTTGTTGGCGTAATAGCGCCCGGCAAAATCGCTGCCGTAATCGGTGATCAAACCGAACGGCACATAAAAGCCAACGCCGACGGCCCAGTGCTCATCAACAGGCTTGACGTAGTAACCCATCGGCACCGTGGTCGCCGGCACCATGTCACCGTCCTCCTTGCCGCCGAACGTGCTGCGGGTCTGGCTGATGTCACTCTTGGCAAACAGCGTCGCCGCACCCAGGCTCACCTGCTCCTTCTTCAAACGCGACATGCCCGCCGGATTACCGAAGACAGTGCTCGCGTCTTCGGCGGAGGAAGAGCGGCCGGCAAATCCCGAGCCCATTCCACTGATGCTTTGTTCGTTAAGGGCGAACCCACTCGCGAAAACGTGGAAAGTTGCAAGCGCAACGGCGAGACCCAGGGGAGTGTTGAGCAAGATTTTTTTCATTATTAGTACTCTAGGAACAGACGCAAAAGTGGTCGCGCAAGCGCGGACGCGCAATATTTATTCATATGACCGTTTTAGTCAATGGTCACAGAATGAATATAAAAAAGCCCTTGCCTTCGCCAAGGCATGAGCGACTTCTGGCGTTTACTGGAGGGCTATGCCTGGGTGGAGATGCTGAAGCTCAAGGCATCAGGCTACGCAGGATAAGATTGCAGGTGAGCGTTGGAGCCACTTCGACAAAATCGAGATTGTACTGCAGCAGCAGCGGATTGACGAACGGCCGAAGGGTCAGGTGAATCGCTTCTACCGTCTCATCGAGGGGCGTCTTGCGTTCGAACTCACCGCTTTCACGTCCTTCGCGCACGATCTGCACCACGAATTGCTTGATCCGCGCGTCATAGACCTGCGAGCTGGGCCAGCGCTCCGACGCGGAAAAAGCGGCGATGTCATAAAGCTTGCGGTCATTGAAAAACAGGTCTATCCCCGTTGTGACCAGGGTTTTGACCAGCCGCCGTAAACGCTCTGTCGAGGACAGCCCCTCTTCAGCGACGGCCTGTTCCACGGCCGCAACGATCTTCGTCAGGCAGCTTGAACAAATGGCTTCACCAATCGCCTGCTTGGAATCGAAGAACTTGTAGATATAGGCTTTGGAAAAGCCAATGGCCTTGGCCAGGTCGGATACTGTGGTCTTGGCATAGCCGTACTGACTGAAATGCTCGTTGGCCGCCGCAACAATCTGGTCGCGAATGTCATGATCGGCTGGGCCGCGGGTGCTGGGCGTAGGTAGGGATGGCTGGTTCATGGAAGCAGCTTACGCACCCGACAGACGATTGACAACTTGTGACCAACTGTACTTAAAGTCACAATTCGGCGTTTTCAAGCATGCCCTGCTTCTTCACGGACGTTCATCGTCGGCGCTGTTCAACTCTCTACCGCCGGCCTGAGTACCTCATCACACCAGCGGCGGAATGGCGTCGGCGTCGCCGACCTCGGACAGTGCCTTCAGCACCGCCCTCGAACGCATCTTGGGCTGCTCGCCCTGGCGCTATGCGGCACTCAACGTGCACACCCCGAGGTTTTTATCGGCGCTTTGATCTATACCTTCAGATACACGCGATCAAGCCGAAAAGATAGGCATGGCGCGTCCCGATAAAAACAATGACGCAGTCTTTTTCTTTCAATGCCTGAAGTATCGATCATGACCCCGATCACACGCCTTCTGAAGGTCCTCATCCAAGCGCTGTACGGGTTTTGCCTGTGGCTGCCGCTGTTGGTCGTTCCCCAGGCACGCGCTGAACCGACCACCATTGAACTGCACATCCTCGACGCGCCCCCACTGACCTTTGTCAGCGACACCAGGGGCTACGGCATCGTCGGCGATGTCGCGGTGGCGGCCATGACCAAGGCCGGGTATGCCGTAAAAATCCATGTGCTTCCCTGGGCCCGAGCGCAAAAACACGTGAGTGAAAATCACGATCATCTGATCACTCCCCTGTCGCGCATCCCGACCCGTGAAGATCGTTACACCTGGATCGCATCGATCATGCCCATGGAACGTGCTTTTTTCAGCCTCGAACGGCAGGTGAGCAGTTTTGCCCAGGCGAAGGACACCTACCACAAGATTGGTGTCGGCCTGGGTAGCGCACAGGAGGAAGTCCTGCGCACCGAGGGCTTCAGCGATGATCAGATCCACCCGCTGGCGATTGGTGACAACCCCGCCCAGATGCTGCTGATGGGGCGCATCGACGCCTGGTTCAACGGCGTTCCCGAGACCCGCTACATCTGGCCCAAGGTGTCCAACCGCAAGCTGCTCATGAGCTCAGTCGGCAGCAGCGCCGATCTCTACCTGGCCTGTTCGAAGCAATGCTCCCCAAAAATGGTCGAGGATTTGCGCGAAGCCGTTGAGGCGCTTCGCGTTGATGGCTCCGTCAAGCGCATCCATGACCTCTACTTGCCGGAATAGACGCTTCTGAGATTGTCACTCTTGTCCTCCGGCAGTCATCAATCAGATTGATAGCAACCTAACGAAAGCCCCGTACTAGAGGGCTCATCGATGGCTTATATCATTACGAATGATAGTTACCTTTGCTTCATTCGATTCGTTCCCCAGGCCTGCGCCACGCATCATCCGCCCATTCTCAATACATTGGCGGATGCTATCCATGGAACACTCACTCTCAAAACTGCGTTTTCCCCTCGCCTTGCTGGCGGTGCTGGTGATGAGCGCCTGTGGCAAGACGCCTGACACAGCCGCCTCGATGCCACCGGCCAAAGTCAGCGTCGCCAAGGTCCTGGAGCAACCCGTCAACGAATGGGACGAGTTCACCGGGCGCCTCGAAGCACCAGAGACCGTGGAGATCCGCCCGCGGGTTTCCGGGCAGATCGACGAAGTGGCCTTCATCGAAGGTGCGTTGGTGAAGAAAGGCGACCTGTTGTTCCAGATCGACCCACGGCCCTTCCAGGCTGAGGTTCGTCGTCTCGAAGCCCAACTGGCCCAGACCCGCGCCACGGCAACCCGCAGCGAGAACGAGGCCCAGCGTGGCGAACGCCTGCGCCAGAGCAATGCGATTTCAGCCGAACTGGCCGACTCGCGCACCAGCGCCGCCCAAGAGGCCCGCGCCGCCGTCGCGGCCATCCAGGCGCAACTGGACCTGGCCAAGCTGAACCTGAGCTTCACCCGTGTCACCTCGCCCATCAGCGGTCGCGTCAGCCGCGCGCAGATCACCGCCGGCAACCTGGTGACCGCCGACGTCACGCCGCTCACCAGCGTGGTCTCCACCGACAAGGTCTACGCCTACTTCGACGCCGACGAACGCGTCTTCCTCAAGTACACCCAACTCGCCCGCCAGGGCCAGCGCGGCCAAGCCACGCCGGTCTACATGGGCCTGTCCAACGAGGACGGCAACCCGCACCTGGGCCAGATGAACTTCATCGACAACCAGGTCAACCCGCAGACCGGCACCATTCGTGGTCGCGCGGTGTTCGACAACAAGGACGGCGCCTACACCCCGGGGCTGTATGCCCGCCTGAAGCTGGTAGGCAGCGGTACTTACTCTGCCGTGCTGATCAACGACGAAGCCGTCGGCACCGACCTGGGCAAGAAGTTCGTGCTGGTGATGGACGCCGACAACAAGCCGGCCTACCGCGCCGTCGAACTGGGGCCCAAGATCGAAGGCCTGCGCATCGTGCGCAATGGCCTGGACAAGAACGACACCATTATTGTCAAGGGGCTGCAACGGGCGCGTCCGGGTTCACCGGTCACCCCTGAAACCATCCCGATGGCCAGCGACGACACCCTCGCGGCCCTGGCACAACAACGTAAAGCGCTCGAAGCCAGCAACCTGCCTCAAGTCGCGCCTTCCAAGGCAGCGTCCGGAGCGGCAGGCAAATTGGCTGCGGCGACCCCACGCGGTTAAGGGACTGAATCCAAGATGAAATTTTCCCAGTTCTTCATTTCGCGGCCGATCTTCGCAGCGGTGCTTTCGCTGCTGATCCTGATCGCCGGCGCCATCTCGCTGTTCCAGCTACCGATCAGCGAATACCCGGAAGTCGTGCCGCCCACCGTAGTGGTTCGCGCCAACTTCCCCGGCGCCAACCCCAAGGTCATCGGCGAAACCGTGGCCGCGCCCCTGGAACAGGCCATCACCGGTGTCGAGAACATGCTGTACATGTCCTCGCAATCGACCGCTGACGGCAAGATCACCCTGACCATCACCTTCGCCCTGGGCACCGACCTGGACAACGCCCAGGTGCAGGTGCAGAACCGCGTCACCCGGACCGAGCCCAAGCTGCCGGAAGAAGTGACCCGGATCGGTATCACGGTGGACAAGGCCTCGCCCGACCTGACCATGGTCGTGCACTTGACCTCGCCGGACAAACGCTACGACATGCTCTACCTGTCCAACTACGCCCTGCTCAACATCAAGGATGAGCTGGCGCGCCTGGGCGGCGTGGGTGACGTGCAACTGTTCGGCATGGGTGACTATTCCCTGCGGGTCTGGCTGGATCCGAACAAGACCGCTTCGCGCAACCTGACCGCCACCGACGTGGTCACGGCGATCCGTGAACAGAACCGCCAGGTTGCCGCCGGTGCCCTGGGGGCGCCGCCAGCGCCGAATGCCCAGGCCTTCCAGCTCTCGATCAATACCCAGGGTCGCCTGGTGAATGAGGAAGAGTTCGAAAACATCATCATTCGCTCCGGTGCCAACGGTGAAATCACGCGCCTGAAGGACATCGCCCGGGTCGAACTGGGGTCCAGCCAGTACGCCCTGCGTTCGTTGTTGGACAACCAGCCGGCGGTGGCGATCCCGATCTTCCAGCGTCCGGGCTCCAATGCCATCCAGATCTCCAACGACGTTCGCGCCAAGATGGATGAGCTGAAGAAAGGCTTTCCGGCCGGCATGGACTACAGCATTGTCTATGACCCGACGATCTTCGTTCGCGGCTCCATCGAGGCGGTGGTGCACACCCTGTTCGAAGCGCTGATCCTCGTGGTGCTGGTGGTGATCCTGTTCCTGCAGACCTGGCGCGCCTCGATCATCCCGCTGGTGGCCGTGCCCGTATCGCTGATCGGTACGTTCGCGGTGATGCATCTGTTTGGCTTCTCGCTGAACGCCCTCTCGCTGTTCGGCCTGGTTCTGGCCATCGGCATCGTGGTGGACGACGCCATCGTGGTGGTGGAGAACGTCGAACGAAACATCGAGCTGGGATTGACCCCAGTGGAAGCGACCAAGCGCGCCATGGGCGAAGTGACCGGCCCGATCATCGCCACGGCCCTGGTGCTGTGTGCGGTGTTCATTCCGGCGGCATTCATCAGCGGCTTGACCGGGCAGTTCTATAAACAGTTCGCCTTGACCATTGCCATCTCGACAGTGATCTCCGCGGTCAACTCGCTGACCCTGTCGCCCGCCCTGGCCGCGGTGTTGCTCAAGAGCCACGACGCGCCCAAGGACCGTTTCTCGAAGTTCCTCGACAAGATCTTCGGAGGCTGGCTGTTCCGTCCGTTCAACCGTTTCTTCGAACGTGCCAGCCACGGTTATGTAGGCACCGTCGGCCGCGTGATCCGCAGCAGCGGCATCGCCCTGCTGCTCTATGCGGGCCTGATGGTGCTGACCTTCTTCGGCTTCTCGAACACACCGACCGGCTTCGTGCCCGGCCAGGACAAGCAATACCTGGTGGCCTTCGCGCAACTGCCGGATGCGGCGAGCCTGGACCGCACCGAAGACGTGATCAAGCGCATGTCCGACCTGGCCCTCAAACAGCCCGGCGTACAAAGCGCGGTGGCGTTCCCTGGGCTGTCGATCAACGGTTTCACCAACAGCCCGAACGCCGGCATCGTGTTCGTCACCCTCAAGCCCTTTGACGAGCGCAAGGACCCGAGCCAATCGGCCGGTGCCATTGCCGGCGCCTTGAACGGCCAGTTCGCCGGAATCCAGGAAGCCTACATGGCGATCTTCCCGCCGCCGCCGGTACAGGGCCTGGGCACGATCGGTGGTTTCCGCCTGCAAATCGAGGACCGGGGCAACCTGGGCTACGACGAGCTGTACAAGGAAACCATGAACATCATCACCAAGAGCCGCAGCGTGCCGGAACTGGCTGGCCTGTTCACCAGCTACACCGTGAACGTGCCGCAGGTCGATGCCGCCATCGACCGTGAAAAAGCCAAGACCCACGGCGTGGCCGTCAGCGACATCTTCGACACCCTGCAGATCTACCTGGGCTCGTTGTATGCCAACGACTTCAACCGCTTCGGCCGCACCTATCAGGTCAACGTCCAGGCCGAGCAACAGTTCCGTCTCGAATCGGACCAGATCGGTCAGCTCAAGGTACGCAACAACCGTGGCGAGATGATCCCCCTGGCGACCTTCATCAAGGTCAGCGACACCTCGGGCCCGGACCGCGTGATGCACTACAACGGCTTCATCACCGCTGAAATCAACGGCGCCGCCGCCCCGGGCTACAGCTCCGGCCAGGCCGAGAAAGCCATCGAGAAACTGCTCAAGGACGAACTGCCCAACGGCATGACCTACGAGTGGACCGACCTGACCTACCAGCAGATCCTCTCGGGCAACACCGCGCTGTTCGTGTTCCCGCTCTGCGTACTGCTGGCGTTCCTGGTGCTCGCCGCGCAATACGAAAGCTGGAGCCTGCCGCTGGCGGTGATCCTGATCGTACCGATGACCCTGCTGTCGGCCATCACCGGGGTGATTCTGTCCGGCGGCGACAACAACATCTTTACCCAGATCGGCTTGATCGTACTGGTGGGGCTTGCCTGTAAGAACGCGATCCTGATCGTCGAGTTCGCCAAGGATAAACAGCTCGAAGGCATGAACCCGCTGGCTGCGGTGCTCGAAGCCTGCCGCCTGCGTCTGCGGCCGATCCTGATGACTTCTTTCGCCTTCATCATGGGCGTGGTACCCCTGGTGTTCTCCAGTGGCGCCGGTGCGGAAATGCGTCACGCCATGGGTGTCGCGGTGTTCTCGGGGATGCTCGGCGTGACGTTCTTCGGCCTGCTGCTGACCCCGGTGTTCTATGTACTGATCCGTAACTTCGTCGAGCGCAGCGAGGCCCGCAAGGCCGCCCGGGCCTTGAAACTGGAGGCGCAACAATGAGTTTGAAAGCATTCGTGCCGAGCTTGCTGGTCCTGGCGTTGAGCGCCTGCGCCGTGGGCCCGGACTACCAGGCCCCGAAAACGGAGGCGGCGAACATCACCACCGCCACCGACGGCGCCGCCGGCCAGAAGAATTTCGACCGCGCCCGTTTCGAAGGCGTCTGGTGGCAACAGTTCGAGGATCCGACCCTCAATGCGCTGGTGACCCAGTCGTTGGACGGCAACCGCGAGTTGCGCGTGGCTTTCGCCCGTCTGCGGGCCGCCCGGGCGATTCGCGATGACGCCAGCAATGACGTCATGCCGACCATCACCAGCCGCGCCAGCAGTAACCTGGGCAAAGGCCAGATTCCCGGGCAGACCACTGACCGTGTGAACACCGAGCGCTACGACCTGGGCCTGGACATGGCCTGGGAGCTCGACCTGTTCGGCCGCATCCAACGCAACCTGGAAGCCACCGACGCCGACCAGCAGGCGGCCGAGGCCGATCTCTACCAGTTGCAGGTGACGATGATCGCCGAGCTGGTGGACGCCTACGGTCAACTGCGCGGCGCGCAGCAGCGGGAAAAAATCGCTCTGGCGAACCTGAAGAACCAGCAGGACTCGCGCAAGATCACCGAAAGCCTGCGCGACGCCGGCGTCGGTGACCAACTTGACGTGGTTCGCGCCGATGCGCGCCTGGCCTCGGTCGAAGCCAGCGTGCCGCAACTGCAAGCGGAACAGGTGCGTCAGCGCAATCGCATCGCCACCCTGCTCGGCGAGCGTCCGGACAAACTGAGCGTGGACCTGAGCCCCAAGCAGATGCCGGCCATTGCCAAGGCCCTGCCGATCGGCGACCCGGGCGAGCTGCTGCAACGGCGTCCGGACATTCTCAGCGCCGAACGCCAACTGGCGGCCGCCACGGCGCGCATCGGCGTAGCCAAGGCCGACCTGTTTCCCCGGGTCAGCTTGAGCGGCTTCCTCGGCTTTACCGCCGGGCGCGGTTCGCAAATCGGTTCCTCGGCGGCCAACGCCTGGGCACTGGGCCCGAGCATCACCTGGGCAGCTTTCGACCTGGGCAGCGTGCGGGCGCGCTTGCGCGGTGCCAACGCCGAGGCTGAGGGCGCCCTGGCGACCTACGAGCAACAAGTGCTGCTGGCCCTGGAAGAGTCGGAAAACGCCTTCAGCGACTACGGCAAGCGCCAGCAACGGTTGATCTCGCTGATCCGCCAGAGCGAATCGAGCCGCGCCGCCGCCGACCTGGCCGAAATCCGCTATCGCGAAGGCACCGTGGACTTCCTCGTGCTGCTCGACGCGCAACGCGAACGCCTGGCCGCCGAAGACACCCAGGCCCAGGCCGAGGTCGACCTGTATCGCGGCATCGTTGCGATCTACAAGGCCCTGGGCGGTGGCTGGCAACCCGAAACCGTCGCCAGCAACTGACTCACCCTTACCAACCGAGCTCCTTTGGTTGGCCGCAACCAACCAAATTGTTTGCCCCGCGTCTCATACGGACGCGGGGCTTTTTTTGGTTGCCGCCTTGTGGCGCACACAAATCCTGAGCCCACCCAATAAACCCTGTGGGAGCGAGCCTGCTCGCGATGGCGGTGTGTCAGCCAAGACCTCCATCGACTGACCCACCGCCATCGCGAGCGGGCTCGCTCCCACAGGGGATTGTGGTGCACACACTCCCTCAGAGTTTACAAGGTTTGACTCACAGCCCCGCCTGGCCGAAGCTTGCGACATTTCATGTTTCCTGGTTATGGACTTCCTGCATGCCCCCGTCTCGCCGCTATCTGCTCCTGAGCCTGTCCGTCCTGTTGGTGATCGGTCTGGTCGCGATGTGGCAACGCAGCACCGCGCCACAAATCCCCGAAGCCATCAAGCGCGGCTACAGCGAGGCCCTGGAACAAGCGCGTAACGGGCAGCCCGGCGCGGCGCGGATGCTCTACCAGCAACTGGGTCGCCCGGACCTGTCGCCCAAGCGCCGGGTCTGGTTGCACGCCGAGCTGCCCAATTACCCAAGCCCCCAAGCGCTGAAACTGGCGGACGCAGACCTGCTCAGCGAATCGCCAGAGGTGCGCCGAGCCGCCATCGGCAGCGTCGTCGGTCTGGTCCCGACCGGCCAACGCAGCCTGCTGCTGGGGCCGTTGCTCGATGACGGCGACGAGAATGTCCGCCTCGCCGCGGTCAACGCCCTGCTCGGCTTGTCGCCAGATGACCTGGGCTTGTATTTCGGCGCCATGCAGCAGGCCATCGACACTTGGGAACACGTGCTCGAAGACGGCCCGCCAACGGCTGAGTCCCACTATCAGCTCGCCCGACTGCACCTGCACAACGCCGAGTTGAAAAAGGCCCAGCAGGCCCTGGAGCAGTCATTACACCTGCAACCGGGCAACCTCCCGGCGCTGGTCATGCAGATCGAAGTGCTGGACAAGCAAGGCCAGGGCGAAGCGGCGCGACAATTACTCGCCCGGCAGTTGCAAACCCAACCGGAGTCGGCTTATCTGCAACATGCGCTGGGCCTGTGGTTGCTGCACCATGGCCAGAGCGAATTCGCCTTGCTCGGCCTGTCCAAGGCCGTTGAGCTTGAACCCGAGAACAGCACGTACCGTTATGACCTGGCGACCACCTTGCACGCCGAGCAGGAAGTGGAAGCGGCGCTGAAACAGCTCCAGGAAATCGTCCAGCGCCACCCGGCCGACCGCAAGGCGCGGGTGTTGTTGATCAACTACTGGAAAGAGACCGGGCAACTGCAGAACGTACAGATCCTGCTGGCGCAACTTGAACAGCTCAACCCGGACGACCCCGCCTTGCAACAAGGCTTGTAGGCCTCGTGAACCGCACCCGGAAAGTGTGCAGCAGCACTCGTTTTGCCAAGGGAAGCGGAACCGTCATCACCGCCAAAGGTCAAGTATTCAGGCAGTTAATTTTCAGGCGTACACAGGCCTGCTGCCTCCCCCTAGTCATGAGAGGGTATTTTTTGACTACATCCAACGAGTTGATCAGCGCTAAAGCCGCCACCGGTATCGAAGGACTGGACGACATCCTTTCCGGTGGCTTGTCCCGCGGCCACGTGTTCCTGCTGGAAGGGGAACCCGGGACCGGCAAGACCACGGTCGCGTTGCAATTCCTGATGGCCGGCGCCCAGGCCGGCGAGCGAACGTTGTACATCACGTTGTCGGAAACCGAACGTGAATTGCGCCAGGGCGCCGCCTCCCACGGTTGGGCGCTGCACGACAATATCCATATCTTCGAGCTGACCCCGGCCGACGACCTGCTCAATGCCGAGCATCAGCAGAGCCTGCTGTATTCCTCGGACCTGGAGTTGGGCGAAGCCACCCGGCAGATTTTCGAAGTGGTCGAGCGCGTCAAGCCAACCCGAGTGGTGCTCGACAGCCTTTCGGAAATTCGCCTGCTGGCGCAAAGCTCCTTGCGCTACCGTCGGCAGATCCTGGCGATCAAGCACTACTTCGTGCGCTACGAGGCGACCGTCCTGCTGCTGGATGACCTGACCGCTGAATCCCTGGACAAGACCGTGCACAGCGTCGCCCACGGCGTGATTCGCCTGGAAGAGCTGACGCCTGCCTACGGCGCCGAGCGGCGACGGGTGCGGGTGGCCAAGTACCGCGGGCAGAAATATCGCGGTGGCTTCCACGACTTCACCATCATGGCGGACGGTATACACGTCTTCCCGCGCCTGATTGCCGCCGAACACCGCGGGGGCTATCTGCGCCAACAGCTGTCCAGCGGCGTTGCCGGGGTGGACGCGTTGCTGGGTGGCGGTATCGAGACGGGTTCAAGCACATTGATCCTTGGGCCCGCCGGCACCGGCAAATCGCTGATATCCATTATCTTCGCCGTGGCTGCCGTGCAGCGCGGCGAGAAGGCGGCACTGTTCATCTTCGATGAAGAACTGGGCCTGCTGTTCGATCGCATGAAAAACATGGGCTTTGATCTGGAAGCGCTGCAAGAAACCGGCAACCTGTGGATCGAACAGGTCGACGCTGCCGAGCTGTCCCCCGGCGAGTTCTCGCACCGCGTGCGCCGTTGCATCGACGAAGGCGACATCAAGACCGTAGTCATCGACAGCATCAATGGCTACCAGGCCTCCATGCCTGAGGAAAGCGCCCTGGTGCTGCACATGCATGAACTGCTGCTCTACCTCAACCGCCGGGGGGCGGCGACCTTCATAACCGTGGCGCAGCACGGCCTGGTGGGCGACATGCAGGCCCCCGTGGACATCACCTACCTGGCTGACACGGTCGTCCTGCTGCGCTATTTCGAAGCGCTGGGCAAGGTCCGTCGGGCCATTTCGGTGATCAAGAAACGCACCGGCAGCCACGAGTCGACCATCCGCGAATACCGCATCAGCGCCGAAGGATTGACTATCGGCGAGCCGCTGGAATCCTTCCAGGGCGTGCTGCGCGGGGTGCCGACTTATCTGGGAGAAGGTAATCCGCTGCTCAGGGAAAATGCCAAGTGACCCTGACTGAACCTCTGTCGGAACGGGCGCTGATCCTGGCTCCGCTGGGCCGGGACGGCCAGATCGCCCTGTCGCTGCTCAACGAAGCCGGTTTCCCTGGCTTGATCTGCAGCCATATGGGCCACCTGTGCGAAGAACTGGAGCACGGCGCTGGCTTGCTCCTGATCGCTTCCGAAGCGTTACCGGGGCCAGACCTGGAAACCCTGCTCGCGCTCATTGAACAGCAACCCGCCTGGTCCGACCTGCCGATCGTCCTGCTGACCCATCACGGCGGCCCGGAACGGAACCCGACGGCGCGGATTGGGACGCAGTTGGGCAACGTCACGTTCCTCGAACGGCCTTTCCATCCGACGACCCTGGTCAGCCTGGTGAGGACCGCCGTGCGCGGTCGGCGAAGGCAATACGAGGCCAGGGATCGCCTGATCGACCTCAGCAACAGTGAACTGCGCCTGCAAACGACGCTCGAAACCCTGGAGCAGCAAGTCGAAGAACGCACCGCCCAGTTGCGCCACAATGAAGAAGCCCTGCGCCAGTCGCAGAAGATGGAGGCGGTTGGCCAACTCACCGGCGGTATCGCCCATGACTTCAACAACATGCTCACCGGGATCATCGGCAGCCTCGAACTGCTGCGCCGGCGGCTGGCCCGAGGCCGCACCGAGGACCTCGACAGCCTGATCGACTTGGGCGTGACCTCGGCCAACCGCGCCGCCGGCCTGACCCATCGCCTGCTGGCGTTTTCCCGCCGCCAGTCCCTGGACCCCAAGGCGGTGCAGATGAACACTCTGGTGCTGTCCATGGGCGAGTTATTGCAACGCAGCCTCAACGAAAGCATCCGTCTGGACATGCAACTGGACGACCTGCTCTGGGTGGCCGAAGCCGACCCCAACCAACTGGAAAGCGCCCTGCTCAACCTGGTGCTCAACGCCCGGGATGCGATGCCGGACGGCGGCATGCTGGTGGTGCGCACGTCCAATCAACACCTGGATGCCGACTTCACCGACGCCTATAGCAATCTTGAACCCGGTGATTACGTGGTGCTGAGCGTGCAAGACACTGGCTGCGGCATGCCCGAATCAGTGATCAGCCGCGCGTTCGATCCGTTCTTCACCACCAAGCCGATCGGTCAGGGCACCGGGCTGGGCCTGTCGATGATCTACGGGTTCAGCAAGCAGTCCCGGGGTCATGTGACCATCGACAGCCAGGTCGACGTCGGCACCACGGTGAACCTCTACCTGCCGCGCTTCGTCGGTGAAGAGGTCCACGAACCCCTGGTCGATGCCCAGCACCCACCGTATGCCCTGGATGGCGAAACCGTGCTGATCGTCGAGGACGATCCTGCGGTGCGCGTGCTGGTCAGTGCCGTGTTGACCGAACTGGGCTATGCGTTCGTCGAAGCGGCCGACGCCGATGGCGCCGTGCCGATCCTTCAATCAGGCCAACGCATCGACCTGTTGATCAGCGACGTGGGCCTGCCGGGCATGAATGGCCGACAACTGGCGGAAATCGGCCGACAGCTTCGTCCGGACCTGCGCGTGCTGTTCATCACCGGTTATGCCGAGCATGCGGCGGTCCGCGGCGGCTTCCTCGACCCGGGCATGCAGATGATCACCAAGCCGTTCACGTTCGACCTGTTGACGGCGAAGGTGCGGGAGATGATTGGGGGCTGAGCTGGCGCTCTGCATAGAGCAAACGTGGCGAGGGAGCTTGCTCCCTCGCCACGGGCCGTCAGGACAACATCGACTGCATGATCCCCTGCAGCACGTCCAGGTCGAACGGCTTTTCCAGGATCGGCGCCTTGCGGGTGATGGGGCTGTCGGTGTCACGCACTTCCTGGGCGTAGCCGCTGATGAAAATGACCTTCAGGTCGGGGCGCAGCTTGACGGCTGGCTCGGCGATTTGCACCCCAGAGATCCCGCCCGGCAGGCGGAAGTCGGTGATCATCATGTCCAGGTGCGGCTTGCTTGCCAGGATCTCGAAGGCCCGCTCGCCGTTCTCGGCCTCCAGGACCCGATACCCTTGGCCTGACAGGTAGGTCGACAACACCATCAGGATCGATGGTTCATCTTCGACGATCAGTACAACATCTTGCGCATCTTCACTCATGGGAAGCCTTTGTTCGATCAATAGCTGCTGATACGACCCTGGGGTCACTCAGAGGTTGCGTTTGTCCGACAACTTTCTGATGGGGCAGGCAAACCCGAAACAAAGCCCCCTCATGGAGGCGGCTATCAACCGTGATGGTCCCTCCATGAGCCGTAACAATCTGCTCGGAAATAAACAGTCCCAACCCCAGGCCGGCGGTAACCGCCTTGGAAGTCACCCGCTCGAATTGCTGGAAGATGCGTCTCTGGTCCTCTTCGCTGATGCCGATGCCATGGTCCTGGACCTCGACGCAGGCATGCTCGGGCGTCTGGTAGACACGCACTTCGATCGGGCTCTTGCCACCGTAGCGCAGCGCGTTGGTCAGCAGGTTCGACACCACTTGCTCGATGCGGAACTCATCCCAGAAGCCCTCTACCGAAGGATCTGCCGTGCAGACCAACGAGCATTCGGCCAGCGCGATCTGCGGCTGGAAGTTGCGCAGCAGGTTCTCTACCAGCCCCGTCAGGTTGAAGCGCGTGGGGCGGATCGACAATTTCCCGGTGCGAATCCGCGAGACGTCCAGCATGTCCTCGATCAGCCGGATCAGGCTCTTGATCTGGCGCTCATCGCGCTCGACCATGCTGCGCACCTTGTCCAGGCTGAACGCTGCGGCGTTGTCCCGGGCCAGGTGCATCTTGCGCAACTGGGTCTCGAGAATCAGGCCATTGAGCGGCGTGCGAACCTCGTGGGCCACAATGGACATGAAGTCGTCACGCATGCGCACCGCCTGCTCCAGCTCGCTGCGGGTGGCCTGCAACTGTTGCAGCAGCGTTTCCTGCTCGCGGCGACTCTGCTCCAGCGCGACCACCTGTTCCTTCACCGCCCTGCGCTGGCGATAGAGCTCGACGAACACATTGACCTTGCTCTTGACGGCGTGGGTGTCCAGCGGCTTGTGCAGGAAGTCGACAGCGCCGTTTTCGTAACCGGTGAAGGCATAATTGCGCTCACGGCCGGCGGCACTGACGAAGATGATCGGGATGCTGCGGGTTTTTTCCGTGCCGCGCATCAGCTCGGCCAGTTCGAAACCGTTCATGTCCGGCATTTGTACGTCGATGATGGCCAGGGCAAAGTCATGCTGCAGCAGCAGGGACAGCGCGCCGTCTGCCGACAGGGCCTTGTAGACCTCGCGGTCATCGCCCTTGATCAACGCTTCCAGGGCCAACAGATTCTCCGGCAGATCATCGACGATCAGCAGTTTGGCTTGAATATCTCTTGGCATGTGGTTCATTCCAACCCGGCCAGCAACTGGCCGATGTCTTGCAAAGTGAGGATATGGTCGGGCTGGTGCAGGGCCAGCGCTGCCTCGGGCATGGTCGAGACCTGGGCTTCGTCGGGGTCCTGGACCACCGTGTAACCACCCAGCTCCCGGACCTTGGCCAGGCCCCGCGCGCCATCATGGTTGGCACCGGTCAGGACCACCCCCAGCAGGTTCGGGCCATAGACATCGGCGGCCGACTCGAACAGCACATCAATCGATGGTCGCGAATGATGGACCGGTGCTTCCAGGCTCAACGACAGGCTGCGATCGGCCTCGACCGACAAGTGATAGCCGGGCGTGGCGACATACAAGGTACCGGGCACGATGTCCTGCTTGTCGCGGGCTTCTTCCACCGGCACCGCCAGGCGATGGCCAAACACCTGGGCCAACTGGCTGTTGCGCTCATCAGGCAAATGCAGCACCAGGAGAATAGGCACA
Organism: Pseudomonas fluorescens; assembly: GCF_018614775.1. Classification (GTDB taxonomy): domain Bacteria; phylum Pseudomonadota; class Gammaproteobacteria; order Pseudomonadales; family Pseudomonadaceae; genus Aquipseudomonas; species Aquipseudomonas fluorescens_BY. The sequence continues at coordinate 67,260 of NZ_JAGGOF010000073.1, forward strand.
CCGAAGCCCTTGCGCAGGTGCCCGAACACCTTGAGCAATGCTTCGACACCACCGGCAGAGGCGCCAACGACAATGGCCTCAATGGGGAACCTGGGTCTGTCCAGCGTCTGGTTCATAGCTTGCGATAGATCCGTTCCGGTTTGACCAACGGTTCGAATTGCTGGCCGTAAGCCGAGAAATCCAGCGTTTCCTTACTGCCCAACACCAGGAAACCACGATGGGAAAGGGACTCGTGAAACAGTCCGAACGCACGATCTTGCAACTTTTTATTGAAATATATCAATACGTTACGACAAGAAATTAACTGAGTTTCTGAAAATACGCTGTCGGTCGCCAAGCTGTGGTCTGCAAAGGTTACGTTCTTGCACAGCGTTTTATCGAACATCGCGTAATCGTAGGCGGCCGTGTAGTAATCGGCAAACGATTGCCGTCCTCCGGCGCGCTGATAATTCTGGGTATAGCCGCGCACGTTCTCCAATGAAAAAATGCCTTGCTTGGCTTTTTCCAGCGACCGCGGGTTGATGTCGGTGGCATAGATCAAGGTACGGTCCAACAGGCCTTCCTCGCGCAGCAGGATCGCCATGGAGTAGACCTCCTCCCCGGTGCTGCAGCCGGCGATCCAGATCTTGATCGACGGGTAGGTCCTGAGCAGTGGCACCACTTCCTCGCGAATCGCGAGAAAATGTGAAGGGTCGCGAAACATCTCGCTGACCGGAATTGTCATCACTTGCAGCAACTGCATGAACGTCCCGGGGTCGTGCAACACGCGCTCCTGCAGTGCCGAGATGGTCTTGCACTCGAACTGGGTCAGCGCGTGATGAACCCGGCGCTTGATGGAAGCGCCGGAATAATCGCGAAAATCGTAGCTGTATTTCAGGTAGATCGCTTCGATCAACAACCGCAGTTCAATGTCTGTGTCTCGTTCCACTAAATTCTTTCCATATTCGGCAACCACACACGGATCAGCGAGAACAGACGATCCAGATCGATCGGTTTGGCCAGGTAATCGTTGGATCCGGCCGCCAGGCAGCGCTCCTGATCGTCCTTCATGGCCTTGGCCGTCACGGCGATGATCGGCAACTTGCGCCAGCGCGGGTCCTTGCGGATCAGCGCGGTGGCTTCGAAGCCGTCCATTTCCGGCATCATCACGTCCATCAGCACCAAGTCGATGTCATCGACTTCATTCAGCCGCTCGATCGCCTCAAGGCCGTTGCGGCCGATGACCACGATCGCGCCCTTCGCCTCCAGGGCGCTGGTCAGGGCAAAGATATTGCGCACATCATCGTCCACCAGCAGTACCTTGCGGCCCTCGAAAACCTTGTCGCGGCTGCGGGCGGTCTTGAGCATCCGCTGCCGCTCATGGGACAACCGCGATTCGACTTTGTGCAGAAAAAGTGTCACCTCATCCAGCAGTCGCTCCGGCGAGCGGGCGCCCTTGATGATGATCGAGCGCGAATACTTGCGCAGCTCGGCTTCTTCATCGCGCGTCAGGTTGCGCCCGGTGTAGACGATCACTGGCGGGAACGAGCAGATGTCCTCGGTGGACATGCGCTTGAGCAGGTCATTACCGAGCATGTCCGGCAACTTGAGGTCGATGATCATGCAGTCGTAGACATTGCTGCGCAGCAGGTCCAGGGCTTGCTGGGCCAGGCCAACGGCGGTGATCTCGATGTCATCGTCACCGATCAGGCGGGTGATACTGTCGCGCTGCAAATCATCGTCTTCCACCAGCAGCACGCGCTTGACCTTCTGGGTCAGCTTGGCCTCCAGGCGGGCAAACACGTCCTTGAGCTCTTCGCGGGTGGTCGGCTTGACCGCGTAGCCGATGGCGCCCATGTGCATCGCCGCTTCGACGCGGTCTTCGACGGAAATCACATGGACCGGGATGTGCCGGGTCTGGGCCTGCTCCTTGAGGCGCTGCAACACGGTCAACCCGGAATGATCCGGCAGGCGCATGTCCAGCAGGATCGCGTCGGGGCCGAGTTGCGAGGCCAGGTCGAAGCCTTCGTCAGCACCGTGGGCTACCAGGCATTGGTAGCCCAGCTCGTGGGCCAGGTCGAAGAGAATCCGGGCAAACCTGGGCTCGTCTTCAATCACCAGGATGCACCGGGTGTCGAACGGGGCCTTGTCACGGTCGTCGGCGAAGCGGGCGATGGGCACCTCCACCTCGGCAATCAGTGGCACCGGGGCAGGCTTGTGCGCCAATGGCGCCGGCGCGGTGGCCGTCGGAGTGAACGTGCGCGGTTCCACCGGCGTGTCGCCTGGCTCGACATAGCGCTCAGGCAACACCAGCGTGAATACGCTGCCCTGCCCCGGCTCGCTGGAGACCGAAATAGAACCGCCGAGCAGGGCTGCCAGATCCCGGGAAATCGACAAGCCCAGGCCGGTGCCGCCATACCGCCGATTGGTGGTGCCGTCCGCCTGGCGGAAGGCCTCGAAGATAATCTGCTGCTGGTCAGCGGCAATGCCGATGCCGGAATCCTGAACCATGAAGGCAATGCCAAAGCCCGGTTGACCGGCCACCGACAGCGACACCGTGCCATGCTCGGTGAATTTCACCGCGTTGGACAACAGGTTCTTGATCACTTGCTCCAGGCGCTGGCGATCGGTGTACAGCATCGGCGGCGTATCCGGCAGCAACTGCACCTCGAAATTCAGGCCCTTCTCGGCCGCCAGCGGCTTGAACATCTCCCGCAGCCCCTCCACCAGGCGCGATACGCTGGTGTTTTCCGGACGCACTTCGAGCTTGCCGGCCTCGACCTTGGAAATGTCGAGGATGTCGTTGATCAGGTTCAGCAAATCATTGCCGGCAGAGTAGATCGACTCGGCAAACTTGACCTGCTCTTCACTGAGGTTCTGCTGCGGGTTCTCCGCCAGCAGCTTGGACAGGATCAGCGAGCTGTTGAGCGGCGTGCGTAGCTCATGGGACATGTTGGCGAGGAACTCGGACTTGTACTTGCTCGAACGCTGCAACTCTTCGGCACGCTCCTGCAGCTGGACCTGGGCCAGGTTCAGTTCGTTGTTCTTCTGGTCCATGGCGTCGCGCTGCTCGGCCAACTGATCGTTGGTGTGTTCCAGCTCCTGTTGCTGGGCCTCCAGGTGGGTCTGGGACTCCTTGAGTATGCGTGATTGCTCCTCCAGCTCCTCGTTGGCGGTCTTGAGCTCTTCCTGCTGGACTTGCAGCTCTTCATTCAACTGCTGGGTTTCGGCCAACACTTCTTGCAGGCGCTGGCGATAACGGGCGGCTTCGATGGACGTGCCGATATTGCCCGCCACCCGCTCCAGCAGTTCGATGTCGCGCTCCTCCAGCGGGCGCAGGAAACCCAGTTCGATGACCCCGTTGATCCGGTTGTCATCGCTGGTCGGCACCACCAGTACGCTGTTGGGCAAGCCCTGGCCCAACCCGGAGCTGACCTTCAGGTAGCCGTCGGGGACATCATCCAGACGGATAAGACGCCCCTGCTCCACAGCCTGGCCGGCAATGCCTTCGCCAGCGACGATGACCTGCTGCTGCTCTTCCTCGTCACGGGACAAGCCATAGGTGGCAACCCGCCTCAGGACGCCGTTTTCTTCCCGCTCGTAGAGCGCCGCTACGGCGACGCCCAGGTACTGGGCACAGAACTGCAGAATATTGCGACCCAACAGGTTCAGCGTCAGCTGCCCGAGGACTTGCTCGGCCAACCGGGTCTGACCATTGCGCAGCCAGGCTTGTTTTTCCAGGTGCAGGGCGCTCTTTTGCTGGATTTCCAGGCTGGTGCTATAGCTGTGGGACAGCCTCAACAAGTCACGACGGCCGATATAGGCCAGCAGACCGCTGACAATGCCAACGAACAGGACGTACAGGACGATGCTCCAGACGGTCGTTGTGCGCACCCGCTCGTTGCGCTCCGCACGCAAACGCTGCTCGGTTTCAACGATGTCTTCGAAGGTCTTTCGAATTTCGTCGGTCAAGCGCTTGCCGCGCCCGGCCTTGACCGCACCACGGTAGTCACCGCTGTTGCGCTGCAGCTCGATCAGGCCCTGGGCGTAAGTAGCCCACTCCGCCTGGAGCGCCTGGACCTTGTGCAAGCGGTCGGTCTGTATGGGGTTGTCGGCTGTCAATTCCAGCAATGTTTCCAGCGCGGCAGCAATCTGTGGCTTGGCCATGTCATAGGGGTCGAGGAAATGCTCGTCACCGCTGAGCAGATAACCGCGCATGCCGGTTTCCAGATCCACGCTCAGCTTGACTGCTTCGTTGGCGTTATTGATCACCCGGTCGGTATGCCCGACCCACTGGATCACCGACAGCAGATAAGAGATCAGCACGACAAAAAACACCGCGCTGAGGGCGCCAATGCCAAGCGGCAGGCTGATATTGCGGCTCAGGAGCTTGCGAAAACTCTGCTCATCAACCGAAGACGAAAGGGGCATGGAATAGGCCTTGGTAGACAGTTGAAAACCGTGGATTTTGCCCGAAAAATACCGGTTGGATCCACACTTTCTGACGAGTTAAAGGCGCAATTCCTACGGCGGCCTGCCTTGTATCAAGGAAGCGACTATCCTTGTCAGCTCTTGTACTATAGATCCTTTCTTGTACAACCCCGGGAACTTGTGCTGCCTCGCCACTTACTCATGCATGAGGCGATTGTCTTTCAGCCTTTTCCGACCCTTTTTTCGAGATACCTACTATGTCCACCCCCGCTTCCGCCACCCAACCCACCATCCTGGTCGTGGAGGACGACGACATTGTGCGGATGTTGATCGTCGACGTACTGGAAGAACTGGGATACCAGGTGCTGGAAGCGGACGGCTGTGAACAGGCCCTGGCGTTCTTGCGCAATGACCAGCAGCCTATCGCTCTGATGATGACGGACGTCGGCCTGCCGGTGATGGACGGGCGGGAGCTGGCGAAGCAGGCACAACTGGTACGGCCCGGGCTGTCGATCCTGTTTGCCAGTGGCTATGCCGAAAGCATTGACGTGCCGCAGGGCATGGCCGTCATTGGCAAGCCCTTTTCCATCGACCAGTTGCGCGACAAGGTCCGACGCATTCTTTCTTGAGCCCAGGCGCATTCTTGGTCACTATCGGCGCCCCGCGCGCCGACGGCGCCTGATTCGACCCAAGGAAGCGCCTGCCCATGCGTCACCCTACCGCCACCAAGGTCCTGGTCATCGGCTATGTCTGGCCGGAACCGCGCTCGTCGGCTGCCAGTGGACATGTCATGCAGATCCTGGAAACCTTTCTCGGACAAGGTTGGGACATCACCTTCAGCAGCCCCGCGGGCTTCGGCGAGCACCGCGCGGACTTGGCCGCCCTGGGCATCCGCGAAGTGCCGATCGAACTCAACAACAGCAGTTTCGATGCCTTCATCGGTGAGCTGGCACCGGATATTGTGTTGTTCGACCAGTTCATGATGGAAGAGCAATTCGGCTGGCGGGTCGAGAAACACTGTCCTGATGCCTTGCGCCTGCTGGAGACCTCCGACCTGCAGAGCCTGCGTCACGCCCGGCACCAGCGCCTGAAGGACCGCCTGAAGGCTGATGACGCATCCCAGGATTTCAGCGACCTGTTCGCCCCGGCGCTGGGTGAAACGTTCGCACTGATGGCCGACACCGATCTTGCCAAGCGGGAAATCGCCGCCCTGTACCGCTGCGACCTCAACCTGATGGTGTCCGAGGTTGAAATCGAATTGCTGGTGGAACACTTCAAACTGCCTCGCAGCCTGCTGCACTGGTGCCCGCTGATGCTGGATGTGCCCGGCGAGGCGCGGGTGCCGTTCGAAGACCGTGCGCATTTCCTCAGCATCGGCAATTTCCGCCACGCGCCGAACTGGGACGCCGTGCTCTGGATGAAGAACGCCGTCTGGCCGTTGATTCGCCAGCAACTGCCCGCTGCGCAATTACACCTGTACGGCGCCTACACCCCGCCCAAGGCCGCCGCGCTGCACAACCCGGCGCAGGGCTTCCATATCATGAATTGGGCCGAAGACGCCTTGCAGGTCATGTCTGCGGCACGTATCTGCCTGGCACCGCTGCGTTTCGGCGCCGGCATCAAGGGCAAGCTGATCGACGCCATGCTCTGCGGCACGCCGAATGTCACCACGCCCATCGGCGCCGAGGCCATGCACGGCGAAATGCCCTGGCCTGGCTCGATCGCCCAGAGCGCTGAAGCCATCGCCCACGCGGCGGTGCAACTTTACAGTGACAAGGAACGCTGGACCCAGGCCCGGGATGCAGGCCTGACGCTGCTGCAAGCGCGTTACCGCAAACAGGTGCACGGCCCGGCGCTGATTGACAGCATCGAAGCCTGCCGCGCGGAGCTGGCGCAACGGCGCCGGGACAATTTTACCGGCGGCATGCTGCGTCACCACCTGCACAAGAGCACCCAGTACATGTCCCAGTGGATTGAAGAAAAAAACCGCAACAGCTGATGCAGGACCTGGATCGGGGCTGGCACCCGTCCGGCGAAGGGGGCATTATCCAGCGGCGATAACAATAAAAGCGCCAGGCCCATGACCCGAACAGCCAGAGTCACCGACCCTTCCTATGAGTTGATGGACGACCACAACGGGCTGTCCATCATCTACCGCCAGCACGGCTTTCCGTGCCCGCTGGTGCGTTGGCATTTCCACAAGGAATACGAGCTGCACCTGATCGTCGCCAGTTCCGGCAAGGTGTTCATCGGCGACTACATCGGCAACTTCTATCCGCAATCGCTGTTTCTCACCGGCCCCAACCTGCCCCACAACTGGATCAGCCAGGTGGCCGAGGATGAAGTGGTGCCCAAGCGCGACATGCTGGTGAATTTCACCGACGAGCTGTTCGAAAGCGGCCATCAGGTTTTCGCCGAACTCAAGACCGTCGCCCCGCTGCTCGAACGTGCCCAGTACGGCATCGAGTTTCGCTGCAAACGCACCATCCGCCAGGCCATGCTCCTGATGCAGCGCATTGCCGACGCCCAGGGCATGAGCCGCCTGGGGCATTTTTTCATCCTGATGGAGCTGTTGGCCTCCACCGATGACTACCAGTTGCTCTCCGGCGCCACGGCCTCGCAACCGGCGGACGAGCACAGCGTCGACCGCACCAACCGCGCGGTCGACTATATCTTTGCCCACTACGCCCGGGAATTGTCCCTGGAAGAAGTCGCCGAGCACCTGGGCATGAAACCCACCTACTTCAGCCGGGTGTTCAAGCAGGCCACCGGCCGCTGTTTCATCGAATTCGTCAATCGCCTGCGCATCAGCAAATCCTGCGAATTGCTCGCCGACGGCGACAAGCCGGTGACGGACGTGTGCTTCGAGTCGGGCTTCAACAACATTTCCAACTTCAACCGCCGCTTCCAGCAGCTCAAAGGCATGACCCCGTCCCACTACCGGCGGCTGGCGGTGCAGCGGTTGACCGAGCAGAACCAGGGCTGACGCTCTCGAATTATTTCTATGGTGGGATATCTGTGGGAGCAAGGCTTGCCCGCGATGAAGATTACGCAGCCTCTTGGAGAACCGAGGCGCCTGCATCGCGGGCAAGCCTTGCTCCCACAAAAATCCATTGCCAAAGGTTAATCATTTCAGCCGGGATTTGGGTCCAGTGCAAAAAAGTATCAGCACAAGTGCGACGGATGATTTGTCACGCCGTCCATAGCGGGCTGTAATCAGCGCACATTCTTCCCTTCATCCGGAAGACACAAAAACAATAACTGTCCTTCTGCAGCCCCCGGCGCGGAAAAGGAGTGCGCGATGAAACCTTCGGTAAAAGCTCTGCTTGTCTCCACCTGCATGACCCTCAGCAGCGTCAGCTTTGGCGCACAGACACTCACCATTGCCACCGTCAACAACAGCGACATGATCCGCATGCAAAAGCTCTCGAAGACCTTCGAGGCCGAGCATCCGGACATTCAGCTCAATTGGGTGGTGCTCGAAGAAAACGTCCTGCGCCAGCGCCTGACCACAGACATCGCCACCCAGGGCGGACAGTTTGATGTGCTGACCATCGGCATGTACGAAGCCGCACTCTGGGGTGCCAAGGGCTGGCTGGAGCCGATGAAGGACCTGCCGGCTTCCTACGACCTGGATGACGTCTTTCCTTCCGTGCGGGACGGCCTGTCCGTCAAGGGTTCGCTGTACGCCCTGCCGTTCTATGCCGAAAGCTCGATCACCTATTACCGCACCGACCTGTTCAAGGACGCCGGGCTGACCATGCCTGAACACCCGACCTGGACCCAGATCGGTGAGTTTGCCGGGAAACTCACCGACAAGACCAAGGAACAGTACGGCCTGTGCCTGCGGGGCAAGGCCGGTTGGGGCGAGAACATGGCGCTGATCACCACCCTGGCCAACGGCTTCGGCGCGCGCTGGTTCGATGAGAAGTGGCAGCCGGAATTCAACGGGCCCGAATGGAAAGACGCGCTGAACTTCTACGTCGACAACATGAAGAAATCCGGCCCACCGGGTGCTTCCAGCAACGGTTTCAACGAGAACCTGGCGCTGTTCAACAGCGGCAAGTGCGCGATCTGGGTCGATGCCAGCGTCGCCGGCTCCTTCGTCACCGACAAGACCCAGAGCAAGGTCGCCGACCACGTCGGCTTCACCTTCGCTCCCCACGAGAAAACCGACAAAGGCACCTCGTGGATGTACTCCTGGTCGCTGGCGATCCCGACCAGTTCCAAGGCCAAGGACGCCGCCAAGGTCTTCACCAGTTGGGCGACGTCCAAGGAATACGGCCAACTGGTTGCCAAGACCGACGGCATCGCCAATGTCCCGCCGGGCACCCGCACCTCGACCTATAGCGACGAATACATGAAGGCCGCGCCATTTGCCAAGGTGACGCTGGAGTCGCTGAAAGTCGCCGACCCGAAAGCACCGACCTTGAAGCCGGTGCCTTACATCGGCATCCAGTTGGTGACCATTCCCGAGTTCCAGGCCATCGGCACCCAGGTCGGCAAGTTCTTCTCGGGCGCATTGACCGGCCAGCAAAGCGTGGACCAGGCGTTGACCGCCGCGCAGTCCACCACCGAACGCGAGATGAAGCGCGCCGGGTATCCCAAGTAATCCGAGGCTCTCGCTTTCTGCTTAATTGTGGGAGCGAGCCTGCTCGCGATGAGGCCGGCACCTTCGACACTGTTGTCGGCTGATGCAGCGCTATCGCGAGCAGGCTCGCTCCCACAGGGGAATGTCAACCAGCAGAGGACCTCCCAGTGGATCTTCATCAGCCTGCACAAATCGGTTCAATGCCATG
>NZ_JAGGOF010000074.1:0-146 GCF_018614775.1 Pseudomonas fluorescens
CAATATTACTTGACCAGTTCACTCCCACGGGGGGATTGAAGTGATGCGGAGAGTGCGGCCAACCCAGATCAAAATGTTGGAGCGAGGCTGCTCGCGATGACGGATTGCCAGGCGACATCGAGGCAAACTGACCCGCCGCTATCGCG
>NZ_JAGGOF010000074.1:173-15825 GCF_018614775.1 Pseudomonas fluorescens
TGCTCGCGATGGCGGCGTGTCGGGCGACGTTGATGCTGCAGTGCCAGTGTTCCCACAGGGGAAGGCGGTGGGGGCGATTACACCCGAAACGCCTGCACTGCCGTGTGCAGCCTACCGCCCAGTACCAGCAGGTTGTCGCCTTGTTCTCGACCCTGGCCGATGCGCAGCAGGTTGTCGCCGCCCAGTTGGTGGATCCGCTCGCTGTGGTCGCGGATTTCGCTGACGGCGCCGCTCTGTTGGGCGGTGATGTCGGCGATGCGTACGGCGGTGTCGGCGATGGTCTGGATGGCGCCGACGATTTTATCCAGCGCGCCGTCGGCCGCTTGGGCCTGGTTGGCGGTGGCTTCGGCGTGTTCGACCTGGGCGCGCATGCCGTCCACCGACTGGCGCGCGGCCAGTTGCAGGCGAGCGATCAGGGCCTGGATTTCGGCGGTGGCGCCGGCCGTGCGTTGGGCCAGGGAGCGGACTTCCTCGGCCACGACCGCGAAGCCGCGGCCCATTTCCCCGGCGCGGGCCGCCTCGATGGCAGCGTTGAGGGCCAGCAGGTTGGTCTGGTCGGCGATCGAGCGAATGACCGTCAGCACGCCGCCGATGGTGGCCGACTCCTCGGCCAGTTGCTCGATCATCTGCGCGTTGCCTTGCACTTCGCCTACCAGGGCGTGCAATCCAGTGAGGCTCAAACCGATGACCTTCTGTCCTTGCTCCACGGCATGCCCGGCGCTGCGGCTGGCGTCGGCGGCCTGGCTGGCATCGCCGGCAACCTGCTGGATGGTCGCCTCCAGTTCGCTGAGGGAGTCACGGATCAGTGCCGTGTCGCCGGCCTGGTCCTCGGCGCCGCTGTGCAGCTCGCCGCTCAGTTCAGCCAGGGTCCGGCTGCTGCCGGCCACTTGCTCGGCGTTCACGCGAATGGTGCCCACCAGGTCCACCAGGTACGCACGCAGGCGATTGAGTGACGCTTCGATGTCTTTCAACTCGCGGTTGCTGGGGCCCATCTGTATGCCGCGGCTGAAATCGCCCTCGGCCCAGGTCGACAAGGCCGGCGCCAGGTGGGTCAGGGTCCGGGCCAGACGGCGTTGCAAGGTGTCGATGAGCAGTGCGATCAGCAGGATCAGGCCGATCATCAGCCCCTGGATCAACCGCACCTCGCCCTGGATCCGCCCGTGCTGGGCCCGCACCGCAGGCTCCATGGCATCGATCGCCTGTTGCACGTCAGCGGTCTTCAGGTGCGTGGCGTTGCTCAACTCGGTGCGTTTCTGGATCTGCTCACGGGTGCGCGCCAGCTCCGCAGGGTAACGTCCAAGCAGGCTGTTGAGTTCGCGTTTGAGGGCGATGCCGGCATCTTCGGCGGCGGTTTTTTCCTGGGTCTCCAGGCCCATCAACGCGGCGAAGTCATCGCCGGCGGTTTCGCTGCTGGCCGTGACGCCGAGCAGTGGCAGGCCATCGAGTAGCACGGCTTGGGTGCGGATGCTGTCCAGTTCGCGCTCGACATCGGCGGCCATTTCACTGCGGCCGCTGCTGACCAGTTTGTCCCGTGTCAGCGACAGCCTGCCCAGGTGCTGCGACGCGGCCAACAACGGGGGCAGGTACGCCGGGGCGCCCTGGGCGTAATGCGCGAGTTGATCGAGGTTGGCGCTCAATTCACGTTCCGCTTGCAGCAGCAGGGCCTGGGGATCGCCTGCCAATTTACCAGCGGCCAATAGATCGGTCTTGCTGAAGCCGTCGAGGTTGGACAGGCTCGGGCGCAGGGTCTGGGCCAGCTGCGGCGGGAACTCATCGAGTTCCATTTGCAGGGTTTCCAGGGCCTGGGTCGCGGCGCTCAGGCGCAACGCATCGCCGCTGTTGAGGTACTCCTCGATGTTGCGCGCCACGTCCCCCTGGAATTGCCGCGACAGGCCCAGGTAGCGCTCCATCAACAAGTAGGGGCGCTCCAGGGCGATCTGCGACCACCAGAGCGTGGCGCCGAGGCCCAGGCACACGGCAACTAAAAGAAGGGTATTGAGGTTGGTCAGCAGCTTCAGGCGCATCGAGGGTCTACCAAGAGCAGAATCGTAAGCGCCTGAAGTTATTGCGTTTGAGTTACAGGTTCATGACCGAATCTGTGGATTCCGATGAAAAGGTGGCACTTTGCCTGGCGCTCTGCACCCGGTTGCGTCCGGCATGTTTGGCCCGGTACAACGCTTCGTCCGCCTGGCTCGCCATCATCAGGCTGTCGCAGTCATCTTTCATCTCCACCACGCCGGCGCTGAAGGTGCACCACAGGTCATGGGGCTGGGCCGGGTAATGAATTTCGGCAAAGCGCTGGCGGATTTCATCCAGCACCTTGCAGGCGTCGTCGATGTCGGTGTCCGGCATGACAATGGCGAACTCTTCACCGCCGTAGCGGCCGATGAAGTCGGTCTTGCGCAGGCGCTGCTTGAGAAACAGCGCCAGGCTCTTGATGACCCGGTCGCCCATGGGGTGGCCGTGGCTGTCGTTGACCCGCTTGAAATGGTCGATGTCGAGCATGGCGAAACTCAGCGGCTTGCCCTCGCGACGCGCGCGGAAGCTGCAGTCCTCGAGCAATTGCAGAATATGGGTGTGGTTGTACAGCCCGGTGAGGCTGTCGCGCACCATCCGCGCCTTGAGGTTGCGGGCCCGTGCCGCGCGGTTGCGCACGGTGGTGATCAGGTGCCGGGGCTTGATCGGCTTGGTCAGGAAGTCGTCGCCGCCCTCGCTCATGGCGTCGAGCTGCTTGTCCAGGTCATCTTCGGCGGACAGGTAGATGATCGGCACGCTGACGTAGCGGTCATTGTGGCGGATCACCTTGGCCAACTCCGTGCCGGTGCAGGCGGGCATGTACATGTCGAGGATGATCAGGTCGGGCTGGAAGTCCGCCAGTTCGGCCATGGCCTGGATCGGCTCGATCAACGTGCGGGTGACGATGCCGGCACTGTTGAGCAGGCGTTCGGTGTGCAGGGCCTGGGCGCGGGAATCGTCAATGATCAGCACTTTGTAGGGTTCGTACTGGGCGGCGCAGGTCAGCACTTCGATTTTTTCCAGCAGGCTCGAGGCTTCGAGGGTGCCGGTGAGAAATTCCTGACCGCCGGCGCGCACGGCCGCCAGCCGTGTTGGCGTATCGGTTTCCAGCAAGCTGAAGAACAACAGTGGCAACGGTTGCTCAAGGCCTTCCTGGGCTTCGGCGGCCAGTTTCAGGCCGGCGCCGGGGCCGCTGAAGTCCACGTCCATGACAATTGCCGCCGGCAGGCGCTCGGCCATCGTCGCCCGAAAGGCCGCGACACTGTCCAGGGCCTGGGCACTCAGGCCGAAGAACTCCAACTGTTTGGCCAGGCGCTCGGCTCGGTCGTGGTCCTGCAACAACACGTAGATGGGTTTGCGCAGCGGCGGCAGGAAGGTCTGTTCGAGCTGATCGCCGTGACGCAGGCCGGTGCGCGACAGGCGTTGCATCAGGCGGTTGATTTCGGTGATCAGGTGACTGCTCAGGCGTCCGCGATTGGCGTCCACCGCTTGCAGCGACTGGCTGATGCCGTGGGCCAGTTGGGAATGCTCGGGCTGTTCGAAACGCTCGGCAAAGCGCAGCAGGCGCAGATTGGCTTCGCTGAGCTCCGACAGGTCGGTGCTTGACCACTCGCTGCGTTGCAGGCGCTGCCAGATCTCCAGGATCTGTCGAGCCTGGTGAATTACCCGCTGGGCAAAGTGGTGCTTGAGGCGCTCGCGGCTGGGGTCTTCTGGCTCGGTCATATCCTGACTACTAGTTAGGCTGCATGCTGAGGTCGACTGGTGGCTCTATGCTAGCAGCTCTTTTCAATAGCATGAGTGACATACGTCAATAATCTGCCCGGGTGCGACATTCAGTTAATGACCGGTCGGTTTCATAGGCCGCCGGCGACGCTTCCTTTATAGTGGCTGTTCGACTGCCCTGCCACGATCGGCATGATGGGCGCCGCATTATTGCGTTTCAAATCAGGCACGATGGCGTAGGGTTGTGGTCGAACCGAGAACTCAAGTGATTGAAGGGACATCGCCATGCTGGACTGGAAAAACCGCGCGGGCAGCGCGCCTGAACGTGCCGCCGAACCGAAATCGGCCACCCGCAGCTACCTGGGTGGGCTGTTTTTCAGCCGAGCACTGGCCACGCTGATTGGCTTGTACCTGTTGGTGACCATCGCGGTCGGCTGGTATTGGAGCGAGGAGCCCGCGCTGTTCCCGGTGCAGCAGAATGCCCAGGCGGCAGCCGAGCGTGACGGTCGGCAAATGGTGGTGGGCTACACCACCGTTGAAACCCTCAAGACCGTGGCCGGTACCCTGCTGACCAAGCCGGGCGGCTACATTTCCAACGACCGTTTCCCGCCGGGCCTGTGGATGGACAACATGCCGAGCTGGGAATACGGCGTGCTGGTGCAGGTCCGCGATTTGAGCCGCGCCCTGCGCAAGGACTTCGCCCGGTCCCAATCGCAGTCCGCCGAGGACGCCGACCTGGCGAAGGCCGAGCCGCGCTTCAACTTTGATAACCGCAGCTGGGTGTTGCCTTCCAGCGAATCGGAATACCAGGAAGGGATCAACTCCCTGAGCCGTTACCAGGCGCGCCTGTCCGACCCGGCCCAGAAGAGCGCCTTGTTCTACGCTCGCGCCGACAACCTGAACAACTGGCTGGGGGATGTCGGCACTCGCCTCGGTTCGCTGTCCCAGCGCCTGTCGGCCAGCGTCGGCCGGGTCAAGCTCAATACCTCGCTGAAAACTGAAATCCTGGCCCCGGGCCAGGTGCCTCAGGTGGATGAAGAGGTGGTCGAGACCCCATGGATGCAAATCGATAACGTGTTCTACGAAGCGCGCGGCCAGGCATGGGCGCTGTCGCACCTGCTGCGCGCCATCGAAGTGGACTTTGCCGACGTACTGGCAAAAAAGAACGCCACGGTCAGCGTCCGGCAGATCATTCGTGAACTGGAGGCCTCCCAGGAGCCGGTCTGGAGCCCGATGATCCTCAACGGCAGCGGCTTCGGCGTATTGGCGAACCACTCGTTGGTGATGGCCAACTATATTTCCCGGGCAAATGCGGCAGTCATCGACTTGCGGCAATTGCTGAACCAGGGCTGATTGATGAGCGAAAGCCCCCAGGAGGCCGCTCACCGAGTGGCCTCGGATGCCGAGCTGATCGCGTGGGTCGATGAGCACGACAACCTGCTCGGTAGCCTGGTGCGTTCGGATTTGCGTGAGCGGGGCCTGATCGGACGCGGCACCTACATCATGCTGTTCAATTCGGCCGGTGAACTGTGCGTTCATCGGCGCACCTTGAGCAAGGCAATCTACCCGGGGTTCTGGGACGTGGCGGCGGGCGGCATGGTGCAGGCCGATGAAACCTACGCCGAGTCGGCCAGCCGTGAGCTGGCGGAAGAACTCGGCGTGAGTGGTGTCGAACTGATCGCCCATGACCATTTCTATTTCGAAGACACCGGCAGCCGCCTGTGGTGCTCGGCGTTCTCGGCGGTGTGGGACGGCCCACTGGTCCTGCAACCCGAAGAAGTCCTCGAAGCGCGTTTCCTGCCCATCGAACAGGTACTCGATGAAATCCAGCGCAAGCCTTACTGCCCGGACTCCCTGGCGGCGCTTGAGCGCTATTTGCGCGCCCATGGAGATGGCATCGCAAAGAAGCTGTAAATTGGCGCCGATTGGCCCTTAGCAAGTCGGCTTTTTGCCGTTACACTGCGCGACTTTTCAAGCTGAACCGCCGTCTGCGGTCCAGTAGCGCTGCCCCTGCCTGAGTGGGGCTTCGCGGTCGGGGTACGTCCCCTCGACCAGTCTTTGTCCTCCCGAGAGGATTGCCGGTGGCCAAAAAAGCCGCATCCTTCGCCGCCCTGGGCGGCCTGGTATTTTCCACCGACGCCGGTCGGCACTGCCCTGATTGCCGTCAACCGGTGGATGCCTGCATCTGCAAACAGACCGTCGTCCCTGCCGGTGACGGCATTGCCCGCGTGCGCCGCGAAAGCAAGGGCCGTGGCGGCAAGACGGTGACCACCATCACCGGCGTGCCGCTGGCCGAAGATGCGCTCAAGGCACTCGCCACCACGTTGAAGAAACGCTGTGGCACCGGTGGTGCATTGAAAGACGGCATCATCGAGATCCAGGGCGATCACCTCGAGCTGTTGCTGGCGGAACTGGCCAGGCACGGTTTCAAGGCAAAGCAATCCGGCGGCTAGCGGCCGCTGCCTGTTCTGAACGGGTTTCTAAACTCATCGCTGGCGACAGGGTCTACCCTGCTGACAGACAATTCGTCATTTTCACTCTCTAGACTGCCCCAGCCTCCGACCGGATGGTGCATTTTGACTTCTTTTATAGGGGACTTCGATGTCCGTAAGACGCACACGCAAAGACGATGGCAGCCAATGGACAGTCGCGGACAGCCGCAGTGTTTACGGGATTCGCCATTGGGGGGCCGGGTATTTCGCGATCAATGACGCCGGTCGCGTCGAAGTCCGTCCGAACGGTCCCGCCAGCTCGCCCATCGACCTGTTCGAGCAAGTCGATCAATTGCGCCAGAGTGGCCTGTCGCTGCCGTTGCTGGTGCGCTTCCCCGACATCCTGCAAGACCGCGTGCGCCAGCTCACCGGCGCGTTCGACAGCAACATCGCACGCCTGGAATACCAGAGCCAATACACCGCGCTTTACCCGATCAAGGTCAACCAGCAGGAAGCGGTGATCGAGAACATCATCGCCACCCAGAACGTTTCCATCGGCCTGGAAGCCGGCTCCAAGCCGGAATTGCTCGCCGTGCTGGCCCTGGCGCCGAAGGGCGGGACCATCGTCTGCAACGGCTACAAGGACCGCGAGTTCATCCGTCTGGCGCTGATGGGCCAGAAGCTGGGCCACAACGTGTTCATCGTCATCGAAAAAGAGTCGGAAGTCGGCCTGGTGATCGAAGAAGCCGCCGCGCTCAAGGTCAAGCCCCAGGTGGGCCTGCGGGTGCGCCTCTCGTCCCTGGCGTCGAGCAAGTGGGCCGATACCGGTGGTGAAAAATCCAAATTCGGCTTGTCCGCCGCACAGCTGCTGTCGGTGGTCGAGCGCTTCCGCGGCGCCGGCCTGGACCAGGGCATCCGCTTGCTGCACTTCCACATGGGCTCGCAGATCGCCAACCTGGCGGATTATCAGCACGGTTTCAAGGAAGCGATCCGTTACTACGGTGAGCTGCGCAACCTTGGCCTGCCGGTGGATCACATCGACGTCGGCGGTGGCCTGGGCGTGGACTACGACGGCACGCATTCGCGCAATGCCAGTTCGATCAACTACGACATGGACGATTACGCCGGTGTCGTGGTCGGCATGCTCAAGGAGTTCTGCGATGCCCAGGGTCTGCCGCATCCGCACATTTTCTCCGAGAGCGGTCGCTCGCTGACCGCCCACCACGCGATGCTGGTGGTGCAGGTGACCGACGTCGAGAAGCACAACGACGACGTGCCGGAAATCGACAACAAGCAGGAACTGCCGGAAACCGTGCAATGGCTGGTGGACCTGCTGGGCCCGACCGACATCGAGATGGTCACCGAGACCTACTGGCGCGCCACTCACTACATGAGCGACGTGGCCACGCAGTACGCCGACGGCAAGTTGACCCTGGCCGAAAAAGCCCTGGCCGAGCAGTGCTACTTCGCCGTGTGCCGGCGCCTGCACAACTCGCTGAAGGCCCGTCAGCGCTCCCATCGTCAAGTGCTGGATGAACTCAACGACAAGCTGGCCGACAAGTACATCTGCAACTTCTCGGTGTTCCAGAGCCTGCCGGACACCTGGGCCATCGGCCAGGTGCTGCCGATCCTGCCGTTGCATCGCCTCGATGAAGAGCCGCTGCGCCGTGCCGTGCTGCAAGACCTGACCTGTGACTCCGACGGCAAGATCAAGCAGTACGTCGACGAGCAGAGCATCGAGACCAGCCTGCCGGTGCATTCCCTCAACCCGGGCGAGGACTATCTGCTGGGCATCTTCCTGGTGGGCGCCTACCAGGAAATCCTCGGCGACATGCACAACCTGTTCGGTGACACCGACTCGGTGAACATCTACCAGAACGCCGATGGCAGCGTGTACCACGCCGGCATCGAAACCCACGACACCATCGAAGACATGCTGCGTTATGTGCACTTGTCGCCGGAAGAGTTGATGACCCACTACCGGGACAAATGCGCCAGCGCTCGTATCAGCGCTGCCGAGCGGACCCAGTTCCTCGATGCGCTGCGACTGGGGCTGACGCGTTCGTCGTATCTGTCTTCCTGATGAGCTGAGGCCCTCGGGGGCCATGGGTTGCTTGAGGCTGGCCTGATTGCTTACATGATCGCTCGCCCCGGGTTATCCATCATGCCCTCCGGTCTGTCAGAAAATACTCCGCAAGTTGCGGGTCTTTTCGGACAGTCCCGGAGGGCATTTTTATTTGTGCCCGGGGTTATTTCCACGCAGCGCTGTACATAACCGGCGCAGTCCTAAATTCGTGTAGTCCCTTTCCTAACTTGTACTTCGGCCCTCTACTCGGCCATGGCTCTCGGCGAGAATCCCCGCCCGTCCCTCCTGTAGAGAAACGCCGATGTCCGATCCTGCCTGCGAGTCAGCCTTTTTCCTGGAGATAGCCGGTCTGCCCGAACCCTTGGCCGTCGCGGCCTTCACAGGCAGCGAAGCCATCAGCGAACCCTTCGTCTATGAGGCACAGGTGTTGCTCCACGATACTTCCCTGGACTTGGCGGGCCTGCTGTACCGCAACGTCTGGTTGAGTTTTGGTGCCTCGGGCCGGGGCGTTCATGGGCAGTTGCATGAGCTGGTCGAGCAGCCCCATGGCACGGGTTGTCGGGTACGAATCGGGCCGAAGCTGGCCTGCCTGGCGCAGCGCTTCAGCCAACGGGTGTTTGGCGCGCGCTCTGTACCGCAGATCATCCGCCAGGTGCTGAAGGAGCACGGCATCAGCGGCCGCCACTTGTGCCTCGATTTGGGCGGCGATTATCCACCGCAGGATTTCTGTACCCAGTACCGGGAAACAGATCTGCACTTTCTCCAGCGCGTATGTGCCCAGGCCGGTATTCACTTTCATTTCGAACAGGCCAGGGACGGCCATTGCCTGGTGTTCGCCGACAACGCGGGCAGCTTTCCCCTTGCCGATGAAGCGGAGTATGGCGACCACCGGCCGTCGCCTGGCGTGCGAGCGTTCAGCGTGCAAACCAATGCGTCAGGCGCGCGAGTGGCCGAGGGCCGCAGCGACCTGATGAACCTGCACGCGGGTCGGGTACTGGCGCTGAGTGCGCATCCTCTGGAAAGTTGGAACCGGCGCTGGCTGTTGACGTGCATCGAGCGCCACGGACAGGCGGGGGTGTATGGCAACCGGTTCAAGGCCATTCCCCTGGGCGCTCCCTTCGCGACGGCCAATGTCCCGGCAAAACCGCGCATGGCGAGCCGGCAAAGGGGTTGGGTCGTGGCGGTGGACGAGCCAGCAGCCCAGGACGCGGGGCGCGTGGCGGTGCAGTTCGATTGGGTCTATCAGGGCGAGGGGGCCAGCCCCAGCCATTGCTGGCTGCCCTTGGCGCCCGAACTGCTGGCGGGTGCAGCGGCCCTGGACGAGGGCACCGAAGTGCTGGTGAGTTTTATCGAAGGCGACCCGGATCGGCCGTTGATCAGCGCCTTTCTCGATGTGCCCGCATCGTTGGACTTGCCGGAGGCCCCGGCAGCAAGCCCCGCCTTACCTGAGCGTCGCTGCCCGGCCGATCCGGACCCGGTGCTGTTGTCCGCGATCCGCAATGCCGAGCCGCTGGTCTTGTTGTGCCTGTTACCCGGCGGCGGGAGCTTCAGCCATTGCGCCGAGCCGTTGTGTACGTGCCGGTTGCTCATGCAACCGGGCGCGGGCGTTGCTCCGTGAGCGCTGCCGATCTGCCTGGGGCCGGGCCTCATTGGCTGCTGCTCGACGCTCCGGGGGCGCCGGGTGTGGCGCAGCGGCTGCAGGAGCAGTTCGCCCAAGCCCGGCCTTTTGTCCTGTTCGAAGACACCGAGTTTCGCGGGCTGCGGGCGCACAGTCCATTGTTGCTGGACCTGCGGCAGTCGGGCGCGCTGGTCAGCCTCTGTCATCTGGATCCGCGCTCCTGGCCGGGGTTGTTATTGATCAGTGCTTCGCCTGTCGGGCAACTGCTGGCGCATCTGCGTCGCATGCTGACGGTCACGGTAGGCCTGCACCACAAGGCCTTGTTGAACTACTACAACCCGCACACCGCCAGTTATTTTTTCGACGGTTGCGACCCGCAAGCGCTCAGTTGCTGGCTGGGGCCGATCAGCCTGGTGCGTTGGTTCGGCGGCACCTGGGCCGACCGGGGGATCGGCAGCCAGGGCTGGCAGCAGCTGTCCAACCCGGGCTTGCCGGGGGCGGCGCTGGAGAACGAGCACAGCCTCAGCGACCGGCAGCAGCGCCAATTGCAACAGTGCCTGCTGGAGCGTCACGCCTGGCGCTGGTCACGCTCCGTCGGGCGCGATTACCGTCTGCTCTGGAGGGACTTGCAGCAGGGGGTGGCGTTGGGCTTTACCGAGCAACCGGTGCTCGATGACTGGCTGTGGCTGCGCCTGCAATACCCTGATGCCGGGCCGGTGCCGGACAGGGAAGGCCGGTCGCAACGCGAGTACTTCGATCACCTGCGCCGATTGTGGCAGGACAATTAGGCGGGATTACCAAGCCAGCGATCGCGCCGCTGCAAGTGCCAGGCGATCGCCCCGAGGGTCAGGCTGCGCAAGGCCATGAACAGCAGGAAGGTAATCCATAGCCCGTGGTTGCCCAGTCCGCGCAGCGCCCAGGCGATGGGCAATACCAGCAGCAGGGTCAGCAGCATGCCGTTGCGCATCTCACGGGCGCGGGTGGCACCGATGAACAGCCCGTCGAGCAGGTAGCTCCACACCGCGATCAGCGGCAGGGCCGCCAGGTACGGCAGGTACTGGTAGGCGGTGTCGCGCACGTCGGGGATGTCGGTCTGCATCGCGATGAACAGGTGGCCGGCGAGCAGAAACAGCAGCGCAAAACCGACGCTCGCAATCAGTGACCAGCCGCAGGCCACCACCAGCGAGCGACGCAGGGCCAGGCGGTCGTGGGCGCCGATGGCGTGACCGCACAAGGCTTCGACCGCATGGGCCAGGCCGTCCAGGGCATGGGCGGTCAGCAGCAGCCCGTTGAGCAGCAGGGCATTGGCCGCCACGGTCGCATCCCCCAGCCGCGCACCCTGCACCGTGATCAGGAAGAACACTGCTTGCAGCGCCAGGCTGCGAATGAAAATGTCCCGGTTCACCGCCAGCAGCGGGCGCCAGTTCTGCCACAGCGCCAGGGCCGCCCAGGCCATCTGACCCGGCCAGGCGCGCAGGGTTTTGTGCGCCAGGGCCAGGCCGACCAGGGCACCGGTCCACTCGGCAATCACCGACGCCCGCGCCGAACCGGCCACGCCCCAGTCCAGCCCCATCACGAACCACAGGTTGAGGGCGATGTTCACCAGGTTGGTCACCAGCAAGATAGCCAACGGCGCCCGGGCGTTCTGGGCGCCAAGAAACCAACCCACCAGCGCATAACTGGCCAGCGCCGCCGGCAAGCCGAAGAGACGCGTGTGAAAGAAATCCCGGGTCAATTGATCGAGTTCCGCCGACGGCTGCATGAAGTGCAACGCCACGCCACTCAGCGGCCCGCCGACGGCGCCGAGCACCACCGCCAACCCCATCGCCAGCAACAGGCCTTGCATCAGCACTTGCCGCAACGCCGCGCCATCACCGCGCCCGGCGGCCTGGGCGGCGAAGCCGGTGGAGCCCATGCGCAAGAAGCCCATGGCCCACGCCAGCACCGTATACAAACTCGCCCCGACTGCCACCGCGCCCAGTTGATGGGCATGGGGCAGATGGCCGATGACCGTACTGTCTACCAACGCTACCAGCGGCGCGGAAATGTTCGAAAGAATCATCGGCGCAGCCAGCGCCCAGACCCGGCGATGGGTAAGGCGGTCGCGCCAGTCAGTGATCAGGTTGGACATGCGGGCTCCTTGATGGAGCGCGATTGTAGCGAGTTCTTGCGAGGCTCGGTCCCATGGGCGTGGGACCGGGCAGTTATCCCGGTCCACTGAAACCCTGTGGCGAGGGGATAAATTCCCTCGCCACAAAGGTCATGCGCTGCTGCTAGCGCGGGTCGACGTTATCCAGCGCCCGGTTCACCAGCAGGCCGCTCAGTTCGATCAGCTGCTGGATACCCATGGCCACATGCCGCCTGGAACCGTCCAGGTCAAACGCCAGGTCGCTGACCATGGCATTGGCCGAAGCCAGGGTTTCGCTGAGGTTGGCGAGCAGGGCTTCGGTGTCGCTGCCATTGACGACGGTGAAGAGTTGACCCGGTTGGATTTCAGGCTCGGTGGGTTTGGGTTTGAGGTAGAAGTCGAGGGCGCGGTCGGCGGCTTTGTCGAAGGCGCTTGAGTTCGGATCGGTTTCCGGTGGGTTGGGGGTTACTTTGAACATGGTGAAACTCCGTGATGGATTGAGCCGCCACGACCTATCGCTAAACAAGTAAAGGTGGCGGCTGTACGCAGGTTAGCGATCCGGGTCACAGAAACCCCGGGTAGACCCGAAGGTCTCCCACGCACAGCCACCATTACGCAATCGCAGAAGTAGAAGGACTGCAATCGAGACTGAGCATTGTTGCGTCTGTGTATGGAGCCGGATCGCTAAACCCGATCGCTGATTGGCAGCGACCCGACAACGATAGAGCCCCACCCCAAGGCGCACAAGCCGGCGGATTCTGGCGTAGTTGTAGGCAACGGCGCAAGGCGGTGTAGCCTGTGCCTACGGCTGGACGAGGGGAATAAACAAAAGGCTCCCTCGCCACAGGGGGGGCGGCATCGTCCTTGTGCCGCGCGATCAATCCAGACCTAGTGAATGATCCAACTCAACAGCCACAACCCCAACACCAGCCAGATGATCCCCATGACAATCGACGCTCGCATGAAGGCGCGTATCGCGGAGTACAGCATCAGTAACCCGAGGATCAGCGCGATGATGCTGATGATCGAGGTATCCATGCCCAAGGTGCGGGCCAGGCCGTCGACGAAGTTGCCGCCGGCGTTGGCCAGGGTGTTGAACAGGCCGCTGAGCAGGTCGACGATGAAACGGATCACCGAACCGAGCGCCTGGCCGAGCCATTCGAAAAAGCTTTCTACCTGCATGTGTGCATCCTGATGAGGGGGATCTGGGTTAACGGGTTCTGATTGTAGGAGCTGTCAGCGTGCCGATGGTTCGATTATGAGGCAAATCGCCACGCATACCGAGAGACTTGCCTTCCAAGGTCATCCCCCCGAAGCTATGCGCATTCAGGAGAGCCCGATGAACCTTGTTGAACTGACCGAACGCTTGCACGCCATTCGTGATCGTAACGATTGGCGGCCATTCCACAGTCCGAAAAACCTCGCCATGGCCGCCAGCGTGGAAATGGCCGAGCTGGTGGAGATTTTCCAGTGGCTGACCGAGGACCAGTCGCGCCAATTGCCGGCAGACAAATTGGCCCATGCGGGGCAGGAAGTCGGTGACATCGTGTTGTACCTGTTGCTGTTGTGCAGCGAGTTGGGCCTGGACATGGACGCCGTGGTGCGCAGCAAACTGGCCGACAGCGAACGGCGGTTCGGCCAATGAGCGACCGTCATTTCGATCAGCTTGCCACGCGTTTTGCAGAGAAAATCTACGGCGGGGCCAAGGGTGCGATCCGCCTGGCGGTGCTTCAGGCCGATCTGCTGGAAAGCTTGCCTGATCGCCCCTTGCGCGTGCTGGACATCGGCGCCGGCCTGGGCCATATGTCGCTGTGGCTGGCCGAGCGCGGCCACCAGGTGACCCTGGCCGAACCGGCCGAGCCCATGCTAGCCGGTGCCCGCCAGCGGTTTGCCGAGGCGGAGCAGGGTGCAACCTTTATCCAGGCGCCTTGGCAGGACCTGCTCGGTCAGCTCACCGAGCCTTACGACCTGGTGCTGTGCCACGCGGTGCTCGAATGGCTGGCCGAGCCCCACGCGATCCTGCCGGTCCTGCATCAACTGACGGTGCCCGGTGGCTGGCTGTCCCTGGCGTTCTACAACCGTGACGCGCTGGTGTATCGCAACCTGCTCAAGGGGCATTTCCGCAAGTTGCGCAAAAATGACATGGCCGGTGAAAAACAAAGCCTGACGCCGCAGCAACCCCTTGATCCGCGGGAATTGGCGGCGCAACTTGAAGACGTGTGGCAGGTCGAAAAACAGAGTGGCGTGCGGGTTTTCCATGACTACATGCCGGTGGAGTTCCAGGGCCGCGTGGAGCTTGCGCAGTTGCTGGAGATGGAACTGGCCCACCGTCGCCATCCCGCGTTTGCCGGGTTGGGACGTTATTTGCACTGGATCTGTCGGCCGGTGTGAACGGAGATCGAAATGAAAGGTCGTTCAGGGGTATTGGTGCTGTGCCTGGGCCTGGCGGCGTGCCAGGGCAGCAACCCGTATGTCGCCACGTCCAACCCGTTGCCGCCGGCACCGCCCGAAGCCGCCCAGGTATTCGATCGCAGCGCCTACCCCGCAGCGCCCCGTGACTACGGGCGCTATCGCAGTTGGGCCTGGCTCAACGGGCGGATGCCGGCGGGCACCGCCTGGGCGGATTCGGCCCAGGTGGCAGAGGCGGTGAGCAACGCCCTGGACCAGCGTGGCCTGCGCCCGTTGCATGACAATCGCCCGGCCGACCTGTTCGTCAGTGCCGACCTGCGCCTGGAGACCCGATTGCGCCAGGTGCGGGACGACTACGATAGCGGCTACTACGGCGGCTACAACCGCTACGGCCCGGGTTACGGCCCCGGTTATGGCATGTATCACACGGTGCCGGTGGTGCGCACGTATCAGGAGCAGGTGGTGGTGGTCCGGGTCGATCTGTTCGATGCGCGCAATGGTCAGCCGGTCTGGAGCGCCAGCGCCGAGACCAGCCAGCGCGGCAGCCAAAGTGCACGCACGGACGCCATTCGCGAGGCGGTGGAAAAAGCCCTGTCGGCTTATCCGCCCAGTTGATCACGCCACGGAGAAAAGCCATGTTTCGCCGCTTTGTCTTACTGTCCTTTGCTCTCCTGCTTGGCGCTTGTGCCAATAACCAGGTCAATCATGATTTCGACACCCGCCGCGATTTTGCGGCGTATCGCAGTTGGAGCTGGAAAGACCCGGCACTGCAATATCGCCCCGATGACCCGCGCATCAAGAGTGACCTGACCGAACAGCGCATCCGCCAGGCCGTCGCCGATCAACTCGACCAGCGCGGCCTGCGCCCGGCCCCGTCTGGCGGCCATGGTGATGTGCTGGTCCAGGCCTACCTGATCGTCGAGGATCGCCAGCAACAGGTGACCACCAATTATGGCGGCGGTTGGGGCAGCCCCTGGAACGGCTATTGGGGCGGGCCGATGTACAACGAAACCCGCAACATCAGCTACAAGGTCGCCACCGTGCAGATCGATTTGCTCGATGGCAAGGACGGCAAGCTGGTGTGGTGGGGCAGTGATGAGCAGATGCTGAGCGACTCACCGAACCCGGCTGACCGTAACACTGCGGTACGCGAGACGGTGGGGCGGATCCTCTCGACTTATCCACCGCGATAGCCAGAGCCCGGTAGAGCTGTGGGAGCAAAGCTGAACTGGCCTAATGAT
>NZ_JAGGOF010000075.1 GCF_018614775.1 Pseudomonas fluorescens
CAAAACGTCGGTGGCGTAGCTGAAAATCAACAGGTAGTAGGCGTCGCGCAGGTGACCGTTGTAGTCGACCCATTCGGGGCGGATGTGGGTTTGGTAGGTGGTGAGGGTGGGCATGGTTGTCTCCGGGCATGATCGTTCCCACGCTCTGCGTGGGAACGCCGCTGTGACGCTCTGCGTCACGCTTTATTCGGAACGCGGAGCGTCCCGGGCTGCATTCCCACGCAGAGCGTGGGAACGATCAGTTACAGGTTCAGTCGGTGAAGGCCATTCCATGCTTCTCTTTGGTGGCCTTCACGGCCTCCAGCACCGCCAGCAGGCAATCATCGCGATAACGCTCCAGCGCCGAAATGCTGTGGCTGCCCAGTTGCTCGCGGGTGCCCTCCACTACATCGTCGATCAATTTCCCGGTCAGTTCCGGCGCTGGCAGGTAGGTCCACGGCAGTTGCAGCGCCGGGCCGAACTGGGCCATGAAGTGGCGCATCCCGGCGTCGCCGCCGGCCAGGGTATAGGTCAGG
Source organism: Pseudomonas fluorescens (assembly GCF_018614775.1). Classification (GTDB taxonomy): domain Bacteria; phylum Pseudomonadota; class Gammaproteobacteria; order Pseudomonadales; family Pseudomonadaceae; genus Aquipseudomonas; species Aquipseudomonas fluorescens_BY. Next base: position 516 of record NZ_JAGGOF010000075.1, read on the forward strand.
AACGTGCCCATGAACGACCAGCGCAACCCGGCACCGAAGCGGATGGCATCGTCGATTTCGCCGGTGGTCGCCACGCCGTCGTTGACCAGGTGCAACGCCTCACGCCACAGCGCTTCGAGCAAACGATCGGCGATGAAGCCGGGCACTTCCTTGCGCACGTGCAGGGGCCGCATGCCGAGGGATTCATACACCTGCATGGCGGCCTGTATGGCTTCGGGCGCGGTGTGCTTGCCGCCGACCACCTCCACCAGCGGTAGCAGGTAGACGGGGTTGAACGGGTGCCCGACCACGCAGCGCTCCGGGTGAGTGGAGCCTTCATAGAACTCGCTCGGCAGTAACCCCGAGGTGCTGGAGCCGATCAACGCATTCGGCTTGGCGGCGGCGCTGATCTGGCTGTGCAGTTCGAGCTTCAGCTCCAGGCGCTCGGGGGCGCTTTCCTGGATGAAGTCGGCGTCGCGCACGCACGCTTCGATGGTCGCGACAAAGCGCAGCCGATCCTGGGAGGCGCCAGGCGCCAGGCCTTGTTTCTCCAGCGCGCCCCAGGCGCTGGCAACGCGTTTGCGCAGTGCCGCTTCGGCACCCGGCGCCGGGTCCCAGGCGACGACGTCCAACCCATGGGCCAGGGCGCGGCTGACCCAGCCGCTGCCGATTACACCGCTGCCCAGGGCGGCGAAGGTCTTGATGTCGGTGATAAAGCGCATGGTGGTTTCCTGAAATAATACGTTGAACTGAATGTGGGGAGCCTTTGTGGGAGCGAGCCTGCTCGCGATAGCGGTGCATCAGGCGATAGATGTGCTGTTTGACACTCCGCTATCGCGAGCAGGCTCGCTCCCACAGGGGAAATGGGTGTCTGGTCAACCGCGCTGGGTCAGCCCCATTTTCTTGCGGCCTTCAGCCGGCGTCAGGACGCGCGCCCCGAGGCGGCTGAGGATTTCCCCGGCGCGCTCCACCAGTTGGCCGTTGGTGGCAAGTACGCCTTTGTCCAGCCAGAGGTTGTCTTCCAGCCCGACCCGCACGTTGCCGCCGAGCAGCACGGCCTGGGCGGCCATGGGCATTTGCAGGCGACCAATGCCGAAGCCGGCCCACACGGCATCCGGCGGCAGGTTGTCGACCATGGCTTTCATGGTGGTGGTGTCGGCCGGTGCGCCCCAGGGGATGCCCAGGCAGAGCTGGAACAACGGGTTGTCCAGCAGGCCTTCCTTGATCAGTTGCTTGGCGAACCACAGGTGGCCGGTGTCGAAGATTTCCAGCTCGGCCTTGACCCCCAGTTCGGTGATGCGCCTGGCCCCGGCCCGCAGTTGTGCCGGGGTGGATACATAAATGGTGTCGCCGTCGCCGAAGTTCAGGGTGCCGCAATCCAGGGTGCAGATTTCCGGCAACAGTTGCTCGACGTGGGCCAGGCGGGTCAGCGGGCCCACCAGGTCGGTGTTGGGGCCGAACTCCATCGGCCGCTCGCCGGCGCCGATCTCCAGGTCGCCGCCCATGCCGGCGGTGAGGTTGACGATGATGTCCACGTCGGCCTCCCGAATGCGCTCCATCACTTCGCGGTACAGCGCCACGTCGCGGCTGAACCTGCCGGTCTGCGGGTCGCGGACGTGGCAGTGGACCACCGTGGCCCCGGCTTTCGCGGCTTCGACGGCGGCCGCAGCGATCTGCTTCGGCGTGACCGGTACGTGGGGACTCTTGGCGGTCGTGTCGCCAGCACCGGTGAGTGCGCAGGTGATGATGACGTCGTGGTTCATGGTGCGGCTTCCTTCAGGCGAGGTGAGTCATTGCGCAGGCGGTTGGCGCTGCGCAGGGGGATGGCGTGGGTCAGTTAGTGGTCAGTTGCAGGTTGTCGGCGGCCGGTTTGCCATCGAACGTGGTAACGCCTTCGAGCCAGCGCTGCTTGTCTTGCGGATGGTCCTTGAGCCACTGCCGGGCCGATTCGAGCGGGTCCTTGTGATCGAGCAGCGGCTGCATCATCCGGCTCTCATCTTCGGCGGTGAACGTCAGGTTGCTCAGCAGGCGACCGACGTTCGGGCACTGTTGCGCGTAGTCCGGCGCGGTGACAGTCCACACGGTGGCCATGCCTTCGTTCGGGCCAAGGGCGTCTTCGCTGCCGGTGAGGTAGGTCATCTGCACGTTGACGTTCATCGGGTGCGGCGCCCAGCCGAAGAACACCACGGCTTCCTTGCGTCGCACGGCACGGTCCACGGCGGCGAGCATGCCGGCCTCGCTGGATTCCACCAGCTGGAATTTACCCAGGCCGAACTGGTTCTTGGCAATCATCGCCTTGATCTGGGTGTTGGCGCCGGAGCCGGGCTCGATGCCGTAGATCTTGCCGCCCAGTTCCTTCTCGAATCGGGCGATGTCGGCGAAGGTCTTCAGGCCCTTGTCGGCCAGGTACGTCGGCACGGCCAGGGTCGCGCGGGCGTCCTTGAGGCTCGGCTGTTCCATCACCTTCACCTGCCTGGCCTCGATGAACGGGGTGATGGTCTGGGTCATCAGTGGGTTCCAATAGCCGAGGAACAGGTCCAGGCGCTGGTCGCGGATGCCGGCGAAGATGATTTGCTGGGAAGCGCTGGTCTGTTTGGTCTTGTAGCCGAGCCCGTCGAGCATCACCTGGGTCAAGGCGCTGGTGGCGATGACGTCGGTCCAGTTGACCACGCCCAGGCGCACGTTCTGGCACGCGGCAGGCTCGGCCGCCAGGGTGGCCGAGCTGAGGAAAACGGTACCGCTGATTGCAAGAACGCAGGAGCTGATCAATCGTTTCATGACGGGGCCTCGGCAGCTTATTGTTATGGGGTTCCGGCATCTGTGCGCCGGTGATGCCACGTTACGTAGCCGCGCCCCGGGCAAAGCGCACTGCAGCGACGTGCTCTTGCACTGCAGCGACCTGTCGCGTATCAAGATCCTCACGCTACCCGCCCACCGAGCGCGCGCCATGTCCCAGGATTTCTACTTTCTGTTGATGCCGGGTTTTTCGGCCATCGGTTTCATTTCAGCCATCGAGCCGTTGCGGGTCGCCAATCGCTTTCGTGGCGAGCTGTACCGCTGGCATGTATTGAGTGCCGATGGCGGGGCGGTGCTGGCGAGCAACGGCATGTCGGTCAACGCCGATGCCGCGCTGGAGCCATTGAAGAAGGGCGCGACCCTCTGGGTGGTGGCGGGGTTCGAGCCGCTGAAATTCGTGACGCCGGCATTGGAACGCTGGCTGCATCGGCTGGACAACGAAGGCGTGATCCTCGGCGGCATCGACACCGGCAGCGTGGTCCTGGCCGAAACCGGGTTGCTCGACGGGCACCGGGTGACCCTGCACTGGGAAGCGATCGAGGCGTTCAAGGAATCCTATCCACAGCTCGGCGTGACCCAGGAACTGTTCGAGATCGACCGTCGCCGCATCACCTGCGCCGGCGGTACCGCTTCGATTGATTTGATGCTGGACCTGATCGGCCAGGCTCACGGTGCTGACTTGGCGATCCAGGTCAGCGAGCAATTCGTGCTTGGCCGCATCCGCCCGCGCAAAGACCACCAGCGCATGGAAATCGCCAGCCGTTATGGCATTCGCAACAAGAAGCTGGTGCATGTCATCGGTGAGATGGAAACCCACAGCGAACCGCCCCTGAGCACCTTGGCCCTGGCCGAATCCATCAACGTCACGCGGCGCCAGCTCGAACGGCTGTTCCGCCTGCACCTGAACGACACCCCGAGCAATTTCTACCTGCGCCTGCGCCTGGAAAAGGCCCGGCAGCTGCTGCGCCAGACCGACATGAGCGTACTGGAGGTGAGCATCGCCTGTGGATTCGAGTCGCCGTCGTATTTCACCCGCAGTTATCGGGCGCGGTTCGAGCGTTGCCCGCGGGAGGATCGGCGGCGGCAGGGGGACGGGCGGGAGTTGGTTTGACAGGCTTTTATACTCAATTATGGTCGCGACTATAATTTATACCTGTCCCCATAATTGGGTATAAAAGCCTACCAAGCGCACCTTGCGCCCTTCACCGATTCAACGCTGGAGGCCGTAGGCAGGTCTCAGGAGTACGGGCAGCGAAGTCGTGCCTGAGCCCAGACCGTTCAATCCTGCATCGACGCGCTGCGTGACAAGGGGCTGGTGTGGGAAGTCCAATCTTGGCGGTTACCCCTTGATCTCTGCCGGCAGTGCCTGTGGCGAGGGAGCTTGCTTTCGCTGGGGCGCGAAGCGGCCCCGTTTTTTGGCCTGCTGCGCAGTCCAGCGGGAGCAAGCTCCCTCGCCACAGGAATGCATTTCATCAGGTGGATCCGGGTTACTTCTTCACCAACGCCGAACACGCCGCCTTATACGCCTCATGCTGATATTTGTTCAGCGTCGCCGGCAGGGCGAAGTCGTGTTTCTTGTTCTGCGCATTGATGGTCTGCGGCGACAACAGCGTCACCTCGCAGCCTTCCAGCAACTGGAAAACCCCTTCGATCTTGAACGTGGTCGGCCCGCCCGCGAACTCGCCTTTCTTGCTGCGCTTCTTGATGGCGATGCGTTCGATCCCGTTATCCAGCACAAACGCCCGAACCTGGGCCGCGAACGCCTTGACGTTGGCGGCTTCGTCATCGTCGTCCAGGGCGATTTTCTTGGTGTTCAGCGCGACGTGACTCAGCGTCTGCTGATCCAGCGAGGCCACGGCGATGATCGCTTCGCTGCCTTTGATTTCGATGCCGCAGGTTTTCATGTCAATCCTTTTGCTCAAGGGTGGCGTGCAGCTTACAGCTCCAACTGGTCAGCATGGATACCAAAGGCCGCGGCAATTTTTTCACGGGTGGCTCGACGGGGTTTTGCGACGGATTCCTGCTGGGCAAAGGCGGGCTGGGAAATGCCCAGGCGCTTGGCGACGTCATCCTGGGTCAGGTTCAGGTGTTCGCGCCAGGCGCGGATGGGGGTGGCACCGTCAACGATACGGCTGACTACTTCATGGGGGATGAGGTCGGGTACGAGTTTCTGCGCCGTGTATTGGGCATACGGAATGACCACAAATGCCGGGTTCCCGTTCGCGTCGTTGATGATCTGAATATCAGTAGGTACGTTCATCGCGTTTCTTGACCTCTTGAATGCTGACGACCTGGATCGCCCCGTCCCAATCGAAAATAACTCGGTAGCTCCCCACCCGCAGGCGGTACGCATACCCATGACCGACAAGTGCTTTGACGTTGACCACGTCGGGCATTTGGGCGAGCGCCGTGACGGCGTCCCGAACTTGAGCCTGATGAACTGAGTGCAATCGCAAAAGCTGCTTAACGGCTTTTCTGGTCCAGTGGATAGTGTTCATGGAAGAATATAAGTCTTTTATAAGATTTGCGAATCCTGACTTATATTTCTCCCAGGGCCAGCGCGCGAACGGTGTCTGGATATTGCTTCGTGGTGGCCTTCTATTCCTGTCCGATCGACTCCAAAAACTCCGACCGATCATCGCTCACCTGGGCCATGCAGTCGTTTTCGGCGATTTTGTAGGCTTCGCTGCCGGGTTTGGCCGGGAAAGCGGCGATGGCGCAATCGGCTTCGCGCTGTTTCAGCCACAGTTGTTGGGCGGCCTTGATTTTGCTGGTGATGTCGCCCAGCTGGGCCTTGTCGCTGGCGTAGCGGGTTTGCAGGCGTTCGTTGAGGCCTTGCAGGTTTTCGTTCAATAACTGTTCGGCGGCGGTTTTGCCGTAGGCCGAGCAGGCCAGGGTCTGGACGTCGTTTTCGACGGCGTCGCAGGGGTTCTGTTCGATGTCTTCTGCCGCGTGGGCGACGGTGCTGATCAGTGCCAAAGCCAGGAAGAGTGATTTCATTGCGTTGCCGCTCGAGTCCGGTGAAAGCCAGTGATGCAGCGGATTCTGGCGCAAGCGCCGGGCAATGAACAGACGGGGAGGGTGGACCGGCGACAGGCCTTTGTCGTGGATTGACGCTTTCGGCAATTCCCCTGTCGTTTTTGCACCCGGTCGTCGCGGCCCTCAGGCATATGCTGGCCCCAAAGCGCCGGCACACGATTCGGCGCGTGAAGTCTGACAAAAGGGGACTGCCTGATGAGCCCAGCCGAATTGCACGCCGACAGCATCGTTATCGACGGGCTGATCATTGCCAAGTGGAACCGCGAGCTGTTTGAAGACATGCGCAAGGGCGGCCTGACGGCGGCCAACTGCACGGTGTCGGTGTGGGAGGGCTTCCAGGCCACCATCAACAACATCGTTGCCAGCCAGAAACTGATCCGCGAGAACAGCGACCTGGTGATCCCGGTGAAAACCACCGCCGACATCCGTCGTGCCAAGGAACAAGGCAAGACCGGGATCATCTTCGGTTTCCAGAATGCCCACGCGTTCGAAGACCAGCTCGGCTACGTCGAGATCTTCAAGCAGCTCGGCGTCGGCGTGGTGCAGATGTGCTACAACACCCAGAACCTGGTGGGCACCGGCTGCTACGAGCGTGACGGTGGCCTGTCGGGCTTCGGTCGCGAAATCGTCGCCGAGATGAACCGCGTGGGCGTCATGTGCGACCTGTCCCACGTGGGTTCCAAGACCTCCGAGGAAGTCATCCTCGAATCGAAGAAGCCGGTCTGCTATTCCCATTGCCTGCCGTCCGGCCTGAAAGAGCACCCGCGCAACAAGTCCGACGAAGAGCTGAAGTTCATCGCTGACCATGGCGGGTTCGTCGGCGTGACCATGTTCGCGCCGTTCCTGGCCAAGGGCATCGATTCGACCATCGACGACTACGCCGAAGCCATCGAATACACCATGAACATCGTCGGTGAAGACGCCATTGGCATCGGCACCGACTTCACCCAGGGCCATGGCCAGGACTTCTTCGAAATGCTGACCCACGACAAGGGCTACGCCCGTCGTCTGACCAGCTTCGGCAAGATCATCAACCCCCTGGGCATCCGCACCGTTGGCGAATTCCCGAACCTCACCGAAACGTTGCTCAAACGCGGCCATCCTGAGCGGGTGGTGCGCAAGATCATGGGTGAAAACTGGGTCAACGTCCTGAAGGACGTCTGGGGCGAATAAACGTCGCCGCACTGCTGAATACCTTACCTGCGGCCCCTGGCGCCGCAGGCAATACCACGCCTTTCCGGAGTCACGTTTTCATGGCCAAAATCGCCCCGCAACTGCCTATCGAAGTCGACAGCGAAACCGGTGTCTGGACCTCCGACGCCCTGCCGATGCTCTACGTGCCGCGGCACTTTTTCGTCAACAACCACATGGGCATCGAGGAAGTGCTGGGCGCCGACGCCTACGCCGAGATCCTCTACAAGGCCGGCTACAAATCCGCCTGGCACTGGTGTGAAAAAGAAGCCGAGTGCCACGGCCTGGAAGGGGTCGCGGTGTTCGAACACTACATGAAGCGCCTGTCGCAGCGCGGCTGGGGCCTGTTCAAGATCCAGGACATCGACCTCGACAAAGGCACCGCCAGCGTCAAGCTCGAACACTCGGCGTTCGTCTACGTGTACGGCAAGGTCGGGCGCAAGGTCGACTACATGTTCACTGGCTGGTTCGCCGGGGCCATGGACCAGATCCTCGCCGCGCGTGGCAGTTCGATCCGCACCGTGGCCGAGCAGGTCTATGGCGGTTCGGAAGAAGGCCACGACGACGGCCTGTTCACCGTCAAGCCGTTGTAAGTCGAGGATCGCGCCATGGCTTTTGAAGCAATGTTCCAGCCGATCCAGATCGGCAAACTGACCATCCGCAACCGCGTGCTCAGCACTGCCCACGCCGAGGTCTACGCCACCGACGGCGGCATGACCACCGACCGGTACGTGAAGTATTACGAAGAGAAAGCCAAGGGCGGCATCGGCCTGGCGATCTGCGGCGGCTCCTCGGTGGTTGCCATCGACAGCCCGCAGGAATGGTGGAGTTCGGTGAACCTGTCCACCGACCGCATCATCCCGCACTTCCAGAACCTGGCGGACGCCATGCACAAGCATGGCGCCAAGATCATGATCCAGATTACCCACATGGGTCGTCGCTCGCGTTGGGACGGCTTCAACTGGCCGACCCTGATGTCGCCGTCCGGCGTGCGTGAGCCGGTGCACCGCGCCACTTGCAAGACCATCGAGCCGGAAGAAATCTGGCGGGTGATCGGCAACTACGCCCAGGCGGCGCGCCGTGCCAAGGCCGGTGGCCTGGACGGCGTCGAGCTGTCCGCCGTGCACCAGCACATGATCGACCAGTTCTGGAGCCCGCGGGTCAACAAGCGCACCGACGAATGGGGTGGCAGCTTCGAAGGCCGGATGAAGTTCGGCCTGGAAGTGCTGAAGGCCGTGCGCGCCGAAGTGGGCGACGATTTCTGCGTGGGCATGCGCCTGTGCGGTGACGAGTTCCATCCGGACGGCCTGTCCCACGAGGACATGAAACAGATCGCCAAGTATTACGACGACACCGGCATGCTGGATTTCATCGGCGTCGTGGGCTCGGGTTGCGACACCCACAACACCCTGGCCAACGTCATCCCGAACATGAGTTATCCACCGGAGCCGTTCCTGCACCTGGCCGCCGGTATCAAGGAAGTGGTCAAGGTCCCGGTGCTGCATGCGCAGAACATCAAGGACCCGAACCAGGCCACGCGGATCCTGGAAGGCGGCTACGTCGACATGGTCGGCATGACCCGCGCCCACATTGCCGACCCGCACCTGATCGCCAAGATCAAGATGGGCCAGATCGACCAGATCAAGCAGTGCGTCGGCGCCAACTATTGCATCGACCGCCAGTACCAGGGCCTGGACGTGCTGTGCATCCAGAACGCCGCGACGTCCCGTGAATACATGGGCGTGCCGCACATCATCGAGAAGTCCACCGGGCCGAAACGCAAGGTGGTGGTGGTCGGTGCCGGTCCGGCCGGGATGGAAGCGGCGCGCGTCGCTGCCGAACGTGGGCACGACGTGACCTTGTTCGAGAAGAAGGAATTCATTGGCGGGCAGATCACCACCGCCTCGAAAGCCCCGCAACGGGACCAGATCGCCGGCATCACCCGCTGGTTCCAGCTGGAGTTGGCGCGGCTCAAAGTCGACCTGCGCCTGGGCGTGGCGGCTGATGCGGCGACCATCATGGACCTGCGTCCGGACGTGGTGGTGCTGGCGGTGGGCGGGCATCCGTACCTGGAGCAGAACGAACACTGGGGCGCCGCCGAAGGGCTGGTGGTCAGCAGCTGGGACGTGCTCGACGGCAAGGTTGCGCCAGGCAAGAACGTATTGGTCTACGACACCATCTGCGAGTTCACCGGCATGTCGGTGGCCGACTTCCTCGCCGACAAGGGCAGCCAGGTCGAGATCGTCACCGACGACATCAAGCCGGGCGTGGCCATTGGCGGGACGTCGTTCCCCACCTACTACCGCAGCATGTACCCCAAGGAAGTGATCATGACCGGGGACATGATGCTGGAGAAGGTTTACCGCGAAGGCGACAAGCTGGTGGCGGTGCTGGAGAACGAATACACCGGGGCCAAGGAAGAGCGCGTGGTGGATCAGGTGGTGGTGGAGAACGGTGTGCGGCCGGACGAAGAAATCTACTACGCCCTGAAGGAAGGTTCGCGCAACAAGGGCCAGATCGACGTCGAAGCCCTGTTCGCGATCAAGCCGCAACCGTGCCTCGAGCAGAGCGGCGATGGTTACCTGTTGTTCCGCATCGGTGACTGCGTGGCGCAGCGTAATACCCACGCCGCGATCTACGACGCCTTGCGGTTGTGCAAGGATTTCTAACGGCTTGCACATGACCCTGTGGGAGCGAGCCTGCTCGCGATGAACGATAACGCGGTTTGCCTGAGGCACCGTGGCGCCTGAATCGCGAGCAGGCTCGCTCCCACAGGAACCGAGTAAGGCATCTCGACCTGCAAGACCCTGAAGTCTTTGGGAGCAACACCTATGCTGAACACCCTTCTTCCCATCCTGCTGTTTGCCGCCCTGGGCCTCGCGGCCCTTGGCGCCTTGCGGCGGGTGAACATGTGGCGCCGGGGACGACCGGCCAAGGTCGACCTGATCGGTGGCCTCTTCGCCATGCCCAAACGCTACATGGTGGACTTGCACCATGTGGTGGCGCGGGACAAATACATCGCCAACACCCACGTTGCCACGGCCGGTGGCGCGGTGGCGTCGGTGGTGCTGGCGATCCTGGTGCATGGTTTCGGCCTGCATAACCGCGTCCTCGGCTATGCGCTGCTGTTGATGACGGCGGTGATGTTCGTCGGCGCGATCTTCGTCTACCTGCGACGGCGCAATCCGCCGGCCCGTTTGTCCAAGGGCCCGTGGATGCGCCTGCCGAAGAGCCTGCTGGCGTTCTCGGCGTCGTTCTTCCTGGTGACCCTGCCCGTGGCCGGCATCCTGCCGGAAAACTTCGGTGGCTGGGTGTTGGCCGCGATCCTCGGTGTGGGTGTGTTGTGGGGCGTCTCGGAGTTGTTCTTCGGCATGACCTGGGGCGGGCCGATGAAGCATGCCTTCGCCGGCGCCTTGCACCTGGCCTGGCACCGCCGCGCCGAGCGCTTTGGCGGTGGCCGCTCCACCGGTCTGAAACCACTGGACCTGAATGACCCCGCTGCACCGTTGGGCGTGGAAAAGCCCAAGGATTTCACCTGGAACCAACTGCTCGGCTTCGACGCCTGCGTGCAATGCGGTAAATGCGAAGCTGCTTGCCCGGCCTTTGCCGCCGGCCAGCCGCTGAACCCGAAAAAGCTCATCCAGGACATGGTCGTCGGCCTCGCGGGCGGCACCGACGCAAAATTTGCCGGCAGCCCATACCCATCCCTTGACGGCAGGGGCAAGCCGCTGGGCGAGCACGGCGGCAATCCACACCAGCCGATCGTCAACGGCCTGGTGGACGCCGAGACGCTGTGGTCCTGCACCACCTGCCGGGCCTGCGTCGAGGAATGCCCGATGATGATCGAGCACGTCGATGCCATCGTCGACATGCGTCGCCACCTGACCCTGGAAAAAGGCGCCACGCCGAACAAGGGCGCCGAGGTGCTGGAAAACCTCATCGCCACCGACAACCCGGGCGGCTTCGCTCCTGGCGGGCGGATGAACTGGGCGGCGGACCTGAACCTGAACCTGCTCGGCGAGAAGAAATCCACCGACGTGCTGTTCTGGGTCGGCGACGGCGCCTTCGACATGCGCAACCAGCGGACCCTGCGTGCGTTCGTCAAAGTGCTCAAGGCGGCGAATATCGACTTCGCCGTGCTCGGACTCGAAGAGCGTGACAGCGGTGACGTGGCCCGGCGCCTGGGTGATGAAGCGACGTTCCAGCTGTTGGCCAAGCGCAACATCCAGACCCTGGCCAAATACAGCTTCAACCGGATCGTCACCTGCGATCCCCACAGCTTCCACGTGCTGAAAAACGAGTACGGCGCGTTCGATGGCAACTACCTGGTGCAGCACCACAGCACCTACCTGGCAGAGATCATCGACGCCGGTGCCCTCAACCTCGGCCAGCACAAAGGCGACAGCGTGACCTATCACGACCCGTGCTACCTGGGCCGCTACAACGGCGAATACGAAGCACCGCGCCAGGTGCTGCGTGCGCTGGGCATCGAGGTCAAGGAAATGCAGCGTTCCGGTTTCCGTTCCCGTTGCTGCGGCGGTGGCGGCGGCGCGCCGATCACCGACATTCCCGGCAAGCAGCGGATCCCGGACATGCGCATGGAGGACATCCGCGAAACCGGTGCCGAGCTGGTGGCCGTGGGTTGTCCACAGTGCACCGCGATGCTGGAAGGCGTGGTCGAACCGCGGCCGATGATCAAGGACATTGCCGAACTGGTGGCCGATGCGCTGCTGGAAGACGCGGCCCCGAGCAAGCCCGTGGCCCCGGCCAAACGTGAACCTGCGGAGGTGCATTCATGAGCGACATCATCCGCCGCGACCCTCGCGCCGAGTGGATCGCCCGCAACCGCCTGCACCCGCTGCACGCGGCCATGCAACCGGTGCAGCACAGCTGGATGGGCCCCCACGGGCTCATGCGCAAGAACGTCCACGGGGTTGGTTTCATCGGCCCCAACGGCATCAAGCGTATCGACCGCAGCGGTGCCCAGCAGGGCGGTGCGACCAAGCGCAGCGCTGTCACCGAAGTTCAGTTGCCGCTGCATCAGGTGTCGCAACCGGCGTTCTACATCAGCGTGGTGCCGGACATGGTCGGTGGCCGCCTCAGCAGCCATGACCGCGATCTGCTCGGCCTGGCTCATCAGTTGGCCGGCAGCGACGGCGCAGTGTTGGCGGTGGTGTTCGGTGAGCACAAGGAAAATGCCTTTGCCACCGCCGGTGTCGATCGCTTGCTGATACTCGACGGCGAGGAATTCAATGGTTATGCACCGGAACAACGGGTCCAGGGTCTGCGGGCTGTGGATAACCAATTCAATCCCCGCCATTGGTTGCTGCCCGACAGCCGCACCGGTGGCGGCGAAATGGGCCGTCGCTTCGCCGCCGCCTTGGGCGAACGTCCGGCCACGCGGGTCTGGCAGGTCAAGGGTGAGGAGTGCATCGGTCGCGCCGGTGCCGGCCTGCAGGACTTGGCCCGACCGTTGGCGCGGTTGATCCTGGCGGCGGCCGAATGCGCCGAACCGGTCAGCGAAACCCGTCACGAAGCGCTGCCGGTTGAGTTATCCACAAGCGTGGCCCGTAGCTTGTCGCGAATCGAAGATCTTGGCGCGGTGGCGGTGGACCCGGGCGCGATCCCGATGGCCGAGGCCGAATTCATTTTCTCCGGCGGCAACGGCGTCAAGGACTGGGCGTTGTTCCACCAGACGGCTGCGGCCCTAGGCGCCACCGAGGGCGCTTCGCGGGTGGCGGTGGACGACGGTTTCATGGCCCGTGATCGCCAGGTCGGTGCGTCCGGCACCTGGGTTACGGCGCGAGTCTACGTGGCCGTGGGGATTTCCGGGGCGATCCAGCACCTGCAGGGCATTGGCGCCTGCGACAAGGTGGTGGCGATCAACCTCGACCCCGGCTGCGACATGATCAAACGGGCAGACCTGTCGGTGATCGGTGACAGCGCGGCGATTCTCCAGGCCTTGATCGCGGCGGTAGAGGCTTACCGCAACGAAGCCAGGCGCGATGCGGCTTAAGCTAAGGATTCAACCATGAGTACTCAAGTGATCAGCCTCGTTTCCATCGGCGCCCACCCGACCTCCGGTCGGCCCCGTCGCGCCGAACAGGACGCCCGGGCCGTGGAGCTGGGCCTGCAACTGGCCGGCAGCGACCTGCAAGTGCTGCACGCGGGCGACGTCGCCGAGCCGGCCCTGCGCGCTTACCTGGGCATGGGCCTGGACGAACTTCACGTGCTGGAAAACCCCGAGGGTGCGGACGCGCTGCCGGCCTTGACCGATTACCTGCGTGACGCCGGCGCCCAAGTGGTGCTCACCGGCACCCAGGCGGAAACCGGCGAGGGTTCCGGGATGCTGCCGTTCCTGCTGGCGGAAAACCTCGGCTGGCCACTGGTGGTCGGGCTGGCCCAGGTCGAATCCATCGACAACGGCGTGGCCTTGGTGCTGCAAGCCTTGCCCCGCGGCCAACGGCGCCGCTTGAAAGTACGCCTGCCGTTCCTGGCCACTGTGGATAACGCCGCGCCAAAACCCCGGCAAAGCGCCTACGGCCCAGCACGCCGCGGCGCGCTGCACGCCGAAGAAATCGAAGTGATCGATGACGCCTTGCTGGCGGTGGCCACCCTGCAACCGGCCAAGCCACGCCCCAAGCGCCTCAAAGTGATCAAGGCCAAGAGCGGCGCCGATCGCATGAAAGCCGCCACGGCCAAGGCCAGCGGCGGGGGCGGGCAAGTGCTCAAGGGCGTGAGTCCCGAGGCCGGTGCCGAGGCGATTCTCAAGTTGTTGGTTGAGGAAGGGGTGGTTCGCTAGGCCTCCACAATCACCGCAAGTCCTTCTGTGGGAGCGAGCCTGCTCGCGATAGCTGAGTGTCA
>NZ_JAGGOF010000076.1 GCF_018614775.1 Pseudomonas fluorescens
CCAGTTCAGGCTCGCTCCCACTGGGGTTCGGCGGTGCTGCGCTACTTGCGCTTGTAACTCTTGCTGCCGCCCGGAGTGAGGCAATACACCCCGCCCCGCGGACCAACGCAATAACTGCCGCTGCCACATTGGCAACCATCGGCCTGCTTGAGCAACGACTGCGGCCGGGCTTCATTGCGAAGCCCCAGCACAGCGGAACAGGATTTTTTCGACGCGCTGATGGAGCCGTCATTGCAGAGGAACGTATCCCCATCACACCCGGCAATCCCGCCCTTGCGCCCGGAACACGGCGTGTTGGCGGCGAGGGCCGACGCGCAGAAAACCAACAGCACCAGCGCGACACTGGCGCGAAGCAGACCCGACATTCCGTGGCAGAGGTTCATGACAGCTTCCAGGCTGATAGATGGCTCTATGCTAGCACTGAACTAAACCTAACGCCGTGACCTTACCCGCTTATAAGTCTCCGAGAGCAACCTTGATCGCTGGATCGTTCTCCCGTTCGCCATGGTTGGACGTGCTCACCGCCCGCAAAACCTCACCCTCGACAACCTGCGCAAATCCCCTTCCCGGTAATAGTCATCACTCCAACTGTCGTCCACCGCGAGCGGGCTGACCTGCTTGAGCGCCAGTTTCTTCGCGAAGTAGCGAAAGCGGTAGTGCTCGTAGAAGCGCAGCAGTTCCAGCCCGTAGCGGTCGGCCAGGTCGGTGTCGCCCTGGATGATCAGGTAGTTTTCGTCGTTGCCGTTGCTGGCGGCGGCGCTGAGGTTGTGGCTGCCGCTGATGATGGTCGGTGTGTCGCTGGTGAAGTCGGTGACGATGGCTTTGGTGTGCACCAGCAGGTTGCCTTTCTGGCCTTTCATGTTCTCCCTGAGCCAGCCTTCCAGCCCGGTGTTGAGCAGTGCGGTGGCGGCGAATTCGGCGGTGCGGTCGGCGTGGAAACCGGTGATGCGGCTGGCGGTGTTTTGCAAGCCATAGCGTAGGACGTCGTCGTTGGGCTGGCCGAGCAATGCATCGAGGATCCGATCAGGCAGGACGAATGCCGTGACAAACAATACATCCTTGCGGGCGGCGTTGATGATGTCGACGAAACGATCCAGGTCACCCTCCCCGGTACGGGGCGAGAACCCGGCGAACAATGCCTGCTCCGGGGCCATGGGATTGTGTTGGGTCAGCCATTGGCGAGTCGCGTCGACGTCGTCTGGTGCAGCCCAGATCTGCTCGAACACCTGGCGATAGCTGTCGCTCACCTGTGGATCATCCAGCGCATGAACGACGTTGGCCTGGCGGTAGACGCCGTTGGCGGTGAAGTTGGTGCTGCCGCACAGGACGGCTTCGGGCTGCAGCGAACCGGTGCCGTCCACCTTGCTGAGGACGATGAATTTGTCGTGGAAGATATTATGGGTGACCCGCCCGCGCTTGTTGGCCGCCGGCAGTTTCACGAGGTTGGCTTCGTTGCGTTGCGTGGTGTCGTCGCCCGGCTCGGCGTGGTACAGCACCCGCACCTGTGCGCCACGGGCGAACGCAGCGTTCACCGCGTCGACGATCACTGGCAGCTCGTACTCGTAGATGGCGATGTCCAGGGCCCAGGTGGCATCCAGCGCCCGGTCGATGAAACCGGTCAGGCGCCCCAGCAAGCCGTTTTCCAGCCAGCGACGGGGGGCGTCGGGCCAGGCGTCGATGGACAGGTTGCGGTTGGCGCTGATCAACGCGTCCAATTCGGGAAACTTGCGCTGGAACGCCTGGCTGGCGGCCACGGCACGGTTGAAGATCACCCGCTGGTTGGCCGGTTGCCCGTTGTCGCTGGTGACCGTGACTTCGAGGCATTCGCCCAACTGTGGCGCGTCGGGGCTGCCGTAGGCCAGGTGCACGCGGTAGTGGATCGTCACGCCGGGGTTGACGGCGTAATCGGCCCAGCGAAATTTCTGCAAGGGCGCCTTGTCGCTGGGGGTGGCGTGAAATTGCGCGAAGGTGTGCGCCTTGCCGGCAAAGGTCAGGCTGTTGAACAGGAACAACCAGGGCTTGTCGCCCTGCTGCTTCTCGATGGCAAAACCCAGCAGGCCTTTGCGGCGGGTTTCGGCGAGGTCCATGGCGAGCAACACGCCGTTGGTGCCGGCGTAGGCCTTGACCCGGAAATCGTCCTGGGGGTTGGTGGCGAGTATGCGCATGGGTTCACTCCTGTGAGGGGCTGCCTGAGCATAGAACAGTGATGCCGAATAAGTGGACAGCCCTTGGACCGAGGTGATGCCTTCGCGAGCAGGCTCGCTCCCACAGGGGGGCGGTGGTGTGCATCAGAACGCATCCCCTGCTCGCGATGGGGCCCTATCGGCCAGCGAACACTAGTCAGACACCCTCATCAATATGCCGATACTCCGCCCCCAACCGCCCCGCCAACTGCCGGGCACGACCCAGGCGGATCGGGCCGCGCTCGATGTCGATCAACAGGCACGGGCAATCGAGTGGCGACAGTGACAGGCCTTCCTTCACCCGCCCATCCGTCATCACCAGCACCCGCTGCTGCTCCGCCGGGTAGCGCTTGCGCCGGGCGGCCAGCCAACGGCCGGCCTCTTGCAGCGCCGCCAGCAGCGGCGTACCGCCACCAGCGCCGAGGTCATCGAGCCAGTCCCGCAGGCTAGCCGAGGCCTTGAGCCCTTGCACCTGCCAGTTCGGGACCGTACCGCTGGCGGTCAGCAGCGCCAACCGCGCGCGTTGGCGGTAGGCATCGTCGAACAGCTGTGCCAGCAGGCCCTTGCCATCGCTCAAGGCGCGATGACGACGGGTCGAGGCCGAAGCGTCGACGATCACCAGCCACAGTTCATGGGGCGACCGCTGGCGACTGTGAAAGCGCAGGTCGTCATGCAGCTGCGGACGACCGTTAAGCAAAGTACCCGGCCAGTTCACCGCGCCGCTGGGCGCCGCTTTGCTACGGCCCTGGCGACCCTGCTCCAACCGTCCGGCACGGGGTTTGGCATTCGCCCCCGCTGCCGAACGGGGGCGAATGCCTAGGGCTTTTTTGGCCAGCTCGGCACGTCACGCCGAGCGCCAGTCGGCAAGGCCAGGGCTGGCAAGTCGCCCCATTGGCCCTGGCCTTCGTTCGACTCGGCAGTTTTGTCGGCAGCCGTCGGCGGCTGGGACGGTGATGGGGCCGGCGCTGAGTGTCCGCGTCGCCGGTGACGCAAGGCAAACTCCGCCACTGCATCGATGTCTTCATCGTCGATCACCCGCGCCCCACGCCAAGCCGCATGGGCCCGGGCAGCTCGCAGCCAGACCAGATCGGCACGCAATCCATCCACCCCGGCGGCAAAGCAACGCTCGGTGATCTGCGTCAGTGCCTGATCGTCCAGGGGTATCTGCGCCAACCGTTCGCGAGCCGTCTGGCAGCGCTCGCGCAGTTGCCCTTGGGCCCCTTCCCACGCCGCACAAAACGCCGTCGGATCACTGTCGAAATCCAACCGCCGCCGAATGATCTGCCCGCGTTCAGCCGGTGCGGTATGACCGTCGAGGGCCACGTTCAAGCCGAACCGGTCGAGCAGTTGCGGGCGCAGTTCGCCCTCTTCCGGGTTCATGGTGCCGATCAGCACAAAACGCGCCGGATGCCGATGTGAAATGCCGTCGCGTTCGATCAGGTTGGTGCCACTGGCGGCCACGTCCAACAGCAGGTCCACCAGGTGATCGGGCAGCAGGTTCACTTCATCGACGTACAACACCCCACCGTCGGCCTTGGCCAGCACGCCGGGGGAGAACTGCGCGCGCCCTTCCCCCAGCGCCGCGTCCAGATCCAGAGTACCCACCAGCCGCTCTTCGGTAGCGCCCAGGGGCAAGGTCACGAATTGACCGCTGGCCAGCAGGTCTGCCAAACCCCGGGCCAGGGTCGACTTGGCCATGCCGCGCGGACCTTCGATCAGCACGCCACCGATCTTCGGATCGATGGCGGCCAGGCACAGCGCCAGTTTCAGGTCATCGGCGCCGACCACGGCGGAGAGCGGGAAATGGGGGGTGTCGGTCATGGTGGATTCTCAGGAGTGGCCGGTAAATTCAATATGAATGCAGTCCCTGCGGCGAGGGGATTTATCCCTGCCTGTGGGAGCAAAGCTTGCTCCCACAAGCCTACAGATCGTCAAATCAGCCATCTTCTTCGATGTCGAGCAACAAGTTCTCCAGCGCCTCGCGGTACTCGCCCGGCGCCTGCCACATGCCCCGCTGCTGTGCTTCGAGCATGCGCTCGGTCATGTCGCGCAGGGCATCGGGGTTGTGCTGGCGGACGAAGTCCCGCGTATCAGGGTCGAGCAAGTAGGCATCGGCCAGCAACGCGTACTGGTGATCGTCGATCAGTTGCGTAGTGGCGTCGAAGGCGAACAGATTGTCCACCGTCGCCGCCAGTTCAAATGCGCCTTTATAGCCGTGCCGCTTGACCCCGTCGATCCACTTCGGATTGGCCGCACGGGAACGGATGACGCGGTTGAGCTCTTCCTTCAGGGTGCGGATCCTGGGCAGGTCGGGCTGGCTGTGATCGCCATGGTAACTGGCCGCTGTCGTACCGCTGAGGGTTTCCACCGCCGCGAGCATGCCGCCCTGGAACTGGTAATAGTCGTTGGAGTCGAGCAGGTCGTGCTCGCGGTTATCCTGGTTCTGCAACACCGCTTGTACCTGGCTCAGACGCCGGGAAAACTGCTCCCGGGCGGCGGTGCCCTCATCGCTCCCACCGTAGGCGTAGCCGCCCCAGTTCAGGTACACCTCGGCCAGGTCCTCGCGGCTCTGCCACAGCCGTCCGTCGATAGCCCCCTGCACGCCCGCGCCATAGGCACCCGGCTTGGCGCCGAAGATCCGCCAGCCGGCCTGTCGGGCCGCCGCGTCCGGCTCAAGACCCGACTGCAGCAAGGCCTCCCGCTCGCTGCGTACCTTGGCCGCCAGGGGGTTCATGTCCGCGGGTTCATCGAGCGCGGCGACGGCCTGCACCGCCGCATCGAACAGGCGGATCAGGTTGGCAAACGCGTCACGGAAAAACCCGGACACCCGCAGCGTGACGTCGACCCGAGGCCGGTCCAGCAGGCTCAGCGGCAGGATCTCGAAATCATCCACCCGCTGGCTGCCCGTGGCCCACACCGGACGCACGCCCATCAGCGCCATGGCCTGGGCGATGTCGTCGCCGCCAGTGCGCATGGTGGCGGTGCCCCACACCGACAGACCGAGCTGGCGCAGGTGATCGCCGTGATCCTGCAAATGCCGTTCGAGCATCAGGTTCGCCGACTGGAAACCGATGCGCCACGCCGTGGTGGTGGGCAGGTTGCGCACATCCACCGAGAAGAAGTTGCGTCCGGTGGGCAGCACATCCAGGCGTCCACGACTCGGCGCACCGCTGGGGCCGGCCGGCACGAAGCGTCCGCTCAAGGCATCGAGCAGGCCGCGCATTTCCGCCGGGCCGCAAGCGTCCAGGCGCGGCGCCACGACAGTGCGCAGGTTTTCGATGATGCTGCTCACGTCTTCCCAACCCGGCGCCTCCAACTGTTCGACCACACCTTCCAGGGCCTGCTCGATCAAGCGGGCCGCGTACAGTTCCAGGCGCTCGCGCGTGTCGCCGGCGGTGCGCCAGGGCTCCTCGCTGACCCGGCGCAACGCCTCAGGGCAATCGCCGGCCCAAGGCTCGGCCAAGGCGCAATCCAGCGGATCGAAACCCAGCCCGAACGCCTTCGACAGCGCCCGCAACAGGCTCGACTGCGCGCCTTTGCCGTCGCCCCGGGGAATGCGCAACAGCGCCAGCAAAGTGTCGATGCGCAGCCGTCCGCCGGGCGACTCGCCAAAGATGTGCAGGCCATCGCGGATCTGCGATTCCTTCAGATCGCACAGGTAGGTGTCCAGGCGCGGCAGCCAGATCGTCGCGTCGGCGTCAGCGTCCAGTTGCAGCTCACGGTCGATATGGGTCTCGCGCACCAGGTTGAGAATGTCCCGCTGCAGTTCCCGGGCCCGGCGTGGATCGAGCAACTGGGCCTCGTAGTATTCGTCGGCCAACAGTTCGAGATTGCGCAGCGGCCCGTAGGTTTCGGCACGGGTCAGCGGCGGCATCAGGTGGTCGATGATCACCGCCTGGGTGCGACGCTTGGCCTGGGCGCCTTCGCCCGGGTCGTTGACGATAAACGGGTAGATATTCGGCAGTGGCCCCAACAAAGCGTCCGGCCAGCAACTCTCGGACAAGCCGACGCCCTTGCCGGGCAACCACTCGAGGTTGCCGTGCTTGCCGACATGGATGACGGCGTGGGCGCCATAGGTGTGGCGCAGCCAGAAATAGAACGCTAGGTAGCCGTGGGGCGGCACCAGGTCCGGGTCGTGGTAGACCGCACTCGGGTCGACCTGATAACCCCGGGCCGGCTGGATGCCGACAAACGTCAGGCCCAGCCGCAAGCCGGCGACCATCAAGCGCCCGTCGCGGCACATCGGGTCCTGCTCGGGCGAGCCCCAGCGCGCCAGCACCGCCTGGCGATTGGCCTCGGGCAGCGCGGCGAACATGGCCTCGTAAGCCTCCAGCGCCAGGCTCTGGTGACAGGGCCGCAGGTCGAGGCTGTCCAGGTCGTTGCTGACGCCGCCCAGCAACTGCTGGATCAGCGCGGTGCCGCTTGCCGGCAGTTCGGCCGGCAAAGGATAGCCCTCGGCTTGCAGGGCCCGCAGGATGTTCAAGGCCGCCGCCGGGGTGTCCAGGCCAACGCCGTTACCGATGCGACCGTCCCGGGTCGGGTAGTTGGCGAGGATCAGCGCCACCCGTTTGTCCGCGTTGGGCTGGCGCGCCAGGACGGTCCAGCGCCGTGCCAGTTCGGCGACAAAGTCCATGCGCTCGGGCACGCCCCGGTAGCAGACCACATCGCTCTGGCTGCGCTCGCTGCGCCAGGCCAGGTCCTTGAAGCTGATGGGGCGGCTGATGATCCGCCCGTCCAGCTCCGGCAAGGCAATGTGCATCGCCAGGTCGCGCGGCCCCAGCCCCTGCTCGCTGGCGCGCCAGCCGGGTTCGTTGTCCTGGGCGCAAATCGCCTGGATCACCGGGATGTTGCGGCGAAACGGCCGCAGGTGTGGCGCTTCCGGACTGGATTGGGCGAAGCCGGTGGTGTTGAGGATCACCCCGGCCTCAACGTCATCGAGCCAGGCCTCGACCTGGGTCAGGCAAGCGGGCTCCTTGAGGCTCGCGACGGCAATCGGCAGCGGATTGAGCCCCGCCGCCTGCAAGCGCTGACAGAACACATCGATGAACGCGGTGTTCGCCGCTTGCAGGTGCGAGCGGTAAAACAGCAGCGCCGCCACCGGTTGACCGGCCTGCCAGTCGGCTTGCCAATCGCCGAGGCTGGCGTTGGTGTCTTGCGGGTGATAGATCGCCGTGCGCGGCAGGGTCTGTGGTTCGCCCCACGAATAGTCGCGACCAAACCATTGGCTGCCCAGGTTGTAGAACAGATCCAGGGCATTGCCCAAGCCGCCCTGGCGCAAGAACTGCCAGAGCCGGTCGCGGTCTTCGCAAGGCACGTTGCTCAGGTCGCTGAGTTCCGGGTCCGGGCGATCATCCCCCGGCACCAGGATCAACTTCACCCCGCGCCCGGCCAGTTCCATCAGACGCTCGATGCCGTAGCGCCAATAGCCGATGCCGCCGTGCAGCGACAGCAGAATGACCTTGGCATGCCGCAGCACGTCGTCGACGTACAGATCCACCGAGGCGTGGTTCTGCACCTGCATCGGGTTGGCGAGGCGAAACTGTGGGTAGTCGTCCGGCAGTTGCCGCGCCGCTTCGGCCAGCAACGCCAGGCTCGAATCGCCGCTGCACAGAATGACCAGCTCGGCGGGGGTTTGCCCCAGGTCGGCAATGTTGTCGTCCGCTACGAAGCCGCCGGGCTGGGTCCTGAGCAGGTGCATGGTTTAGACGCTGAGAGCAGCGCGCAACTGCGCTTCAAGCAGGTCGGCGTCCAGTGCCTGGCCGATCAGCACCAGCCGCGTGACCCGCGCTTCATCGGCGCCCCACTGGCGGTCGAAATGCTTGTCGAAACGCGTGCCGACGCCCTGGATCAGCAAGCGCATCGGCTTGTTCGGGATCGCCGCGAAACCCTTGACCCGCAGCACGCCATGCCGGACCACCAGTTGCGCCAATGCATCGAGCAGCCGGCTTTCGTCGGCCTGGGGCAGTTCGATGGAGATGGAGTCGAAGGCGTCGTGGTCGTGGTCATCTTCATCGCCGTCATGGTGATGATCGTGGTGACTGTGGCGGCTGTCGATGTGCTCTTCGGAGCCGGCGCCGAGGCCGATCAGCACTTCCAACGGCAGGCGACCGCTGCTGGCTTCGATGACCTTGACCGCCGGTGGCAATTCTTCGGCCACCTCCAGGCGCACTCTCGCCAGGTCTTCGGGGCTGATCAGGTCGGCCTTGTTGAGAATCACCAGGTCGGCGCTCGCCAGTTGATCGGCAAACAGTTCGTGCAGCGGCGATTCGTGGTCCAGGTTCGGGTCGAGCTTGCGCTGGGCGTCGACCTGGTCGGGGAATGCGGCGAAGGTGCCCGCCGCCACCGCCGGGCTGTCCACCACGGTGATCACCGCATCGACCGTACAGGCGCTGCGGATTTCCGGCCATTGGAAAGCCTGGACCAGCGGCTTGGGCAGGGCCAGGCCGGAGGTTTCGATGAGGATGTGGTCGAGGTCGCCGCGGCGCGCCACCAGCTCGCGCATCACCGGGAAGAACTCTTCCTGCACCGTGCAGCACAGACAACCGTTGGCCAGTTCGTAGACGCGGCCGTTGGCCTCTTCTTCGGTGCAGCCGATGGAGCACTGCTTGAGGATCTCGCCGTCGATGCCCAGCTCGCCGAACTCGTTGACGATGACCGCGATGCGCCGGCCCTGGGCGTTATCGAGCATGTGCCGCAACAAGGTGGTCTTACCCGAGCCGAGGAAACCGGTGACGATGGTGACGGGAAGTTTGGCCAGTGTTTTCATCGGATGCCCTTTGGCAAGGTGGCGGGCAAACGGGACGACGACCGCAGGCACAGGCGTGCGCGGAAGATTTCGCCACCGGATCACCCCGCCCGGTTGTAGTGAGAATCTGTGTCGAGGCAGGTCTCCTGGCTGACGGTGGGCCAGCCCCGGCTTTGCAAAAAGCCTGGACTGGCAATTCCTGCGCCTTCCCGTGCATATGCACAGTGGCTTGGCAGGAACGTCACCGTTCACAGTTGCGGGGGCAGCCGCGGCTTGGACCGCGTTCCCGTCTTAGCTTCGGCGCAAACCGAAGAACCTCGAAGGCGCAAGGCTACGCAGGGTGTGCGGGCGGGTCAATGTCTTCGAATTCTGTGGTGTCTGTGCCGCCCTCATCGCGAGCAGGCTCGCTCCCACAGTTGATCTGTGTTGGGCATGAATTCTGTGTCCGACAGGATTCATTGTGGGAGCGAGCCTGCTCGCGATGAGCGCGACTTGATTCATTGACGCCCAGGCTCACCCCATGCTCTCCTGTGCGCCTAGTTACGGGTGCCCTTCACAGGGTGAAACGGGAAACCGGTGAATCGTGTGCTTTACTTCAAGGCCACGTCAGTCCGGTGCTGCCCCCGCAACGGTAAGC
>NZ_JAGGOF010000077.1 GCF_018614775.1 Pseudomonas fluorescens
GCGCTTTGGGTTACTTTTGGCTGGTCCGGCTCCCGGCTCTTCCAAAAGTGACTCGGCGTAAGGCCGAAACCCTAAGCAGCCGTTACCGCAGAAACGGATATGTACTCAGCCATAAGGCATAAGACATAAGACATAAGCCAAGGGATCAAACAGGCGTATCCAGCTGACTCCCCGGATGCGCCCGCTGAAACGCCCCATGCGACGCCGCCAACCCCACCACCCGACAAATCCGCGGATACGCCTGCAACGAAACCCCAAACCGCTCAGCCGCATACACCTGCGGAATCAAGTACACATCCGCCAACCCCGGCACCGTGCCGAAGCAAAAACCGTCATCGCCAATCAACTGTTCCACCGCCGCCAATCCCTGGCTGATCCAATGCCCGATCCACTCCGTCACCTGCGCCTCATCATGCCCCCACTGCCGCAGCTTGTTGAGCACACTGACATTGTGCAACGGATGAATGTCGCAACCGATCAGCGCCGCCACGCCCCGCTCATGGGCACGAATCGCCAGGTCGGCGCTGAGCAGCGGCACCTGTGGATAACGCTCCTCCAGGTATTCGATGATCGCGGGCGATTGCACCAGCATTTCGCCCTCATCGGTACGCAGCACCGGGACGCGCCCCTGGGGATTGATCGCCAGGTAGGCCGGCTGGCGATGCTCGCCCCCCGGCGCCGCGATGAGGTTGACCGGCAAGGCCTGGTAGTCCAGGCCCTTCAACGCCAGGGCAATACGCACCCGATAAGACGAGGTGGAACGGTAATAGGTATAGAGATCCATGCTCCGCCCCTCAATGCGCCGGCAGGATCTTGCCACGGCATTCGCCGAAGCCGATGGAGGCAAAACCCTCGCGGCGGCAACGGGCCCGCAGGATAATCTCATCGCCATCCTCAAGGAATTTGCGCACTTCACCGGACGCCAGTTCGATCGGCTTTTTTCCGCCTTCGGTGATTTCCAGCAGGCTGCCGAACTGGCCGCTCCCGGGGCCCGACAAGGTGCCCGAGCCGAACAGGTCACCGGCCTGCAACTGGCAACCATTGACGCTGTGGTGCGCCACCATCTGCGCTACCGTCCAGTACATGTACTGGGTGTTGCTCAGGGTCAGGCGATGCGCCGGCAGGTTCTGCTCGCGCATGGTTTCGGTCAGTAACAGCACTTCAAGTTCAATGTCGAAGGCGCCCGCGGCCTGGTCCCGCTTGTCCAGCAGATACGGCAGCGGTTGCGGATCGCCCTCGGGGCGCGCCGGTTGCGGGCGGCGGAACGGCTCGAGCGCTTCGGCCGTCACCACCCAGGGCGAAATACTGGTGAGGAAACTCTTCGACAGAAACGGCCCCAACGGCTGGTATTCCCACGCCTGGATATCCCGGGCCGACCAATCGTTGAGCAGGCAGAAACCACCGATGTGCTCGGCGGCGTCACCAATGGCAATGGGCTCGCCCAAGGCGTTACCTTGGCCGATCCAGATCCCCAGCTCCAGCTCGTAGTCCAGCCGTGCACAGGGACCAAAGGTTGGCTCGGTCTGGCCGGCCGGCAGCGTCTGGCCTTTTGGCCGGCGGACATCGGTGCCGGACGGGCGAATGGTCGAAGCGCGACCGTGATAACCGATGGGCACGTATTTGTAGTTGGGCAGCAAGGGATTGTCGGGGCGGAACAGCTTGCCGACGTTTTGCGCGTGCTCGATACCCACATAAAAGTCGGTGTAGTCGTTGATCTTCGCCGGCAGGTGCATCTGGCAGTCGGACGCAGCGAGCAACAGCTTCGCGCCCTCGGCTTCAATTTTTTCACGCATTGGGCTGTCTTCGCGCAACAGGTCCAGCAGCCGCTCACGCAGGGCAACCCGAGCGCCACGACCCAGCTCGAAGAACCCGTTCAACTGGCCGCCAGCCATGGCCTCGACCGCTTCTCGCGCCGCGCCATCGAACAGGCCGGCTTGCAGCGCCGCCGACAGATCGAATATCTGCTCACCGATAGCCACGCCGCTGCGCAGGGCGCCGCCCCCGGTACTGAAGATACCCAGCGGCAGGTTTTGCAGCGCAAAGTCGGCGTGACCGTTGGCAGAGGTAACCCAGCTGCGGGCAGGGGAAAATTGAGTCATGGGTTATCTCCGGGTCGGGTCGAAGGTGACAGGCAACGAAGCCCAGCAAGCATCGTAGTCGGTTTGCCGTTGCGGGCAGTCCAGGGCGAAACGGCTCGGACGCAGCACTTGGCTGGTCTCGAACATGAACGCCATGGTGTTGTCGATTTTCGCCGGTTGCAGGTCGGCATTGATCGCCCTGGTGCAGGTTTCGCCGTCCGGGCCGTGGGCGCTCATGCAACTGTGCAGGGATGCGCCGCCCGGCAGGAAGCCTTCGGCCTTGGCGTCGTAGGCGCCCTGGATCAAGCCCATGAACTCGTTCATCAGGTTGCGGTGGAACCACGGTGGACGGAAGGTCTTTTCCGCCACCATCCAGCGCGGCGGGAAGATCACGAAATCGAGGTTGGCCAGGCCATGGACGCTGGTGGGCGAGGTCAATACAGTGAAGATCGACGGGTCCGGGTGGTCGAAGCTGACCGTGCCCAAGGTGTTGAAACGACGCAGGTCATATTTGTACGGCACGTTGTTGCCGTGCCAGGCCACTACGTCCAGCGGCGAATGCCCCAGTTCGCACCCCCACAACTCGCCAAGGAATTTCTGCACCAGGGTGGTCGGTTGGGTGAGGTTTTCGTAATGGGCAACCGGCGTCATGAAATCCCTGGGGTTCGCCAGGCCATTGCTGCCGATGGGCCCGAGATCCGGCAAGCGCAGCGGCGCGCCATGATTTTCAGCGAGATAACCGCGGGCCTGGGGGTCGAGCAACTCGACACGAAACTTCAGGCCCCGGGGCAGCACGGCGATTTCCAGCGGTGCCAGTTCCAGTACGCCCAACTCGGTGGCAATCCGCAGCCGACCGAGCTGCGGCACGATCAGCCACTCACCGTCCGCATTGAAGAACACCCGCTCCATGGAACGGTTCGCGCCATAGTGATAAACGCTGATGCCGGCCGGTTTGTCCACGCTGGCGTTGGCGGCCATGCGCACCAGCCCGTCGAGGAAATCGGTAGGTTCGGCGGGCACCTCCAGCGGGTTCCAGCGCAACCGATTCGGCGTGACGTCACCCAGTGCGCCGCCGGCCAGTTGCCGCTCCAGCCTGGTGAAGGCCGGATGATTGGCCGAAGGTCGGATGCGATACATCCAGGTGCGCCGCGCTTCGCTGCGGGCCATGGTGAACGCGGTGCCGGAGAACAGTTCGGCATAGAGGCCATACGGCGCTTTTTGCGGGGAGTTCTGGCCGACGGGCAATGCGCCAGGCAACGCTTCGCTGGCGAATTCATTGCCAAAGCCCGACTGGTAAGCCAGGTCCGACGCTGGGGAATCGAGGTTCATGGAGCCTCCTGGGATGCGGTCCCTCGCCGATTTGGAGCGTTCGGGGCACACCGGGTTGTTTTTATCGTAATTCAATTACGCATAACGTAATTTGCTCGACGGCGACCGTCAAGCTATAAAGACGCCCATTCGCTTCTGGACCTCGCGCCGCCATGGAAACCCCGCTCAACAACGGTAAACAGAAAGTCCGCTCGGCCGAAGTCGGCACCGACATTCTCAAGGCCCTGGCCGAGCTGTCGCCTTCCACGTCGCTGTCGCGCCTGGCCGAACATGTGCAGATGCCAGCGAGCAAGGTCCATCGATACCTGCAGGCATTGATTGCCAGCGGGTTTGCCGAGCAGAACGCTGCCACCAATCACTACGGGCTGGGCCGCGAGGCCTTGCGCGTGGGGCTGGCCGCGTTGAACGGCATGGACGTGCTGCAAGTGGCCGCGATGCCGTTGGCCGAGTTGCGCGACGATCTGAACGAAACCTGTTTCCTCGCGGTGTGGGGCAACCACGGCGCGACCGTGGTGCGCATCGAACCGGCCGTGCGCGCCGTGACCGTGGTCACGCAACTGGGCTCGGTGTTGCCGCTGCTCAGTTCGTCCACAGGGTTGGTGTTCAGCGCCTACCTGCCGGAGCGCGAGACGATCGGACTGCGGAAACAGGAAGTGCAAGGAACCGACCATCACGCCCTCGCCGACGATCAGGCCTACGTCACTCTTTGCGAGCAGATCCGCAACCGCGGCCTGCATCACGTGCATGGCCTGCTGATGCCGGGGGTGGATGCCTTGTCCGCACCGGTGTTCAATGCGGTCGGCCAGGTGGCGGCGGTGATGACCATCGTCGGCCCGACGTCGCTGTTTCACGCCGACGAAAACGGCCCGGCAGCCCAGCGGTTGCTGGCGGCAACCCGGGCGGTGAGTTGGCGGATGGGGTATGAGGCGGCCCCGGGATCAGTTCAGGCAGACGCCCGGTTCTAACCCATTACGCCCAGCACCTTGGCCTTCGCCACCGCCTGGGTACGCCTTTGCACGCCCAGCTTGCTGTGTATCCGCCGCGAGTGGGTCTTTACGGTATGCAACGAGATGAACAGCCGTTCGGCAATCTGCTGGTTTGAATGGCCCTGGGCGATCAGCTCAAGCACTTCCAGCTCGCGATGACTGAGCAAGGCGTCTTCCATGGCGGCGGGCGACTCGACCTGATCGACCGATTGCGCCCAGCGCAACAGCTCGGGCTGGCGCAGGCGCAGCTCACACAAGGCTTGCTGGGCGCGCCAGCAAGCGACCCGCTGGAGCCCGTCCTGCACAAGCGTGCGCGCCCGGGAACGGTCGGCGGACAACCAGGCGACTTCAGCCAGTGCCAAGTGCAGCTCGGTTTCCAGACTGTGCATTTCAGCCTGTCGGGCCTGGGCGATCATGGTTTCCAGGCGAGCCAGCGGATCCTGCGCCCGATGCAGGTGGACCTCGGTCAGCAGCAACAGGTATTCAAGCCGCGGAATCAGCTCCAGGGTGGCAGGCGGCGCATGCTTGGCCTGGGCGCCGCGAAAATGCCGCAACACCCGGCTCAAGGCTTCATGGGCCAGTTCCGCCCGCCCCTGTTGCAGCCAGAACTGGCAACTGGTTTGCAGCAACACGCCACGGTACACGGTGTCGGGAATGTGCCGCTGCTGCATGATCCGCTCGGCGTCGCGCAGTTGCATGAAGGCCTCGCCGTAGTCGCCTTGGTTGGCCGCCAGGCTAGCCTTGCCGAGAAAGCCATAGAGCACTTGTTTGTCCTGGCTGTGCAGGCCGGTTTCCAGCCCGGTTTGAAACTGCTCGGCAGCCCGCTCTTCAAACCCCATGCGCAACGCCAGGCGTCCGCGCCGCAGGGCAATACGTCCCAGTAACGGGGAAAAATCCTGGCCGGGGCGCTCGAGCAACGCCTGGACATCGCTCAGCAGTTCATCGGCCCGGTGAGGCGCGCCGCGTTGTTCCAGCACTTGCGCGTGGTCCAGTTCCAGCAGCCCTTCAAACACCAGTGAACCCTGGGCGCGAGCCAGGCAAAGTGCCTGGCGGTTGATCCACTGTGCCGAGGCCAGTTCGCCCTTGAGCAAGGCCTGTTGCGTCAACCCCGATTGGCACAGCAAACGTGAAGCCCAGGCATCGGGCTCCAGGTGGATCTGGGCCTGGAGGAAATGTTCCCGTGCCGGGTCACCCTCACCGTCAAGGTGCAGCAGCCAGCCACGCAGGACCTGCCAGCGCGCAACCAGCTGGCGCTGCTGGCAGGCGCGAGGCTGCGGCGCGAACCGGGTCAGTTGTTCGATGCACACCGACGCCTGGTCAAAGCGGCCGGCGAACAACAGGGCGGCCGTAACCAACCCCACCGATTGCGGGGTGCCGAGCGACAACGCTTCGCCTTGTTGATCATGCAAGCTCAGCAACAACACGACATTGCGACGCTGCAAAACATGCTCGAAGCTCAAATGCTGCAAAAAGCTGACGGCCGCCTCGAATTCTCCAGCCAACATCGCTTGCTCGAACGCCATTTGCCAATCCTGTTCGGCCGCAAACCACTGGCAGGCCCGCCGATGCCAGGAACGGCCCTGGGGCCAGGGCACGTCTTGCACCAAGCGGGCCAGGGCCGGGAAGATCTGCAACCAATCCGACGTCTGCTCCCAGGGCTCGATGAAACACCCCAGGTCCCTCAGCAAGGGAAGGCATTCAGCGCCCACTGTGTCACCGAACAAATGCTCGCAAAGCCGGGCATTGAAGCGCGGCAGATGGGCCAGCACGCGCCAGGCCTGCGCCAGTTCCGGGGTCAGGGTGCTGAACAACTCGTAGTCCAGATAATCCAGCAAGGTCCCCGCCCGCCCTGGCGTTGCATGACTGCGCGCCCACTCGCAACGTTCGAGCAAGCTGATGCGCACCCCGGCGCACCAGCCGCCACTGCGCTGTATCACCTCGCGGGCAGTTCGGGCAGCCTGGGGTTCAGGCAAATGATGGAGCAGTTGCTGGACATCGCCTTGAGTGAAAAACAGTGCCTGTGCATCAAACTCGTGCAACTCGTCATCAAGCAACAGCCGCGGCCAGTTACAGTGGGGACGGCGGCGCCCATTCAGCCACAGGTGCAATGCCGGGCTGCTGGCGTTCAACAGCCGGTCGAGCAACAGGTCCAGCTCGGGGTTCGGCACTCGGCAGTAATCATCCAGAAACAACCAGGTGGGCGTGTGCAAACGTGCGACGTGGGCCAACAGCCCCGCTTCGTCCATCACCGGCAAGCCAAGGGTTTGCGCCAGGCGCTCGCACATCTGCGCGGGGCTCAGCGCAGCGCCCCCCAGCGGCAGCCAGTGCAACCGGCACTCGGCGGGTGCCTGGAGAAAACATTCGGCGAACAACGCGCTCTTGCCGCTGCCCGCCGGCGCGCAAAGCAGTTTTACCCGCGCCTCGGAGGTCAGCAGCGGCTCGCTCAAGGACCGCCGTGGCACATGCGTCGAGGACAGGCGAGGGAGCAGTCCCGGACGGTCCGGACACGGGGTCATGGCGGTCATGTACGAAGGTCCTGTTTATTGTTGTCCTACCACCCTAGTCCTGTGTCACCGACCTTTGGAGAAGTATTCAGCGCGCTGATTGGCGCCCATAAAAAAATGACCGGCAGAGGGGGCTGCCGGTCATCACTGTTGCTTCAAGCCAGACACCCTTCTGGCAAGGGATCTTCCTTAACGTACGCCTGTGGAGCGCAGCGCCGCCGGTGTGTAGTCAGCCGCCCGCGCCTCGAACCCGTATTCGTAGCTGTGCTTCTCTTCGTTCTTCATCCCCAACGCGATGTAGCGGCCGGCGATGATGTCGTAGAGCGCTTCAAGGGTGTAGCCCGGGTTCTGGTGGTCGTAGTAGAACTGCGCGTGACCTTCAGCCACGCGCCACAACTGGCCGCGACCGTCGTAGTGATCCACCAGCGCCGCCTGCCAGCTGTCCTCGTCGAAGTACATGTGGCGCTTGGCGTAGATGTGCCGCTCGCTGGGCTTGACCGTGCCCACCACTTCCCAGACCCGGTGCAACTCATAGCGGGTCAGGTCCTGGTTGATGTGGCCGGCCTTGATCACATCGTCGTACTTGAGGCTCGGCGAGTCGAGCTTGTAGCTGTTATAGGGGATGTACATTTCCTTCTTGCCGATCAGCTTCCAGTCGTAGCGATCCGGGGCGCCGGAGAACAGGTCGAAGTTGTCGGAGGTGCGCAAGCCGTCGGCCGCAGTACCCGGGCCGTCGTAGGCCACTTGCGGGGCACGACGCACACGGCGCTGACCGGCGTTGTAGATCCAGGCCAGGCGCGGCTCCTTCACCTGGTCCAGGGTTTCATGCACCAGCAGCACGTTACCGGCCAGGCGCGCCGGGGCGGTGACTTCCTGCTTGAAGTAGGTCAGCACGTTGCTGGCCTTCTCCGGGTCGGCGTCCTTGATCAGGAACGGCGTGGCAATCTCTTCTTCGAAGCGGATCGGTGTGAAGCTGCCATTGGTCTGCGGTGTGGCCTGGGTGATGATGCGCCGCAGGTTACCGCCGTGATAGCGGGTGATGTGGTTCCACAGCACTTCCACGCCGTTCTTGGGAATCGGGAACGCGTAATAGCGGTTACCGGTGAAGTTGGACAGGCCGTTACCGTCATTGATGGACGTTACGTTAAGCGCGCTGCGCTTGGCCGATTCGTAGATGTCCGGCGGCAACCCGACACTGCGATGGGTCGGGTAGACCGGGATCTTGTAGGTCTCCGGGTAGCGCTTGAACATCGCGACCTGACCTTCGGACAGCTTGTCCTTGTACTTGTCCACGGTTGCGGCGGTGATGGTAAACAACGGTTTTTCATTGGCGAACGGGTCGGCCAGGAAGCCTTTGCTGTCCACGGCACCGGCGTTTTTCGCGATACCACCGGTCCAGGCCGGGATCGAACCATCGGCGTTCCCGGCCTTCTCGGCGCCCAGCGGCGTAAGGCTGGTGCCCAGTTTGTTGGCTTCCTCCGGCGAAACCGCCGCCATTACGTTCGCGGCCAGCAGGCTCAGGGCCAGGGCACCGCATTGCAGGATCATCTTGCGCATTGGGTTTTCCTTGTCAGCCAGATCAGAAGTTCACGCCGAAGCTCAACGCGAGGAAGTCGCGGTCTGTGAGAACGTTGTAATCGCCGCCAAAAAAGTCGGTGTAGCTCAGGCTGGCGGTGTAGGTGTTGCGGTAATCGGCATCGACACCGAGGCTGACGGCCTTGGCGCCTTCGTTGAACAAGCCGTTGGGGCCGTAGCCCGCCACGTCATGGGACCAGGACACGTTAGGCTTGAAGTTCACCCCGCCGATGACGTTGGAATAGTCGAGGATCGCCCGGGCACGGTAGCCCCAGGACGTAGACGTAACGAATCCATCGGTGTCGCCACCGAAGCCATACTGGCCATAGACCGAATCGCGGCCATAACGCAGCTTGTCCTTGGACTCCAGCCCGCCGACATGCACCACCGCCGCCTCGCCGACCACGGTCAGGCGATCGGCGCCCAACACCTGGTCGAAGAAGTGCGTCAGGGTGCTTTGGACCTGGGTAATTTCCTTGCGCCGGTAGCCGGTGTTGTCCGCCCCTGGCCGGGTCGCGATGGGCGACGCCGCGCCGCCGGCGATCGGGTTGACCAACGCCAGGGTCAGGTCGTTGGTGCTGAGTTGCACCGGCGCGTTCGGCCGATAGCTGACTTCACCGGTCCACGCGGTGCCGGTCGGCAGCGTGGTGGAGAAACTGGCGCCATACAGGCGAATGTCTTCAGGGTATTCGAGGTAATACTGACCACGCCCCAGCATCACGCTTTGCGCCAGGCCGGCACCGCTGCCGGGGGCCAGGCCATTGGCAATACCGACCATCCTCGGCAAGGCCGCCAGGGTGGACGCACCGGCCGTGGTCGTCCCGACGGTGGGTGTGCGGCTGTGGTAGTTCATGAAGTAGAGGCCGTACTCGGTGTCATCGCCGAGCCAGCGCAACGCCGTGCCCCACTGGCCGGAATCGCGGGCATCGCGGTCGCCGCCACGGGGAATGATCACGCCTTCGCGAGACACCTCGATCCCCTGGCCGAACAACTGGGTCAACGGCCGGAACGGCGCAATGGCCGGGCTGCCGACGGTGTAGCCGGTGGTGCAGCCATCGGCCACCACGTCGTTGCCGAAGAACGTGCCGCAGTTGTCGACGACCGTCTGGTCCCACTCCAGCTGGTAGAAACCTTCGATGGTGAGTTTATCGGTCAGCCCCTGG
The DNA here is from genome assembly GCF_018614775.1 of Pseudomonas fluorescens. Taxonomy (GTDB): domain Bacteria; phylum Pseudomonadota; class Gammaproteobacteria; order Pseudomonadales; family Pseudomonadaceae; genus Aquipseudomonas; species Aquipseudomonas fluorescens_BY. Next base: position 9,636 of record NZ_JAGGOF010000077.1, read on the forward strand.
GAGGCGAACAGCATGTTCACCGGAATCAGGCCTTCCTTGATCTCTGCGCCCGGGCGACGAAACGCCGACACGTCCACCGGGTTGATGCTGTTGATGGAGTTGCCGATGAAGGTGCTCTCGCCCCAACTGACCACCTGCTTACCCGCACGCACCGTGCCCGGCAAATCGGCGATGGAATAGTTGTGGTAGACAAACGCGTCAAGGATTTGCGCCCCAGACGACTTGGCGCCTTCCTTGCGGTTGCTGTCGCTGATGTCCTTGAACTCACGGCTTTCGTCCTTGAGTTCGAAGTCGTACCAGTACTTGCCACGGACGAACACACCGGTATCGCCGTACTTGAGTTCGAGGTCGTGCAGGCCCTTGAAGATTTTCGAAAACGTCTCGCCCTTCTTGAAATTCAGCCGCCCGTCGTCACCGGTGGACGATTGCCCCCGACCGCCATTGACGGTGCCGACATAGTCCTTGTCAGCGTCGCGCATGCCCCAGCTCGCGCCCACGGACAATGAAGAGTCGAACTGACCTTCGATTTCACCAATGTTGAACGAAACGGCCTGCGCCTGGGCACAGCAACCCAAGGCCACCGCGACGGCCAGCGTCTGCGGCTTGAAGATGGCGCGCATTGTTATTGTTGTCATGCGTCTTCCCCGGTGAGTGACAGAGGCTTCACCCTACTGCCGCTCGCGAGGGGCGATAAGCGCACCAAGGAGGTATTCGCGTCATACCCCAAAAGGATTACTGCCCATGCAGGACGGGCGTGCGCGCCGCGCATGGACGGACTGGATGACGGGTTATCAGCGCCGCCCATATTCGTCCCGATTGCCTGACTGTTACGCGCACTGCAACAGTGCATGTCCCGATCCGGGCTGTTTCCCAACGCCCTGGATCCCTATGCTGGCCGGGCTTTCAGGACAACGGGCCTGCAAGCACAAGCCGCCACCGCATCCCTCATGCCTGGCGCACCGTCATTCGGATGGATTGGCGCATCCGATCCATCGCCCCGTGTGTACCCGACGTTGATTTGTAGCTCCTTTCCAACGTCACGCTTAGGCCGCTGCTTTGTTGCAGCGGCCTTTTTTATGTGCGGTTATTTCCCACGGAGATAATCGATCGCTCCCACGCGCTATGTAACTGCATGCCTTTTACGTAGGCATATTCCCGATAAAAACTTCTCGAATCCTACATTACCCTCGGAATCTCTCACCTGCCCTGCCGGTGAACCGGGACTCATAATCTTCTCGTCGCCTCATATGGAGACGACATACACGGTCGTGGTTGTCTGCAACCACTCACAGCGCATCGAAAGGAACTCGATATGCAGCAAGAAAAAACATTCTGGTTAATAGAGGTATCCCTCGTAGCCCTTCGTCACCTTTTGGCTTCGGATTTAGCGGCGGAAGTACGCCAAACCACGCCCATTGGGACAGAGCATACGACGCAGTTGATCATGCTATTGCTTGGTTAATTGACAGCAATGACGCCACCGAGAAATCTTTTCAAGAAAACATCCAGAACATCATTTATATAACCGATACCGAACTCGCAAAAACAAGAGCAGCGGTGAGTGCCGTAGTCCCTCCAGGCACTGATGCTCTCGACATTGAGTCAAGAACGCTTAAGCTGCAACTTTTCAAAGCCAGGAGCGATCACCAAGAACACATAGCAATAGCTAATTTATATTATGGACATGACCCACTAACCCACCGCGCCCAAGATACTCGCCTTCAGGGTTTCGAACTCATTGGGCGGCGCGGAGGGCACACAGCCTATTACAACGCCATTGCCAAATGGAACGTCTCCTATGCTGCCGCTTACGAGGCAAAGTTTTTGGCTGAGCAGATAAGGTTAATGGACGGCCGCTTAGTCTCTTTAGATCATGCCATTGCCGAGGCCAAGGCCCGAGCAGCGGCAGCGGCAGCGGCAGCGGCAAATGCTGCTGCGCAGGCAAGAGCCCAGGCTGAAGCCAACCGCATTGCCGAAGAACGAGCACGAATGGCGGCCGAGGCGGAGCGCATGGCAGCGTTGGAGGTAGCAGCGGCCCAAGCTAAAGCTCAGGCAGAGGCCAAGCGCGCCGCCGAAGAACAGACGCTTGAGACAATCAAAGCTGAGGCTGTGCGTGAGGCAGCGCGACTTGCAGCAGAGACTGCGGCTCAAGGAACACGCCCCTACACTTTTCCTTCGTCAGCTTCGACCGCTGTTGCTGGCCCGGTACTCAGCTCTATTGGAGGAAACCTCTCCATCAATTCGGCAACCGCCTCGGCGATTACCGCGACGCTACGCTCCGCCGTCTCCGCGCTGTTAGAAGTCGTCGCCGCAACGGCCGGCCCCGCTGTCGGCGGTATTGCGGCATTGCTTTATTCATCGGAACTGGGCAACAGCGATCTTTACGCTATGAGCGTCCCGCTGTCAGAACTCTCGCCGGACAACGCTGATGACTTACACCTCGTAGCCACTCTATCAGGGGAATTGTCTCTCCCAGTCATCCTCGGTTCCAAGACCGTCGCGGACAAAACAGAGTTCGTCGTCGCAGGCTCAGTTAACAAACACTCTAGGGTGCCGGTCAGACTTGCCATATTCGATACGCAGCGCAACATCTACAAAGCCTACGCTCCGAACGCTGCCGACTTCGGGATGACTTGGACACCTATCGTCGCACCGGGCGACGCGTCTACGGTCCTACCGGCAAGCGTCTCGAATACGACAGACTACAACGGCATCACTCCCATAGCCGGAAACGGGCGAATCGATATACATCCGGAGCTGGATCGCTACAGTTTTGGTGGATTCATCACGGTGTTTCCGGCTGACTCGGGTATTCCTCCTCTGTATACAGTGTTCAGCAGCCCCTATGAGGGAGCGACTACCAAAGGAGAGCACACTGGACGCAGATTCAATCCCGAGCAGGCGGGTGGACCGATCATAGAATTGGATTGGAGGACGGCGACAATTACCCAGAAAGGGATAGAAGAAGTGAAGCTGCACATTGCGCGGCTAAGCCCGTCAGATGCTAATAGCACCATGGTCGAAAGGCTTGAAAGCATCCTCAGCGGAAAAATTGATATCACTGATACCGACCAACGGTACTATACGCATGAAATTAGGGAACTTGAGAGATTTCGAGCTCTAGGTTTAGCTGATGATTTTGCCCCCGAGGTAGATTCGCCCTATTGGAACAATGCCCACACCGCGACACTCGAAGATTATAAAATTCAAGATCTCGAGTCATTGCTTTATACGCCGGACGCCCTAGCCAGAGCGGACCTAGAGGATGAGCGAGATTACCAAAAATTTCTGAAGGAGATGGCACAATGAGCATTGTTGAGCAAATCGTCAAAAATGAGCCATTAGAAGAAATAGTCGCAGTATTTGCACTAATGAAAGCAAACACACATCTGGACATGATGATCAGGCGTTATAATCGGGAGCTTATTCAGCACGGCGAGCTTGAAAAAACTTACACCAAGCTTTTCGAAGCGGGAATACTTTCAAGCGGTGAGAAAGGATTATGCATAAAAGGCCCCAATTGGAAAGCACCGAAATTCGTGACTGATACACGATATTCTTAAATCCACGCTTTCGGAAGACGCCGCCATCCAAATAGCGGCGTCTGTTAGCAGCCACCTTCATTACTTACCCCCTAACAACTGCTATTACCCGGTCGACAATCACTTCAAATTTCATCGGATCAGTGATTTCTACATAACGACATCTGGGCCTCTACTACCCGTGCGTGCATTCTGAAAGTTATTGCTGCTAGGCTCGATGAAGCCTCGCAACGCGCTTTCCCATAGGCCTTCCGATGCAATTATTTACCAAGGCGCGAACCGGCTCGATCTGCTCAAGATTACGGCTATGACACGTCGGCGGTCGGGCATGGGTTTTCAGCACCTAGTGTCTGTCTTTAAGTTGCACTTCCGACCAGGAGAAATAGGACGGCGTTTGGAAATCGAGACTGCGACATATCCGGCGGCGTTGCTAGGTGAGGTTTACCATATCGACAACATCAGTGGAATGCCCCCAAAGCGACACATTCAAAAACATCAGGAGAACAAGAAGTGAAATCACTGATAACAGAAATGACCGAACTCGAGTTTTTTGCCTTTGTGAAAAAAATATACGACGCAGACTTCGATACTGAAAAAGCTCATACACAAGCAGCTCTCGAGTTCGAGAGAATTTCGGAGCACCCTTCTGGGTCAGATTTGCTTTATTATCCTGAGGCTGGGAAGAGCGGGCCTGAAGCTGTAGTAAAAGAAATAAAAAACTGGCGGGCCGTCAACGGAATGCCTGGATTCAAAAATCCTGATCCTCAAAACTAGTTGAACGCCCCTGCTAGGTAACCAGCAGGGGCCCACATTGCTTCTTGATCTATAAAACCCTTTAGTATTTGCGCCCGCTCCCCGTCGGTGGAAAACGATAGGCACCGCCCATAAGAAGGATCGAGGCTGCACGTCAAACAGCGTAACGCTGCAAATTCGCCATCATTTCCTTCAAGGCTTCCAGATTGTCATTCGGGTGAGCGGCATCCTCGAAGTCGCAGATCTGCTGCCAATGGGCGGCGACGTCTTCGGGGGTGAAGCCTCTGCGCGGATCGAAGCCGGCGCCCAGGCTGCGCTCCCAGCGCACCTTGCCCATCCAGCCGCCGCCCACTTCGAACAGGCCCGAGGTTTCCTGGCAGGTTTCACTGGCGAGGTACACCACCAGCGGGCTGACGAGCTCGGGCTTGAGCTGCTCGAAGACCTGCGGCGGTATCAGGCCTTCGGTCATGCGGGTACCGCCAGTGGGGGCGATGGCGTTGACCAGGATGTTGTTCTTGCGGCCTTCGATGGCCAGGGTGCGGGTCAGCCCGTACAGGCCAAGCTTGGCCATGCCGTAGTTGGACTGGCCGAAGTTGCCATAGATGCCGGAAGTCGAGGCAGTGAAGATCACCCGGCCGTAATTTTGCTCGCGCAGGTGCGGCCAGGCGGCGCGGGTAACCTTGTAGGCGCCCTCGACGTGGACGCGGTAGACCAGGTCCCAATCGGCATCGTCCATCTTGTGAAAGGTCTTGTCCCGCAGGATCCCGGCGTTGTTGACCACGACATCGACCCGGCCAAACGCGTCGAGGGCGTTTTGCACAAGCTTGTCGCCGTCGGTGACCGAATCGTGGTTGGCCTCGGCAATGCCGCCCGCCGCACGGATTTCGGCCACCACCCGGTCCGCTGCCGAGGCGTTGGCCCCTTCGCCCTGGGCCGAACCGCCAAGGTCATTGACCAGCACTTTTGCGCCTTGCCTGGCGAACAACAGCGCGTGGGCGCGCCCCAGGCCACCTCCGGCCCCGGTGACGATCACGACTTTATCTTCGAAGCGCACAGACTCATTCATGGCATAACTCCAGCAGGCCGATAGGACAATGAGCCTGAGTGTCCGGTACTCGTCGGAGGGTCACAATGAACACGGTTGAGAGTGAATGGTGGGCGATAAGGCGGGGGGATGATGCGGGCTGGTCTGAGTTTCTTTATTGGCCGATCCACCGCTATCGCGAGCAGGCTCGCTCCCACAGGGGTTCCGTGGCAAACATCGATCCCGCAGGCCACTTAAAGGCACTGGGGGAGCGAGCCTGCTCGCGATGGCGGTAGACCAGGCAAGCCAATAGCTGAGGTAGTGTCAGGAACAGACCATCTGTTTGTACGGCGCCGCGATTTTTTCCCGGAACGCCAGGTAGTGCTTGAGCACCTGCACCGGCGCCTCGGTGTGCGGGTAGTGACCGATGTCAGGCAGCAGCACCGTGTCGGGGTTCGGGATCAGCGCTTCGTAGCGCGCCACCATGTGCTCGCCGGAAATCGGATCCACCGCCCCATCGATCACCCGCAATGGCACCTCGTCGCGCTGCATGGCCTGCACCCAGCGATCACGCTGCACCCGCCGCTCGGGAATGTAGGCGATGAGTTTATGCATGATCCGCGGACCGCGATTGGCTTCTATCAAGCTCCAGAAATCGTCCAGCACACTTTCCGTAGGGCCGGTTCGGGGTCCGAAAATCTGCCGAAAGCTCTTGACCAGGCTTTGCCGCGAGAACGCGCGCCCCAGGAGCCAACCCAGCGGGCTGAGCAGCAGTTTCTGGGCCAATACCGGCCGGTGGGTTTCCGGGAACAGGCCACCATTGAGGAAGACACAACTGGCGATGGGAATGCGCGCTTCGTAATGCCGCGCGATGAGTTCCTGGGCTACGCTGTCGCCATAATCGTGAGCCAGCACATGCACCGCTTGCTTCACATTCACGTGCGCCAACAGCGCCTGTTGCAGATCTGCCTGTTCCAGCAAGCTGTAGGTGTGATCCATCGGTTTGGCGGAGTCACCGAACCCGAGCATGTCACAGGCGATCACCCGGTATCGGTTCGCCAACGGCTGCCACAGGTAATGCCAATCCCAACTGGCGGTGGGAAAACCGTGAATCAGCAGCAGTGGCTCGCCCTGCCCCGCCACCCAGTAACGGATCGCATGGCCGCGGAACGTGAAGGTCTGGCTGCGCTGGCGCCAGATACGCAGGGGAATCTGGGCCGGGGGCATCAGCTTCTATACCCGCTGTCTTGCTGGTCGAGCTTGCGCAACAACGCCGGCCAGGCCAACGCACCGCCCATGCCCTGGGCACTTCTGGTCACCCCGGCGATCATCGCCCGGGCGCCGGCCAGGATCTGCGGCTCGATGGCAATCAGTTCGGAGCCACCGTTCTGCGCCAGGACCTGGATGTCACAGGCACGCTGGAACGTGAACATCATCAGGAAGGTATCGGCGATGGTGCCGCCGCAGGTCAGCAAGCCATGGTTGTGCAGCATCAGGAAATTGCTGTCCCCCAGGTCCGCCTGCAAACGTGCTTTTTCCTCATGGTTCAAGGCCACGCCTTCGTAAGCGTGATAGGCCAGGCTCGACAACACGAATAACGACTGCTGGCTGATCGGCAGCACCCCCTGCTTCTGTGCCGAAACCGCCACACCGGCGGCCGTGTGGGTGTGCAAGACGCACGCTACATCGTGCCGCACTTCATGCACGGCGCTGTGAATGGTGTAGCCGGCCGGGTTGATCTCGTAGGGGCTGTCCATCAACTTGTTGCCGGCCTGATCGACCTTGACCAGGCTGGAGGCGGTGATTTCATGGAACATCAGCCCGAACGGGTTGATCAGGAAGTCCTCGGTACCCGGGACCTTCGCCGAAATATGGGTGAAGATCAGGTCATCCCAGCCATGCAGCGCCACAAGTCGATAACAGGCGGCAAGGTCCACCCGGGTTTGCCATTCGGCAGCACTGACCTGCTCCTGGATACCGAGTGTCGTATGGATAGGCGCTACGCTCACGGCTATGACCCCCCTGTTTTCTTATTATATGAATCGCGTTGGCAAAACGTCACACGCAAGAAATCCAGTCTAGCCAGCTCTCGCGCAGGTGCTAGTTGCATTGGCAGCCAGCTTATTGGCCGAGCGAGTCATCGCGACCGCTTCAAGGGTGCAACGCCTCGATCAACTCTCCGATCCATGGCTCGGCGTCGCTTTCCGGCGTGACACTTTCGCTGGCGTCCAGGCGCAACATGGGCAGCACTTCACGCACGCCCAGCTCGGCGAACAGCTCGCTCATCTGCTCGCCACCTCCACAAAACGTATCGCCGTAGCTGGCATCGCCAAGCCCGATCACCGCACCGGGCAAGCCGCGAAAGAACGCTGGCAATTGGTCGCGGAGAGTCGAATATAACGGCATCAGATTATCCGGCAGCTCACCCATGCCAGTCGTGGAGGTCACCGCCAGCACCGCCTCCGGAGCAAACGCCTGGATCTCGGCCAGGGTGGCACGCGGGTTGTGCCAAGCGTCAAAGCCCGCAGCGCCAAGCAGTGTGGCGGCGTGCCGGGCGACTTCTTCGGCGGTGCCATAGACCGAGCCGGAAAGGATGGCGACTTTCATCAATCTGATCCTGAACTTGAATAAAAGAGCCGCGATGGTAACAGTTGCGCCTGCAGCGCTGCGAATGGTCCCCAGCCCGATAATGGCCAGTGGACAGTCTGTCGAATTCTTCTAGAATGCTTGCTCTAACAAGGAGGTCAGGGAGACCCTACATGATCAACGCTCAGCTGATGCAACTGGTTATCGATGCTTCGAACGACGGGATTGTCATCGCCGAAAAAGAAGGTGACGAGGACAATATCCTGATCTATGTGAACCCGGCCTTCGAACAACTGACCGGGTATGGCCGCGATGAAATCCTGTATCAGGATTGTCGCTTTCTCCAGGCGGGTGATCGCGATCAACCGTCCCTGGCACAGATTCGCCAGACGCTGAAGGAAGGCGGTGCTTGTCGCGAGGTGCTGCGCAATTACCGCAAGGACGGCACGCCGTTCTGGAATGAGCTGTCCCTGTCCACGGTAAAAAGCCAGGCTGACGGACACACCTATTTTGTCGGCGTGCAAAAGGACGTCACCACTCAGGTCAAGGCTCAACAGCGCGTCGCCCAGCTGGAAAAAGAGCTGGCCGAGGCGCGGGATACGATTGCCCGACTTGAGGCGACCAATGGTGGAAACAAAACAGCGTATTAAGGGTCAGTGACTACAATCACTATTACACGCGTAAAGCACCTTTCTCGAGCCGGCCATGCAGCGCGATGCCTTGTTGACCCAGGATGAGCTGGATTTCATCCGGACCATGCAACACAACCCGCAGTTGAACGAGCGGGATGTCACGTCGAGCTTGCTGGTAAACGGTGGCTCGCAGATCCGCGACTTGCTGACACGACTGGCGGCAAACGAACAGGTCACGCTACAAGCCAGTTTTGAAAACCAGCAAATGACCTTTCCGTTGCATCTGGTGGAGGATGAATTCCATGCGATGCACTTGCGCCTGGGGGTGCCAAGCATCTACGAGGACGGCCCGAAGGTCCGCCCGTGGCGCCTGACCCTCAAAGAACCCGTCGCGCTGGAAAATATCAAGGGCCAACCGGGCTCGCTCTGGGTGCATGAGGTCTCCTGCAAAGGCATCCTGTTGGAAAGCCGAAGCCGTACCAAGCCACTCAAGCAATTTGCCTTGTGGTTCAGCCCATCAGGCTACGAACGAATTGCCTTGCGAGGCACCTTCGAACGGGAAACCGATCAAGGTTTGTATGCCTACCATCTGAACCAGGATGACCAGGACGAAACTGAACGCCTGCGCCAATACATCCTGCAGCAACATCGCCTGACCCATCCGACGATGCATCTCTGATCAGGTATCCAGGTTACCTGCCAGAAATTGACGCAGACGCTGGCCTATCACCTTCCCTTCGTTACCCAGGCAACCGACCGACGAGCCGGCCAGGGCGTCCTGCGCCAGGTCGGACGCATCACCGGCCAGCATCAACGGACAATCCAGGCTCATTGCCAGTTTGCTCAGGCGCTTCGACAATTCGAGCACCGGCGCATGATTGGACACCAGCACCAGCGCCAATGGCTGGGTTTTCTGGCACACCAGGGTGAGTTCGTCGAACGGCAGACCGACAGCCAGTACCCTGACGCCTACTTCCGCCTTGCACAGGAACAGCGCCGTGACCAGCAACTCCAACTCGCGGCACTGACCGGCCACGGCGCAGACCAGCACACGTCGCGACGGTCCTTCGCGCTTGAGCAACAACCGCTGGATGATGCGCGAACGCAGGAAACCATCGAGGAACACCCACTCACTGGTTTGCCCAAATTCCTGCTGGCGCCGCAACAACTGCCGCCAGAGCGGCATCAGGATGTCCTGGAAGACGACGGTCACCGCGTAGGTGGAAAAAATCTGGCCGTAGACGCGATCCAGTTCCACATCGTCGAAACTGCCCACCGCATCCGCCACCTGCTGTTGCCACTGGGCGTAATCGGCTAGGACCAGATCGGATGAAATCAGCACAGAAACCGGTTGCACCGCCTCGGTCTTCGCCAGGATCTTGCCGACCTTGCTCACCGCCACGCCGCGCTCGATCCACGCCAGGATACTGCGAACCTTATCGATGTCACCCAATGAATACAGGCGATGCCCGCTTTCCGTTCGGGTGGGCTGGATCAGACCGTAGCGACGCTCCCATGCGCGTAGCGTCACGGGGTTCACACCGGTCAGGCGCGCGACTTCACGAATCGGAAACAAGTCTTCGCGAGTCAAGGCACCTGGCGCCTTGAAAATGAAGTTATCCTCGGTGATTACGCTCATTTTGGCAGGCACATCCGGCTGGCAAATTGGATCCCAGTGTACTCCCTCCCATAGCGGTCCTGACAAGAGCAACAGCGATTGATATGCGTTTTTGTTGTTTTTTGCGCGATCTGGAATATCGTCCCACGTAGGAGACGCACGCCGTCGCTGTTATAGTTTTTGCACTTGTCGTAAACCGAGCCGCTTTATGTCCAGCGCCACTGCTCCGATCCTGATTACCGGCGCCGCCCAACGTGTGGGGTTGCATTGCGCCCGACGATTGCTGGAGGACGGACAACCGGTGATCGCGACGTATCGCACCGAACGTCCGGGCGTGCAGACGCTGCGGGACCTGGGGGCGACTGTGCTCTTTGCCGACTTCTCCAGCGAGGCGGGGATCCTGGTCTTTATCGAACAGCTTCGACAGCACACCGATCGCCTGCGGGCCATCGTGCACAACGCCTCTGCCTGGCTGGCCGAAGACCCGGGCAACGAAGCGGCAGCGTTCAACGCCATGTTCAGCGTGCACATGCTGGCGCCTTATCTGATCAACCTGCACTGTGCCCAGTTGCTGCAGCGTTCAACCCCGGCGGATATCGTTCACATCAGTGATGACGTGACGCGCAAGGGCAGTAGCCGGCACATTGCCTATTGTGCCACCAAGGCCGGCCTCGAAAGCCTGACCCTGTCATTCGCGGCGAAGTATGCACCGGCCATCAAGGTCAACGGCATCGCCCCGGCCCTGCTACTGTTCAATCCCGAAGACGACGCGGCTTATCGGGCCAGGACGCTGGCCAAATCGGCGCTGGGCATCGAACCCGGCAGCGAAGTGATCTACCAGAGCCTGCGTTATCTGTTGGACAATCCCTACGTCACCGGCACGACCCTGACCGTCAATGGCGGGCGGCACGTCAAATAGCCTGAGTTTCTGCAATTGATTCGATGGAGCAAGTAAATGCCACAACTTCAGCCAGCCATGGCACGCATCAAGGTCAAGGACCTGCGCCTGCGCACATTCATCGGCATCAATGAGGATGAAATCCTCAACAAGCAGGATGTGTTGATCAACCTGACCATCCTCTACGCCGCCCAGGATGCGGTGCGCGACAACGACATCGATCACGCGCTGAACTACCGCACCATCACCAAGGCGATCATCGCCCACGTGGAAGGCAATCGCTTCGCCCTGCTCGAACGCCTGACCCAGGAATTGCTGGACCTGGTCATGGCCAACGCATCGGTGTTGTACGCCGAAGTCGAAGTCGACAAGCCCCACGCCTTGCGATTTGCCGAGTCGGTGTCGATTACGCTCGCGGCAAGTCGGGCTACGTCGTAGCAGCTACAAGTCTCAAGCTGTAAGCTTCAAGCCTGACCACCGCAAATTCACTCTTGCAGCTTGAAGCTTGCCCCTTGAAGCTGTATCGCAGAGACCACCATGAACGAGCAACAACGCCTCGAACTTGAAGCCGCCGCTTTCCGCCGGCTGGTTGCCCACCTGGACAGCCGCAAGGATGTGCAGAACATCGATTTGATGAACCTGTCCGGCTTCTGCCGCAACTGCCTCTCCAAGTGGTACAAGGCCGCCGCCGACGAACGCCAGATCGAGGTAAGCCTCGATGACGCCCGCGAAGTGGTTTACGGCATGCCGTACGCCGAGTGGAAAGCCCAATACCAGAATGAAGCCAGCGCCGAACAGCAAGCGGCGTTTGCCAAAGGAAAAACCGATGCCTGATCTCGACACCCTGCGCAGCCGCCTCAAGAGCGGCGAACATCTCTTCGCCGACACCCTGGCCTTCATCGCCGCTGGCTACAACTACCAGCCTCAGGCCTTTGCCAATGGCGGCGTGGAAAACGCCGCCGGGCAGAACGAAGGGTCCTGCAAGACCCTGGGCCTGGCGCTGCTCGAAGGCTTGAGCGATGCAGAGGCGCTGCTGGCGTTCGGCGAGCATTACCGCTCGGTACTGGCCACGCCCGAAGGCAGCGATCATGGCAATATCCGCGCGCTGATGGTTCATGGGCTGGCCGGGGTGAAGTTCGCGGCGCCGCCGTTGCAACGTCGCTGACATCGAGTCCCCTGTGGGAGCCAGGCTTGCCCGCGATGAAGGCTATGGGTTCTCTCGGAATCGTAGCGTCAGGATCGCGAGCAAGCTTTGCCCCCACAACCTGCGAGCCACAACACCGCGCTTATCCAGACATCCCGACTTTTAAGATTGACCCGGCAACTTTATTTCGTTTGCCGGGCCCCTTCGCTCGCAGCTTGAATAGCGCACGCCTTCTTCCCTTGCGAGCGGTCTTTCATGAGCAGCGACACCATCAGCCAATCGATTTCCATCGTGCATCCCGTCAGCCTCAGTCACGGCAGGAACGCTGAAGTCTGGGACACCGACGGCAAGCGCTACATCGATTTTGTCGGCGGTATCGGCGTGTTGAACCTCGGCCATTGCCATCCACGCATCGTCGAGGCGATCCGCGAACAAGCCACTCGGCTGACCCACTATGCGTTCAATGCCGCACCTCACGCGCCGTACATTGAACTGATTGAGCGCCTGGCGGCGTTCGTGCCGGTGGAATACCCGGTCAGCGGCATGCTCACCAACAGCGGCGCCGAAGCGGCGGAGAATGCGCTGAAGATCGTCCGCGGCGCCACCGGTCGCACCGCCGTCGTGGCGTTTGACGGTGCCTTCCACGGCCGCACCCTGGCCACGCTCAACCTCAATGGCAAGGTCGCGCCGTACAAGCAGAAAGTCGGCGTACTGCCCGGACCGGTCTATCACCTGCCGTACCCCAGCCAAGACAACGGCGTCACCTGCACCGAGGCGCTCAAAGCCATGGATCGGCTGTTCAGCGTCGAGATCGACGTGAATGACGTCGCCTGTTTCATCATCGAACCGGTGCAGGGCGAAGCCGGTTTCCTGGCCCTGGACGCGTCTTTCGCCCAGGCCCTGCGACAGTTCTGCGATGACAAGGGCATTGTGCTGATCGTCGACGAAATCCAGTCCGGTTTCGGCCGCACCGGCCAGCGCTTTGCATTCTCGCGCCTGGGCATCGAGCCGGACTTGATCCTCCTGGGCAAGAGTATCGCCGGCGGCGTACCCCTGGGGGCGGTGGTGGGGCGCAAGGCGCTGCTGGACAACTTGCCCAAGGGCGGACTGGGCGGCACTTACTCAGGCAACCCCATCGCCTGCGCCGCCGCGCTGGCGACCCTGGATGAAATGACCGACGCGAACCTGCAAGCCTGGGGAGCGCAGCAGGAGGAAGCCATCGTCAGCCGCTACGAATCCTGGCGCGGCCATGGAGTGACGCCTTACCTGGGTCGCCTGACCGGTGTCGGCGCAATGCGCGGCCTCGAACTGGCCCACGCCGACGGCACCCCGGCCTCGGCACAGTTGACCCAGTTGCTGGCCCTGGCGCGGGAAGCGGGTTTGCTGCTGATGCCCAGCGGTAAGTCACGGCACATCATCCGGCTGCTGGCGCCGTTGACGACTGAGGCAGCGGTCCTGGAAGAGGGGCTGGATATTCTGGAGGCGTGCCTGGTGAGGCTGGCCTGAATACAATCAAAAAACCTGTGTGAGAACCCTGTGGGAGCGAGCCTGCTCGCGATAGCGGCGCATCAGTCAACAACATTACTGACTGACCCAACGCTATCGCGAGCAGGCTCGCTCCCACAGGTAATCGGTGTAGACGCTCAATAAAAAACCGGCCGAAGCCGGTTTTTTAAGCCCGATGAATCAGAACGAAGCGTTCTGCAGGCCGTCCAGGTAACGTTCGGTGTCCAAGGCCGCCATGCAGCCGGCGCCGGCCGAGGTAATGGCCTGGCGGTAGACGTGGTCGGCCACGTCGCCGGCGGCGAAGATACCTTCGACGCTGGTGGCGGTGGCGTTGCCGTCGCGGCCACCCTTGACCACCAGGTAACCGTCCTTGAGCTCCAGCTGACCTTCGAACAACGAGGTGTTCGGAGTGTGGCCGATGGCGATGAACACACCGTCAACCGTGACCTCGTCGAAGCTGCCATCGTTGTTCTTCAGGCGAGCACCGGTCACGCCCATCTTGTCGCCCAACACTTCGTCCAGGGTCGCGTTGAGCTTGAGGATGATCTTGCCTTCGGCGACGCGGGCATTGAGCTTGTCGATCAGGATTTTTTCGGCGCGGAAGGTTTCGCGACGGTGGACCAGGGTGACCGTGCTGGCGATGTTGGCCAGGTACAGGGCTTCCTCGACGGCGGTGTTGCCGCCACCCACCACAGCCACGGGCTTGTTACGGTAGAAGAAACCGTCGCAGGTGGCGCAAGCGGAAACGCCCTTGCCCATGAAGGCTTCTTCCGACGGCAGGCCCAGGTAACGAGCGCTGGCGCCGGTGGCGATGATCAGGGCGTCGCAGGTGTAGGTTGCGCTGTCACCCGTCAGGGTGTACGGCTTGGCGGCGAAATCCACGGCGTTGATGTGGTCGAAGACGATCTCGGTTTCGAAACGCTCGGCGTGCTCCTTCATGCGCTCCATCAAGGCCGGGCCGGTCAGACCGTGGACGTCGCCCGGCCAGTTGTCGACTTCGGTGGTGGTGGTCAATTGACCGCCAGCCTGCATGCCGGTGATCAGCAGCGGCTTGAGGTTGGCGCGGGCCGCATAGACGGCGGCACTGTAACCGGCAGGGCCGGAACCGAGAATAATCACTCGCGAATGACGGACTTCAGACATGACCTGCTCCTGTTGACCGGACCTTGCGGGCCGGAACGCCGGGTGAGCGGCGTGAATAAAAAGGACCGTTGACGCACTTGGGGAAGGCTTGGTTTCGACGATCCTGAAAAAGAATGGGTGCAGCGTATCGAGGGAGCGAAGATTAAGGAAATACGGTTTAACAATCCAGCTCATAGGTGAGCTCTATCCCCCACAGCCCCTGCAATAGCAGTGAACATTTCATGAAACCTTGTTACACGTCATGTCGCCGCTTTCCCACGCCGGGCAAAGCCGGTAAGGTCGGCCCGTTCACCTTCGCTCGGAGTCACCAATGCCCGCCCCCGTACTGTCCGGCCCGCAATATTTGCGAGAAGGCCTCAAGCTGGTCCTGAGCCCGGGCCTGCGCCTGTTCGTCCTCTTGCCACTGGCGATCAACCTTGTGCTGTTCGTCGGATTGATCTACCTGGCCGGCCATCAGTTCAGCCTGTGGGTCGACACGCTGATGCCGTCGCTGCCGGACTGGTTGAGTTTCCTCAGCTACATCCTCTGGCCGTTGTTCGTGGTGCTGGTGGGGCTGATGGTATTTTTCACCTTTACGATGCTCGCTAATATCATCGCCGCCCCCTTCAACGGTTTTCTCGCAGAAAAAGTCGAAGTGGTCATCCGTGGCACCGATGACTTCCCGGCCTTCAGCTGGGGCGAACTGGTCGCCATGGTTCCGCGCACCTTCGCCCGGGAAGCGCGCAAGCTTGGCTATTTCCTGCCCCGTGCCCTGGGACTGTTCGTTCTGTCGTTCATTCCGGTGATCAACCTCGTGGCCGCCCCGCTGTGGTTGCTGTTTGGCGTGTGGATGATGGCAATCCAGTACATCGATTACCCGGCGGACAACCACAAGCTGGGCTGGAACGAAATGCTCGCCTGGCTGCGGGAGAAGCGCTGGCAGAGCCTGGGCTTTGGCGGCAGCGTGTACCTGGTGCTGCTGATCCCCCTGGTCAACATCCTGATGATGCCGGCGGCCGTGGCCGGCGCGACCCTGTTCTGGGTGCGCGAGCAAGGCGCCGAGACCGCGTTGGCACGGCAGGGCTGAGTGCGTCACAAATCCATCACGGTGGCGTCACAATGACGACACGGCCCCGGTCGACACTGGGGCCATGACCACACACCTGCACATCACCCTCATCACCGAAACCTTTCCACCGGAAATCAACGGGGTGGCCAATACCCTGAGCCGCCTGTACGACGGCTTGCGTGACCGGGGGCATCGGGTCGAGCTGATACGGCCACGACAGGCTGACGACGGGCGTCAGACTAGTGACGATCAGTTGTTGCTGTGCCGGGGCTGGCCATTACCGGGTTACCCGGGCCTGCAGTGGGGCCAGGCGTCGATGCATAAGCTGTTGCGGCGCTGGACACGCCATCGTCCCGACGTGTTGTACATCGCCACGGAGGGCCCCCTGGGTTTGTCGGCGTTGCGAGCGGCACGGCGCCTGGGCATTTCGGTGGTCAGTGGTTTCCACACCAACTTCCAGCAATACACCCGGCAATACGGCCTCGGGTTGCTCAGTCGCGCACTCACGCACTACCTGCGCTGGTTTCACAACCGCTCCAGCCTGACCCTGGTCCCTAGCCTGAGCCAGCGCCTGGAACTGGAGCGACGGCATTTCGAACGCGTGGCGCTGCTGTCGCGGGGCGTGGACAGCCAGCTGTTTCATCCGGTCAAGCGCTCGACCGGCCTACGCGAAACCTGGGGCCTGGGCGATGAGGACATCGCCGTGATCCACGTCGGGCGCCTGGCCCCGGAGAAAAACCTCGGGCTGCTCAAGCGCAGTTTCGACACGCTGCGCAACGCGTTCCCGGAGCGGCGGATGAAACTGGTGGTGATCGGCGACGGTCCGCAGCGTTCCGAGCTGGAGCAGGCGCTGCCCGACGCGATTTTCTGTGGCTCGCAACGGGGCGAGGCGCTGGCGAGCCATTACGCGTCCGGGGATGTGTTTGTCTTTCCGAGCCTGACCGAGACGTTCGGCAACGTGGTGCTGGAGGCGCTGGCGTCCGGGCTGGGCGTGGTCGCCTATGATCAGGCGGCGGCAGCGCAACACATCCGGCATGGCTATAACGGCGTGCTGGCGATGCCGGGGGATGAAGAGGCGTTCTGCGATGCGGCGCGTTGGTTGCTGGAGCAGCGTGAGACCTTGCGTTGCGTGCGGCTCAACGCGCGCCAGCATGCCAGTCGCCAGGGTTGGGCGGCGGTGATCGAGCAGTTCGAGATGCAGTTGCGCGGGGCTTGTGTGGGTGAGCAGGTGATGCCGGCTGCGTCGCCAATGCGCTGAACTCTCGGTGCCGTGGAGATCGCCATCGCGAGCAGGCTCGCTCCCACAAGGGATCCTGGTCGTACACAAAAGTATGTGTCCACTGAAGATCAATGTGGGAGCGAGCCTGCTCGCGATGGCGTCCGTTCAGGTAGGCTCAAACCAACGTCATCAACGCCTCGCGGCTGAACGGCAGGATCTCCTGCTCGCGGCCTTCGCGGACTTTTTGCGCCCAGTCCGGATCCACCAGCAGCGCACGCCCCACCGCCACCAGGTCGAACTCGTCATTGTTCAGGCGCTCCAGCAGGTTCTCCAGGCTGGCGGGCTGGGCAACTTTGTCGGTGTTGACCATGAACTGCAGGAACTCGCCATCCAGGCCGACGCTGCCCACGGTAATGGTCGGCTTGCCGGTGAGCTTGCGGGTCCAGCCCGCCAGGTTCAGCTCGGAGCCTTCAAATTCCGGCTCCCAGAAACGTCGCGTCGAGCAGTGGAAAATGTCCACGCCGGCGTCGGACAACGGCTGGAGGAATTCGCCCAACGCCTCAGGCGTCTGCACCAGGCGCGCGGTGTAGTCCTGCTGCTTCCATTGGGAGAAACGGAAAATGATCGGAAACCCCTCACCCACCGCCGCACGCACGGCGCGGATCAGTTCGATGGCGAAGCGCGAACGATTGGCCAGGCTGCCGCCGTAGCCGTCGGTGCGCTGGTTGCTGCCTTCCCAGAAGAACTGGTCCACCAGGTAGCCGTGGGCGCCATGGATCTCCACGCCGTCCATGCCGATGCGCTGGGCATCTTTGGCCGCTTGAGCGAACGCGGCGATGACCTCGTCGATGTCTGCCTGGGTCATGCCATGGACCACCACCTGGCCGTCCTTGAGTTTCTCGCTCGGACCATAGCCCGGTACGCTGGCGTCCGGCTCGGTCCCGGTGCGGCGCACACTGCCCACATGCCACAGCTGCGGAACGATCTTGCCGCCTTCGGCATGCACCGCATCGACCACCTGTTTCCAGCCGGCCAGCGCCGCCTCGCCGTAGAAATGCGGCACGTTCGGATAACCGTTGGAGGCCTTGTGCCCGACCGTGGTGCCCTCGGTGATAATCAGGCCGACGCCCGCGGCTGCGCGACGACGGTAGTACTCAATGACCTTGGCGTTTGGCACGCCACCCGGCGAAAAGGAACGGGTCATCGGCGCCATCACCACCCGGGTTGGCAGTTCCAGCGCGCCGAGATGGAAGGGTTTGAACAGGGCTTGTACAGGCATGAGGCACTCCACGGGCAAGGTCGCAAGTCGATATGACGAGGATAATATGCGGCGCCCCGGGTGCTGGATAGCACTATTGATTGGAATGATTAAGGATTAAAAGGGCGCACAAGGGCATTGAGTAAATCCTGTGGCGAGGAGCTTGCTCCCTCGCCACAGTCATCCCGGAACCATTTCAGAGCCATTGCAAGCCTCTGATGGTTATGGGATCAGCTTCAGCCTAGCGCTTTCTCGATCGCCTGGATCACCGTTGGATCATCCGGCGTCGTGCGCGGCGAGAAGCGGGCCAGTACGCGACCGTCCTTGCCGAGCAGGAATTTCTCGAAGTTCCAGGTAATGTCCCCGGGGAACTCGGCGCCCTCGCCCGCCAGCAAACGGTAGAGCTGATGGCGGTCATGACCGTTCACTTCCAGCTTGCTGGACAAGGGAAATGTCACGCCATAGTTGAGGCTGCAGAAGTCCTGGATCTCCTGCTCGGTCCCGGGCTCCTGCCCGGCGAACTGATTGCAGGGCAGCCCCAGCACGCTGAAGCCTCGGTCCTTGAATTGCTGGTAGAGGTTTTCCAACGCAGCGTATTGCGGCGTCAGGCCACATTTGGAGGCGACGTTGACCACCAGCACGACTTGCCCCTTGAACGGCGCCAGAGGAAGCTCCTGACCATCCAGGGCTTTCAGTTTAAGGTCGTGGAAAGCACTCATGACGAACTCCAGGTTTGCGGATCTTTTTTGAAACAGCCACGGTCGATGCTAACAGCAACCGACCAAAAAAGGCGCCATGCGGCGCCTTTCCAGTTTTCTGAGCGTAGCGCAGAAATCAGTGGTGATGACCACCTTCGCCATGGACGTGACCATGGGCGACTTCTTCCTGGCTGGCGTCACGGATGTCGACGATCTTGACCTTGAAGTTCAGGCGCTGACCGGCCAACGGGTGGTTGCCGTCAACGGTGACGTCGTCGCCTTCCAGGTCGCGGATGGTGACGATCTGCATCTGGCCATCGGGCGCCGACGCGTGGAACTGCATGCCCACTTCCAGCTCATCGACGCCTTCGAACATGCTGCGGCTCAGGGTGCTGACCAGTTCGGCGGAATATTCACCATAGGCGTCTTCCGGCTCAACGGTTACGTCCAGCTCGTCACCGGTGGTTTTACCTTCCAGGGCTTTTTCCAGGCCCAGGATAATGTTGCCTGCGCCATGCAGGTAGACCAGCGGAGCGCCGCCGGCAGAGCTGTCGATGACCTCACCAGCGTCGTTGGTCAGGGTATAGTCGATGGAGACAGCCTTATTGGCGGCGATCAGCATGGGGCGAGACCTTTTGCATAAGAATGAAGAACGGACAAGTCTAAACAAGGATTTGCCCGAAAGCGAACGGAACCCGGACAAACGGGCCTGCGTCGATAGACAGACAGTCCGGGGTTTCCATCAGGACGAGGACGGGCACTGGGTGGCCGAGCTGTCCTGTGGGCATACCCAGCACCTGCGCCACCAGCCGCCGTGGCAATCCCGGGCCTGGGTGCTGGACCCGGCGCAACGTATTGAAAAAATAGGCCAGCCCTTTGCTTGCGGCTGGTGCGCACAGGCCTCGGTTAGCGATAACCTTGACGACTGAATAGACGGCAGACGGCCAGATATAGGCCTCGCCCTTGCCATGCACCCTTAGAGAATCCGCATGCAAACTTTTTTTATCGCGCCCACCGATTTCGGCGTAGGCCTGACCTCCATCAGCCTCGGGCTGGTGCGTACCCTTGAACGGGCCGGACTGAAAGTCGGCTTCTTCAAGCCCATTGCCCAGCCGCATCCCGGCGACACCGGGCCGGAACGTTCCACCGAACTGATGGCGCGCACCCATGGCCTCAAGCCGCCGCAACCGCTGGGTCTGGCTCACGTCGAGCGGATGCTCGGCGACGGCCAGCTCGATGAGCTGCTGGAAGAAATCATCACCCTCTATCAGCAGGCGGCCATCGGCAAGGATGTGCTGGTCGTCGAAGGCATGGTCCCGACCCGCAACGCCAGCTACGCCGCCCGAGTCAACCTGCACCTGGCCAAGAGCCTGGACGCCGAGGTCATCCTCGTGTCGGCACCGGAGAATGAGGTGCTGACCGAGCTGTCCGGGCGGGTCGAGTTGCAGGCGCAACTGTTCGGCGGGCCGAAAGACCCGAAAGTCCTCGGTGTGATCCTGAACAAGGTGCGCACCGACGAAAGCATGGAGGCGTTTTCCGCCCGGCTCAAGGAGCACTCGCCCCTGCTGCGCAGCGGTGACTTCCGCCTGCTGGGCTGCATTCCGTTCCGCCCGGAACTCAACGCCCCGCGCACCCGCGACGTGGCCGACCTGATGGGCGCGCAGGTGCTCAATGCCGGCGATTACGAAAGCCGGCGCATGAGCAACATCATCATTTGCGCCCGCACCATGCGCAACACCGTGGAACTGCTCAAGCCCGGCGTGCTGGTGGTGACCCCTGGCGATCGCGACGACATCATCCTCGCCGTGAGCCTGGCCGCCATCAACGGCGTGCCGCTGGCCGGCCTGCTGTTGACCAGCGACACCCTGCCCGACCCACGCATCATGGACTTGTGCCGGGGCGCCTTGCAGGCCGGCCTGCCGGTGTTGTCGGTGAGCACCGGTTCCTATGACACCGCCAACCTGCTCAACGGCCTGAACAAGGAAATCCCGATCGATGACCGCGAGCGCGCCGAAATCATCACCGATTTCGTCGCCAGCCACTTGGACGCCAAATGGCTGCATCAGCGCTGTGGCACGCCACGGGAAATGCGTCTGTCGCCGGCGGTGTTTCGCTACCAGTTGATCCAGCGCGCCCAGGCCGCCAACAAGCGCATCGTCCTGCCGGAAGGCAGCGAACCGCTGACGGTGCAGGCCGCCGCCATTTGCCAGGCCCGAGGCATCGCCCGTTGCGTGTTGCTGGCCAAGCCGGCCGACGTCGAAGCGGTGGCCCGCGCCCAAGGCATCGAACTGCCGCCGGGGCTGGAGATTCTCGACCCGGATTCGATCCGCGAGCGTTACGTCGAGCCGATGGTGCGGCTGCGCAAGAGCAAGAGCCTGAATGCGCCGATGGCCGAGCAACAGCTGGAAGACACCGTGGTCATCGGCACCATGATGCTGGCGCTGGACGAGGTGGATGGGCTGGTGTCAGGCGTCATTCACTCCACCGCCAACACCATCCGCCCGGCCCTGCAATTGATCAAGACCGCACCGGGTTGCTCCCTGGTGTCCTCGGTGTTTTTCATGCTGTTCCCCGAAGAAGTGCTGGTCTACGGCGACTGCGTGATGAACCCGCACCCCAGCGCGGCGGAACTGGCAGAGATCGCCCTGCAAAGCGCCGACTCGGCCGCCGCGTTCGGCATTACGCCACGGGTGGCAATGCTCAGCTATTCCAGCGGCGAATCGGCCAGCGGCGAAGAGGTGGAGAAAGTCCGCGAAGCGACCTTGCTGGCCCATGAGGCGCAACACGGTTTGCTGATCGACGGCCCGCTGCAATACGACGCCGCCGCCAACGAAACCGTGGCGCGGCAACTGGCGCCCAACAGCCAGGTGGCTGGCCGGGCGACGGTGTTCATCTTCCCGGACCTGAACACCGGCAATACCACCCACAAGGCTGTCCAGCGCAGCGCCGATTGCGTCAGCCTCGGACCGATGCTGCAAGGCCTGCGCAAACCCGTAAACGACTTGCCCCGCGGCGCCCAGGTCGACGACATCGTCTACACCATCGCCTTGACCGCGATCCAAGCCGCCAACCGACCTATGGATATTTAAATGCTGGATTTCCTGCCTGCCCCGGTGCGGGGCGTCATCGCCTCGCTGCTGCTGGCGATCAACACCATCGTCTGCTGCACGCCGCTGTTCATCGTGGCGATTTTCAAGCTGCTGTTGCCCTTCCCCGCCGCCCAGCGCTTTACCAACTGGCTCATGGGGCACATCCACGAAGCCTGGATCAGCAACAACAAGGCCTGGATGAACCTGCTGCGCCGCACCCGCTGGCACCTCAGCGGCCTGGAAGGCCTGGACTACCAGCACTCGTACCTGATCACCAGCAACCACCAGAGCTGGGTCGACATCATGGTGCTGCAATATGTGCTGAACCGGCGCATCCGCCCATTGAAGTTCTTTCTCAAGCAGGAGCTGATCTGGGTGCCGGTGATCGGCCTGGCCTGGTGGGCGCTGGGCTTTCCGTTCATGAAGCGCTACTCCAAGGCCTATCTGGAAAAACACCCGGAAAAGAAAGGCAAGGACCTGGAAACCACCCGCAAGACCTGCGCGAAGTTTCGCAACAACCCGGTGGGCATTTTCAACTTCGTCGAAGGCACACGCTTCACCGACGGCAAGCACGCTCAACAGCAGTCCCCGTTTCGCTACCTGCTCAAGCCCAAGGCCGGCGGCATCGCATTCGTGCTGGATGCCATGGGTGAGCAACTGGAATCGATCATCAACGTGACCATTCACTATCCGGGCGGTCGTCCGGGGTATTGGGATTTGCTCTGCGGCAACGTTGGAGAAGTGGTGGTGCATTTCCAGGAACTGAAGATCCCGCCGCAGTTCATCGGCAGGAACTACGACCAGGACGGTGCGTATCGCCTGGAGTTCCAAGGCTGGATCAACCAGCTGTGGCAGGACAAGGATGCGTTGCTGGGGCAGATGCATCAGGAATTCCCAGACCGCCACTGACCCCACCTTGTGGGAGCGGGCTTGCTCGCGAATGCGGACTGACACTCAAGACAGATGTTGACCGATACACCGCATTCGCGAGCAAGCCCGCTCCCACAGGGTCAGAGCCAATGAAAAAAGCCCGCCGATGATCACTCATCGGCGGGCTTTTTACTTGTCGCTTGCAGCTGGAACTTAAAGCTGCATCTCTTAGATCGCGCCGCGACTGCGCAGCAGATCCAACACCTGCTTGACGCTCTCCTCCAGTGTCAGCGACTGGGTGTCGATCACCAGGTCGGCATCCAGCGGCACGTCATACGGGAAGGACTCGCCCGGGATGTTGTCGCCAGCGGCGGCGTACAACCCCTGCGGATCACGCTGGGCGCAGACGGTCGGCGAGGCCTGAACGTAGACCGTCAGCAGACGCTCCCTGCCGATCAGGTCCTTGGCCTGCTCACGCCCTTCGGCGCTCGGCGCAACGAATGCCGCCAGGGTCAGCAGGCCGGCTTCGTTGAACTGACGGGCGACGTGAGCCGCGCGACGCCAATTCTCGGTGCGCCCGGCACGGTCCTGCGGCAGGCCCTTGTTCAGGTCATGACGCAGGTTCTGGCCATCGAGCACAAACACCGCACGGCCCGAGTCGAACAGCTTGCGCTCGACCGCATAGGCCAGTGTGCTCTTGCCCGCGCCCGACAGGCCGCTGAACAGCACGGTGGCTGGCTGCTGGCCGAAGCGCTGGGCGCGCTCTTCCACCGACACATGGGCGAGTTTGCCGTGGTGGGTGCTGCTGCCGTGAGCCAATGGCTGGGCGACGATCATGCCGGCGCCAACGGTGCCGTTGGTCAGGCGATCGATGATGATGAATGCGCCGGTGGTGCGGTTGCTCTCGTAGCCGTCCAGGGCGATCGGCGCGTCCAGGGCAATCTTCACCTTGCCGATTTCGTTGAGCTGCAACGCGCTGGCAGGGCCCTCTTCGAGGGTGTTCACATCGACTTTGTTGACGATGCTGGCAATCGAGCCCGGCACGTAGCTGGTCGCGCGCTTGATGTCGTATTTCTTGCCCGGCAGCATCGGCTCTTCAGCCATCCACACCAGCATCGCTTCGAAGCTGTCGGTGACCGGCGGAACGTTGTCGGCATGCACCAGCAGGTCGCCACGGGAGATGTCGATCTCATCTTCCATAGTCAACGTCACGGCTTGGCCTGGACCGGCCTGCTCCAGCTCGCCTTCAAAGGTGACGATGGATTTTACCCGGCTGCTCTTGCCCGACGGCAGCACCACCACTTCGTCGCCCTTGTGCACGATGCCGCTGGCCAGGGTGCCGGCAAAACCGCGGAAGTTCAGGTTCGGACGGTTGACGTACTGCACCGGGAAGCGCAGGTCGCTGAAGTTACGGTCACCCGCCACTTCCACGGTCTCGAGGATTTCCATCAGCGACTGGCCGGTGTACCACGGCGAGCGCTCGGACTTGTTCACCACGTTGTCGCCCTTGAGGGCGGACATCGGCACGAAGTGCATGCTGGTAGGCTGCATCTTCAGGCCTTCGGCGAACTTCAGGTAGTCGGCCTTGATCGACTCGAACACGCCCTGGTCAAAGTCCTTGAGGTCCATCTTGTTGATGGCCACGACGATGTGCTTGATGCCCAACAACGAGGCGATGAAGCTGTGGCGACGGGTCTGGGTCTGCACACCATAACGGGCATCCACCAGGATGATCGCCAGGTCACAGGTGGAGGCACCGGTGGCCATGTTGCGGGTGTACTGCTCATGGCCGGGAGTGTCGGCGATGATGAATTTGCGCTTGGCGGTGGAGAAATAGCGGTACGCGACATCGATGGTAATCCCCTGCTCGCGCTCGGCCTGCAGGCCGTCGACCAGCAACGCCAGGTCGATGTCGTCGCCGGTGGTGCCGACTTTCTTCGAATCGCGGGTGATGGCTTCCAGGTGATCTTCGTAGATCATCTTGGAGTCGTGCAGCAGGCGCCCGATGAGGGTGCTCTTGCCGTCGTCGACGTTACCGCAGGTCAGGAAACGCAACAGCTCCTTGCGCTCGTGCTGGCCCAGGTAGGCGAGGATGTCCTCGCTGATCAAATCAGATTGATGCGACATGACAGCCCCTTAGAAATAGCCTTGACGTTTTTTATCTTCCATCGAGCCTGCGCCATCGTGGTCGATGACCCGGCCCTGGCGCTCGGAAGTTCGCGTCAGGAGCATTTCCTGAATGATGTCCGTGAGGCTTTCGGCCTCGGACTCCACCGCGCCCGTCAACGGGTAGCAGCCAAGGGTACGGAAACGCACTTTCTTCTTGACGATTCGGGCCTTGTCCTCGTCGGACAGGTGCTCGAGGATGCGCTCGTCGTCGATCATGATCAGCGTGCCGTTCTTCTCGATCACTTCACGCTCGGCGGCGAAGTACAGCGGCACGATCGGGATGCCTTCGAGGTAGATGTACTGCCAGATGTCCAGCTCGGTCCAGTTCGACAGCGGGAACACCCGGATCGACTCGCCCTTGTTGACCTTGCCGTTGTAGACGTTCCACAGCTCCGGACGCTGGTTCTTCGGATCCCAGCGGTGCTTGCTGTCGCGGAACGAGTAGACGCGCTCCTTGGCGCGGGATTTCTCTTCGTCGCGGCGGGCACCGCCGAATGCGGCATCGAAACCATATTTGTCCAGGGCCTGCTTGAGGCCTTGGGTCTTCATGATGTCGGTGTGCTTGGCGCTGCCGTGGGTGAACGGGTTGATGCCCTGCGCCACGCCTTCGGGGTTCACATGGGTGATCAGGTCCAGGCCCAGCTCTTCAACCATGCGGTCGCGGAACTTGTACATTTCCTGGAATTTCCAGCGGGTGTCGACATGCATCACCGGAAACGGCAGCTTGCCGGGGAAGAACGCCTTGCGCGCCAGGTGGAGCATCACGGCGGAGTCCTTACCTATGGAGTACAGCATCACCGGGTTATCGAACTCGGCGGCCACCTCGCGGATGATGTGGATGCTTTCCGCCTCCAACTGTTTCAGGTGCGTCAGTTTGTCGACCATGGCTACTCACGAAAACTATCTTATGAACGGCCAGCGGGCCGTGTTCGAGCGGGGAATCCTAGCACAGCGACCTCTTCTAATCAGGGCACCAACTAGATCGAAACAGCATATGGATATGCCTGGTGGTTCGGCCAGTGCAGCTCCCACAGATTGCCCCCACAGGGATCTGGATTTGCATCAAATCGGATTCGGGCAATCGATGAAGATGTGTTCCAGGGCAAACCGCCGTGCCAGGTAATCGCCCAGCGCCTGGACGCCATAGCGTTCGGTCGCATGGTGGCCAGCGGCGATGAAACTGATACCGTTCTCCCGGGCGCTGTGGAAGGTCTGCTCCGAGGCCTCGCCGCTGAGGTACAGGTCAACCCCGGCCAGCACCGCCTGATCGATATAGCCCTGGCCTCCGCCGGTGCACCAGCCAACCCGGCGGATCATTTGCTCGCCCTCGATCAGCAGCGGCTCGCGCCCCATGACGTCCTGGACCTTGCGGGCGAAATCCCGGGCCGTCATCGGCTCCGACAAGGACCCCACCAGGCCGACAACCTTGAGGTTATCCGGATCCAGCGGTCCTTCGACGGTGATATCCAACTGGCGGGCCAGTTGCACGTTGTTGCCTACCTCGGAGTGCACGTCCAGGGGCAAGTGATAGGCCAACAGGCTGATGTCGTGCTTGAGCAAGGTTTTCAGGCGACGCTGCTTCATGCCGGTGATGCACGGGTTCTCGCCCTTCCAGAAATAACCGTGGTGCACCAGTACCAGATCGGCCTCTGCCGCTACGGCAGCATCCAGCAACGCCTGGCTGGCCGTGACGCCGCTGACGATGCGCATCACCTGTGGCGAACCCTCGACCTGCAGGCCGTTGGGGCAGTAATCGGCAATCCGGCTGCTTGCCAGGTAACGGTCCGCTTCCTCGACCAGCGTGCTCAGGGCTACGGCCATGAAAAGACTCCTAAATATCCCGTCCGGAGGCGCGCGCGGCCTCGTATAATGCGCGACATTATGGGCGGTCTCATACCGCCTGCAACCTTTGTAGGACGTGATTGATGCTCAAGGCGCTGCGTTTTTCCGGCTGGCCGCTGTTGGCCGGCGTGCTTGTCGCTCTGTTGATTATCCAGCGCTACCCGGAATGGGTCGGCCTGCCGAGCCTTGATGTCAACCTGCAACAGGCGCCGCAGCCCAAGACATCGTTGCAGGGGCCGGTGTCCTATGCCGACGCCGTGACCACCGCCGCGCCCGCCGTGGTCAACCTGTACACCACCAAAGTCATCAACAAGCCCAGCCATCCGCTGTTCGAAGACCCGCAGTTCCGGCGTTTCTTTGGTGACAACTCGCCCAAGCAGAAGCGCATGGAATCGAGCCTGGGCTCGGGCGTGATCATGAGCCCGGAAGGTTACCTGCTGACCAACAACCACGTCACCAGCGGTGCCGACCAGATCGTGGTCGCCCTCAAGGATGGCCGTGAAACCCTCGCACGGGTGATCGGCAGCGACCCGGAAACCGATCTGGCGGTGCTGAAGATCGACCTGAAGAACCTGCCGGCCATCACCATCGGCCGCTCCGACAGCATCCGCATCGGCGACGTTGCCCTGGCCATCGGCAACCCGTTCGGCGTCGGCCAGACCGTGACCATGGGCATCATCAGCGCCACCGGGCGTAACCAGCTGGGCCTGAACAACTACGAAGATTTCATCCAGACCGACGCCGCGATCAACCCGGGCAACTCCGGCGGCGCGCTGGTGGACGCCAACGGCAACCTCACCGGGATCAACACGGCGATCTTCTCCAAGTCCGGCGGCAGCCAGGGCATCGGCTTCGCCATCCCGGTGAAGCTGGCGATGGAAGTGATGAAGTCCATCATTGAACACGGCCAGGTGATCCGTGGCTGGCTGGGTATTGAAGTGCAACCGCTGACCCAGGAACTGGCGGAGTCCTTTGGCTTGTCCGGACGGCCTGGCATCGTGGTGGCAGGGATTTTCCGCGACGGCCCGGCGCAAAAAGCCGGCCTGCAACTGGGCGACGTGATCCTCAGCATCGACGGCGAACCGGCCGGCGATGGCCGTCGCTCGATGAACCAGGTCGCGCGGATCAAGCCCACCGACAAGGTCACCATCCAGGTGATGCGCAACGGCAAGGAGCTCAAGCTCACCGCCGAAATCGGCCTGCGCCCCCCGCCTGCGCCGGTGGCGGTCAAGGAAGAGCAGTAACCCGCTCGGATCCCACCGTGGCGAGAGGACTTGTTCCCTCGCCACAGCGATGCATGCACGCTGAGCGAAATCATAGATAGCATAAATTCTCATTAGTAGTGTTATATTGTTTCAATTAAGGAAATTGGAACAACATAACATGTCATCTTTAAAACGGATTTCCCTCGCCAGCCTGGCCCTGGGCCTATTGGCCGATCCGGCCTTCGCCGAAGAAACCCAGCCCTTGGAGCTTGACGCCATCAGCGTCACAGCCGATTACGAATCCCCGACCGGCCCCGTGAAAGGCTATCGTGCAACGCGCTCCGCCAGTGCGACCAAAACCGACACCGCCCTGGGCGACATTCCCCAATCGATCAGCGTGATTCCTGCCAGCGTGCTCAAGGACCTGGGCAGCACCAGCGTCGAACGGGCACTGGAATATGCCGGCGGCGTGTCGAAGCAAAACAACTTCGGTGGGCTGACGCTCTACGAATACAGCGTCCGCGGCTTCACCACGTCGGAGTTCTACAAGGACGGCTTCAGCGCCAACCGCGGCTACCCGAGCACGCCGGACGCGGCCAATATCGAACGCATCGAAGTGCTGAAAGGCCCGGCGGCGAGCCTGTATGGCCGAGGCGAT
This sequence comes from Pseudomonas fluorescens, assembly GCF_018614775.1. Classification (GTDB taxonomy): domain Bacteria; phylum Pseudomonadota; class Gammaproteobacteria; order Pseudomonadales; family Pseudomonadaceae; genus Aquipseudomonas; species Aquipseudomonas fluorescens_BY. Next base: position 38,538 of record NZ_JAGGOF010000077.1, read on the forward strand.
CCCGGCGGCACGGTGAATATCGTCACCAAGAAACCCCAGCCCGACGCCTTCACCACCCTGCAAGCCAGCGCCGGCAGCTGGGATCGCTACCGCACCGCGTTGGACGTCAATACGCCGCTGGATGCCGAAGGCAACCTGTTATCGCGGGTCAACCTGGCGGTCGAGGACAATCACAGCTTCCGCGACCACGTCGACAGCCAGCGGGTGTTCGTCGCGCCCTCCCTCAGCTGGCAACTGAGCCCCGACACCCGTCTGCTGGTGGAAAGCGAAATCGTGCGCCACAACTCGACGTTCGACCGCGGCATCGTCGCCCCGAACAATCGCTGGAGTGGTGTCTCCCGCTCCACTTTTTTGGGCGAACCCAACGACGGCAACATCGACAACCACAACAATATGCTCCAGGCCGCCCTTGAGCATCAGCTCAACGACACCTGGCAGTTACGCCTCGCCAGTCATTACAAACAAGGCGAACTCTGGGGCTTCGCCTCCGAAGCGCGCCCGCTGAATGCCGACGGCCACACCGTCAACCGTCGCTACCGCGAGCGCGACAACGATTGGCATGACAGCATCACTCAGCTGGAACTGCGGGGCCTGTTCGACCTCGGCCCGTGGCAGCACGAATTGCTGATCGGCAGCGAATACGAGGATTACCGCAAGAACGAGCGCGTCACCACTATCAACGGCGGTGCTTATCCCATCGACATCTACAACCCGATCTACGGCCAGCCAAAGCCCGACGGCCTGCGCACGGGAACGGACTTCTTCGAGCATGTGCAAAGCCGCGCGCTGAACCTTCAGGACCAGATCGTATTTACCGACAAGCTGCGTTGCATGCTCGGCGTGCGCTACGAGCATTTCGAGCAAGGCATCGACGACTACACCCGCAACGCCACCCGCCGCCAGCGCCATGATGCCCTGACGCAGCGGGCCGGCCTGTTGTATCAGCTGACACCTGAAGTCGGGCTGTTCGCCAATGCGTCCACCTCGTTCAAGCCCAACAATGGCCTGGATGCCGGCGGAAAATCCTTCGATCCGGAAGAAGGCGTCGGCTATGAAGCGGGGGTCAAGAGCGAGCTGTTCGATGACCGCCTGAGCACCACCGTGGCGGTGTTTCATACCGAGAAGGAAAACGTCCTGGCGCTCGACCCGGGCACGGACACCAGCCGCGCCATGGGCAAGGCCCGCAGCCAGGGGATCGATCTGCAAGTCACCGGACAGCTCACCGACGCCATACGGGTGATCGGCGCCTTTGCCTACATCGACGCCGAGGTGACCCAAGGTGACAAAACCATTCCAACGGGCAGCCGAATCCTCGGTGTCGCCAAGCGCAGCGGCAGCCTGCTGGGCGTGTATGAGTTCCAGGATGGCCGCCTGCGGGGCTCGGATGTCGGCGCCGCGTTCACTTACGTCGGCGATCGCTCAGGCGAGGCCGGCGCCGATTTCGAATTGCCGGCCTACCACACCGTGGACCTGCTGGCTCATTACAAGGCCAGTGATACCGTCACCGTCGGCCTGAACCTCAACAACGTCTTCGATGAAAAGTACTACGAGCGCGCCTACAGCAACTACTGGGTCAACCCCGGCGAGCCACGCAATTTCACCGTCAGTCTCACCCTTGATCTGTAAAAGGAAAACCTGCATGAAATACCCGAAGACACTCGCCCTTCTCGGCCTCTTCCTTGCGACACAAGCCTCGGCCCACGGCCTGTGGACCGAACAACGGCGCGGCAACATCGAAGTGATATACGGGCACGGTGCCGAGGACAACGCGTTCAAGGCGCAGAAAATCAGCGGCGCCTGGGCTTATGACCTGGGCGGGAAAATGATCCCCGTCACCGTTGAGCGTCTGCCGGACCACGCCCGCCTGCAACCGCTCAAACCACCCGCCGTGCTGGCGGTGGCGCTGGACAACGGCATGTGGTCCCAGACTGCCGACAATAAATGGATCAACGAAGGCCGCAGCAAGGTACCCGGGGCTGTCGAATCGACCCACACCTTCAAATACAGCCTGGCGATCTATGAGCCGGGGGCGGAGCTGCCGAAGCTGGAGCCGATCAAGTTCCTGATCCTGCCGCAAGTCGATCCGCTGACGGTAGGCCCGGGCAAGTCGTTGCCGGTAAGGGTGTTGCTGGATGGGAAGCCCGCCGCCGGGGTAAAGCTGGTGGGCGATTACCGCAGCGCGCCGAACACCGTATCCACTGAAACCGACGCCGAGGGCCGGGCCCAGGTGCTGGTGCGCAATGAAGGGTTGAACGTCATCGCCGCACAAATGGAAATACCGCTCAAGGACGACAAGGAGGTGGCGACCCGTGGTGTGTTCACCTCACTGACCTTCCTGGGCGTACCGCATCACGAATAAAGCATCTATACACTGAACATACCTGTGGGAGCGAGCTTGCTCGCGATGGCGTAGAGTCAGTCGATAGTCATTTTGACTGTCAGACCGCATTCGCGAGCAA
>NZ_JAGGOF010000078.1 GCF_018614775.1 Pseudomonas fluorescens
TACTTGACCAGTTCAGGCTCGCTCCCACAGGAGGCTTCGGTGAAGGATGAGTTTGCGTCCACCACGAGCCCAAGTGTGGGAGCGAGCCTGCTCGCGATAGCGGTGGGTCAGCTTGCACGGTTATTGAATGTACCGACGCCATCGCGAGCAGGCTCGCTCCCACAGTTGGATGGGTGGCGTTCAGTAGCCGCGGGTGAAATCCACTTCCCCACGCAACGCTTCGCCAGCTTGATAAGCCAGCAGGTTTTCCAGGAACAGCTGCACCATCATCGACGGCGAGGTCGGGGCTGAGCTGTGGCCGGTCAGCAGCAAGCCCCAGGCCGTCCAGAACGGGTGGCGCTGCGGCAGCGGTTCCTGGCGGCAGACGTCGATCACCGCGCCGGCCAGGTGCCCTTCTTTCAAGGCTTGCACCAGGTCCGCATCCACCACGGCGACGCCACGGCCGACGTTGATGAACAGCCCGCTCGGCTTGAATTGCTTGAACAACGCCGCGTCGTACACATCATGGGTATCCGGCGTGTTGGGCAACAGGTTGATGACGTAGTCCGCCTCACCCACCAGCCGCGGCAAATCCTTCAGCGCGCCGACTTCGACGAACGGTGCCAACTCGCGGGCGTCACTGGCGATGCCATACAGCTGCACGCCAAACGGCAGCAGGAACTGCGCCACACGCTGGCCGATATCGCCGGTGCCAACGATCAACACCTTGCGACCCGCCAGCCCCTGCCCCTGCCCCTGGCGATTGTCCCACTTGCGCTCCACCTGGCTGACCAGTCGCGCCAACACCTCGCGTTCATGACCGAGCATGTAGGTGAGCACGTACTCGGCCATCACCTGGCCAAAGATGCCCACGGCCCGGGTCAGGCGGTAGTCGCGGCTCAACCCTTCGGCGAGCAGCGGCGTGATGCCCGCCCAGGTCGATTGCAGCCACCGCGGCTGGTGGCCTTGACGCAACAGGGTAGCGAGCAGATCGGGCTGGCCGAGCCAGACCGGACAATCGGCGGCCAGCCGAGACAGCTCGGCGGAGTCGCCGCTGGTCAGGACTTCAAGATCGGGTGCAGCCTGACGCAGTAGCTGGGCGTACACCGCATGATCGTGTTCGGCAATCAGAACGCGCATGAATCAAACCTTTCAAAAACAGTGCAGACGACCGCTGACGGAGTGTCGCTCCCCACCCACGCGGTCATCCTCAACAAAGCCAATCCAGTGTTTCAAGAGGCCTCAGGACGGGGCCTCGGGTTACCTGTCAGACCGGATCGTTGCGTCGCAGCAACTCTTCGGGCAAATGCTCGATGTACTCGTCTTCAGCGGGCGGCATCTGCAGGTGATAGCCCTGGGTGTCGAGGTTCTCAAGCACCTGGTTGATGTCTTCCCGGGACAGCTGTCGCTCAGGGCTCAGGACCAGGTCAAAGGCATGGATGGCCTTGCCAAAAGCCGCCAGCAGCGGCTCCGGGACCCGCGCCAATGCATCGCTCTTGAGCACATACAGGTACATTTCGTTTTTCTTCGAGCTTCGGTAGATGGAGCAAATGCGTTTCAAGGCTGTTCTCCGGCAGTGGCCAGGCTGTCGAGCAGCACCTGGCCCATCAATTCGCGGCGCCAGCCACGCAGCGAATCGGGCAATTGGTAAGGGCCCTCGGGGAAGCCGCTCTTGATCAGCGCTTCGAGGGTTTTCTTGCGCAGCATCAGCTCCGGGGCAATCTCCAGGCGTTCGGCTTCAGCCTGCCCCACCGCCCGCAGACGCTTGACCAGGGCCGAGGCCTCGATCGGCAGCGGCTCGGCCACGGCCGGCGGCCATTGCTCGGGCGGTAGGCTGGCGGCGCGCTGAATCAGGTCCAGCAGAAACTGACCGTCCTGGCGCACGGTACGCGGGTGCATGTCTTCGATTTTCGCCAGCGCACCGAGGTTATCCGGCTGCGTGCGGGCCAGGGGCCATAGCGAGTGCTCACGAATGATCCGGTTGCGCGGCAGGTCACGGGCCCGCGCTTCATGCTCGCGCCATGCACACAGTTCGCGCAGCACGGCCAGTTGGGCACGGGAGAGTTTCCAGGCCAGCTTCGCCTCGCGGTACACCTCACGCGGGTCGACTTCACGGCGTAGGTTGGCCACCAATTCGGCGCCATCCTCCAGGACCCAAGCGTATTTTTCATCGGAAAGCTTCGGACGCAGCTGTACGAAAACTTCCGCCAGGTGCACCGCATCTTCGGCCGCGTAGCTGATCTGCGTTTCGGACAACGGCCGCTGCAACCAGTCGGAACGGGTCTCGCCCTTGGGCAGATCGATACCCAGCACGTCTTGCACCAACCGCGAGTACCCCATGGAAAAACCCAGGTTCAGGTAAGCGGCGGCCAATTGTGTATCGAACAGCGGCGCCGGCAAGCTGCGGGTTAAACGCAGCAACACTTCAAGGTCTTCACTGCAAGCGTGCAGCACCTTGAGCACGGCAGGGTTCTCCAGCAGTGCAGCCAGGGGCTGCCAGTTGTCGATGGTCAAGGGGTCGATCAGGTAGGCACACTTGCCATCGCCAATCTGCAACAAGCCGGCAATCGGATAAAAGGTGTCGACCCGCATGAATTCGGTGTCGAGGGCGACGAATGGCAACTGCTGCCATTCGGCGCAAAACTGACCGAGGCTATCGTTGTCGCGAATCCAGTGTATATCGATGGCCACACGGCTCTCCCTTGAAGAATGGCGCGCAGTATATATCGCCGCCGGCGATTGCGAGCATCCGTAGAGCCGGTGTCTGAGAGAAATTGCCCGCGCAGACGCAAGAATAGTCCTACATCAGGACTTAGCTGGTCTTACGCAATACATAAACACGGGCCAGCGCAAAACCAGGCAGGAAATCCTGATGCCACAGTACGCTGAAACCGCTCTGGCGGAATTCGGCTTCGAGGTCAGCCTTGTCGGCCAGGCAGCGTTGCGGCGGATGCCCCATCTTGAGACGCCCCTCGATGTGCACCGACACGATCACCGTGTCGCGACTGACCCGGTGAAACTCGCGCAACAGCGCCAGGCGATGCTCGCTGGCGCTCACGTGCCGAAACAACTGCAGGCAGCAAATGCAGTCCACCGCGTTTTCCGACAAGCCGATGGTAAACGCCGAGCTGGGGAAGGTCTTGACCCGCTTGAGCAACGCACCGCCATGGTGTGTGAGCGCATGATCAAGCATGTCCGGCGACGGGTCCGCCGCCAGGATCACCCGGTTGGCATGCTCGGCCAGCACGGGCCAGTAGCGTCCCGCACCACACGCCACATCCAGCACCAGCCCCGGCTCGCCGGCCACTTTCAGGGCGTTGCGCACCATTTGCTCATCGCGCCAGAAGGCCAGGCGCAGCCGGCGAGGCGCCGGTTGGCAGCAGACTTGCGCATGTTCCTGGCCATGCTGCCTGGCGAACTCAAGCTCGACGGTGGATGGGGTCAGCCCGGACATACGAACGGCTCTTGGGTAAGTGGATGACAGACAGACTAAACGACACTGCGTGAAAAAAAGGTGTAGGGCTCACTCCCGGGCCAACACCCCGTCGATGACCGCACCACGACAGCTGGCGAACATATCCAGATCCGGGTTGTAGACCTTGCTGTTGACCTCCAGCAGGCCGAGCATCGAGTGAAACAGGTTGTCCTGGCTCAGGGGTTTTTCCCGACTCAGTTGCAGGCAATGGGTGTCAACCGCGAAAGACTTTTGATAGCTGTCGGAAAACCAGGCCAACATCGCCACGTGTTTCTGTTGTTCCGGGGCGAGCATGTAAGGCGTGCCATGGAGGAACAGGTTGTATTCGCCCAGGGACTCACCATGGTCCGAGAGGTAAAGCATGGCCGTATCGACTTTGTCCTGATTGGCCCGCAGCAGGTCGATCAGTGTCGACAACACATGGTCGGTGTACACCAGCGTGTTGTCATAGCCGTTGACGATGCTCTCGCGGCTGCAATTGTTCAATGCGTTGCTTTCGCACACCGGGGTGAAATGCTCGTACTCCTTGGGATAGCGCTTGAAGTATTCCGGCCCGTGGCTGCCCATCTGGTGCAACACCAGCACCGTGTCCTTGTCGAGCGTGTCGATGAAGTGTTGCAGCCCCTGGAGCAGGATTTCGTCGCGGCACTCGCTGTTGGCGCACAGGACCGGATCCTTGAGGTTGCTGACATCCTGCAAGGTAACCCGGTCGCAGGTGCCCTTGCAGCCGGACTGGTTGTCCCGCCAGATCACCTCCAGCCCGGCGCGTTTGAGCACGTCCAACAAGCCCTCTTCATTCTTGGCCTTGCTGGCGTCATAGTTCTTGCGCCCCATGTTGGAGAACATGCACGGCACGGACACGGCCGTTTCGGTCCCACAGGAATGCACATCGGTAAACGCAATCAGGCCAGCTTCTTTACTCAGCTTCGGCGTGGTGTCGCGGTTATAGCCGAGGATGCCGAAGTTCTCGGCACGGGCGCTCTCCCCGACTACCAGCACGGTCAGGGATTTACGCCCGTGGGTTTGCCAGGCCGGATTGCGACTGGCGTCCTCGCCCAAGGCAACGAACGGCTGCTTGGCCGACGCAACCTGCTCGCGCAAGTAACCAACGGACGCCCCGATGTAGTTGCTGGGCACGACCATCAGGCGCAACTCGTGGTGGTTGCGAAACAACGAAGACAAGCCTTGGTAATTGGCCAGAGCGACCACGCCGATGACGGCGGCCGACGCCACGCCGACCAGCAACTTGCTTAACAGCTCTTTGGGCCAGCGACGATAGTTGATGGGGGTCTTGAACAATAACCAGGACGGCAACACGCCCAGTAATCCGATGTAGCCAAACAACTTCAGCGACAGCAGGTCACGGACTTCCGTGACGTTGGTTTCAGCAAAGTTGCGCAGCATGCCGGCGTCGATCAGTACGCCGTACTGGGCCATGAAGTAGGCCACGCCGGCACTGATCAGAAACAGCAGCATCAGCACGGGCTTGAGCACCGGCCGGAACGCCACGAGCGTCAACACCAGGTTGAATGCGCAGAAAATCATCACGCCGAACGCCGCGCACATCAGCAGGCCGCGAGCATCCGACGTGGTGATCGCCAACAAATGTTGCCAGAGCACGAGGTTGAAACCCACTAACAAAAAGGCACTGGCAACCAGTGTCACCCACTCGGGGCGCACGGCTTTAATAGTCGGCATGATGATTGACGGATTCCTGAAAGTTGCTCTTTGAAAAAATACGGTAGGCAAATGTGAAAAATTCATTCCCTACGGCAGCACAAACTTTAGGTAAGGCACCATCAATTTTTCGTGAAAAAGTTGCTATTAAATTATTGTTTAAGTAGAGAGCCGCCGAGGGCATGGCTGGCGGCCGCGAGGAATACGTCCTACGTCAGCTCTGGCGAAATGGACGGGGCAGCCCCGCCGGCGTTGATCGACGTGTCGTGTTCACTACATTATGTGTCCCGCTCACGACCGTGAAACAGCCTGCCTGGCATTTTCCTGGGACCATCGTTCCGTTACGATCATCAGCCTGGTTTGCGCACGATCCGCGCAAGGAGCACAGCGAGAGACAGAAAGGATGCTGAACAGTAACTCCCTCAGAAAGCTCGATATGCAGGACCTCATGGTGTTTAGCGCCGTGTACGAGCAGAGCAGCGTCACCGGTGTGTCCGAGGCACTCTGTGTCAGCCAGTCCACCGTCAGTTACTGCCTGAAAAAACTGCGCACCTGCTTCGAAGACGAACTGTTTATCAACACCCGCACCGGCATGCGTCCGACCTACAAGGCCGAGGGCATGTACGACCATGTGCGCGCCATTTTGCAAAGCATCAACCTGTGCCACGCCGGTACGCCGACGTTTGATCCGACCCGGCAAGCGGTCACCTTCAATATCTGTGCACCGGAATACTTCGAACACCTGATCCTGCCCCAACTGCTGCAAGGCTTCGATTACGCCGACCTGCCTGTGGTGGTCAACGTGCACAAGCTTGAGGCTGACATTCCCGCAGAGGAGCTGCGTGATGGGAGCCTGGACCTGGTGATCTGCTTCGGCCCGAACTTCCACAGCAATCATGCCGATTTCAAATCCCGGCAGTTGCTGGAAGAGGACCTGGTGTGTGTCGTGGACAAGCGGGCGACCCCCTTGGAGCCGCAATTGAGCCTGCAGTCGTTCGTACAGCGCCGACACGTTTTTCCGACGCCCTGGACGTCATCCACCAACATGGTGGACGGCTGGCTGTCGCAGCAAGCGCATCAACGGCAGATTGCCGCCCGGGCCAACAGCTACAGTGCCGCGCTGAAGATGATCACCGGCACAGACTTTATCCTGACACTGCCTCGGCGCATCCAGAAACTGCTGGCGAACGAGGCAATCTTCAACCACCACGAGGTGCCCGACGGCCTGCCGGGGTTTACCTTGAACATGCAGTGGAGCCAGGCGGCCGATCAGGACAGCGCCAATGCCTGGCTGCGCGAACAGATCATCAAGGCCTGCGCCGGTTGAAACGCCTGGCGGTCAGTGATCGATCAACGCCTTGGCATAGGGGCCGCGATCGATGTCGAGGATTTCCACGCATAGCTGCACGGAAACACCCTCCGGCCATGGACCCAGTTCCTGGATCACCACCAGCAAGCTGTCGGCCAGCTGCTTTTTGATTTCCGGCGAGCGGCCGCTCAACAACGCCAGCTTCACATGCACGAACGCGCGCTCACCCAGACTGGTGCCGACCCGAAACGTCTCCACTTTCAAGGCTCGGCTCTTGATGTCCAACTCGGCCGCGAACTGACCGGACGCCACCAACGCATTATTGAGGCGCAGCAGGGCGACATCGGCCTTCAGCTCGGGCAGGTTGGCGGTGTACTCCATGTGCAGGTGAGGCATGTGTCGACTCCAATTCGAATAGGACGAGGTGGTTGAAACCGTCGCAACCATACCGCGACTTTTTACTTTGGGGCAGGTTTTGTTTCGCCCCGTTCGCCCATGAATGCCTCCAACCGGGAGCGCAACCAGCGTTCGGCCGGGTCACTGTCGACATGGCTCAGCCAGACCATGGACAGGTCCAGGGTGGGCGTCTTGAAGGGAAAGGGTTCACAGAATAGCTGACCCGACGCGGCCATGGCGGCGGCGGTGTAGTCCGGCAGGCTGGCGATCAGATCCGTACCGGCCAGCAACGCCGGCAACGCGCTGTACTGCGGCACCGACAGCACCACTTGGCGCGTGCGACCGATCTCGGCCAGCCATTCGTCAGCAAAACCGGCCACGTTGGCGGTATGGGAGACCAGCACATGCGGGCGCGCGCAGTATTCGTCGAGGGTCAGCGGTGTGTCCGACGCGTCGGCGCGCAAGATGCTGGGTTGAATGTGTCGCAACAGTTTGCGCTTGGCATTGGCCGGCAGCCCGCGGGTCTGGCTGATGCCCACGGTGATATCGCCGGACGCGAGCAGATCGGGAATGCGCCAGTAATCGACGTGCTGGACCACAAACACGATTTGCGGCGCTTCCTGACGCAGGCTGCTCAGCAGGGGCGGCAACAAGCCGAACTCGACGTCGTCCGACAGGCCGATGCGAAACGTCATGGTGCTGCTGGCGGGGTCGAAATCGTGCGTCAGGCTCAGGGCCACCGACAGTGAATCCAGCGCTGGAGACAGATGCCGGATGATTTCCTCGGCCCGGGCGGTCGGCTCCATGCGGTGGCCGACGCGAATGAACAGCGGGTCGTTGAACATTTTGCGTAAGCGGTTGAGGGCCGAGCTGATGGTGGGTTGGCCCAGGAACAGTTTTTCCGCGGCCCGGGTCACGTTGCGCTCGAGCATCAGTGTTTCGAACACCACCATGAGGTTGATGTCGGCCTTGCGCAATTCGTTGCGGTTCATCCGCTGCTCCCGGTTGCTGGATGGGATGCAGTGTAGGAATGCTGCGGGGTGCGCGTCTATGCGCGGAACGTTTCTAGCGTGGGTGTCGCGGGTGGCGTGTGCCCCACCACTCGGCACCTCGCCCAGGCTCGGTGTGCCCAAGATCAAAACCCGCGCCGAGGCGGCCTTATAGCCGACCTGTTTTCTGAAGCGAACGCGTTCCCCCTGTGGGAGC
>NZ_JAGGOF010000007.1 GCF_018614775.1 Pseudomonas fluorescens
AGATATCTGTTCAGACATGTTGGCGCTCCATATCGGTTTCGGTTACGCCGTTTACTGATCGGGTTTCCAAGCCCGGTCGCTGGGTTGCAGCGACGGAAAAAGGTTAGCGACAACCCTTCCCACCCGGCAACCGCCAGAGATTGTCGGAAAAATCCGATCGGTTGTCTGATCATTCCCACAGAGGTAGGTCGTCTGTCAGACCGCTATCGCGAGCAGGCTCGCTCCCACAGTTGGATCGGGTACAGCCGGGAGAGATAGGTCGGCTCTTAGGCCGCCTCGCGAGCAAGCTTTGCTCCCACAGGTTGCCCACCGCTCAGCTTCCAGAACTCAGCGCCACAGAGCTGACGGGGGTGCAACCAGAAAAGTCAGGTCGGCTGTTAGCCCGCCTTCGCGAGCAAGCCCGCTCCCACAGGGGGGCTGCGTACAGCCGGAAGAGATAGGCCATTCCCGGCTCAGAACCACTCATCCCGCATCGCCAGGCACGTATCATCCCGCGCCTCCAGCAACGCCAGCTCATGGTGACACCCCGGCACTTCCCAAGTGAGGAAGTACCGCGCCGCCTGCAACTTGCCTTTATAGAAGTCGCTATCGGCAGCTTCCCCCCTGGCAAGGCCTTCCTCGGCACGAATCGCCTGTTCCAGCCAGCGCCAGCCAATCACCATATGACCAAACACCTTGAGGTACAGCGCCGAGTTGGCAAGGCTGCTGTTCACCTTGCCCTGGGCCAGGTCGGTCAACAGGCCGAGGGTGACGGTTTGCAGGCGCGCCACGAGGGCTTCCAATGGCTGGCGCAACGGCGTCAGTGAGTCGTGTGCCTGGGCGCGTTCAGTGGTGTCGGCCACCAAGCGGATCAGTTGCTTGAGCCCGGCGCCGCCGTTTTGCGCCAGTTTGCGCCCCAGCAGGTCCAGGGACTGGATGCCGTGGGTGCCTTCGTGAATCGGGTTCAGGCGGTTGTCGCGGTAATACTGCTCCACCGGGTATTCGCGGGTGTAGCCGTGGCCGCCGAGGATCTGGATCGCCAGTTCGTTGGCTTTCAGGCAGAACTCCGACGGCCAGGATTTGACGATGGGTGTCAGCAGGTCCAGCAACTCGTGGGCGTGCCGGCGCTCGGCTTCGTTCTCCAGGGTGGTGGTGTCGTCGAACAGGCGCGCCGCGTACAGGCCCAGGTCGAACGACCCTTCGACGTAGGCCTTCTGGGTCAGCAGCATGCGCCGCACGTCGGCGTGCTGGATGATTGCCACGGGCGTGGTGGTCGGGTCCTTGCTGTCGGGCACCCGGCCCTGGGGGCGTTCGCGGGCGTACTCAAGGGAATACAGGTAGCCGGCGTAACCGAGCATCACCGCGCCCATGCCGACGCCGATCCGCGCCTCGTTCATCATCTGGAACATGTAGCTCAGGCCGTGGTGCGGTTTTCCCACGAGGTAGCCGACGCATTCGCCGTTGTCACCGAAGTTCAGCGCCGTGGAGGTGGTGCCGCGCCAGCCCATCTTGTGGAACAACCCGGCCAGCAGCACATCGTTGCGCGGGCCAAGGCTGCCGTCGTCGTTGACCAGGAACTTGGGCACGATGAACAGGGAGATGCCCTTCACGCCTGGCGGCGCGTCCGGCAGTTTCGCCAGGACCATGTGCACGATGTTTTCCGACAGCGGATGATCGCCTCCGGAAATGAAGATCTTGTTGCCTTTGAGTCGATAACTGCCGTCGGCTGCTGGCTCTGCCCGTGTACGAATATCCGACAGCGAAGAGCCTGCGTGGGGCTCGGTCAGGGCCATGGTGCCGAAGAAGCGCCCGTCGATCATCGGTTGCAGGAAGCGTTGTTTCTGCTCCTCGCTGCCAAAGCTCTCGATCAGGTTCGCCGCGCCCATGGTCAGGAACGGATATGAGGTGGAGGCGGCGTTGGCCGATTGGAAATGCGCGAAGCAGGCCTGTGACAGCAACGTCGGCAGTTGCATGCCGCCGGCGTCGAAGCTGCGCGCGGCGTTGAGGAAACCCGCCTCAAGGAAGGCATCCACCGCCGGCTTCACCTCGGGAATCAGGATGGCCTGGCCGTTCTCGTAGCGCGGTTCGTTCTCATCGTTCTTGCGGTTGTGCGGCGCGAAATATTTCTCGGCGATGCTGCGGGCAGTCCCCAGGGCGGCGTCGAAGGTTTCGCGATTGTGCTCGGCGAACCGCTCGCGCTGGGTCAGGCCTTCGGCATCAAGGACTTCATACAGCTCGAAAGCCAGATTACGGGAACTGAGCAGCGTCTCGGACATGGCGGCCTACCTTGTTTGGAATGGGCCGAGTCTAGGTGCGGTAATAGAGGTTGAACAGGATGATTGATTTGGGTGATGGAAGGCCAGAACGCAGGGATCTGATCAGGCCTTGATCAATTGTGGGAGCGAGCCTGCTCGCGATGGCGGTGTGTCAGTCGACATCATTTCTGACTGAACCACCGCCATCGCGAGCAGGCTCGCTCCCACAGGGATTGCGGTTACCCAGGCACCCATTGCGAGTGCCTGGCTTGCAGTGGTTTAACCGATCGTCATCAGGCTGGCATTACCGCCCGCCGCCGCGGTGTTGACGCTCAACGCCCGCTCGATGACCAGGCGTTCCAGCGCGACGCCGGTTTCGCCCTGGGACAAGCCGTGGACCCCGACGATGGCGCCGGCACGCTTGGCCACTTGCTGGCAAACGCTGCGCAGTTGGTCCGAGTCGCCGTGGTGCAGGACCGCGTCGAACACTATCTCGTCCTTGGCCCAGTCGGAAACCCGCTGGATGCGCGCCTGAATATCCTGCGGCAAGCGTGCGAACAAGGCCTTGCTCGTGTCAGTTTCCGGCCACACGGCCGAGCCGCCGACGGCTAATACAGCCGCCAGTTGCGTCAGCAGATCGCCTTCCACATCGGCCAGGCACAGCACATGCTCGCGCGGCAGGATCGCGTAGCTGTTGCGTTCGCCGGTCGGGCCGGTCAGTTGGCGGGTGATACCGCTTTGCGACTGGGCCGCGAACTGCACGCACAGGGCGCTCAGTTCGGCGAGCTTCTGGCTGTCGGCCCAGGCTTGCAGGGCGGTCAGCGGTTTGCTCATGGCATCGCGCAAGCGCAGGTCTGGCGCGCTGAGGGCGTCGCCGCGGACGAAAGACTGCTGAATCGCGTCGGTAGGACGGGTCGACAGCAGGCGGTACAGGTACAGCGGACCGCCAGCCTTGGGACCGGTGCCCGACAGGCCTTCGCCGCCGAACGGCTGCACACCGACCACGGCACCGACAATGTTGCGGTTCACGTAGACGTTACCGGCATGGACGTTGTCGATCACCTTGGCGATGGTCTCGTCGATGCGGGTGTGCACGCCCAGGGTCAAGCCATAGCCGGAAGCGTTGATCTGGTTGATCAGCTGATCCAGCTCCTTGCGCTTGTAGCGCACCACGTGCAGCACCGGACCGAAGATCTCGCGCTGCAGTTCGTCGAAGCTTTCCAGCTCGATCAGGGTCGGCATCACAAAGGTGCCGCGCTTGCACTCGCCACTGTCGGCGATTGCCATCTGGTAGACGGTGCGGCCTTTGTCGCGCATGGCCTGGATGTGTTTCTCGATGCCGGCCTTGGCTTCGGCGTCGATCACCGGGCCGATGTCCACGGACAGGCGCTCCGGGTTGCCGAGGCGCGATTCAGCCATGGCGCCCTTGAGCATTTCGATGACACGGTCGGCGGAATCTTCCTGCAAGCACAGCACCCGCAGGGCCGAGCAACGTTGACCGGCGCTGTCGAAGGCCGAGGACACCACGTCGAGGACCACTTGTTCGGTCAGGGCCGAGGAGTCGACGATCATTGCGTTCTGGCCGCCGGTTTCGGCGATCAGTGGAATCGGCCGGCCCTGGTTGTCCAGGCGACCGGCGATGTTGCGTTGCAGCAGGCGAGCGACTTCGGTGGAACCGGTGAACATCACGCCTTTGACGCGCTCGTCACCCACCAGGCGGGCGCCGACGGTTTCGCCGCGGCCCGGCAGCAGTTGCAGGACGCCTTCGGGGATGCCGGCTTCGAGCATCAGACGCACGGCTTGTGCGGCCACCAACGGGGTTTGCTCGGCGGGCTTGGCCAGTACCGGGTTACCGGCGGCCAATGCTGCCGCCACCTGGCCGCTGAAAATCGCCAGGGGGAAGTTCCACGGACTGATGCAGACCACCGGGCCCAACGGGCGGTGGGCATCGTTGGTGAAATCGTTGCGCGCCTGCACCGCGTAGTAACGCAGGAAGTCCACGGCTTCACGCACTTCGGCGATGGCGTTGGCGAAGGTCTTGCCGGCTTCGCGGGCCAGCAGGCCCATCAGCGGCTGGATCTCGCCCTCCATCAGGTCGGCGGCGCGCTCGAGGATCGCGGCGCGTTCGGCCGGTGGCGTGGCCTGCCAGATCGGCGCGGCGTTGAGGGCGCACTGGATGGCATTGTCGACGTCAGCGACCGTGGCTTCCTGCACGTGGCCGACCACGTCGCGATGATCGGACGGGTTCAAAACCGGCGCCGGCGTTTCTTCACTGGCGGCGCAACCAAGCATCGGCACGGCTTTCCAGTCGTTATGGGCAGTGGCCAGCAACGCACAGGACAGCGACGCCAGGCGATGTTCATTGGCCATGTCGATGCCGCTGGAGTTGGCGCGTTCGCTGCCGTACAGGTCGCGCGGCAAAGGAATGCGCGGGTGCGGCAGGCCGAAGCCACCTTCCAGGGACGCCATCTGCTCGATGCTGGCGACCGGGTCCGCCACCAGTTCCTGAATCGAAATGGACTGGTCGGCGATGCGGTTGACGAACGAGGTGTTGGCGCCGTTTTCCAGCAGGCGACGAACCAGGTAGGCCAACAGTGTTTCGTGGGTGCCGACTGGAGCGTACACGCGGCACGGACGGTTCAGCTTGCCTTCGGAAACTTTCCCTACAACTTGTTCGTACAGCGGTTCACCCATGCCGTGCAGGCACTGGAATTCATACTGGCCCGGGTAATAGTTCTGACCGGCGATGTGATAGATGGCCGACAGGGTATGGGCGTTGTGCGTGGCGAATTGCGGGTAGATGGCTTCCGGTACCGACAGCAGCTTGCGGGCGCAGGCGATGTAGGAAACGTCGGTGTACACCTTGCGGGTATACACCGGATAGCCTTCCAGGCCTTCGACCTGGGCGCGCTTGATTTCGCTGTCCCAGTAGGCGCCTTTCACCAGGCGGATCATCAGACGATGACGGCTGCGGCGGGCCAGGTCGATGACGTAGTCGATCACGTACGGGCAGCGCTTCTGGTAGGCCTGGATGACGAAGCCGATGCCGTTCCAGCCGGTCAGCTGCGGCTCGAAGCACAGGCGTTCGAGCAGGTCCAGGGACAGCTCGAGGCGGTCGGCTTCCTCGGCGTCGATGTTCAGGCCGATGTCGTATTGCTTGGCCAGCAGGGTCAGCGACAACAGGCGCGGGTACAGCTCTTCCATGACGCGCTCGTACTGGGCGCGGCTGTAGCGTGGGTGCAGGGCCGAGAGCTTGATCGAGATGCCCGGGCCTTCATAGATCCCACGACCGTGGGAGGCTTTGCCGATCGAATGGATGGCTTGTTCGTACGAAGCCAGGTACTTCTGGGCGTCATGCTCGGTGAGCGCGGCTTCCCCCAGCATGTCGTAGGAATAGCGGAAGCCCTTGGACTCGAATTTATTGGCGTTGGCCAGCGCTTCGGCGATGGTCTCACCGGTGACGAACTGCTCGCCCATCAGGCGCATGGCCATGTCGACGCCCTTGCGGATCATCGGCTCGCCGCTTTTGCCGATGATGCGGCTCAGGGAGGAGGTCAGGCCCGCTTCATTATGGGTAGCGACCAGTTTGCCGGTCAGCAACAGGCCCCAGGTGGCGGCATTGACGAACAGCGACGGGCTGTTGCCCAGGTGCGGCTGCCAGTTGCCGGTGCTGATCTTGTCGCGGATCAGCGCGTCGCGAGTGCCTTTGTCGGGGATGCGCAGCAGTGCTTCGGCCAGGCACATCAGTGCCACGCCTTCCTGGGACGACAGGGAAAACTCCTGCAGCAGTCCCTGGACAATCCCTGCACGGCCGCCAGCACTTTTCTGGTTACGCAGTTTTTCCGCAATCGAAGCTGCCAGCTTGTTGGTGGCTTCGGCCATCTGTGCCGGTAGACGCGCCTGCTCCATCAGCATCGGCACCACTTCCGGCTCGGGGCGACGATAGGCGGCGGTAATGGAGGCGCGTAGCACCGATTGCGGCAAGATGCTCTCGGCAAATTCGAGGAAGCACTGGTGGGCGTGGTCGGCCTGGACCTCGCCGGCATCGTCGCTGTCGGCACGGGGCGAACCGTTCAGCTCAGTCAGGGTTGCACCACCCTCGAGTTTTTCCAGGTAATTGAAAATCGCCTGCTTGATCAGCCAGTGAGGCGTGCGATCAATCGAGGTCGCGGCGGCCTTGAGGCGCTCGCGGGTCGGGTCATCGAGTTTGACCCCGAGGGTGGTGGTAGCCATATTTTTATCCTCATGTTTACCACGTATCGCGTGGCATCAGCTGGCGGCAAGATTAGCTGTGCGCTGAATGAGGTGCAACCGGGTGCAACCCTTTTTTTGATGAAATAACAGGCTGCTCATCAGGAAAACATTCTCGGCCGCACTCCCTTGCCTCGTCTTAGTGCCAGGGGTTCTAGCGGTAGCCATGCAGCTGCACTAAAAAGGAGCAAAAAGCCGGGCTTTTGCGATAAAACCGATAAGGTGCAACTTATTCGAGCGAAACTGGTTGCACCTAATTTCGGTTCTTGCATAGCATTCGCCGCCAAGGTGCAACCGGTTCTGAGCCGAGGGGCATCGGCCGATGGCTTTCCTGGGGAAACATCGGTCATAAATTCGCGGGTCTACAAGCGTCGCTACACCCTCGGTGTGGCCGACGTTTGCAACTGCCACCGCACCATAAAAACAAAGCCAGGGCGTAACTCATGAGTGTTAGTAATCCCACCTTGATCACCTTCGTGATCTATATCGCAGCCATGGTCCTGATCGGCCTGATGGCTTACCGCTCCACCAACAACCTTTCCGACTACATCCTGGGCGGTCGCAGCCTGGGCAGTGTGGTCACCGCGCTCTCTGCCGGTGCCTCCGACATGAGTGGCTGGTTGTTGATGGGCCTGCCGGGCGCCATCTACATGTCCGGCCTGTCGGAAAGCTGGATCGCCATCGGCCTGATCATCGGTGCCTACCTGAACTGGCTGTTCGTGGCCGGTCGTCTGCGGGTACAGACCGAGCACAACGGTGACGCGCTGACGCTGCCGGACTACTTCGCCAGCCGTTTCGAAGACAAGAGTGGCGTGCTGCGGATCATCTCCGCCGTGGTGATCCTGGTGTTCTTCACCATCTACTGCGCATCCGGCATCGTGGCCGGCGCCCGTCTGTTCGAAAGCACCTTCGGCATGTCCTACGAGACGGCGCTGTGGGCCGGTGCTGCCGCGACCATTGCCTACACCTTCGTCGGCGGCTTCCTGGCCGTCAGCTGGACCGACACCGTACAAGCCACCCTGATGATCTTCGCGCTGATCCTGACGCCGATCATCGTGCTGTTGGCCACCGGTGGCGTGGACACCACGTTCCTGGCGATCGAAGCGAAAGACCCTACGTCCTTCGACATGCTCAAGAACACCACCTTCATCGGCGTGATCTCGCTGATGGGCTGGGGCCTGGGTTACTTCGGCCAGCCGCACATTCTGGCGCGCTTCATGGCCGCCGATTCGGTCAAGTCGATCGCCAAGGCCCGTCGCATCTCCATGACCTGGATGATCCTGTGCCTGGGCGGCACCGTGGCCGTCGGTTTCTTCGGTATCGCCTACTTCTCGGCTCACCCTGAAGTGGCGGGCCCAGTGACCGAGAACCATGAGCGCGTGTTCATCGAGCTGGCGAAAATCCTGTTCAACCCATGGATTGCCGGTGTACTGCTGTCGGCCATCCTGGCGGCGGTGATGAGCACCCTGAGCTGCCAGTTGCTGGTGTGCTCCAGTGCCCTGACCGAGGACTTCTACAAGACCTTCCTGCGCAAGAACGCTTCCCAGCTGGAACTGGTCTGGGTCGGTCGTGCCATGGTGTTGCTGGTGGCGTTGATCGCCATTGCCCTGGCGGCCAACCCGAATAACCGTGTACTGGGCCTGGTGAGCTATGCCTGGGCCGGCTTCGGTGCCGCGTTCGGCCCTGTTGTCCTGATCTCCGTGATCTGGAAGAACATGACCCGTAACGGCGCATTGGCAGGCATCCTGGTCGGTGCGATTACCGTGATCGTCTGGAAGCACTTCGAGCTGCTGGGCCTGTACGAAATCATCCCGGGCTTCATCTTCGCCAGCCTGGCCATCTATTTCGTCAGCAAGATGGGCTCGCCTACCGCCGGTATGATGCAGCGCTTCGAGGCGGCCGAGAAGGATTTCCGCTTGAACCAGTAAGTGGGTTCAGCGAGGCCCTGATAGCTCGCTGAAGGTTGTATAAGGAAACGGCCCGTCGCCAATGGAGACGGGCCGTTTTTTATGGGGCCTCAGTTTGTATTGGCATCGGATTGGTTGAGAAAGATCTGCATCACCCAAGCAGTGCTTATTCGCTACAGTTTCAACGCACCATATCCCAGAAACCCCGCCGTGATCAGCTTCGCTGGGGATGCCCCGTCAGTAGCTCCAAGACACGTCCATGGCTCGGTGATGAAGCGATAATGGGCGGTGTTCTCCGGGAAGATGATACCCGAGCATCACGCTGAATCGGGTGTCCGTGACTTCCATCCACCTGGACCGCCGCCAGTCGACCGTTTGTCGCTTCTGTCATATCTAACAGTTCAAATTTGAACATCGCACAGGCTACTACACAGTTATTCATTATCGATTCGTCTGCTATGAAGCTGACAGCATGGAATTTGGTGAAACTCCGCGCTTAATTTCAATCATAAGCAGTACCACAGCGCATAACTGGGAAATAGAACTATGAACTCTCACCTTCAGGAACTGCCTGACAATTCAATTACCGAAGCCAAACTCACACGCCGCCTGTCTGCACGCATAGGCGCCTTGTTCTGTTCCGTCTCCGAAATGTTGGAAGATGTCGATTTGAACTATTCGTCTCTGTCGGTAGGAGACATCCTCCTGGCGCAAGGCTTCCGATATGAAGTCTTGGTAGAAACGGCCGCACCTCATCTCGTGACTGGAGGGGGGCTGAAACTTCGTGTGCTCCCCGACGCATCGGAGCGTATATCGTTGGCGGCATTCGGTGCAGACCCTTTAGGCAACGAGGATTGCTTGCCTGCTTTGCAGAAAGCAGCAAGCGCAGCCAACGAGGCGCAAGCAATGCTGGTAGCAAGGGGCCGGTTCAAGCTTCTCAATAACGGCCTCGTTGAACTCACCACCGATTGCGATTTCTCTGGCGCCATATTCGATTGTTCGTCATGGTCCGGGCGCTTCGTCTTCGGAAGAAAAAACAGCGCGGAGACCTTCGGGCCAGACTCCCCCGTCGTCAGGCTTTTGATGAGCTCTCAGGATCTTGACGTAGGCTCGTCACGATTTTCGGGTTGGTTCGGCCGTCCAGAAGTCAGTGACAGCTTTGTCATCATCTACACCGAACAGGATTTTTATACCTATCGCTCAGCCGCAAGAAAGCGGATTGAATTAAACAGAGTCTATAAAGACGGTGTTGTGTCATCGCCATTAAGGTATTCCCTGGCGGGCATAAATGTGTCCTCTGTCAAAGTGTTTCGAATGGAAGAGCGGCGACGCACAGTCAAGGGGTTGACGCTGGATATCCGTGACAACGCTGAATCAAATGAATATGTGCGTGTAAGCACCAGTTTGCTCGATCTGGATGTGCGCTTCATCCAGGATGAAAATATTTATACGCCACGGAATCCAACCTATATTTATTTTTCTGAATGTTGTCAGGTCAGGGCTCGCACGGAGATGCAATGGGCCATTCGGAACGAAAATTTCAACTATGCCTATAACTTTCAACTCAATACCTGCTACGACATTGAAATAACGCCACATGCCGAGGGTGAGGGGTGGGGTGCCACCGGTAATAATCTTTGCCAGCGAGTTACCCTCCGAGACGGCGTACTGAGTCGTGTGGATTTCCATGAGCCATTCATGGAGTGGTTACGATTGCGCAACATGGTGGTAGGACATAGCGGGATTCTTGTTACGGCGCTCGGCAATTTAGACCTCGATACGGTTACGTTCCACGCTCGTAATATGGCGAGTCGCAGCGACGGATTCGTGAAAGGAAGAGGCGATACGGGTGGGTTCTGCGATGGCGATCTCCTGATGCGTAACATCACGATCATCAGCAATAGAGGCGTCGGCGATCTGGAGCTTCTCCTGCATACGCAAAGCCCTGGTACAGCAAAACCTGCGGGGACCCCAATCAAGTATCGGTTCTGGCGCAGGATCATTGTCGATGGTCTCGAATATCGATCCCAATTGGATGTGCCGCAACGGCTCTGGGTCAGGCCCGGTCGAATCCAATTCGCCGACGCTTCAATCGCAGTATGCGAGGAACTCAACATCCATAATGCTCATGGCTCCGGCCTGAACGTGGATGTAAATCTCGATGACAGGCTCCCTTCAAAAGAGTCCATGTTCGCGCTCAAACTCGACTTGGAAAACATCGTTGGCGAAACCATTGCTACACAGGGTAATAACGCTAATTTCCGAGTAATTGCATCCATAAGAAGCTGTCGTGGCTTTGGTCAGGAAGACGGAATCGCCTTAAAGCCACAAGCGCCAGGTGAATACACCATAACAGGCGGTTGCGTCTCAAGAATCAGCTGCTCCGCTCCCCAACCTCCAATTGCGCCTGTCCTGCTCCAAGCGTACGGCACAGTTATCGTTGATGCCGACGATGACCAAGACTTGGTCACTGCTGGACATATCTGCGATATCCGCTTAGTAGATTGCACATTCAGAGTACCGGTGCAGGACAGGCTTGCCACACTACTGGGGGTACTGCTGGAACGCCCAAAATTCTTCATCAATAACACCAGAAAACTCTGGCCTCTTGGCGAAGACCTGCATGGGAAGCCTGGAAGCCTTGAGTTACCTCATCCCCCCCGCGAAGGGCAAAAGATCAGGCTGGTAATGGGCTACACCAGTAACTCGACTGCCACCGAAGTGGAATTGCTTATTCCTGCCGTGGGAGGGCGTACGGTATTTGTCGGCTTTCATGAGGACGATGAGCAAGGCTTGGGTATTTTGCATCGCATCGCGGAGACCACTCTCGCCTTATCGGGCCCTGTCTGGTTCAGGTATATGCGTCTCGGATGACAAGACGCTCGGACGTTATCACGCCCCTGGAAGTACCAAACGCCGTTATGGCGTAAGAAACCGCTGATTCATTCGTGCGACGGTTGACTGCTATGCAGAAAGTGTCTATCGGAAAATACAGCGCGCGTTGCGGCTTTTATCTCCCCGCTTGTAAGGCAAATCTGTTTTTCATGACGTCCCATCAACTCTCTGTGCGGCTCGTGCAAAATCGCCGGCCTTCATTCAGCAGAGGCACATCGGATGTTCGCACCTGCCCATCCATCCCGGTTCACGCTGACGCTCGATGGCGAACCCAGTGAATTCAAGGTGCTTGAATTCAAGGCCAGGGAAGCCATCAGCCAGCCTTATCACGTTGATCTGGAGTTGGTCAGCGAACGGTCCGACCTGGCACTGGAAGCACTGCTGCATCGCCAGGCCTACCTGGGTTTCGATGATCGGCGGCGCGGCATCCACGGCCAGCTCTACAGCGTGGCCCAAGGCGATTCGGGCCAGCGCCTGACCCGATACCAGATCACCCTGGTGCCACGCCTGGCTTATTTGCGTCACCGCATCAACCAGCGGATTTTCCAGCACCTGAGCGTGCCGGCGATCGTTACCCGGGTGCTGGGTGACCATGGCATCCAGGGCGATGCATTCCAGTTCAGCCTCGGCGGGCAATACCCCGAACGTGAGTATTGTGTGCAGTACGCCGAGAGCGACCTGGCCTTTATCGAGCGGATCTGTGCAGAGGTCGGTATTCATTACCACTTCCGGCACAGTCCTGGCGGCCATCTGCTGGTGTTTGGTGACGACCAGACCGTGTTCCCCCGGTTGCCCGAGCCGACGATCTATCAGCCGGGCAGTGGCCTGGCTGCCAGCGAGCCGGCGATCGGTTGCCTGGCGGTGCGGCTCCAGGCCCGGACCACGGCAGTGACGCTGCGCGACTACGACTTTCGCAAGCCCGGGTTGTTGTTGCAAACCAGCCTCGACACTCAGCAGCAACCGGCGCTGGAGGATTATCGCTACCCTGGGCATTTTTCCGACCGCGAGCATGGCCGGCACCTGACCCAGCGTGCGCTCGAACGCCATGGCGCCGACTACCGGCTGGCCGAGGGGCGCAGTGATCAACGCGCGCTCGTCAGCGGGCATTTCCTGCACATCCAGGGGCATCCTCGGGCGCAGTGGAATGACCTCTGGTTGCTTACGGCAATCACCCACCATGGCCGTCAGCCCCAGGTACTGGAAGAGATGGCCGATGAGCGTCCGGATGGATTCCAGGGCTACCGCAATACATTTCAGGCCACGCCTTGGGAGGTGTCCTACCGTCCGCCCCTGCCTCTTGAAAAGCCACGCGCTCATGGTTACCAGTCAGCGGTGGTAACCGGGCCCGCTGACAGCGAGATCCATTGTGACGAGTTCGGGCGAGTCAAGGTGCAACTGGTCTGGGACCGCGACGGCAAACGCGATGAGCATTCCAGTTGCTGGCTACGGGTCGCCTCCGGTTGGGCCCATGATCGCTACGGCGGGGTGATGATTCCCCGGGTTGGCATGGAGGTCCTGGTAGGGTTCATTGATGGCGACGTGGACAAGCCGCTGGTGGTGGGTTGCCTGCCCAATGGTGCCAACCCGGTGCCGCTGGACCTGCCAGCCGAGAAGACCCGCAGCCTATTGCGCAGCCAGAGCAGCCCCGGCGGGGGCGGCTACAACGAATTGCGCATCGAGGACCGCAAGGGCGCCGAGGAAATCTACCTGCGGGCCCAACGGAACTGGACGCAGCATGTGCTGCATGATCAGCGGGTGCAGGTCGATCATGAGCGCAGCGTTGTCGTCACGGGGACGGCGCGGCACGAACACAAGGCTGATGAACTGCGCGTGACCCATGGCCGCCGCCAGGCTGAGGTCCGACAGGACGATCACCTGCGGGTGCTCGGTGAGCGGCATATTCGCGTGACCAGCCAGGTGCTCAGCGCCAGTCGACAGTTTCACGTCGGCGCCGGCCAGCAGGTGGTGCTGGAGGCTGGCGTCAGCGCGACGATTCAGGCCGGTGGGCACTGGATCAATATCGGCGCCGCAGGGATCTTCAGCAGCGTGCCCATCGAAGTGGGCGGTGCGCCGATGGCCGTCATGGCGTCAGCACCAGGCTCGCCTCGCAATCCCGAAGACCCGGTCGCCGCTGCGGCCCCTCGGCTTGCCCTTGCACAAATCCTGAGCCTGCAAGGCCAGGCGGCGTTTTGCGAGGAGTGTGAGCGTTGCAGAGGGGGTGCCTGCGCAGTGCCATTGGTCTCTCACCCGTCTGTTGAAACGCAGGTGCGCCCATGACGCCCCGTGCCTGGCTTCAGGACCAGCCCTTGCAGGCCAGCGAGCAACTCTTCGCCATCTTCAGCAGCGCCAGCGACGGGGGGGCGGCATCTGCCTGGAAACACTCGATGACTGCGCCGGCCAGTCCGATCTGGGCGGACACCCCTTACGCAGAGTGGGAATCGGTCATGCCCTATGTAGGGCTTGTCAGCCCGGACAGTGGGTTTCTTGACTGGATAGCGACCACCGATGCGCTCGATTGGGGCTGGCTGGCGGTGTCCTCCGCCGGCCAGCAAGCCTTGGCGGAACATCTGCGTGGGCTTACCCAAGTCCTGTTGCCCAGTGGCAAACCGGTATTTTTTCGCTTCTGGGACGGGCGGTTTGTGTTGCCGATCCTGCAATCGGCGCAAGTCGATGTCGGACAGTTATTGCCGGCGATCGACCGTTGCCTGATCAACAGCCAGTCGCTTGACGTCGGGGGAAATGCCCAGCGGCAGGCTCGGGCATTTCCCTGGTGGGCAGTGCCGGAGGGCGTACTGAAGTCACTGGCGAAAGATTCGGCTGATTGCCTGGTGGATAACCTGCTGAACTGGCTGGACGCGGAGCATCCGCAGCTGTTCGAGCGGGTCGCCGAGTGCATCCTGCGCCGCAAGATTGCGCATTTTCTCGACACCCCAGGGCTGGCTCAGGCGCCAAGGGCGGCGTTGCTGGAATACCTGGCGCAGGAGCTGGGATGATGCTTCAGGTTCATGGCCGGGAGCACCCGCTCGGCTGTGAACCCTGACGTTCGGTGCGCTTCAAGGTAAACTCGTTGCCCTTCGCAGGAGCCGCCATGAACTATCGTCACGCCTTCCACGCCGGCAATCACGCCGACGTGTTCAAACACCTGACCTTGACCCGCCTCATTGCCCTGATGTCGCGCAAGGAGCAGCCCTTCGCCTACCTCGATACCCACGCGGGCATCGGGCTGTACGACTTGCAGGGCGACCAGGCCAACCGCACCGGTGAATACCTGGAAGGCATCGCGCGTTTGTGGGACCAGGATGACCTGCCAGCGCTGACAGCCGACTACATGAAGGTGCTGCACGACATGAACCCGGACGGCCAGTTGCGCTACTACCCGGGCTCCCCGGAGCTGGCGCGGCGCCTGACCCGTTCGCAGGATCGCGTGTTGCTCAACGAGAAACACCCCGAAGACGGTGTGCTGCTCAAGGACAACATGAAAGGCGACCGTCGCGTGGCGGTGCACCTGGGTGAAGGCTGGCATGTGCCCCGGGCGTTGCTGCCGGTGGCCGAGAAGCGCGCCTTGATGCTGATCGATCCACCCTTCGAACAGCTTGACGAGATGCAGCGCTGCGCCGCTTCCCTCAAGGAGGCCATCGGCCGGATGCGCCAGACGGTGGCAGCGATCTGGTACCCGGTGAAGGATCAGCGTCTGTTGCGCCGCTTCTACCAGGACCTGGCCGGAACGGGGGCGCCAAAGCTGTTGCGTGTGGAACTGCTGGTGCACCCGCTCGCCACGCCCAACAGCCTGAACGGCTCCGGCCTGGCGATCGCCAATCCGCCGTGGGGGCTGGAAGAGGAATTGCGCGAGCTGCTGCTATGGCTGTCGAAAAAGCTTGGACAGACCCAGGGTGGGTGGCAGATGGATTGGTTGATTGCCGAGAGTTGATCAACGTCTGGCAGGCCGCAATCGCGAGCAGGCNNGCGGTGGGTCAGCTTGCATCAGTGTCGACTGTGCCGCCGCCATCGCGGGCAAGCCCGGCTCCCATCGTTATCCGGTGTGAATCCGGCATCAGCGTCTGAACGCAGATCCCCTGTGGGAGCGAGCTTGCTCGCGAAGCTTTTCAAGCTATATCGGGCAGGTCACGCCCGTACCGCCGATCCCGCAATACCCTTCAGGGTTTTTCGCCAGGTATTGCTGGTGATAGGCCTCGGCGAAATAGAACGTCGGGGCTTCTTCGATTTCGGTAGTGATGGTGCCCTTACCGGCCTTGGTCAGCTCCGCCTGGAACACGTCTTTGCTGTGCTTGGCGGCAGCCAGTTGATCTGGGTTGGTGGCATAGACGACCGAGCGGTATTGGGTGCCGATGTCGTTGCCTTGGCGCATCCCCTGGGTCGGGTTATGCAGTTCCCAGAACATCTTCAGCAGCGCTTCATAGCTGATCTTCGCCGGTTCGTAAACCACCAGCACCACTTCGCTGTGGCCGGTCAGGCCTGAACAGACTTCTTCATAGGTCGGATTCGGCGTGAAACCGCCAGCGTAGCCCACGGCTGTACTGACCACGCCTTCGCGTTGCCAGAACCTGCGCTCGGCGCCCCAGAAGCAGCCCAGGCCGAAGATCGCGAATTCCACGTCCATGGCAAACGGCCCCAGCAGGGGCGCGTCGTGGACGAAATGTTTCTCCGGCACGCTCATGGGCGTTTCGCGGCCAGGCAGCGCCTGTTCTTGAGTAGGAAGCACGTTTTTGTTCACCAGGATTTCCGAGCGCAAGACCATCTTCAGTCCTCTCAGTCAGATTGAGTTGAGCGAGTTCACGCAATAAGACTGTCAGTGTGCCCGAGTGTTACAGCGCTGTCAGTCAATTGGCCCACGCGGGTAGCGCTTGAGCTTCTCGATCAGCTCGGCGCCGGGGATTGGCCGGTCGAACAGGTAGCCCTGGCCGACGTCGCAACGGTGGCGCCGCAGGAACGCCAGTTGCTGGGCGGTTTCGATGCCTTCGGCCACGACCTTGAGCTTCAGGTTGTGGGCCATGGCGATCACTGCCGAGGTGATTTCCATGTCGTCCTGGTTGTCCGGGATTTCGTGGATGAAGCTGCGATCGATCTTGATGATGTCGATCGGGAATTTCTTCAGGTAGCTCAAGGACGAGTAACCGGTGCCGAAGTCGTCCATCGCCAGGGTCAGGCCCAGGCGCTTGAGTTGATCGAGCTGCAGGTGGGTGTCTTCTGTGGCTTCCAGCAGCAGGCCTTCGGTCAGCTCCAGTTCCAGCAGCCGGGCCGGCAGTTGTTCTTCCTTGAGGATGCTGGCGATGGAGGCGACCAGGTCAGGGTCGGAGAACTGCTTGGGTGACAGGTTGATCGCCACTTGCAGGTTGCCCAGACCAGCGGCGGTCAATTGCTTGGACATGCGGCAGGCCTGGCGGGCAATCCATTTGCCGATGGGGATGATCAGCCCGGTCTCTTCGGCCACGCTGATGAACTGGTCGGGGCGGATCATGCCCTTTTCCGGATGGTTCCAGCGCAGCAGCGCTTCCATGCCCAGCAGGCGCCCGCTGCGCAGGCACAACTTGGGCTGGTAGAACACGTCCAGCTCGTTCTGGGTCAGCGCGCGGCGCAGGTTGTTTTCCACGAACAGCTTGTAGCTGGCCTCGGCATTCAACGCCTCGGTGAATATCTGCACCTGGTGCTTGCCGTTGGCCTTGGCCTTGTGCAGGGCAAGCCCGGCGTTGCGCATCAGCGTCTGGGGGTCGCGGCCGTGCAGCGGCGCACAGGCCAGGCCCACGGAGCCGGTCACGCTGATCAACTGGTTATCGACGAACATCGGTTTGTCGAGGGTCATCAACAACTGGCTGGCGACTTGCTGCCCGGCTTCCAGGTCCGTGTCGTCCAGCAGCACGGCGAACTCATTACTGGCGAACCGTGCCAGGCTGCCGCTGGGGCTCAGGCTGTTGCGCAGGCGCCGGGCCAGGCTGATCAGCAGTTTGTCACCGGTCTGGTGGCCGAGGCTGTCGTTGATGCGCTTGAAGTTGTCGATGTCCACCAGCAGCAGGCTGATGGGCGAGTCGCTGTCCCGGGCGAAGCGTTCATCGAGGTTGCGGATGAACGCCGGGCGGTTGCCCAGGTTGGTCAGGTTGTCGGTGTAGGCCAGGCGCTCGATGCGCTGCTGGGCCAGCTTGGTCTGGGTGATGTCTTCATAGATGCCGATGTAATGGGTCAGTTCGCGGTTGTCGCCGTAGACCTTGGAAATCGACAACTGGCCCCAGTACGGTTCCAGATTCTTGCGGCGGCTTTTGAACTCGCCCTGCCAGCTGTTGTTCTGGGCCAGCGCCGACGGCGCGTCGAACAGCAATTCGCTGAGGTTTTCCAGGGCGGGCAGCTCGGACAGGCGCTGGCCATGGACTTCTTCGGTGGAGTACTGGGTGATCGCCGTGAAGCTCGGGTTGACGTATTCCACCACGCCATCGCAATTGACCAGCAGGAATGCATTGGCGCTCTGTTCCACGGCGCGCTGGAACAGGTGCAAGGCGTTGGTGGCGGTTCGTCGATTATGGTTGTTGATGACCTGGGCGAACTGGTCCGCCAGCTCACCGGCAAAGGCGATCTCGTCCGACTGCCAGGCGCGAGTGGCGCCAACCTGCTCCAGGCACAGCACGCCCACCACCTGGCCATCGATGCGCACACTGGCGTCGAGTATGGCGTTGACATCACGGGCGCGCAGGCTCTCGGCCATTTCCCGGGTGCGCGGGTCGCGCATGGCGTTGTGGGCATCAATGGCGCGGCAGGTCTGCAACGCTTCCATGTAGTCGGGGTACTCGTCGGCGTTGATCACCGCCGGCAGGAAGTGCGCCTGGGACGCCCGGTTGAAGGCCGAGATCGGCACCAGCTTGCCATCCTCGAGGTTCCAGATGCTGGCGCTGTCGATCTGGTAGATGTCGCAGGCACTGCGGGTAATGAGTTCGGCCGCTTCGAGCAAGGAGTTGTTGGCGCTGTAGCGTTGCCGGGTCAGCAGCAGGATCAGGTCCTGTTGGGCGCGTACCCGATCCAGATGCTGGAGTTGCTCCTGCTGGGCGCGCTGGTTGAGCTCCAGGGCCATCTGCAGGCGTGAGTTCTGGGTTTCCAGGTCGAGAGCGGGCAGGGAGGGCTCGTCTTGCGGCAAACTTTCCACCGCCAGCAGGTACCCGCGCAGCAGGTGACGATTGTGCTGCTTGTACGCTTCGCCGGTTTCCAGCAGGTTCATCGGGCCCTTGGCGGTGTGCAGCGTATAGCAGATCTGGTAGTGCGAGCCCTCGGCCAACTGCTGCTGGATCGCGTCGTGCAGTTGGTAGCGCGCTTGCGGTTCCATCAGGCTGGCATAGGGTGCGCTGACCAGCGAGCAGAGCTCCACCGCCGGCAAGCCGAAGTAGCGTTCGCAACTGGGGTCGAGGAACAACAGCGCCCAGCTTGCTTCATTCAGCCGTTCGAAACGCAGCATACCGAGCCGCGAGGGCACCGGTAACTGCGTCACTACCTCGGCCGCCATACGGCTGGCGGCATCGGGTTGGCTTTTCATGGAGAAACTCGCTTCGAAAATGCTGATCGCGCCGGGCTGACGCCCTCGTTCTTACGGACTGCCGCAAGGTTGCATCATTGCGGCACTGGCTGACAAGAGAGATGAAGGCCAAGTGCTATAAACCTTTTATCGGCCGACGAGAGGATTTCTTCAGTCACGAGCCGATCAGAGGGCACGGAAGCGGCTCCCGCTTGTCATCGCAACGGGATATCGACGGTCTGCAAGGGCATGCCGTCACGGTTGTGAAAAGTGACTTGAACGCTCTGGGCCGTGACGTCCAGGCGGGCGAAGTTGTCCTGGCTGACGACGTTGCTGGTCAGTTCATAAACATATTCACCGCTTTGCGTCCGGGCCATGGGCCTGTCAAAGACAAAATCTGTGGCCTTGGCATAAGGCAACAACTTGCTGTTGTAGAACGGCGACGACACCACGGTGTTGACCTCGAAATCAGGATCCCCGCTGTGACGCAGGCGGCTGGTCATGGAGCCGTGGACGTCGCCCGAGACGAAGATCACGTTTTTGATAGCGTGGCTGCGGATGGTTTCCAGCAGGCGCAGGCGCTGCTGTGGGAAAGCCTGCCAGGCATCTCCGTCATTGCGCTTGCTGTCGGGATAGAACATGACGCTGGTGACGACAAATTTGACCCGGGCAGGGCTGCTGACCAGCCAGTTGAGCAGCGCCCTCTCCTGTTCGTCATCCAGAATGCGTCGATCCTGCGCCGACAGGTTGCGCTGGGTGCGGCTGTCGGTGACGAACCATTCGACATCGCCATGGGCGAACGGGTACCAGTATCGCGTCAACGACTTATTCAGCGTTCCGTCGCCCAGACGTTCGTGGGCAGGACCATGGCTGGCCTGATAAAGCGCGTAGGCACTCATGGCATTGGCATAGAGCACCTCATCGTTGACGGTTTTGTTGGCGGGCCAGTTGTCTTCGATTTCATGGTCGTCGAGGATCATGTAAGTCGGCACTTCGGACATCAATCGCCGGATGTGCGGTTGGGAAAAAGCCGTGCGGTATTTGAAGAGAATGTGCTTGTAGGTCCGGTCCGGGGCCACCACATTCAAGTCGTCGAGATACACCTGGTCGCCGATCATCAGCACCGCGCTGATCGGCGGGTTGGCTTGCGCCACGACGCGATTGATTCCGGCAAAGGTTCGGTCCCCGAGCCCGGCCAGCGAGGGTAACCCGCCAGTGATTCGCAGGTATCGGCAGGAGCCGACGATATACGCCCGTGGCGCGCCGGCCTCCCTGGCTGGCGTGCGCAGGCAGTAGGTTTCACTGGGCCACCGCAGCGGCAGCTCCTGAACGGTTTCCAGCGTATGGGGCGGGCTTGGCGGGCTGAACCAGCCCGCTTGATATTCATAGGCGGTGCTGGCTTGAAGACCATTCAGCACGATGACATCGGACATGTCGCGGTAGGCCTTCAATTGAACAAATTGGCCTTTGGACCATGCTGCATCGCCTTGGCGCCGGTGACGAATACCGGCGAATACCCGCTTGTTGTGGTGATCACCCCGCAGGAATATCCGTGCGTGATCAGTTGTGGTGTGCCCGACGATAGGGCCGACAGTAGGTTTGAACATATTCGAGTCCATTCGAAATGCAGCGTTTTCAAAGTGTTTGTCGCGAGCGATAAGTTGTCGCGGTGTACCGATGCTAAAGCCCGGTGCTGAATAAATATTGGTTGGGAAGGGGACGTAAGTTGTGGGTAATGACTAATAGGGGATGTAGTCATTTATGCGGGGAGGGGTAGGAAGGTTCTGCAGTGTCTGATCTTTTCTCCGGGCAAAAAAAGCCCCGCCAGATGGGCGGGGTTGAGGTACGAGCGTGGCGCTCGGAAAACAGCGCTCCGAATGGCCCTCCGCAGGGAGGGCCGCCCGGGATTACAGCAGGATGGTGCGGATGTCGCCCAGCAGGTCGCTCAGGCGCTTGGTGAAGCGTGCAGCGGCGGCGCCGTTGATCACCCGGTGATCGTAGGACAGCGACAGGGGCAGCATCAGCTTCGGCTGGAACGCCTTGCCGTCCCAGACCGGCTGGATGGTGGCCTTGGACACACCGAGGATCGCCACTTCCGGCGCGTTGACGATCGGCGTGAAGCCGGTACCGCCAATGTGCCCGAGGCTGGAGATCGTGAAGCAGGCACCCTGCATGTCGTCTGCGGTGAGCTTCTTGTTCCGGGCCTTTTCGGCCAGGGCAGCCGCTTCGGCAGCCAGTTGCAGCAGGCTTTTCTGATCGACGTTGCGGATGACCGGTACCAGCAGGCCTTCCGGGGTGTCGACGGCAAAGCCGATGTGCACGTATTTCTTGCGGATCACAGCCTTGCCGCTTGGGGCCAGGGACGCATTGAAGTCCGGCAGCTCCTTGAGCAGGTGTGCGCAGGCCTTGAGCAGCAGTGGCAGTACGGTCAGCTTCACGCCGGCTTTTTCAGCCACGGCTTTCTGCGCGACGCGGAAAGCTTCCAGCTCGGTGATATCGGCCTGGTCGAACTGGGTTACGTGCGGGATGTTCAGCCAGCTGCGGTGCAGGCTCGACGCGCCGATCTGCATCAGGCGCGTCATTGCCACTTCTTCGGTCTCGCCGAAGCGGCTGAAGTCCACTGCCGGGATCGGCGGAATGCCCGCGCCCCCCGAAGCCCCTTCAGCCGGTGCGTTCTTGGCCTTCTGCATCATGGCCTTGACGTAAGCCTGCACGTCTTCCTTCAGCACGCGACCGTGTGGGCCGCTCGAGCCGACGGCCGACAGCTCGACGCCGAACTCACGGGCCAGTTGGCGCACCGCAGGACCGGCGTGCACCTTGGCACCGCTGGGCGCAGGTGCGGCAGCAGGCGTCGGGGCTGGAGCAGCCTCGGCCCTGGCGGCCGGCGCGGTAGCCGGAGCCGGAGCCGCTTCGGCCTTGGCAGCCGGTGCAGCAGCAGGCGCTGGCGCGGAAGGTGCCGAAGCACCGGCCACTTTCAGCTTCAGGATCAGGTCACCAGTACCAACTTCGTCTTCCAGCTTGATCTCGACGCTTTCCACCACACCGGCGGCAGGCGACGGGATTTCCATGCTGGCCTTGTCGGATTCCAGGGTGATCAGCGACTGGTCGGCCTCGACGGTGTCACCGACCTTGACCAGCACTTCGATGATCTTGGCCTTGCCCGACGAACCGATGTCCGGCACATGGATGTCCTGGACGGAAGCGGCGGCCGGCGCAGCAGCCGGCGCTGGAGCCGCTTCGGCAGCCGGTGCGGCAGCAGGCTTTTCAGCCGCCGCCGGGGCTGCGGCAGGCGCGGCCGCTTCAGGCGCCGCAGTGGCGCCCTCGACTTCCAGCTCCAGCAGCTCGTCGCCTTCTTTCAGGCGATCGCCCAGTTTCACTTTCAGGCTCTTGATGACACCGGCCTTCGGCGCAGGCACTTCCATGCTGGCCTTGTCCGATTCAAGCGTCAGGATGCTCTGGTCGGCTTCGATACGGTCGCCGACCTTCACAAACAGTTCAATTACTTCACCTTCACCGCTGCCGATGTCAGGTACGCGAATGAGTTCGCTCACGAAAATTCTCCTCAGCAGTCCAGTGGGTTGCGTTTTTCCGGATCGATGCCGAACTTGACGATGGCCTCGGCCACCACCTTGGGTTCGATATCGCCACGGTCAGCCAGGGCTTCCAGGGCTGCCAACACAACGAACTTACGGTCGACTTCGAAGAAGTGACGCAGCTTCTTGCGGCTGTCGCTACGGCCGAAACCGTCGGTGCCCAGCACCTTGAATTCCTTGGACGGAACCCACTGGCGGATCTGTTCGGCGAACAGCTTCATGTAGTCGGTAGAAGCAATGACCGGACCTTTACGACCGTTCAGGCATTCTTCGACGTAGCTCAGCTTCGGCTTCTGGCCGGGGTGCAGGCGATTGCTGCGCTCTACGGCCAGGCCGTCGCGACGCAGTTCGTTGAAGCTGGTGACGCTCCAGACATCGGCACCGATGTTGAACTCTTCACGCAGGATCTTCGCCGCTTCACGCACTTCACGCAGGATGGTGCCGGAGCCCAT
The DNA here is from genome assembly GCF_018614775.1 of Pseudomonas fluorescens. Lineage (GTDB taxonomy): Bacteria > Pseudomonadota > Gammaproteobacteria > Pseudomonadales > Pseudomonadaceae > Aquipseudomonas > Aquipseudomonas fluorescens_BY. The sequence continues at coordinate 22,840 of NZ_JAGGOF010000007.1, forward strand.
CAGCTGCACGTGGTGCGCCGCTTCGCGGGTGTCTTCCTCGAGCAGGTACATGCCCTTGATGATGCCTTCCTCGGCGCCGGCCGGCATGGCTGGCTGCTGGTAGGATTCGTTCATCACGGTGATGTAGTAGAAGACGTCCTGCTGCTCTTCGGTCATCTTCTTCATGCCGTCCTGGATGATCACCGCCAGCTCGTAGCCGTAGGTTGGATCAAAGGTGCGGCAGTTCGGGATGGTCGCCGCCAGGATGTGGCTGTGACCGTCTTCGTGTTGCAGGCCTTCGCCGTTCAGCGTGGTCCGGCCGGCGGTACCGCCGATCAGGAAACCACGGGTCCGGCTGTCGCCGGCGGCCCAGGCCAGGTCGCCGATACGCTGGAAACCGAACATCGAGTAGAAGATGTAGAACGGCAGCATCGGCTGGTTGTGGCTGGAGTACGAAGTACCGGCAGCGATGAACGAGCTCATGGCGCCCGCTTCGTTGATGCCTTCTTCGAGGATCTGGCCCTTCTTGTCTTCCTTGTAGAACATCACCTGGTCTTTATCGACTGGCTCGTAGAGCTGGCCGACGGACGAGTAGATGCCCAGCTGGCGGAACATGCCTTCCATGCCGAAGGTACGGGCTTCGTCCGGGATGATCGGGACGATGCGCGGGCCGATTTCCTTGTCCTTGACCAGTTGCGCGAGGATCCGCACGAAGGCCATGGTGGTGGAGATTTCACGGTCGCCCGAGCCGTCCAGGATAGCCTTGAGGGTATCGAGTGGCGGGGTCGGGATGCTGAAGCTCTGGGCGCGACGCTGGGGCACGAAACCGCCCAGCGCGGCACGTCGCTCGCTCAGGTAACGGGCTTCGGCGCTGCCTTCTTCGGGCTTGAAGAACGGCAGGTTTTCCAGCTGGTCGTCCCGGACCGGGATGCTGAAGCGATCGCGGAACAACTTCAGGCTGTCGACATCGACTTTCTTGGTGTTGTGCGCGGTGTTCTTCGCTTCGCCGGCACCGGTGCCATAACCCTTGATGGTCTTGGCCAGGATGACGGTCGGGTGTTCCTTGTGGTTGACCGCTTCGTGGTACGCCGCGTAGACCTTGTACGGGTCGTGGCCGCCACGGTTGAGCTTCCAGATCTCGTCGTCGGACAGATCGGCAACCATGGCCTTGAGTTCCGGCGTGTTGAAGAAGTGCTCACGGACGAACGCGCCGTCCTTGGCCTTGTAGTTCTGGTACTCGCCGTCGATGACTTCGTCCATGCGGCGTTGCAGGATGCCGTCGACGTCCTTGGCCAGCAGCGGGTCCCAGAAACGGCCCCAGATGACTTTGGTGACGTTCCACTGGGCACCGCGGAACACGCCTTCGAGCTCCTGGATGATCTTGCCGTTGCCGCGAACCGGGCCGTCGAGGCGCTGCAGGTTGCAGTTGATGACGAAGATCAGGTTGTCCAGCTTCTCGCGGCCGGCCAGGGAGATCGCGCCCAGGGATTCCGGTTCGTCGCACTCGCCGTCGCCCAGGAAGCACCAGACTTTCTGCTTGCCTTCCGGGATGAAGCCGCGGGCTTCCAGGTACTTCATGAAACGTGCCTGGTAGATCGCCTGGATCGGACCCAGACCCATGGACACGGTCGGGAACTGCCAGAAATCAGGCATCAGCCAAGGGTGCGGATAGGACGAAAGGCCCTGGCCGTCGACTTCCTGGCGGAAGTTGTTCATTTGTTCTTCGGTGATCCGGCCTTCCATGAACGCACGGGCATAGACGCCTGGCGAGGTGTGACCCTGGAAGTAGATCAGGTCGCCGCCGTGTTCTTCGGTCGGGGCCTGGAAGAAGTAGTTGAAGCCGATGTCGTACAGGGTGGCGCTGGAGGCGAAGCTGGAGATGTGACCGCCCAGGTCAGAATCTTTCAAGTTCGTGCGCATGACCATCGCCATCGCGTTCCAGCGTACCAGCGAGCGAATGCGGCGTTCCATGAACAGGTCGCCAGGCATGCGTGCTTCGTGGGTAACGGGGATCGTGTTGCGATAGGGCGTGGTGATGGCGTAGGGCAATTGCGAACCGCTGCGGGTCGCGAGTTCGCCCATACGGGTCATCAGATAATGAGCACGGTCTTCGCCTTCTTTGTCGAGAACCGATTCCAGGGCGTCCAGCCATTCCTGGGTTTCGACGGGATCGAGGTCTTGCATGGCTTGCTCCAGGGCGGAAAGGCTACCAGAATCGGTTGCCTGAGTTTGCGACTGGCCTTGTGGGCAGACGATATAAATTCTTGGATTGCCGAAGGTAGATTCGACGGCGTGTAGTTTTACTACAAATCGTTGGCCGTTTCAGCTTTTCGAATGTATAGACGAGTAGTAAAACTACACATGAGCGGCTTATGGCCCCTCGTTTCGTTGTGAGAATAATCGTTACTGTTGGTCTTTAGCCAACTCGAACAGGTAAAAACTTGATGTCGGCTGCCAATAAAATCAGATTTTCAGCTATTTATCATCTTTGTTCGACAGTCGATCAGGTAGTGGTTTTTGAAAAAACACTACATCCAGCCTTTCCCGCGCCGATCAAGGATAGACCATGAGCCTGCCCTCGCTTGCCCCAATACCGGAAATGGTACCGGTCATTCTCCAGCCATTGGTCAGTCGGGCCGAGCAGTCGTTCCGTGCGGCGGTCGCTTTGCTCGACGACGACCATGGCCTGTCGAGCTGGACGCCGCAGCGCTGGGATGCGTTCAATCGTATCGCCGCCGCCAGTGACTTTGTCATCGAGCAAAGTGTGCGTGACCCTTCGATGCTGCTGGCGCTGGTGCGCAGCGGCGAACTGGACCGCAGCCTGGCCGCTGGCGAGATGCGCGGGCAGATCGGCGCCGCGGTAAAGGCCGCCGAGACAGAAGACGAACTGGGTCGCGTCCTGCGTCGCCAGCGCACCCGTCAGCAGGTGCGGATCATCTGGCGTGACCTGACCCGCCAGGCCGATCTGGTGCAGACCTGTCGCGACCTCTCGGACATGGCCGACACCTGTATCGACGAAGCCTATCAATGGTTGTACCAGCGCCTCAGCCAGCAATTCGGCACGCCGACCGGCCGGCGTAGCGGCGAGCCGCAGCAGATGGTCATCCTTGGCATGGGCAAGCTGGGGGCGGTGGAGCTGAACATGTCGTCGGACATCGACCTCATCTTCGCTTATCCCGAGGGCGGCGAAACCGTCGGCGTGAAGCGGCCGCTGGATAACCAGGAATTCTTCATTCGCGTGGGCCAGCGGCTGATCAAGGCCCTGGACCCGATCACCGTTGACGGTTTTGTCTTCCGCGTCGACATGCGCCTGCGCCCCTATGGTTCGGCCGGTGCGCTGGTGCTCAGCTTCAACGCCCTGGAACAGTATTACCAGGACCAGGGTCGCGACTGGGAACGCTACGCGATGATCAAGGCGCGGGTGGTGGCGGGCGACCAGGTCGCCGGTGCGCAACTGCTCGACATGCTGCGCCCGTTCGTCTATCGCCGTTACCTGGACTTCTCCGCCATCGAAGCGCTGCGGACCATGAAGCAGTTGATCCAGCAGGAAGTGCGGCGCAAGGGCATGGCCGACAACATCAAGCTGGGCTCGGGGGGCATTCGTGAGGTGGAGTTCATTGCCCAGGCGTTCCAGCTGATCCATGGCGGTCGCGACCTGAGCCTGCAACAGCGTCCGCTGCTGAAAGTGCTGGGCACTCTGGAAGGCCAGGGTTATCTGCCGGCCAAGGTGGTCGATGAGCTGCGTCAGGGCTATGAATTCCTGCGTTATACCGAACACGCGATCCAGGCCATCGGCGACCGCCAGACCCAGATGCTCCCGGACAGTCCGCAGGATCAGGCGCGTATTGCGTTCATGCTGGGTTTTGCCGATTGGGCGGCGTTCCATGAGCGATTGATGCACTGGCGTGAGCGGGTGGCCTGGCATTTTGGCCAGGTCATTGCTGACCCGGATGAAGAGGAGGGCGGTGAGAGCGAAGTGGTGGTGGGCGGCGAATGGCTGCCTTTGTGGGAAGACAGCCAGGATGAAGAGGCCGCGTGCCGTCAGTTGGAGGAGGGCGGCTTCGCCGATGCGGCCAAGGCCCTCAAGGCGCTCGCCGTCCTGCGCGGCAGTCCACAGCTGCGCGCCATGCAGCGCCTGGGTCGCGAGCGCTTGGATGCCTTCATCCCCCGGCTGCTGGCCCAGGCGGTGGAGCATGCCAACCCGGATCTGGTGCTTGAGCGGGTTCTGCCGCTGGTGGAGGCGGTTGCCCGGCGTTCGGCTTACCTGGTGCTGCTGACGGAAAATCCCGGCGCCTTGCGACGCTTGCTGACGCTATGCGCGGCGAGTCCGTGGATCGCCGAGCAGATCACCCGCTTTCCTTTGCTGCTCGATGAGTTGCTCAACGAGGGCCGCTTGTTCAAGCCGCCACTGGCGCCGGAGCTGGCGGCGGAATTGCGTGAGCGCCTGACGCGGATCCCCGAGGATGATCTGGAACAGCAAATGGAGGCGCTGCGGCATTTCAAGCTGGCCCACCGTCTGCGGGTGGCGGCGTCGGAAATCGCCGGCAGCCTGCCGCTGATGAAAGTCAGTGATTACCTGACCTGGCTGGCCGAGGCGATTCTCGAGCAGGTGCTGGCGTTGGCCTGGCGCCAGACGGCGGCCAAGCATGGCGTGCCGCTGCGCACCGACGGCAGCTTGTGCGATCCGGGCTTCATCATTGTCGGTTATGGGAAAGTCGGCGGCCTGGAATTGGGGCATGGTTCCGACCTGGACCTGGTGTTCATCCACGATGGCGATCCCCAGGCGGAAACCGATGGCCCGAAACCGATCGACGGCGCACAGTTCTTCACCCGGCTTGGCCAGCGGATCATTCACTTGCTGACGGCTCAGACCAATTCCGGACAGCTTTATGAAGTGGACATGCGCTTGCGTCCGTCCGGGGCGTCGGGGTTGTTGGTCAGCTCCCTCGGGGCGTTTGCCCGTTACCAGGAAAATGAAGCCTGGACCTGGGAGCATCAGGCGCTGGTGCGGGCCCGGGTGCTGGTGGGCAGCCAGGATGTGGGCAGCGCATTCGAAAAAGTCCGCGCCCAGGTGTTGGGGCGCAAGCGGGATCTGCCCACGTTGCGCCAGGAGGTCAGCGAGATGCGCGCCAAGATGCGCGATAACCTCGGCAGCAAGGCCACCGGCGCCGGTACCGCGCCAAATGCCTTCGAGGCCTCGGCGCCCTTCGACCTCAAGCAGGACGCCGGAGGTATCGTCGATATTGAATTTATGGTGCAATACGCGGCCCTGGCGTGGTCCGAGGAACACCCGTCACTGCTGCGCTACACCGACAACATCCGCATCCTGGAAGGGTTGCAGGACGTCGGGCTGATGCCAGCCGAAGACACCACCCTGTTGCGCGAGGCTTATAAAGCCTACCGCGCCGCCGCTCACCGCCAGGCCTTGCAGAAAGAAGCCGGGGTGATTACAGGCGACCAGTTCGTGGAGGAGCGCCGGCAGGTGCTACGGATCTGGCGGGAGCTGGGGCTGAGCTGAGTATTGAATGTGGGAGTGGGTGTTTGTTGCACTCGGGTTGGATGAATAACCCTGTGGGAGCGAGCTTGCTCGCGAAAGCGGTGGCGCAGGCGACATGGATGTTGAGTGTGCCGGCCCCATCGCGAGCAAGCTCGCTCCCACAATGGATTCACGGTGTGTTGTAGATTGAAGGCAACAGGCAAAACCTAAGCCACAGTGATTCTCGAGGCGGGGAGGCGTAGGCCTCCCCGTAGCGTTTTTGGAAGCCACATGAATATTCTGATCGTTGGGCCCAGTTGGGTCGGTGACATGGTGATGGCGCAGACCCTGTTCCAGTGCCTGAAACAGCGCCATCCGCAGTGCGAAATCGACGTCCTGGCCCCCGAGTGGAGCCGGCCGATCCTGGAGCGCATGCCTCAGGTACGCAAGGCCTTGAGCTTCCCGCTCGGCCACGGCGCGCTTGAGCTGGCGACCCGTCGACGCATCGGCAAATCCCTCGCCGGTCAATATGACCAGGCGATCCTGTTGCCCAACTCGCTGAAGTCTGCGTTGGTGCCGTTCTTTGCCGGCATCCCCAAGCGCACCGGCTGGCGCGGCGAGTTCCGCTACGGTTTGCTCAACGACGTGCGCAGGCTGGACAAGGAACGTTACCCACTGATGATCGAGCGCTTCATGGCCCTGGCCTACGAGCGCGGGGCCGAGTTGCCCACGCCGTACCCGCGCCCAAGCCTTGCCATCGATCCGGTGAGCCGCGCTGCAGCGCTGGCCAAATTCGGCCTGAGCCTGGATCGTCCGGTGTTAGCCCTGTGTCCGGGGGCCGAGTTCGGCGAGTCCAAGCGCTGGCCGGCCGAGCACTACGCCCAGGTCGCCGAGGCGAAGATTCGGGACGGTTGGCAAGTCTGGCTGTTCGGCTCGAAAAAGGATCACCCGGTGGGCGAGGACATCCGCTCACGGCTGATCCCGGGGCTGCGGGAAGAGTCGGTGAACCTCAGTGGCGACACGTCCCTGGCCGAGGCCATCGACCTGCTGTCCTGCGCTGATTCGGTGGTCTCCAACGACTCCGGCCTGATGCACGTGGCTGCCGCCCTGAATCGCCCGTTGGTGGCGGTCTACGGCTCCACCTCGCCAGGCTTTACGCCGCCATTGGCCGATCAGGTCGAGATCGTGCGCCTGGGCCTGGAATGCAGTCCGTGCTTTGATCGCACCTGCCGTTTCGGTCATTACAACTGCCTGCGCCAACTCATGCCGCCGTCGGTGAGCGATGCCCTGGAGCGTTTGCAGAGCACACCCGTGGAGGTTCAGTAACTTGCGGGTATTGCTGATCAAGACTTCTTCGCTAGGGGATGTGGTCCACACGCTGCCGGCCCTGACCGACGCGGCGCGAGCGATCCCCGGGATCAAATTCGATTGGGTGGTGGAAGAAGGCTTCGCCGAGATCCCGACCTGGCACCCGGCCGTGGGCAAGGTCATCCCGGTGGCGATCCGTCGCTGGCGCAAGAACCTCTGGCAGACCATCAGGAGCGGCGAGTGGCGACGCTTCAAGCAAAGCCTGCGCGCCGAAAAGTATGATCTGGTGATCGATGCCCAGGGCCTGCTGAAAAGCGCCTGGCTGACCCGTTACGTCAAGGCCCCGGTCGCCGGCCTGGATAAACATTCGGCCCGCGAGCCCATCGCCGCGCGCTTTTATTCCCGCCGCCTGGCGGTAGCCGGTGGCCAGCACGCGGTGGAGCGCGTGCGGCAGTTGTTCGCCGTGGCACTGGGGTATGACCTGCCCCGGACCCTGGGCAGCTACGGCCTGAATGTCGATCGCCTGGTTGAATTGCCGCGCAAGTACCCTTATGTGGTGTTCCTGCATGGCACAACGTGGGAATCCAAGCACTGGCCCGAGTTGTACTGGCGCCAGCTCACCGAGCGCATGGGGCAGCTCGGCGTGGTGGTGAAGCTGCCATGGGGCAGCCCGCTGGAGAAAGCCCGGGCCGAGCGCATTGCCAAAGGCCTGCGCAACGTCGAAGTGTTGCCGAAGCTGAACCTGGGCGGCATGGGCAAGGTGCTCGCCGGTGCCCAGGCCTGCGTGGCGGTGGACACCGGCCTCGGTCATCTGGCCGCGGCCCTGGACGTGCCGACCCTTTCACTGCTGGGTCCGACCAACCCGATCCTGACCGGTGCCTATGGCAAGAGCCAGGTTCATCTGGCCAGCGATTTCCCTTGCGCGCCGTGCATGCAAAAACGCTGCACTTATCCACCGACCGCCGAAGATGCCCGTCGGTTTGACCTGAAACGCGAGCAGCCCCTGTGCTTCACGCGTCTGAACCCCGAGCGTGTTGCCAGCCAACTGAGCACGTTATTGGCTGAGGAGCCGCGCTGATGCAATTGGCTTTTGTCCTGTACAAGTACTTCCCGTTCGGAGGCCTGCAGCGTGACTTTATGCGCATCGCCTTGGAATGCCAGCAGCGCGGTCACCAGATCCGCGTCTACACGCTGATCTGGGAGGGTGATATCCCGCCGGGCTTCGAAGTGCTGGTGGCACCGGTCAAGGCGTTGTTCAACCACCGGCGTAATGAAAAACTCAGCGCGTGGATGGAGGCCGACCTGGCCAGGCGCCCCGTGGACCGGTTGATCGGCTTCAACAAGATGCCCGGACTGGACGTGTATTACGCCGCCGATGGTTGCTTCGAGGACAAGGCGCAGAACTTGCGCAACTCCCTGTACCGACGCTGGGGCCGCTACCGGCATTTCGCCGAGTACGAGCGGGCGGTGTTCGCCAGGGACGCCAAGACTGAGGTCTTGATGATCTCCGAAGTCCAGCAGCCATTGTTCATCAAGCACTACGGCACGCCGCTGGAGCGCTTCCACCTGCTGCCGCCGGGCATCGCCCAGGACCGTCGGCGTCCCGCTGACGCCGACGCGATCCGCGCCGCGTTCCGTGCCGAATTCGAGTTGGCCGACGATGACCTGCTGCTGGTGCAGATCGGCTCCGGGTTCAAGACCAAGGGCGTGGATCGCAGCCTCAAGGCCCTGGCCGCGCTGCCCGCCGAATTGAGAAAACGTACCCGGCTGTTTGTAATCGGCCAGGACGACCCCAAGGTATTCCAGTTACAGAGTGCCGCGCTGGGGCTCGGAGACAACGTGCGGTTCCTCAAGGGGCGCAGTGATATCCCGCGTTTCCTGTTGGGCGCCGACCTGTTGATCCATCCGGCGTACAACGAAAACACCGGCACGGTATTGCTTGAAGCGCTGGTGGCCGGGCTACCGGTGCTGGTCAGCGCGGTGTGTGGGTACGCCCACTACATCGCCGAAGCCGACAGCGGCCTGGTGCTGGACGAGCCATTCGAACAGGCGCAACTCACCGAGTACCTGGGTCGTATGTTGAGCGATGCCGATGCGCGGGCGACCTGGCGTCGCAACGGCCTGGCCTTCGCCGAGACGGCCGACCTCTACAGCATGCCGCAGCACGCGGCCGACGTGATATTGGCGGAGCACGCACAATGAAACTGATGCTGGCCGAACCGTTCAAGCGCCTGTGGGCCGGGCGCGATGCGTTCGCCGAAGTCGAGGCGCTCCAGGGCGAGGTCTATCGTGAACTGGAAGCCCGGCGCACCTTGCGCACGGAGGTGGACGGTCGCGGCTTTTTCGTGAAAATCCACCGTGGCATCGGCTGGGGCGAAATCTTCAAGAACCTGCTTACCGCCAAGCTGCCGGTCCTGGGTGCGGGCCAGGAATGGACGGCGATTCAGCGCTTGCACGAAGCCGGTGTGCCGACCATGACCGCTGTCGCATACGGTGAAAAAGGCAGCAACCCGGCAGACCAGCATTCGTTCATCGTCACCGAAGAATTGGCGCCGACGGTCAGTCTTGAGGACTTCAGCATCGACTGGGTCAAGCAGCCGCCGCAACCGGCCCTCAAGCGTGCACTGATTGCCGAAGTGGCGCGCATGACCGGCATGATGCACCGCGCGGGGGTCAACCATCGCGACTGCTACATCTGTCATTTCCTGCTGCACACCGACAAACCGGTCACCCCAGAGGATTTCAGACTCTCGGTCATCGACCTGCACCGCGCCCAGACCCGCCCGGCCATTACCCGTCGCTGGCGCGACAAGGACCTGGCCGCGCTGTATTTCTCGGCGCTGGACATTGGTCTGACCCGGCGCGACAAACTGCGCTTCCTCAAGGGCTATTTCCAACAGCCGCTGCGGCAGATCCTCGCTGAAGAAGCGGCGCTGCTGAGCTGGCTCGAAGGCAAGGCCAGCAAGCTCTATGCCCGCAAGCAGCGCTACGGGGATGCACTCTGATGTCGGGTTGGACGCTGGAACCGGCCTACGCCGAGTTGGCGCAGGATTTCGGCAGCCTCGACGCCGTATTTGCCCTGCAAGGGGAGCGGTTGACCCGTGATCCGTTGTCGGAGGTCATCCGGGTGCAGCGCGGTGGCGTGAATTATTACGTCAAGCGCTACGTCGGGGCCGGCAAGGGTTTGCGCCGCTACCTGGGCAAGCCGCGGGTCAAGTCCGAATGGCAGAACCTCAAGCGTTTCGCCAAGTGGGGTATTCCCACCGCCGAAATCATTGGCTGGGGCCTGGAGCGCAACGGGGCTGCCTACGCCCGTGGCGCGATGATCACCCGCGAGCTGCCGGAGACCGAAGATCTCTCGGCCTTGGCCGATCGTCATGATCCGCGGTTGACCGACCGCGCCTGGGTCGATGGCGTAAGCCGGCAATTGGCCGGTTACACGCGAACCATGCACGACCACCGCTTTACCCATAATGATCTGAAGTGGCGCAACCTGTTGATCGACGACCGGTCACGGCTGTTTCTGATCGACTGCCCGAACGGGGATTTCTGGAGCGGCTTCTGGCTCAAGTACCGTATCACCAAGGACTTGGCGTGCCTGGATAAAGTGGCCAAATATCATCTGTCGGCGACACAGCGGCTGCGCTTTTACTTGCAATACCGCCAGTGCGACCGGCTCGACGCACGCGATAAGAAGCGCATCCGTCACGTGGTGAGATTTTTCGAGGGGCGTGAATGACTGATTTTCTGGCCGCTGAAGACCGTGCGCTGTTGCAGCGTCATGGCCTGGACAGCTTTGAGGCGCTATGGGCGCGGCAACTGGACGCGGTGGACGAGCCCAATACCTCGGGCGATGGCTGGAGCAGCGTGTTCCGGCTGGACCTGGAAGGCCAGGGTTATTACCTCAAGCGCCAGAGCAATTACCTGACGCGGACGCTGTCGCACCCCTTGGGCGAACCGAGTTTTTCCCGGGAGTTTCGCAACATCAGCCGTTATCGGCAGTTGGGCATTCCCGCCCTGGAAGCGGTGTTCTACGGGCAACGCAAGATCGAGGGCGAAGTGCGGGCGATCCTGCTGACCCGTGCCCTGGATGGCTGGGATGACCTGGACTCACTGCTGCAACGCTGGCCGAGCCTTACGCCGGCGCAGCGCACCACCCTGCTGAACGCCTGCGGCCAGTTGGCGCGGCGCCTGCACGGGGTGCATCAGGTACACGGCTGCTTCTATCCAAAGCACATCTTCCTGCAAGCCACCGCCAGCGGTTATCAGGCGCAATTGATCGACCTGGAAAAAACCCGGCCGCTGCTGTTCGGCTGGCGCGATCGGGTCAAGGATCTCGAGCCGTTGCTGCGTCGCGCATCGGTCTGGAGTGATGCCGATGTACGTCAACTGCTGTCTACCTACCTGGAGCAGCCCCCCGATGCTGAACTGGTCGACCGTTGGATGAGCCGCCTGAGCGCTCGGCGCAGCCACAAAGGAGCCCGTTGATGCAGTTGTCCGAATTGAAGAGCGTCGGCCGCAATCCCAGCCTGCCACTGAGCCTGGAATTGGCCGATGCCGCCGGCCCGGCGCAGTTGCAGTTGCTTTCGCTGTTGCGGGTGCTGCCGGGGCAGCGTTACGTCGGCGCAGGCGTCTGGCGCGGCCGGCCGGTGCTGGCCAAGTTGTTGGTGGGTAACAAGGCGGCCCGGCATTTTCAGCGCGAACGGCAAGGCGTGCGCCTGCTGGCTGAACAAGGCTTGACCACGCCGCTGTTGCTGGCCGACGGCTTGAAGGACGGCGAGGGCGGTTGGTTGCTGTTTGAGTTGCTCGAAGGCGCCGAGAGCCTGGGAGACGCCTGGAAACAGGTTGAACAGTTGCCGCTGCTGGCCGACGAACAGGCTGTGGTACTGGCCGAAGCCTTGGGCGCCATTGCACTACTGCATGGCAAAGGCCTCTGGCAGGAAGACTTGCACCTGGACAATCTGCTGCGCCACGACGGCAAGCTCTATCTGATCGACGGTGCCGGCATTCGCGCCGAAACCCCGGGCCAGCCGTTATCGCGGCAGAAAGTGCTGGAAAACCTCGGCGTTTTTTTTGCCCAGCTACCCAAATCGCTTCAACCGTTCAATGAAGAACTATTGGTGCATTACCTGCTGGGCAACGCCGAACACGCGTTGCCCATGGAGGCGCTGCAAAAGCAGATCGACAAGGTTCAGGCCTGGCGGTTGAAGGACTTCCTGGAAAAGGTCGGGCGCGAATGCAGCCTGTTCAGCGTGCAGCGCGGGGCGTTCGGCCTGCGGGCGGTCCGGCGTGATGAAGAAGCGGCGATGGCGCCGGTGCTGGAGCAGGCAGATGCCCTGCTGGACCAGGGCCACCTGTACAAGACCGGCGGCGCGGCGAGTGTCGGCAAGGTCGAGGTAAACGGTCGCGCCTTGGTGATCAAGCGCTACAACATCAAGAACTTCGCTCATTGGCTCAAGCGCTTCTGGCGCCCCAGCCGTGCCTGGCACTCCTGGCGCGAAGGCCATCGCCTGGCCTTCCTCGGCATTGCCACGCCCAAGCCCCTGGCGTTGCTGGAAAAGCGTTTCCTGTGGCTGCGTCGTGGCGCCTACCTGGTGACCGAGTATCTGCCGGGGCCTGACATCATCGAGCGTTTCGCCCCCTACATTGAAAGCGGTGAAGCCCCGGAGCCCGAGTTGCTGGCGCTGGACCGATTGTTCGCCGACCTGATACGCGAGCGCATCAGCCACGGCGATCTCAAGGGCCATAACCTGTTCTGGCAGCACGACCGCTGGGCGCTGATCGACCTCGACTCCCTGTGCCAGCACCGCACCCAGGCCAGCTTCACCCCGGCCTACGCCCGGGATCGCGCACGGTTCATGCGCAACTGGCCGCAGGACAGTGCGTTGTATCGGGTGGTTGATCAGCGGCTGCCCAAAGAGGCGTGAGATATCATTAACGGATCACTGCAGGTGTTCGGGCTGGCGCTCAGTACGCCTTGAAAAGGAATCATGACGCTATGTCGGATCGCCCCATGGCTTCTCAGCAATTTTCACTTTTTGAGACTGAAGCTGAAGATGCCGACAGGAAGGATCCACCGTCGGCACTGAGCGGAAAATTCAGCGACTTTGTCGTGTATGTGGATGAAAGTGGCGATCACGGAATGCAGACGCTGGATCCGAACTATCCAATGTTTGTACTTGCGTTTTGCGTTTTCCATAAGCGTCACTATTGCGAAAAGGTCATCCCTGCGTTGCAGAAATTCAAATTCAATCATATGGGGCATGATTTGATTGGGTTGCATGAACTGGAAATTCGCAAAGAGAAAGGGGCCTTCTCCAATTTGTTTGTATCCAGGCAGCACAAGCATGCATTTCTTGATGAGCTGACCAGCATCATCGAGGCCAGCAATTTTATTCTGATCAGTTGCGTTATAGACAAAGAGAGGCTGCGTGACAAACAAGGCGGCGCGGATAATCCGTACCATGTTGCCTTGGGTTTCTGTCTTGAGACACTTTATGAATTCCTAAAAGAAAAGAACCAGCAGCATGCCCTCACTCACGTGATTGTTGAGCGAAGAGGAAAAAAGGAAGATAACGAGCTTGAGTTAGAGTTTCGTCGTATGTGTGATGGCACTAACCGTATGGGGATTCAGCTCCCTTTTGATATTGTTTTCGCGACTAAGCAGGTTAATTCTACGGGCCTTCAGCTGGCCGATCTCGTTGCGAGGCCCATCGGTATGAGTGTTCTACGTGCCGGACAGGAAAATCGGGCATTTGATGTGCTTAAGCGGAAATTTTATTGCAGTGGTGGGCGCGATAAAGCTGGAGAGGGTTTCGAAAACTGGGGACTGAAAATTTTTCCTCCTTCAGAAAGCGAAAAGCCCCGGTGAAACTCACCGAGGCTTAGACGCCGACCGGGATCCCCCAGTCCATTTGCGCGAAGTCTATGTGCGTAGCCATCAGCTGTCAATGAATAGGCAAGGGTAGCTCCTACAACCTCGCCACTCACCGCTAGAGGCGTACCGTGGCTTTTACGTTATAATCCCGCCCTTTAGCTGCCCTGCGCCTTGGCGAACGGCACATCCATTTTTCGCGGCGCTTGTCGCCCGTATGCAGACTTAAGAGGCTAGACCCTGTGGCATTGACGATTCTTGGCCTGTCCGGCGCCCTTAGCCATGATCCTTCCGCAGCGCTGTACATTGACGGCAAGCTGATCGCAGCGGCCGAGGAAGAGCGCTTCGTACGCGATAAACATGCAAAGAACCGCATGCCTTATGAGTCGGCGAAGTTCTGTCTGGAACAGGCCGGCATCAAGCCATCCGACGTCGACGTAGTGGCGATTCCGTTCGCCCCGATCAGCCTGTTCGGCGAAGCGCGCTGGCACTACGCCAAGCGTTACTGGTACGCCCCGGACCGTGCCCTCGATGCGATCCTCATGGGAAACCGTCGCTACAAGCGCTATCGCCGCAAGATCGTCTGGTGCCTGGAGCAGTTGGGCTTCGATCCGAAAAAAATCAAGATCGAGCCGGTCGAGCACCACCTGGCCCACGCTTCCAGCGCTTACCACTGCTCGGGTTTCCAGGAAAAAACCGCGATCCTGGGCATCGACGGCAAGGGCGAGTACGCCACGACCTTCTTCGGCTATGGCGAAAACGGCAAGATCCACAAGATCAAGGAATTCTTCGACCCGGACTCCCTCGGCGGCTTGTATGGCGCGATCACCGAGTTCCTGGGCTTTGAAATGCTCGACGGCGAGTTCAAGGTCATGGGCATGGCGCCCTATGGCGACGCCACCAAGTACGATTTCTCGCGCCTGGCTTCGTTCGAAAACGGCGAGCTGGTGATCAACACCGACTACGCCAACGTGATCGGCCTGCGTCGCTATAAAGAGAAGGGCAAGGGCTTCTACTTCTCGCCGAAGCTGATCGAATGGCTGGGCCCGAAACGTGAAGGCGACATCGCCGACGAGCCGTACATTCACTACGCGGCCAGCATGCAGGCGCTGTTCGAGAAACTCGCGCTGCAAATGATCGACCATTACCTGGGCGACGTGCTCAAGGAAACCGGCAAGCTGGCGTTCGCCGGCGGCTGTGCCTTGAACGTCAAGTTGAACCAGAAGATCATCGCCCGTGACGACGTCAAGGAACTGTTCGTGCAACCGGCCTCCGGCGATGCCGGCACAGCGGTGGGCGCCGCGGCCTACGTGTCCCATGCCCGTGGCGTGCCGGTAGAGAAGATGGAGCACGTCTACCTCGGCCCGGCCTACAGCAACGAAGACGTGATCGCCGCGTGCGCCCGTCATCCGAGCAAACCGGTGTGGCGCAAGATCGACAACACCCCCGAGCGCATTGCCAGGATCATGGTCGACGGCAATCCGGTGGCCTGGTTCCAGGGGCGCATGGAGTTCGGTCCGCGGGCCCTGGGCGGTCGTTCGATCATCGGTTGTCCGAGCGCCAGTGGCGTCGCCGATCGCATCAACGAACAGATCAAGTTCCGCGAGCGCTGGAGGCCTTTCTGCCCGTCGATGCTCGACACCGTTGCCCCGCAGATGATCAAGGTCGATCACCCGGCGCCGTTCATGACCTTTACTTTCGAAGTGGCCGAAGAGTGGAAGACCCGCGTGCCGGAAGTGGTCCATGAAGACGGCACGTCCCGGGCCCAGGTGCTCAAGCGCGAATACAACCCGCGCTACTACGACATGATGAAGGCGCTGGAAGTCCTGACCGGCAACGGCGTGTCCTTGAATACCTCGCTCAACCGTCGTGGCGAACCGATGATCTGCTCGCCGACCGATGCACTGAACATGTTTTTTGGTTCCGACCTGCAGTATTTGATCATGGAAGATATTCTGGTGGTCAAAGACGGTGTGGATGCTTATGACACGCTCGGCTGAGCGACATGTGCTGCAGTTCTGCCACGGTTATGACGGGCCGTTTCTCGACTGCGCCCGTCAATATGCCAGCCTGTTCGCCGGCACTGGCTACCGCGTGACCACGGTGTTCCTGACAGGCGCGGCGGATGCTGAAATCGCCGCCGGCTGTGCCTCGGACGAGGTGCTGTTCATGGAGTACAGCTCCAGCGCCATTCGTGGCTTGAAGCTGGGCGCCATCGGCGATCTGCGCAAGATCGCCGCTTCGCGCAATTTTAGCTTCTGTATTGCCCATCGCTTCAAACCCATCTACATCGCCTTGCTCGGCACCGGCTTGCCGGTGATCGGCGTGCACCATGCCTTCGGCGACTATCAGCGGCGCACCCGTCGGCTGTTCGCCCATGTCTTTCGCAAGCGCCTGAGCCTGCTCGGGGTTTCCGAGGCAGTGCGGGATGACATGCGCCGTTGCTTGCCGAAATGGCCGGCCAGCCGGATCCAGACCCTCTACAACCGCATTGACCTCGACGTGACCCAGGCGGGCCTGGTTTCTCGGGATGACGCGCGGCGGACCCTGGGGCTGAGCGCCGATGCGTGGATTGTCGGCAATGTCGGTCGCCTGCACCCGGACAAAGATCAGGCCACGCTGCTGCGTGGCTTTGCTGCGGCGCTGGCGTACATGCCGGCCACCAGCCAACTGGCGATTCTCGGCAAGGGTCGTCTGGAACAGGACCTCCGGGAGCTGGCGCTGGAGTTGGGCATCGCCGACCGTGTGCTGTTTCTGGGCCAGGTGGCCGAGGCGCGCCGCTATTTCCGCGCGTTCGATGTGTTCGTCCTGAGTTCCGACCATGAGCCGTTCGGCATGGTCCTGCTCGAAGCCATGGCCGCCGGCGTACCGTTGCTGGCCACGGCCTGCGGTGGTGCGAAGGAGGTGGTCGAAGGGGTGGGTATCCTGTTCCCGCTGGGCGACGCCGAACACATGGCCCAGGGTTTACAGCACCTGGCGGCCATGGACGATCTGCAGCGTCGCCAATGTGCCGAACTGATGCTCGACCGTTTGCGCGAGCGTTTCTCTGATCGTGCTGTACGCGACGCATTCTGGCGCTTGCCTCAAGTTACCGAACTGGCGTCGAGGACCTGATGCTCAACCGATTTCAAGGCTGGCGCGAGCGCGGCTGGACAGCTGTAGATGCGTCTATATATGCCCGGGCCTGGCAGCGTTATGGCGGTAGTGTCGCCACCCACCCACAAGTGGTTGAGCGGCTGGCAGGGCTGGCCGGAATTCCGGTGCGTTACCTGGCTTTTGAGCACAATGGTGACCTCAAGGCTGCTATCGCGACCTGGGGCCAAGACTTGGCGCTGTCCAAGGACGTGCTCAAGCGCAACGGCAAAAAAGGCTTGTTTGACCTGGGCAATGCCGAGCTGATTCTACCGGCGGCGCCGGATGCCCAGGCCCCCCTGCGACATCGAGCACGCTACCTGTCCGTACTCAACGAAGGCCGTTTCAGCGGCCTGAAGTTGCAGCAGGAACAGCTGGCCATGGCGCGAACGCCGGAAGAGCTGTCCAAGAAGTTTCGCTACAACCAGCGCCGTGAGCTGCGCTTGCTGGAAGAGGCAGGCGGGGTGGTGCGGCCGATTGAAGGGTTTTCCAGTGCGGAACTGGCCTCGATCTACTGCGACCTGTTTCAGCGTCGCTGGGGCTTTGCGGCCACTGGTGCCGAGCGCATGGGCGAGGTGATCGAATTGCTGCGCGAGTGGCTGATCGGTTCGGTGATCTTCCTCAACGATGCGCCGATCGCCATTCAACTGGTGTATCGCGTCGAAGCGCCCGAGTGGATCAGCGTCGAGTACATCAATGGCGGCGTCGATCCGCAAACTCGCGAATTCAGCCCTGGGAGTGTATTGAGCTTTCTCAACACCCAAAGCGCCTGGGAACATGCCCGTGCCGCCGGAAAGCCGCTACGTTTTTCCTTTGGTCGAGCGGACCGGGAATACAAGGACCGTTGGTGCAACCCCGTGCCGGTATTTACCGTATGAACCCACCGATGAGTCGCAAGCAGCAGTTGCTCAAGCGCCATCGTCGCAACAAGCGCGTTGGATTGTTGCTTGCCCTCGTGGTGCTGGTCCTGCTTGGCGTGCTGGTGGCCTGGTGGCTGCCATTGGTGCTGGCGGCACTGGGCTGGGTCGCCCATGAAGCGTGGTTCGCCGATCATCTGTTTTATTCGCCCGGTGACGACTATCAGTACAACTTCCCGCCGTTCACCCAGCTACCCAAGGTGCATTTGAATGCCGGGCGGCTGCAGCTGGACGAAGGCGTGATCCTGGACGACGGCGCGACGCTGGTCCTCGCCTTGCGAGTCAGGAGCACCTGGCTGGGGCGTTTCATCGACCCGGCCGTCGAGCTGTTGGGCGGTGATTGCCCGGATCGGCAAACCTTCGAACGGGGCGTCAATGGTCTGCGCTACCTGAACCTCAGCGAGCAGGGCCCTGCGCTGTCCCGCGGCGAGCTGTACCTGCGCGGACGATTCTGTCGTTTGTCGGGCGAGCCGACACTCTGGTCTTTCACGCCGCCCGAGGTGCAGCATCGGCGCGTGATGGTTATCGCGCCCCACGCCGACGACGCGGAACTGGCCGCTTATGGGCTATACAGCGGGGCTGACGAAGCCTGGATCGTGACGCTGACGGCAGGAGAAGTTGAAGCCGAACATTATCAGCAGATGGGGCTGGATCGTGTCGAGGCCGCGCGGCTCAAGGGTCGTTTGCGGGCCTGGGACAGCATCGCGGTGCCACGTTGGGCCGGGGTACCACAAGCCCATTGCGTGCAGTTGGGGTACTTCTGCCTGCAACTGGCGGCCATGCGAGCCGTGCCCGGCCAGCCCCAGGGGTCGCGTGAGGCGGACCTGAGCGATACCAGGCTGTTCCGCCAGCTCAATCCGTTTACCCTGCCCGGCGATGCCGATGGCGCACCGACCTGGAACAACCTTCTGGCCGACCTGCGCGAGCTGTTGCTCAGGGCGCGTCCCGAGGTCATTGTATTGCCGCACCCGACCCTTGACCCACACCCCGATCATCTCTGTGCCCATCACGCCGTCATGCAGGCCCTCGAAGGCCTGGAATGGCAACCCACCCTGTTGTTGGGCTACGCCAACCATCTGCACGACAATGATCGCTGGCCCATGGGCGATGCCGGCGCGGGCATTGCGCTGCCGCCGTGTTTCGGCCCGGCCCTGCCGATGCATCCCGTCAGCCTGCCGTTGGCGCTGGCGGGCCAGCGCGACAAGGCCATGGCGTTGGGCATGATGCATGACCTGCAACCGCGGGCGCCGTTCAAGCGCCGTGTGCGGCGCGGCCTTCAGCGTGTGCTGGCCGGGCGCAAGAGTTCCGCGTATGGCGAAAACGAGTTCTTTCGAAAGGCCGTGCGTCGCCATGAATTGTTCTGGCGGCTGTAGGGGGGCCAAGGCGGGGTATCTGTGCGCTACGGCACAAGAAGCCTCCGGTAATCCATCAATCGTTCGCTGTCGCAAGGAAGACGATGAAAGTTCTATTTCTGGTGCAGAAGGAACAACGGGCCATTCTGGACCGACTCTACGAAGGCGTGGCCGCTCATTGCGAGTGCGATTTGCGCTGGCTCGATAGCCAGGAACAACGCAACCTGCGGGGATATTTCCGACGCCACGTGGACGTATCGCGTTATGACCGGATCATATTTTTCCTGCGCTTCAAGCAGGAAATCCGCCAGGTTGGCTTCATTCGCACGATCCCCAACCTGGTGATCCTCGAACACGATGCCTATCAGAACTACATCCCCTGCAAATACACCGGCAAATTCAGCGCGCATTACCGGCGCCTGCCTTGGGCGCGCGTGATCAGTTCCGGCTTCATGGTGACCGAGCGCCTGCGCGGCGAAGGTTTCGATGCGGTGTTCGTGCCCAAGGGGTACGATCAGGCGCTATTGCAGGATCAGGGGCGCGAGCGGGATATCGAGCTGGCCTTCGTCGGCAGCACCAACAGCGTCGCTTACAGCGGCCGCAAGGCGTTGCTCGATGAGCTGGGGCGCGTAGAGCCGTTGGTCGTGACACGGACCAAGTCCGGTGAAGAGTACTGCGAGACCCTCAATCGCATCCGCTTTTTTGTCAGTGCCGATGTCGGTATGGGCGAATTCATGATCAAGAACTTCGAAGCCATGGCCTGTGGTTGTGTCTTGCTGGCGTTCGATCAAGGCGTTGACGAAGCGCGGGCGTTGGGGCTGCAGGACATGCACAACGTGGTGTTGTACCGGGACATCCCGCAACTTCAGGAAAAACTTTCCCGGCTGCGCGCAGACCCCGACTTGGCGCACAGTGTTGCGCGCAACGGCCAAGCGCTGGCACTGGCGCAGTTCAGCTTTGCACGTATCGGGCAGAAGATTGTCGAAGCACTGGAGCCCACCCTGCGACCTTGCGCACCGCTGAGCCTGCTGGAAAAATTGCGCCTGAGGCTGGGCGTTTGACAGGAACTGTGCAGCAGTTGAACTTGACGGCGGTCATGCCGGAAGGGGATGCTGTTTCGTACACCGGATTCGGGGTTCACATGGAGTGCCCGCAGAGCGTTAACGCAAGGCACGCCGCCGGCGTCGCGAGCAAGTCAGTCTGTCCCGATTCCCTTGCTCGGAGTCTGTATTGGCTGGCTTATCGATGACTGAATGCCGCGACGCTCGGATCCCGGTCCGCGATAAAAGGTTTCCTGCTTGATGAGCATTATCAATGTCATGTGGGCGGGCGGTGCACCGTTTGCCTCGATACACAAAGTTCATCATCAGATTCTCTCGCGGATGGAGCCGGCGATGCCCGTCAAGACTTGGCTCTTGCAGGGCTCGGCGGCTGCCTGCCAGGTCGATGTAGGGCCTGCGCGTGAGTGGAATCTGACGTCCGCGCGGCTCAAGGGTCGCCATATCTGGCGCCTGTTCAAACCCTTGATGCACAAACGCTTCCGTCAGGCGCTGCTCGACAGCGATGCCCAGGTGGTGTTGCTCGACGGTGTTGGCGTGGCCCGGGCCTTGTTACCGGTTCTCAAGGGTATGCCGCGGATCCGTGTGGTGGTGATCTTCCACGGTGCGACACGTCTCCACGCTGCAGTCCGTGCGCTGCTGCGGGGGTTTCCTGCTTCACGCCTGACCCTGGCTGCGGTGTCCGAGACCCTGGCAATGACGCTTCAGGATGAGTTGGACATCCCGGTGACTGCACTACGTAGCGCCTTCGACCCAGCGACCTTCCAATCTGCGCTCCTGTCTCGTGAAGAGGCGCGCGCCCGGCTGGGGTTGTCGTGCGCTGGGGAACGGGTCTTCGGTGCCGTAGGGCGGTTGGTGAAAAACAAGGGGTTTGCCAGTTTGCTCGAGGCATTTGGCCGGGCGGCCGTCGGCCACCCTGACTGGCGCCTGGTGATTGTTGGCGAGGGGCCGAGACGCGAAACCCTACAGCGGCGGATTGCCCAGCCAGATCTGGCTGGCAAGGTGTTGCTCACCGGACATCTGGAGGATGTCGCCAGGCTCTACAGAGCGTTTGACTGGGTTCTGATCCCGTCCCTGGACGAAGGCCTCGGGCTGACTCTCCAGGAAGCGGTACTGGCTGGAACGCCGGTATTGGCAAGCGAGCTCTCGGTCTTTCGTGAGCAATTGGGCGACACCGGCTGGTACGCGCCGATAAATGATGAAGGGGGCTGGAGCGAAGCGATCACGCGGGCTGCGCAGGTCCGGGTCGACACGGTCGCTGCAGCCCAATACCAGGCGCTGGCGCCTGATGAAGCCTGGCTGAGTTTCAGCCAGGCTGCTCGGCAATTGATTTCAGGCAGCCATCAATAGGGCATTTTCCAATGCCTGCATTGGAAAGCTCCCGTTCAGGTTCTCCCGGGCAATATACCGCGCGAAATGCTGCACGTTGCGACGGGCCAGGTAGCGTGGCAGTGGCGAGCGCAAGAAGCGCATGTCCGCCACATCGATCAACCCTAATTGGTTTTCGGGTGTAACGACGATGTTACCCAGATGCAGCGAGCGGAAATAGATACCGCTGGCATGCAGCCTGCGGATCAGTTCGACTAGCGCCGGGAGGGTCTGCTGCCAACTGAAGTTTTCCTGGGTCGATAGTTGCCGCAGGGTTTTGCCCGGCAGGGGCCGGTAAAGTACGGCAGTCATACCTGGTTTTGGCAGGGTGTAGGATGCCAGCACCTGGAGGGTCGGCACACCGAGTTTCTGCAGGCGGATCGCATTGGCGATGAATCGCGATGAATACGGCCGTAAAAGAGCCGAAGAAAAAAGCCGCTTGCGACGGAACAATTTGAGAATATTCCCATCCTGCAGCAGATAGACTTTTGGGCCGTAGCTGTCGGCCTCCAGAATGCTGGCGCCTTCAATCATTTGATTCAAAGCGGCTTGGGGAAGCCGTGAGGATTGCATGGTAGGGAAACCTTGTTGAAAGAACCGGTGCCGTGGCGGGCCATGATGCCCAAAAGTTCATGTTTTAACCATGCCGCTTTGGCTGGCAGACCGTTTAGGAGCAATAGATGCAGACAACACGTTGGGCGCAGGGATGGATGGCCCTTGGCATGTTATGGTTTTTGCTGGCGATAGCCCTGGCACCCTCCAACAAAGTCTATCAACAGGGGCTGGTTGCATTTGTCTGGTTGCCTGCAATGATTTTCGCCTGGCCAGCCCGGCATCGATTTGTCGAACTGTGGCGTGCACAGCGCTTGATTTGCGCGGCATTGCTGGCGTTGATGGCCTGGATGTTGATCAGCCTGCTCTGGGCCGAGTCTGCGGAGTTGGCTCGTGAAGTCAAGCGGCTGCTCTATATCTTGGTGTTTCTGTTGTTTTTCCCGATTTTTGCCGACGGCAAGCCCGAGCGGATGGTTCGCTTCATGCAATGGGGAGGGCTGGGGCTTGCGCTCACTTCCCTGATGGCCATCGTCCAGTTCTACGGCCTCAAGCACAATCCATGGGATGCACGCCTGGAAGGGTTGGGAGAGTTGTCCCATCCCATTCTCGGCGCATACGTTATCGGCTTGGCCGCCATCTGGATGCTGCACTGGGTGCCGCGTCATGTCGGGCTGCAGGTGCTTTGGGCCGTGGCCGTGGCACTGTTGGGAGTGTTTGTGGTGATGAGCCAGAGTCGCGGTGCGGCGCTGGCCTTATTGCTCAGTATCCTGGCCATGCCGATTTACTGCCGCGCCCGGCGAGCTCGGGTCATCGCCGCTACGGCCCTGGTACTGGCGATGCTAGTCTTCTGGCTCCTCGAACCCTTGGTGATGGCCCGCGGCTCGTCCTATCGGCCCGAGATTTTCATATCCAGCCTGCACATGATCGCTGAGCATCCATGGGGGGGGCTCGGGGTGGGGAGTGACTACCGGGTGCCTGCCCAGGGACTCGTTTTCGATCATGCCCATAACCTGTTCAGCCATGTCGCCATTCAACTCGGGCTGCCAGGCCTGCTGCTGTGGTGCATCGTCTGGTTCGCCGTGCTGCGCGAAGCCTGGCGGGTCCGGGAAAGCTTGTTGGGCCAGGGCGTGCTGGGTATGTGGGTGTTTTCGTTCCTGGCGATGCAGTTCGACGCCGCGAGCCTGACCGGTACGCCACGCGCCGAATGGTTCATCAGTTGGTTACCCATTGGCCTGGCCAGCGTTTTGACCTGGTCGCGGGCCAAGTCCGGTGGCTGTGATAAAATTCCGCGTTCTTCCTAACCAGTGAGCCCGACGATGAGTGACGCACCGCCCCATGCGGAACAGGATTCCAGCCTGAAGATCTATTTTCGGTTGCTGGGATACGTCAAACCCTACGCGGGCATTTTCCTGCTGAGTATCGTGGGTTTCGTGATATTTGCCTCCACCCAGCCCATGCTGGCGGGGATTCTCAAATATTTCGTCGACGGCTTGAGCAACCCCGATGCGGTGCTCTTTCCGACCGTGCCGTACCTCAAGGACTTGAGGTTGCTGATGGCAGTGCCGCTGCTGATCATTCTGATCGCAGCCTGGCAGGGCCTGGGCTCGTTCCTGGGCAACTACTACCTGGCCAGGGTTTCCTTGGGGCTGGTTCACGACCTGCGGATCGAGTTGTTCAACAAGTTGCTGGTGCTGCCTAACCGTTATTTCGATACCCACAACTCCGGGCACCTGATTTCGCGCATCACGTTCAACGTGACGATGGTCACCGGTGCCGCCACCGATGCCATTAAAGTGGTGATCCGCGAAGGCCTCACCGTTGTATTCCTCTTCGCCTACCTGGTATGGATGAACTGGAAGTTAACGCTGGTGATGCTGGCAATCCTGCCGCTGATCGCGGTCATGGTCAGTAGCACCAGCAAGAAATTTCGCAAGCAAAGCAAAAAGATCCAAGTGGCCATGGGTGACGTGACTCACGTGGCTTCCGAGACTATCCAGGGCTACCGCGTGGTGCGCAGCTTTGGCGGCGAAGCTTACGAGCAGGAGCGCTTCGCCCGCGCCAGCCAGGGCAATACCGATAAACAGTTGCGCATGACTCGCACCGGCGCGGTCTACACGCCGATGTTGCAACTGGTGATCTATACCGCCATGGCCGCCCTGATGTTCCTGGTGCTGTTTCTGCGCGGCGACGCGACGGCGGGTGACCTGGTGGCATACATCACGGCCGCAGGCTTGCTGCCCAAGCCGATTCGCCAGCTCTCGGAAGTCAGCTCGACTATCCAGAAAGGTGTAGCCGGCGCCGAAAGCATCTTCGAGCAACTGGATGTCGAGCAGGAAGTCGACACCGGCACGGTCGAGCAGGAGCGTGTCAGCGGTCGCCTGGATGTGCGTAACCTGAGCTTCACCTACCCGGGAGCCGATCGCGAGGTGCTCAAGGACATCAGCTTCACGGCGGCGCCCGGGCAGATGATTGCGCTGGTAGGCAGGTCGGGCAGCGGCAAGTCGACCCTGGCAAGCCTTATTCCGCGCTTCTATCACCATGAGGTCGGCCAGATCCTGCTCGACGACGTGGAAATCGAAGACTATCGCTTGCGCAACCTGCGCCGCCATGTCGCCCAGGTGACTCAGCACGTCACGTTGTTCAATGACACGGTAGCCAACAACATCGCCTACGGTGACCTGGCTGGTGCGCCACGGGCAGACATCGAAAAGGCGGCCCGGGATGCCTACGCCATGGACTTCATTGCCCAATTGCCGAACGGCCTGGACACGGAAGTGGGTGAGAACGGCGTGCTGCTGTCCGGTGGCCAGCGCCAGCGCCTGGCGATCGCGCGGGCACTGTTGAAGAACGCTCCACTGCTGATCCTCGACGAGGCAACCTCTGCGCTGGACACCGAGTCTGAGCGGCACATCCAGGCCGCGTTGGACCAGGTCATGAAGGGCCGTACAACCCTGGTCATTGCCCACCGGCTGTCGACCATCGAAAAAGCCGACATGATCCTGGTAATGGATCAGGGCCGTATCGTCGAACGGGGCACCCACGGCGAACTCCTGGCGCAGAACGGTTACTACGCGCGACTTCACGCCATGGGCCTGGACGCCCCCGCCCATAATATTGCCTGACCTCAGGGCCCGCTTCCGCAGGGAATGGCAACGCGCTGCGTTGCCCTTAAGGGAACTATGCTCGGTGCGGGCCCGTCGCCCGGTGCGGCGGGTGTACCCACCGGACTACGGGAATGCTCGGTTATGAATGAGACGTCAAAGGCATCGCAACAACAGGTGCAGATAGACCCTTGCACGCTGGCGCTGACGCCCGTGCATCGTGCAGCGCTCAAGGCCCAGCGCCCACGCTGCATCTGGCTGACCGGGCTGTCGGGGGCCGGCAAGTCGACCCTGGCCAATGCCTTGGAAGTGCAGCTCCACCAGCAAGGCCTGCATACGGCCTTGCTCGATGGCGACAACCTGCGCCAGGGGTTGTGCCGAGGCCTGGGCATGGATGCCGAGTCGCGCACGGAAAATATCCGGCGCATTGGCGAGGTCGCGCGCTTGATGGTCGATGCGGGCCTGATCGTCATCGTTGCGGCCATCTCACCGTTTCGGGCTGACCGGGAGGCGGCCCGGCAACTGTTTCCCGAGGGGACCTTCGTGGAGGTCTACGTCAGCACACCTCTGGAAGTCTGTGCCCAGCGTGACCCCAAGGGGCTGTATCGCGAAGCGCGCGCCGGGCGGATCAAGAACTTCACCGGGCTCGACAGCCCTTACGAAGCGCCCCTGGCGCCGGCCTGCCAGATCGATACCAGCGAGATTGAGCTGACCCAGGCCTGTGAGCTGATATTGGCATTGCTGCGTTAGGCACTGGCAATGCGGGCGCGAGCCTGTTTGCGAAAAAAACAGTGGCACACAGCCATGGGCAAGCCTTCGCCAACCCTGTGCTAATATCGCGCCCCTGTTCATTTTGTATGTGGGATGCTCCATGAAGTTGTCCATGCCGCGATTCGATCAAGCCCCTGTATTGGTGGTCGGCGATGTCATGCTCGACCGCTACTGGCATGGCGGTACCTCACGGATTTCCCCGGAGGCCCCGGTACCGGTGGTCAAGGTCGAGAACATCGAGGATCGCCCAGGCGGTGCCGCCAACGTTGCCCTGAACATCGCCGCCCTCGGCGCGCCGGCCTCCCTGGTGGGGGTGACTGGCGACGACGAGGCCGCCGACAGCCTGACCAACAGCCTCAAGGGCGCGGGCGTGCGGGCGATTTTTCAGCGTATCGCGCACCAACCGACCATCGTCAAGCTGCGGGTCATGAGCCGTCACCAGCAACTGCTGCGGATCGACTTCGAGGAACCATTTGCCACCGATCCCCTGGCCTTCGGCGGGGAAGTCGAAAACCTGCTTGAGGGGGTCAAGGTGCTGGTGTTGTCGGACTACGGCAAAGGTGCGTTGAAAAACCACCAGGCGCTGATCCAGGCAGCCCGTGCCCGTGGTATCCCGGTCCTGGCGGATCCCAAGGGCAAGGACTTTTCCATCTACCGTGGCGCCAGTCTGATCACACCGAACCTCAGCGAGTTCGAAACCATCGTCGGCGGCTGCGTCGATGAACACGAGCTGGTGAGCAAAGGCGCCCAGTTGATGCAGGACCTCGATCTCGGCGCCTTGCTGGTGACCCGTGGCGAGCACGGCATGACCCTGCTGCGCCCCGATCACCCCGCGTTGCACCTGCCGGCCCGGGCCCGTGAAGTGTTCGACGTGACGGGCGCTGGCGACACCGTGATTTCCACCCTGGCCGCCGCCATTGCGGCTGGCGAGGAGTTGCCCCATGCGGTGGCTCTGGCGAACCTGGCGGCCGGCATCGTCGTCGGCAAGCTGGGTACCGCGGCTATCAGCGCCCCGGAACTGCGTCGCGCCATCCAGCGTGAGGAAGGTTCCGAGCGGGGTGTGCTGGGCCTGGAACAACTGCTGCTGGCTGTTGACGACGCCCGTGCCCACAACGAGCGGATCGTCTTCACCAACGGTTGCTTCGATATTCTTCACGCGGGCCACGTGACCTACCTCGAGCAGGCCAGGGCCCAGGGCGACCGCCTGATCGTGGCGGTCAATGACGATGCTTCCGTGAGCCGTCTCAAAGGGCCGGGCCGTCCGATCAACAGCGTGGACCGGCGCATGGCGGTCCTGGCCGGCCTTGGCGCGGTGGACTGGGTGATCAGTTTCAGCGAAGGCACGCCGGAAAACCTGCTGCGCCAGGTCAAGCCGGATGTGCTGGTCAAGGGCGGTGACTATGGGATCGATCAGGTCGTGGGCGCGGACATCGTCACGGCCTACGGCGGCACCGTGAAGGTACTGGGGTTGGTAGAAAACAGTTCGACGACGGCCATTGTCGAGAAGATCCGCAATAACTGAGGTGTGCTTCGCAGGTGTAAACCGTGGGAGCAAGCCTTGCGTCTCACGGGGTTTCTCGCAACAGACCGATTGTTCTAACGGGCAGCCTTGCGCGGCACGATCTTCTTGAGCAGTTGTCGGGCTTTTCCCTTCAATCGGGTCAGCCCCGATTCCTTGCCCGGTGGTGCCAACCCTTGCTGGCGGAGCCAATCCTTCCAGCGAATCCGCTCGTCACGCACCAGCCAGCCGTCCTGTTTGGCGAAGCTCTCTGCGAGGTACAACCCACGCGTGCTGGCCGGGTACAGTTGATCTTTCTTCAATGTATACAGCTCGGGCAAGGGCTGCCCGTCCTGCAATGGCATCAGGTACAGATCCGGCCGCTTGCGGTCCAGGCGTGCCACCAACTGGTCTCCCTCCAGACGTTCATCCACATGAAACAAGCTCAGTGACTTGGCTTCCTTGGGCACTTCCAGGCGCAAATCGTAAATCAACTGCAACGATGCCGTCGGCAGGTGCACGTACGCCCGTGGCCGTTCGATCAGTTGCAGGTTGCCAGTGCGCACCGGCCTCGCGGAGCCCGACAGAGGCGTCAGGCGGAACGGCAGGGCTTCACGATAATGCAAGGCGCTGGCATAGGGGGCTGGCAGCCAGGTGTCGTTGAAGCGCCCGCCGAGCCAGCCTTCGGGCGTTTCCAGCAGGCATTCCTCGGCGATTTCACTGATGGCGGTGAGCAGTGGCAGATTCAGTTCATGGGCCGGGACGTAACCGGAAATCAACTTGAGCACCACATCGCCGCGGTCCTGCCGACGCTGGCGCACCAGCACCCAATAATCGCGATTCTGCCAATGCACGGTCAGGCGCACCGAGACGCCCAGGTTGGCCAGCTCCAGGGAAAAGCGCTCGGCGTCAGCCACGGTGACGGGGCGACGACGCTGCAAGGTCTGGGCGAAATTCAACGGCATCCCGACGCTCTGGTAAACCAGGCCTTCAGGGGTCGCTTCGACAAGCAGGGGCAGGGTCTTGAAGTTGCTGGGGTTCTTGCGGATAAGCGTACGCGGCATGTCGGCTCCTTCTTCATGCCGCGTCAGGCGGCGTCAGTTGTCACGCAGGACCTTGGCTACGGTCGCGACGTTATGGGCGAGGTGCAGCGGATTGATGGTGCCGACAATAGCACTGGCGACGCCGGGGTGTTCAAACAACAGTTCGAAGCTGGCCCGCACCGGGTCCACGCCGGCACCCAGGCAGACGTGACCGCTGGCCAGGGCTTTCTTGACCAGGATCGCTTTGCCGTGCGCTGTTGCGTAATCAATGACAGCCTTCTCGTTTCGTTCGTTCAGATTGTAGGTGACCATTGCGCAATCGCCTTGCTCCAGCGCTTTCAAACCACCGTCGACGGTCTTGCCGGAAAAGCCGTAGCCGCCGATCTTGCCCTCACGCTTGAGCGTCGCCAGGGTCGGGTAGACCTCGCTGTCGTCGAGGATCGCCAGGTCGTTGCCGTCGGAGTGCACCAGCACCAGGTCGATGTAGTCCGTTTCCAGGCGCTTGAGGCTGCGCTCAACGGAGAATCGGGTATGGGCAGCGCTGAAGTCGTGGCGCGACTGGCCGTTGCTGAATTCTTCGCCGACCTTGCTGACAATCACCCAGTCCTGGCGTTGACCGCGCAACAGCGGGCCGAGGCGTTCTTCGCTGCGGCCATAGGCGGGGGCGGTGTCGATCAGGTTGATGCCCAGGTCCCGTGCCAACTTGAGCAACAGGCGGGCTTCGTCGTCACCGGGAATCTGGAAGCCATTGGGGTACTTGACGCCCTGGTCGCGGCCAAGCTTGACCGTACCCAGGCCCAAGGGCGAGACCCGCGGGCCGTTATGGCCCAGCGGCCGATACAGATCATGCAGGGTCGCTTGGCTCATGGCAGCAGTTGCTCCCAGGCAGGAATGCCCATGGGCGGTTTCGGCAGGTCAGGCAGCGGGGTAAGGTGGCTTGGCTGGATACCATCGCGTTGCAGTGCGTTGATCACCCGATCGGCGAAATCCGGGGCCAGGGCCAGTTTGGTCGGCCAGCCCACCAGCAGGCGATCCTTTTCGGCGAGGAAGGCATTGTCCGGGCGGGTCAGGCCCGATTGCTGCGGCTCGGCGCGATCCACCCGCAACGTGGCCCATTGCGCAGTGCTGAGGTCGACCCAGGGCAGCAACTGGCCGAGTTCTTTCTGGGCCGCGGTGATCTGCGCGCCGGGCTCGCGGGCTACGCCATCACCTTCGGCAAGATCGCCACCCAGGTACCAGACCCATTGGCCGTCGGCGGCCGGGTGGGTGGTCACGGTGACGCGCGGCTTCGGTCCGCCCCCCAGGCAATGGGCATAGAGCGGCTTGAGGCTCGGGCCCTTGACCAGGACCATGTGCAACGGCCGGCGCTGCATGGCCGGTTGGTCCAGGCCCAGGGCGCTGAGCAGGTCGGCGGTGCCGGCGCCGGCGCTGAGGACAATGCGCTGGGCGTGGATCGCGCGGTCGTCTACCTTCAGGCCGACCAGTTCGCCGCCTTCACGCAGCGGTTCGATGTGCTGCCCGGCCAGCAAGCCGTCACCGGCCAGTTCCGCCAGGCGTGCGATCAGGCTGGGCACGTCCACCACCAGTTCGGCCAGGCGATAGACCTTGCCCTTGAAGCGCTTGTCTTGCAGGGCCGGGGGCAATTGGTCGCCCTTGACCTGATCGACCCGCCCGCGCACGGCCTTGCTGGCAAAGAAACTGGTGAGGTTGCCGGCCAGGGTGCCGGGGGACCAGAGGTAGTGGGCATCCGAGAGCATGCGCACGCCGGACAGGTCCAGTTCGCCTTCGCCCTTGAGGGCTTCGCGCCAGCGACGCGGCATGTCGGCGATGGCTTCCGAGGCGCCGGTCAAGGCGCCGTGCAAGGCGTACTTGGCGCCGCCGTGGATGATGCCCTGGGATTTGACGCTCTGTCCGCCGCCAAGGCTGGCGCTCTCCACCAACACCGTCGAAAAGCCCTGCCGGCGCAGGCGTGCATTCAGCCAGAGGCCGGCGACTCCGGCGCCGACAATCAGAACGTCGGTGGAAATAACGGATGGCATGCAGCGACCTCGGAGAAAGTGAAGCGGCAAGTTTCAAGCTTCAAGCTTCAAGTTACAAGCGAGAGGCTGTCCCCTGGCTTGCAGCTTGCAGCTTGCAGCTTCAGTGCCCAGCAGTCTTGGAAAAAAGCTGGATCACCACAACCCCCAGCACAATCAACGCCATCCCCAGCATCGCCGGCACGTCCAGCTTCTGCCCGTAGATGAACAGCGCGGCCACGCTGACCATGACGATGCCCATGCCGGCCCAGACCGCATACGCGACGCCCACCGGGACGGTGCGCACCACCAGAGTCAGCATCCAGAAGGCGATGCCGTAGCCCACGATCACCAACACCAGCGGCAACGGCGTGCTCAGGCCTTTCACCGCTTTCATCGACACGGTGGCGATCACTTCGGCGCAGATGGCGATAGCGAGGTAGTAGTAAGCGTTCATGGGCAGTCCTCGGTGAATAGTGCGTCTTTCGATGGCGACATTATTGGAATCCGCGCAGATGCGGTAAAGTCATTACCTATCTGCCTATGAGATAGGTTGCGACATGAATGTTCAGTGGAATCTGGAGCAACTGCGGCTGTTCGTGGAGGTCGCCGATAAGCGTTCGTTTTCCGCCGTGGCGCGGGACCGGCGCAAGGCTCAATCGGCCATCAGCAGCGCGATTGCCCTGCTGGAAACCGACCTGGGCGTGAGCCTGTTCGAGCGCAGCAGTGGCCGCCAGCCGACGCTCACCGAAGCCGGCGAGGCGTTGCTGGAAGAGGCAAGGGAGGTCTTGCGCCAGTGCGAGCGCCTCAACGGTCGGGTGCTGGCGCTGATGCGCGGACAGGAAGCGTCGCTGCGTCTGGCCCAGGACGAGGCCATGCCCTATCAACCGGTCATCGATAGCCTGGCGGCGTTGGCCGAGCAATTCCCCACCCTTGAGGTTCAACTGGCCAGCGCCGCCCAGGGCGATGTGGCGCGTAAGTTGGTGGAGCGCCGCGCCGACCTGGGGTTGTTGTTCTACCACGATCAGATCCCCGAAGCCCTGGAGCGCCGAGTGCTGGGCAGCGTCGAGATGGTCACGGTGTGTGGCAAGGGGCATCCGCTGGCCAGCCACGATTATGTGTCCTGCCGGGAAATGGCCCGGCACCGGCAGCTATTGATGGCAACCCAGTCCAGCGTCTATCCGGGCAGTGAGCAAGCCAGCCCGCAAGTCTGGCGCGCCGACAGTTTCTACGTGCTGGCCGAATGGCTGCGCAGCGGACTGGGTTGGGCCTGGCTGCCACGGCACGTGGTGCAATACCCGGCGTACCTGGGTGACATGGTCGAGCTCAACAGCGAATGGACCCCGCCGGCCCTGGTGGTGGAGCTGGTCTGGCGCCGCGACGAACCCCTGGGCCCGGCGGCGCGCTGGCTGGCGGAACGTTTTGCCGTGCAGTTGCAGGCGATCGGCTGAAAAACCGATAAACTCCGCCGCCATGAACAGAACTCTCTATAGCGCATTGTTTTACCTGGGGCTGCCACTGGTAGCGATTCGGCTGTGGCTACGGGCGCGCAAGGCGCCGGCGTATGCCCGGCGCATCGGCGAGCGCTTTTCCTGGGGCTTGCCGGCCATCGCGTCAGGCGGTATCTGGGTCCACGCGGTCTCGGTGGGCGAGAGCATTGCCGCCGCGCCGATGATCCGCGCCTTGCTGCAGCGTTATCCACAGCTGCCGATTACCGTGACCTGCATGACGCCGACGGGATCGGAGCGGGTCCAGGCGTTGTTCGCCAACGAGCCGCGGATTCAACACTGCTATCTGCCGTACGATTTGCCCTGCGCCGCCAAGCGTTTTCTCGATCGGGTGCGTCCGTGCCTGGCGGTGATCATGGAAACCGAGCTGTGGCCCAACCACATTCACCAATGCGCCAAACGCGGTATTCCGGTAGCCCTGGCGAATGCGCGGTTGTCGGAGCGCTCGGCCCGCGGCTATGCACGCTTTCCCAAGCTGACCCGGCCGATGCTCGCCGAGATGAGCCTGTTTGCCGTGCAGACCGAAGCCGAGGCCCAACGCTTCCGCCAGTTGGGTGCCCGGGTGGACACCGTTGAGGTCACGGGCTCGATCAAGTTTGACTTGACCATCGACCCGCAATTGCTCGAAAGCGCCAGTGCCCTGCGCAGCCAATGGCAGGCGACGGATCGTCCGGTCTGGATCGCCGCGAGCACCCATGAGGGCGAAGACGAGGTGGTACTGGCCGCCCACCGGCGACTGCTCGACAGCTACCCCGATGCGTTGTTGATCCTGGTGCCGCGTCATCCCGAGCGTTTTGACTCCGTCCACCAGCTCTGCGAAAGCCAGGGCTTCGCCACGGAGCGGCGCTCCAGCGCAAAGCCCGTTACCGCCCAAGTCTCGGTGCTGCTGGGCGACACCATGGGCGAACTGCTGTTTCTCTACGCGTTGGCCGATAGCGCGTTCGTTGGCGGCAGCCTGGTGCCCAACGGCGGCCATAACCTGCTCGAACCGGCGGCGCTGGCGAAACCAGTGCTCAGCGGCCCCCACCTGTTCAACTTCCTCGAAATCGCCGCGCAACTACGCAGTGCCGGAGCGTTGCAGGAAGTCGACGATGCCGAAAGCCTGGCCCTGGCGGTCCAGCGCCTGTTCGAACTGCCACGCGATGCCCAGCGCATGGCCGAGGCGGGATTGAAGGTGATGCGCAGCAATCAGGGCGCCTTGCAGCGGTTGCTGGAGGGGTTGGGGCGGTTGATGTCCAGCCAGTGATCGTTCCCACGCTCTGCGTGGGAATGCGGCCCGGGACGCTTTGCGTCCCTCAGGTGCCGAACGCGGAGCGTCCGTGGAGGCATTCCCACGCAGAGCGTGGGAACGATCAGGCACGCAGTGGGTGGTTTACTGCGCCGGCCTTGACCGCAACTGCTGCGCCGCCGCCTGCGCCAGGTCCGGCGGCAGGAAGTCCTTGTCCGGGTTGTAGTCGGACTTGAGGTAGCGCGACAGGTCCTGCAAGTCGGCCGGGCTCAGCGTGCCGGCGGCCTGCTTGAGGCGCAGGTTGTCGAGGATGTAGTCGTAGCGGGCGTTGTTGTAGTTGCGCACCGAGGTGTACAGCTGGCGCTGGGCATCGAGTACATCGACGATGTTGCGGGTGCCCACCTGGTAGCCGATCTCGGTGGCTTCCACGGCGCTCTGGTTGGAAATGATCGACTGGCGCCGCGCCTGGACTTGTTCCACATCGGTGTTCACCGCGCGGTGCAGGTTACGGGTGTTCTCCACCACCTGCCGGCGCAGGCCTTCGCGTTGCTGTTCGGTCTGGGTGAGTTGCGAGTAGGACTCGCGCACCTGGGAACTGGTCAGCCCGCCGCTGTAGATCGGGATACTCAACTGCAGCGCCAGGGTGCGCTGCTCGACGTCGCCGCCATAGGGCCGGCCGATGGTATTCGGGTTGCTGAAACCCAAGGCGTCGTTGTCACCTTTCTCGTATTTCGCCACGGCGTCCAGGGTCGGCGCGTGACCGGCCTTGCGCTGGCGCAGGGTGTCTTCGGCGGCGTCGACAGCATAGTTGCTGGCAAGCAGGTTGAGGTTCTGCCTGGCCGCCGTGTCGACCCAGGCCTTGGCGTCGTTCGGGGCCGGCGGCAGGATCGGCAGCGTGTGGACGATGCCCTGGAGCGAGTTGTACTGGCGGTTGGTCAGGGTGATCAGCGCTTCAAACGCGTCGTCGACCTGGCGCTGGGCGAGGATCCGGTTGGCCCGCGCGGTGTCATAGCTGGCCTGGGATTGCAGGACGTCGGTCTTGTCCGACAGGCCCACGTCGAAGCGTTCGTTGGACTGGTCGAGCTGGCGTTTGAACGCCGCTTCCTCGGCCTTGGTCGAGGCCAGGTTGTCCTGGCTGCGCAGCACGTTGAAATAGCTTTCGGCACTTTGCAGGATCATGTTCTGCTCGGTGGCCGACAGTTGCAGCGCGGCCTGTTCATTCACCGATTTGGCGGCCTGGAACTGGAACCAGCGATCGGCACGGAACAGCGGCTGGGACAGCGTCGCCTGGTAGGAGCGGGCGCTGCGGCTGGCGACGGCGGCCGGCTGGTCGATGTCAGTGCGCACGTTGGCCACTTCGGCCCCACCGGACAGGTTGGGCAACAACCCGGCACGCGCCTGGGGCACCACTTCCTTCTGGGCGCCGTACTGGGCGCGGGCGGCGGCCAGGTCGGCGTTGTTGTCCACCGCTTCCTGATACACGCTCACCAGATCGGTCCTGGTGGTCAGGGGCGCTTCGCCGGCCCAGGCCATTCCATTGGACGCACAAGACACGGCAAGGGCCAGTGAGAGTTTGCGCAACATGAGGCGATCCCTATTTCACGGATGAGTGCGCACTAAAGGCGCGGCGTAGCGAGTGTAGTTGCGCGCACGCACGGCAACAATCCTGTATATGCGCCATTCATCACGCCTTTTGCCCAGGTGATGGCGTTCTGCAGGGGTTGTGTCTAGACTGGCCGGGTTCTTGTCGGGGTGCCTTGCTATGAGGCTGAGATCGAATAATTTCGGATCCCGTTGAACCTGATCAGGTTAGCGCCTGCGTAGGGAACAAGATTTCTCGTCACCCGGCGAGTCCTCTTGTGCTTCGTCCGGGATGTGTTCGACCTTCGACTTTCGATCTTCGAGCAGCCTCGTGTACCCAGCACAGCATCCGCACCGTCGTGCGCGATTGCGTCCATTCGTTACAGGTTCGCTCCGACAAAAATCCACTGCCTGGATGTGTGTCTGGAGAGCCCGTGATGACGACAAAATCAAAAAACGCAATCAACCTCAGTGATTCGGCCCAGGTCGATCAGCAATCGGTTCAGCCCTTTACCCGCTCGCAAAAAATCTACGTCCAGGGCAGCCGCCCGGACATCCGCGTGCCGATGCGCGAGATCAGCCTCGACGTGACCCCGACCGATTTTGGCGGTGAGATCAATGCGCCGGTGACGGTCTACGACACCTCGGGCCCCTACACCGATCCGAACGTGATCATCGACGTGCGCAAAGGCCTGGCCGACGTGCGCTCGCCGTGGATCGAAGCCCGTGGCGACACCGAGCGCCTGGCGGGCCTGAGTTCCAACTTCGGCCAGGAGCGCCTGGCCGACCCCGAGCTGACCCAGCTGCGCTTCGCCCACGTGAACAACCCACGTCGGGCCAAGCCCGGTGCCAACGTCAGCCAGATGCACTACGCGCGCAAAGGCATCATCACCGCCGAGATGGAATACGTCGCCATCCGCGAAAACATGAAGCTGGAAGTGGCCCGCGCCGCCGGCCTGCTGGACCAGCAACATGCCGGCCACAGCTTTGGCGCCAGCGTGCCGAAGGTCATCACCCCGGAATTCGTGCGTGACGAAATCGCCCGTGGCCGCGCGATCATCCCGGCCAACATCAACCACACCGAACTGGAACCGATGATCATCGGCCGTAACTTCCTGGTGAAGATCAACGGCAACATCGGCAACAGCGCGCTGGGTTCGTCCATCGAAGAAGAAGTGGCGAAGCTGACCTGGGGCATCCGCTGGGGCTCGGACACGGTGATGGACCTGTCCACCGGCAAGCACATCCACGAAACCCGCGAGTGGATCATCCGCAACTCGCCCGTGCCGATCGGCACCGTGCCGATCTACCAGGCCCTGGAAAAAGTCGGCGGCGTGGCCGAAGACCTGACCTGGGAGCTGTTTCGCGACACGCTGATCGAGCAGGCCGAGCAGGGCGTCGACTACTTCACCATCCACGCCGGCGTGTTGCTGCGCTATGTGCCGATGACCGCCAAGCGCGTCACCGGCATCGTCAGCCGTGGCGGTTCGATCATGGCCAAGTGGTGCCTGGCGCACCACAAGGAGAACTTCCTCTACACCCACTTCGAAGACATCTGCGAAATCATGAAGGCCTACGACGTCAGCTTCTCGCTGGGCGATGGCTTGCGTCCGGGCTCGATTGCCGACGCCAACGACGAAGCGCAGTTTGGTGAACTGGAAACCCTCGGCGAGCTGACCAAGATCGCCTGGAAGCACGACGTGCAATGCATGATCGAAGGCCCGGGCCACGTGCCGATGCAGTTGATCAAGGAGAACATGGACAAGCAGCTCGAGTGCTGCGACGAGGCGCCGTTCTACACCCTCGGCCCGCTGACCACCGACATCGCGCCGGGCTACGACCACATCACCTCCGGCATCGGTGCGGCGATGATCGGCTGGTTCGGCTGCGCCATGCTCTGTTACGTGACGCCCAAAGAACACCTGGGTTTGCCGAACAAGGATGACGTCAAGACCGGGATCATCACCTACAAGATCGCCGCCCACGCGGCCGACCTTGCCAAAGGCCACCCGGGCGCTCAGATCCGCGACAACGCCTTGAGCAAGGCGCGCTTCGAGTTCCGCTGGGAGGACCAGTTCAACCTCGGCCTGGACCCGGACACCGCCCGCTCGTACCACGACGAAACCCTGCCGAAGGACTCGGCCAAGGTCGCGCATTTCTGCTCGATGTGCGGGCCGAAGTTCTGCTCGATGAAGATCACCCAGGAAGTCCGTGAGTACGCGGCCAACCAGCGTATTGAAGCGGTGGATGTGGACGTCGCCCAAGGGTTGGCGGAACAGGCTGAGCGGTTCAGGCAGGAAGGTAGCCAGCTTTATAAAAAGGTTTGATCTGAGCTGGATGCGGCGGTGACCTTGCCGCCGCATTCGCGAGCAAGCCCGCTCCCACAAAGGATCTGCTGTGAACACACTCTTTGTGAACGACAGAGATCCCTTGTGGGAGCGG
Organism: Pseudomonas fluorescens; assembly: GCF_018614775.1. GTDB lineage: Bacteria > Pseudomonadota > Gammaproteobacteria > Pseudomonadales > Pseudomonadaceae > Aquipseudomonas > Aquipseudomonas fluorescens_BY. Next base: position 60,043 of record NZ_JAGGOF010000007.1, read on the forward strand.
GCTTGCTCGCGAAAGCATTTCCAGAACAACAAATATCATCTGAGATAACACCCTTGAACATCCAACCCAGCACTTACTCCCCAGACACTCCGGTGGCACTGGACCAACGCGTCTTCGGCGCCCGCGATCTCTTCTCCCTGTGGTTCTCCTTAGGCATCGGCCTGATGGTCTTGCAGGTCGGTGCCTTGCTGGCGCCGGGCCTGGGCCTGAGTGGTTCGTTGCTGGCGATTTTCCTCGGTACGCTGGTGGGCGTCCTGCTCCTGGCGGCCGTCGGCGTGATCGGCAGCGACACCGGCCTGTCGGCCATGGCCGCGCTGAAGCTCAGCCTGGGCAGCCAGGGCGCGAGCGTGCCGGCGCTGTTGAACCTGCTGCAATTGATCGGCTGGGGCTCGTTCGAAATCATCGTCATGCGTGACGCCGCCAGCTTGCTCGGCGCTCGGGCGTTGGGCGAAGGCAGCCTGGGTTCGAGTCCGCTGTTATGGACGCTGTTCTTCGGTGCCCTGGCGACGCTGCTGGCGGTGAGCGGGCCGCTGACGTTCGTGCGCCAGGTCCTGCGCAAGTGGGGCATCTGGCTCTTGCTGGCCGCGTGCACCTGGCTGACCTGGAACCTGTTCGCCAAGGCCGACCTGGCGGCGCTGTGGGCCCAGGCTGGCGACGGCTCGATGCCGCTGGCCGTGGGGTTTGATATCGCGATCGCCATGCCGCTGTCCTGGCTGCCGCTGATTGCCGACTACTCACGCTTCGGCAAGCGCGCCAAAAATGTCTTCGGCGGCACCGCGCTGGGGTTCTTCATCGGTAATTTCTGGTTGATGAGCCTGGGCGTTGCCTACACCCTGGCGTTCGCGCCGAGCGGTGAGGTCAATGCGCTGCTGCTGGCCCTGGCGGGCGCGGGGCTGGGGATTCCGTTGCTGCTGATTCTGCTGGACGAGTCGGAAAACGCCTTCGCCGACATCCACTCGGCGGCGGTGTCCAGCGGCATGCTGTCGGGGCTGAAAGTCGAGCATCTGGCCCTGGCGATTGGCGTCCTGTGCACCTTGATCGCCTGCTTCGCGCCGCTGGCGCAGTACCAGAACTTCCTGTTGTTGATCGGCTCGGTGTTCGCGCCGCTGTTCGGCGTGGTGCTGGTGGACCACTTCATCCTGCGCAAACGCAGCAGCCAGTCGGCATCAGCCGCGCTGCGCTGGCCGGCACTGTTGGCCTGGCTGGGCGGGGTGAGCACTTATCACCTGCTGGCCAACCTCTATCCGGACGTTGGCGCAACCCTGCCGTCGCTGGTCCTGGCAGGGTTGCTGCAACTGGTGCTGGGCCGGGCGTTCAGCTACGGCCGGGGAACAGCTCGGGCTTGAGGATGCCGTTGAGGCGCGGGTAAGCGATCTTCAGTTCGATATGGCCCAGGGCGTACGGCGCAATGGTGCTGGTTTCGTACTTGAGGATCACCCCGCCGTAGGTCAGGGCAATGTGCGGGGTTTTCTGGAAGGACCACTGTTTCAGGAACTCCGGTTCCTGATCCAGCCTGGTGCTGATCAGCCAACTGTTATGGGCCACCTGAGCGGCTTTCCAGAACGCCTCTTCCTGGCCCGGCAGCAACATGTCCGACAGGGTCAGCACCTTGTGCTGCTGGCGCGAATAGTTGATGAAGCCGCGGCCCGGCGTACCGTGGGCGCCGCCGGTGTCCAGGTAGCTGGACAATTCGATGATCACCAAGCCGTCATGCTGCTCGCGTACCTTGGCTTGCAAATAGCTGCTGCTGCGCGGAGCGGCGTTGCGCAGGAACTGCTCGCGATAGGCGGCCAGCGTTGGTGCCACCGGGGCGTCCGGGGCGGTGCGGGTCATTTGCAGCAGGCGTTTTTCGACGATGCCATCCAGCGCCGGTTCAGTGGGAAAGCGCAGGGTGTCAATGTTCACCAACGGGCAATCGGCGCTGGCGCAGCCGGGCTGCAATTGCTCCGAGGCGTCGCGGGTGGTTTCCAGCGGGGCGCGGTAGTTGGGTTGGAACAGGCTTTGGCAGGCACCCAGCATCAGGGCAATGGCGGCCAGCGAGACAATTCTGAAAAGCGACATGGGCGTCCTTCGTGGAACAGGGAAAGGCGAAAAGTTACCCGCTTCGACTGTCTGCAGGGCAATCAGTTCGCCACTAAGCTCATTAGAGTGATTTTACGCGCAGCCGTCCATCCCGATGACGGCAAAGGGGCTGCATCAAACGGTACGGGCGCGTTAGGATGGCGCCAAGCCGAGGTCGGAACCTCGCATCGATTTTGCTCCAGACGAGGACTGCCATGACTGATTTCACCAACGCCACACCGACCACCGTGGACATTGTCCAGCGCGACAACTGCTATCAGGGTTTCTACAAACTCGATCGCGTTCGCCTGCGCCATGAGTTGTTCGCCGGTGGCATGAGCCGTGAAATCAGCCGTGAGTTGTTCGTGCGCCATGACGCCGTGTGCGTATTGCCTTACGACCCGCAGCGCGATGAAGTGGTATTGATCGAGCAGTTTCGCGTGGGCGCCATGGGCAAGACCAGCAACCCGTGGCTGGTGGAGCTGGTGGCCGGCCTGATCGACAAGGACGAACAACCGGAAGAAGTTGCTCATCGCGAAGCGCAGGAGGAAGCTGGGCTGGTCTTCGCTGCGCTTTGGCCGATGACCCGATATTTTCCATCGCCCGGCGGCAGCAATGAATTCGTGCATCTTTACCTGGGGCGTTGCGACAGCACGGGGGCCGGCGGCCTGCATGGCCTGGAAGAGGAAGCCGAAGACATTCGCGTGAAGACCTGGGCTTTCGAAGATGCCTTGCAAGCGGTGCGCGACGGGCGTATCTGCAACGCGGCCAGCATCATTGCCTTGCAATGGCTGGCCTTGAATCGCGATGAAGTGAGGGGGTTATGGTCTTAAGCAAGCTGCGCGATCGTTATCGCGTCGATCTGGTCGGGCTGCAGGCAGCCTGTGAGGCCAACTACGCCCGCCTGATGCGCTTGCTGCCCGACATGCGCAACGACCCGGCGCCACGCCGCATCGCCGTCACCCACGGCGACCAGATGCTCGGCGTGTTGGCCCTCGAAGTACTGCAGACCTGCCCGTACACCACCACCTTGCAAGTGCGCCAGGAACACAGCCTGCCCTGGCTGCCGGTGCCGCAACTGGAGGTTCAGGTGTATCACGATGCGCGCATGGCCGAAGTCGTCAGCGCCGAGCATGCACGACGCTTTCGCGGCATCTATCCTTACCCCAATGCCTCGATGCACCAGCCGGACGAAAAGGCCCAGTTGAATCTGTTCCTGGGTGAGTGGCTGAGTCATTGCCTGGCGCTGGGGCATGAGTTCGAAGTGGTTCGCTAATGCGCTGTCTGTGAACCGGTTCCGGTTCGCGGGTTCCCCCTTTCGATCATCCCCAGCATAATTGCGGCTTCATCCAACGGCGTGAGTGCGCCTGGGAGAGAGCGATTTGCCGAGTGTATCGACCCTGACCACCGCCGACCCGGTGCTGCTGGTCCAGCTGTCCGACAGTCACCTGTTCGCCGACGCCGACGCTTCGTTGCTGGGCATGAACACCCGCGACAGCCTGCGGGCGGTGGTGGACCTGGTGCTGGACCAGCAGCCGAAGATCGACCTGCTGCTGGCTACCGGGGATTTGTCCCAGGACGGCACGCTTGAATCCTACGCGGCGTTCCGGCAGATGAGCGCGCGCATCGATGCCCCGGCGCGCTGGATTCCCGGTAACCATGATGAGCCGCAAGTGATGGTTGAGGCAGCGGTGAAGAGCGCGCTGCTCGATCCGGTGGTGGACATTGGCAACTGGCGCATCACCCTGCTGGATTCTGCGGTGTCGGGCTCGGTGCCGGGGTTTCTGGCGGAGGAGCAGCTGATTCTGTTGGCCAACGCGCTGAGTGAGGCGCCGCAGCGGCATCATCTGGTGTGCCTGCATCATCATCCGGTGTCGATTGGATGTGAGTGGATGGAGCCTATCGGGTTGCGTAATCCGGAGGCGCTGTTTGCGGTACTGGACCGTTTTCCGCAGGTGCGGGCGGTGCTTTGGGGGCATGTGCATCAGGAGATTGATCAGGTACGCGAGGGGGTGCGTTTGCTGGCTTCGCCTTCGACTTGTATTCAGTTTGAGCCAGCTTCTGTGGATTTTGCGGTGGGTGAGCAGGCGCCGGGGTATCGGTGGTTGCGGCTTTTGCCGGATGGGCGGTTGGAGACGGGGGTTGAGCGGGTGGTCGGGTTTGAGTTTGCGGTTGATTATGGGGCTGAGGGGTACTGAAGGCTGACCTGTTTCTCCCGGCTGTACGCTGATCCCATTGTGGGAGTGGGCTTGCCCGCGAAGGCGGCCTAATAGCCGACCTATTTCTTCCGGCTGTACCCGGTCCTACTGTGGGAGCGAGCCTGCTCGCGATGGCGGTCTGACAGGCTGTTTGGTTTTTTTGACCGAGTACATATCCATTGCTGCGGTAACGGCCGCTTAGGGTTCCGCTCTGACGGCGGCTCACTTTTGAAAAGCCTGCGTGGCCCGGCGAAAAGTAAGCAAAACGCTCTTGCCCCACCACTCGGTGCCTCGCCTAGGCTCGGCATGCCCGAACGCAGGCATTGCTCCGTGGGCCCGCCGCGAAGGGCCATCCATGGCCCAGCGCGGCTAACCCGGCATCCATGCCGGGTTGCCCACTGCGCAATACCTGCGTTCGGCCAGCGTGGTTAACGGGGCGCCCAAGATCAAAACCTCGCCGAGGCGGCCTTATAGCCGACCTGGCTCTTCCGGGTGCACGCCAGCCCCATTGTGGGAGCGGGCTTGCCCGCGAAGACGGCCTAATAGCCGACCTATCTCTTCCGGCTGTACCCAATCCCACTGTGGGAGCGAGCCTGCTCGCGATAGCGGTCTGACAGACGACCTACTCTGTGGGAATGGTCGGACAACCCGGCCGATTTTTCCGACGATCTCTGGCGGTTGCCGGGCGGGACGGGTTCTCGCTAACCTTCTTCGGTCGCTGCCATTCAGCGACCGGGCCTGGAAACCCGATAAGTGAGGATGCAACGGCGTGCCACATGAGATACTGCATCGCGTTTTTGCGTGTGCAGTCCTGCGTTATGGCGGCTGTGCGCGGGAGACTTTCGAGTCTGCCGGGTTTGCTCCTTATTCCGGTTTTCCAGCCCGCGCATAGCTGCCACCCTCTCGCCTGGAAACGGGAAATGGCGGTTCCACTACATAAGGAGCCTCACCATGTTCAAAGTCACCCCCAATCCCCCCGAAACCGATCCCACCTCGGCTCACGCCGGCCTCGACGCAAAGAAGCTCGACGAAGCCGCCGATCGGGCCCTCAACTACTACCTCGCCCCAAAACCTCAAGCCAATACAAAACAGTCCCCAGGCCAGTTATTCACAGTGGTGGATGGCCTCGACAGCGAAACCCTCCTGGCCAACCTCAGCGAAACCCTGGCCTCGGCCAATGCCATGCTCAACGACCTGGCCTTCGACCTTGAAGGCTCCAACCGGCATGTAGCTTTCGGCATCCAGCAAATGGTCGAGCTGAGCGAGTTGCTGGCAAATCGGGCATTGGACATCATTGATCCCCGCTAGGCCGCGCGAACCTTTTGTGGCGAGGGGATTTGTCTCCGTTGGGGCGCGAAGCGCCCCTTGGACAGCAAGGCGGAAGTTAGCTGACCTCGCCACAAGCTCAGAATCCAAGTACAGCCAGAAGAGACAGGTCGGCCGTTAGGCCGTCATCGCGAGCAGGCTCGCTCCCACAGTGGACCGGGTACAGCCGGGAGAGATAGGTCGGCTATCAGGCCGTCATCGCGAGCAAGTAGATCGCAGCCCAGCACGGAGACTGGTTACAACGCCAAATCCCCCAAACCACCCCCATCTCCCTGTAAACTCCCGCTTTTGCCCAACACCCAGGGAGTTGGCAATGTCGGGTTCAATTCTTTACATCCACGGCTTCAACAGCGCCCCAGCCTCGACCAAGGCCCGCCAGCTCATCGACGTCATGACCCGCCTGGGCCTGGGCGATCAGTTGCAAGTGCCCGCGCTGCACCATCACCCCCGCCAAGCCATGGCCCAATTGGAACAGGCGATTGCACAACTGGGGCGGCCGCTGCTGGTCGGCAGCTCGCTCGGCGGCTACTATGCGACTCACTTGGCCGAGCGCCACGGCCTCAAGGCGTTGCTGGTCAACCCGGCCGTCAGCCCCCATCGGATGTTCGACGGTTACCTGGGCACGCAAAGGAATTTGTACACCGACGAAACCTGGGAACTGACCCACGACCACGTCACGGCCTTGGCCGCGTTGGAAGTGCCGGCGCCCCGGGATCCGCTGCGGTATCAGGTGTGGTTGCAAACCGGTGATGAAACGCTGGATTATCGCCACGCCCAACAGTATTACCGCGCCTGTGCCTTGCGCATCCAGGCCGGCGGCGACCACAGTTTCCAGGGGTTTGCCCAGCAGTTGCCGGCGTTGTTGAGTTTTGCCGGCATTGGCGCCGATTTGTACCAGGCGATCGACTTCACGTCGCTGTGAGCCATCGCCCCTTTTTATTCGAACACTGACGACGAGACCCCATGGCCACTCCCAGCGCTAGCTCTTATAACGCAGACGCCATCGAAGTCCTCTCGGGCCTCGACCCGGTGCGCAAGCGCCCCGGCATGTACACCGACACCAGTCGGCCGAACCACCTCGCCCAGGAAGTCATCGACAACAGTGTCGACGAAGCCTTGGCCGGGCACGCCAAATCGGTGCAGGTCATCCTGCACGCCGACCATTCGCTGGAAGTCAGCGATGACGGCCGTGGCATGCCGGTGGACATCCACCCCGAAGAGGGCGTGTCGGGCGTCGAGCTGATCCTCACCAAGCTCCATGCCGGCGGCAAGTTTTCCAACAAGAACTACCAGTTCTCCGGCGGTCTGCACGGGGTGGGTATTTCCGTGGTCAACGCCCTGTCGACCCAGGTCCGGGTGCGGGTCAAGCGTGACGGCAACGAATACCAGATGACCTTCGCCGATGGCTACAAGGCCACCGAGCTGGAAGTGGTCGGCAGCGTCGGCAAGCGCAACACCGGCACCAGCGTGTATTTCGCGCCGGACCCGAAGTATTTCGATTCGCCTAAATTCTCCGTCAGCCGCCTCAAGCACGTGCTCAAGGCCAAGGCCGTGTTGTGCCCGGGGCTGCTGGTCAGTTTCGAAGACAAGGCCAGCGGCGAGAAAGTCGAATGGCATTACGAAGATGGCCTGCGTTCCTACCTGGTGGACGCGGTCAACGGTTTCGAGCGCCTGCCCAACGAGCCGTTCTGCGGCAGCCTGGCGGGTAACAAGGAAGCCGTCGACTGGGCGCTGTTGTGGCTGCCCGAGGGCGGCGAGAGTGTTCAGGAAAGCTACGTCAACCTGATCCCCACGGCCCAGGGCGGCACCCATGTCAACGGGTTGCGCCAGGGCTTGCTCGATGCCATGCGCGAGTTCTGCGAGTTCCGTAACCTGCTGCCCCGTGGCGTGAAGCTGGCGCCGGAAGACGTGTGGGAGCGCATTGCCTTCGTCTTGTCGATGAAGATGCAGGAGCCGCAGTTCTCCGGGCAGACCAAGGAACGCCTGTCGTCCCGTGAAGCGGCGGCGTTTGTCTCCGGGGTGGTCAAGGACGCGTTCAGCCTGTGGCTCAACGCCAACCCGGAAACCGGCCTGGCACTGGCGGAGCTGGCGATCAGCAACGCTGGCCGTCGTCTCAAGGCCAGCAAGAAGGTCGAGCGAAAGCGCATCACCCAGGGGCCGGCGTTGCCGGGCAAGCTCGCCGATTGCGCCGGGCAGGACCCGATGCGTTCCGAGCTGTTCCTGGTCGAAGGTGACTCCGCCGGCGGTTCGGCCAAGCAGGCGCGGGACAAAGAGTTCCAGGCGATCCTGCCGCTACGGGGCAAGATCCTCAATACCTGGGAAGTGGACGGCAGCGAAGTGCTGGCCAGCCAGGAAGTGCATAACATCGCCGTGGCCATCGGGGTCGATCCGGGCGCCGAGGACATGAGCCAACTGCGTTACGGCAAGATCTGCATTCTCGCCGACGCCGACTCCGACGGCCTGCACATCGCGACCTTGCTGTGCGCACTGTTCGTCCAGCATTTCCGCCCATTGGTGGACGCCGGTCATGTCTACGTCGCCATGCCACCGCTGTACCGTATCGACCTGGGCAAAGAGATCTATTACGCCCTGGACGAAGCCGAGCGCGACGGCATCCTCGACCGCCTGGTGGCCGAGAAGAAACGCGGCAAGCCACAGGTCACCCGATTCAAGGGGCTGGGTGAGATGAACCCGCCGCAGTTGCGCGAAACCACCATGGACCCGAATACCCGGCGCCTGGTGCAGTTGACCCTGGATGATTTCGCCGCGACTTCGGAAATGATGGACATGCTGCTGGCGAAGAAACGCGCGGGTGATCGCAAGTCCTGGCTCGAATCCAAAGGCAACCTGGCCGAGGTGCTGGCCTGATGCGCAACGGTTTCGCCCTGGCGTTGTTGCTGTGGGCGGGGGCGGTTGTCGCGGGACCGGCGCCGGAGTTGAAGCTGCTGTCCGAGCACGTTGTGGATGGCATGCGCGGCGGCAATCTGTCCGGTCTGGCGATGTGCGGTGGGGACATGTGGACGGTGTCTGATCGTGACGACGACCGGATCTACCGCCTCAAGCCTTCCGCCGAGAAAGCCTGGCCGGCCGAAGTGGTCGATATCGACGTGCCGCCAGTGCCGGACAACGGTTTGCCCTGGGGCCTGCGTTCCCGGACCTGGGCGGCGTCGTTCGTGCGCGGGGGCGAGCTGGATTTCGAAGGCATCAGCTGCGACAGCGCCGGCAATCGTTATGTGGTCAGCGAGGCCCATGCGGCCGTATTGCAGGTGCCAGTGGCGGGTGCTGCGTCCTGGTTGAAAATTGCCCCGCCGATGATTCGCCAGGCGCGGGCCAGCGGCATGCTGTTGCATTTCAATGCCCTGTTCGAAGGCCTGGCGGTCAATCCGGCCGGCGATCAGTTGTGGCTGGCAGCCGAGCGTGAACGTCGGGGCCTGCTGCTGATCAAGCGTCAGCAAACGGTGTGGGACTGCGACGGCAATTGTGTATTGCTCAGCGAAGCAGGGCAGGAGATGCAACCGCCGCAGTTCGCCAAGGCCAAGGCCGTGTCACGGGATTTCGCCGACCTGTCATTGTTCAACGGCAAACTGTTTACCCTGGAACGCAACGCCTTCCAGATCTGCCGGCGCGACCCGCAGACCGCCAAGGTCGAGCGCTGCTGGTCGTTCGCCGCCGAAGCATTGCAGGACAATCGCCGCTATGCCCAGGCCTACGGGTTGGCCGAGGCGCTGGTGGTGGATACCGAGGGCGCGTGGATCGGCCTGGACAACAACGATGGCCCGCGGGCCGACGGTGAAGAGCGACCGATCATCTGGCGCTTTGCCGCGCCGGAGGGTGGTTGGAGCGCCGAGCCATGAGTCAACCGCCGGGCAAGCGCGCTGGCCGGGTGTTGATGATACTGGCCTGGTGTGCGGCGCTGTTTCTGGCGACGCGGTTTTTCGCCCAGTGGGAGCAGCGCCAGCAGAACCCGAATACCCAGGTGTATTCGCAGCGGGGCGACGGGTTTATCGAGGTGAAGCTGGTCGGCAATACCCAGGGGCATTTCGTCGCCAGTGGTCATATCAACGGCCAGCCGGTGGATTTCATGCTCGACACCGGTGCCACCGACGTGGCGATCCCGGAGGAACTGGCCGAGCGCCTCAAGCTGGAAAAAGGTTTCGGCGTGACATTGAGCACCGCCAACGGTTTGAGCGAGGGCTATCGCACCCGCATCGACCGGCTGCAATTGGGTGACATCGTCTTGCGCGATGTCCGTGCCCTGGTGGCGCCAGGCCTGGGCGGCACGCAAGTGCTGCTGGGCATGAGTGCCCTGAACAAACTTGAATTTACCCAGCGCGACGGCACCATGCTGCTGCGCCAGACAACGAACTGATGAGGCCCGCATGAGCGACATTCTTGCAGACAGCTTAGACGGCGTAGAACGCCGGTCGCTGGCTGACTTCACCGAAAATGCCTACCTCAATTACTCCATGTACGTGATCATGGACCGCGCCTTGCCGCACATCGGCGACGGTTTGAAGCCGGTGCAGCGGCGGATCATCTATGCCATGAGTGAACTGGGGCTGGACGCCGACTCCAAGCACAAGAAGTCGGCGCGGACCGTCGGTGACGTGCTCGGTAAATTCCACCCCCACGGCGATTCGGCCTGCTACGAAGCCATGGTGCTGATGGCCCAGCCGTTCAGCTACCGCTACACCCTGGTGGACGGGCAGGGCAACTGGGGTGCGCCGGACGATCCCAAGTCGTTCGCGGCCATGCGTTACACCGAGGCACGGCTGTCGCGCTATTCCGAAGTGCTGCTCAGCGAACTGGGCCAGGGCACCGCAGATTGGGGCCCGAACTTTGACGGCACCCTCGACGAACCCCTGGTGTTGCCGGCACGTTTGCCGAACATTCTGCTCAATGGCACTACTGGCATTGCGGTGGGCATGGCCACTGACGTACCGCCGCACAACCTGCGGGAAGTCGCCACGGCGTGCGTGCGCCTGTTGGATGAGCCGAAAGCCACGGTGGAACAGCTCTGCGAGCACATCCAGGGCCCGGATTATCCGACCGAAGCAGAGATCATCACGCCCCGCGCCGACCTGCTGAAAATCTACGAAACCGGTCGCGGTTCGGTGCGCATGCGCGCCGTGTACCACATCGAAGACGGCGACATCATTGTCACCGCGCTGCCGCACCAGGTCTCCGGGGCCAAGGTGCTGGAGCAGATTGCCGCAATGATGCAGGCAAAACCGTCGAAAGCGCCGCAAGTGGCGGACCTGCGCGACGAATCCGACCACGAAAACCCTTGCCGCATCGTGATCATCCCGGTCAACAGCCGTGTCGACCATGACGCGCTGATGCAGCACCTGTTCGCCAGCACCGACCTGGAGTCCAGCTATCGGGTGAACATCAACATCATCGGCCTGGACGGCAAGCCGCAGTTGAAGAACCTGCGCGCATTGCTGGTGGAGTGGCTGGAGTTTCGCGTCAAGACCGTGCGTCGACGCCTACAATTCCGCCTGGACAAGGTCGAGCGCCGCCTGCACCTGTTGGACGGTTTGCTGATTGCCTACCTCAACCTGGACGAAGTGATCCACATCATCCGCACCGAGGAACACCCCAAGGCCAGCCTGATCGCGCGTTTCGACCTCAGCGAAATCCAGGCCGACTACATCCTCGACACCCGCTTGCGACAATTGGCGCGGCTGGAAGAGATGAAGTTGCGGGCCGAGCAGGACGAATTGCTCAAGGAACAGGCCAAGCTGCAAGCCTTGCTGGGCAGCGAAGCCAAGCTCAAGAAGCTGGTGCGCACCGAATTGCTCAAGGACGCCGAAACCTATGGCGACGACCGCCGCTCGCCCATCGTCGAGCGTGCCGAAGCCAAGGCGTTGACGGAACATGATCTGCTGCCGAACGAGAAAGTGACCGTTGTACTGTCGGAAAAAGGCTGGGTACGCTCGGCCAAGGGTCATGACATCGATGCTACGGGGCTTTCCTACAAAGCCGGGGATGGTTTCAAGGCCTTGGCGGCCGGGCGTTCCAACCAGTTTGCGGTGTTCATCGACTCCACCGGGCGCAGCTATTCGGTGCCGGCTCACACCCTGCCGTCGGCTCGCGGCCAGGGCGAGCCGCTGACCGGACGATTAACTCCGCCACCAGGTGCAACTTTTGAGTGCGTGCTGATGCCTGATGATGATGGGCTGTACGTCATTGCGTCCGACGCAGGGTACGGCTTCGTGGTCAAGGGTGAGGATCTGCAAGCCAAGAACAAGGCGGGCAAGGCGCTGTTGAGCCTGCCGAACAACGCCAAGGTCATTGCGCCGCGCCCGGTTGCCGATCGCGAGAACAACTGGCTGGCTTCGGTGACAACCGAGGGCAGATTGTTAGTCTTCAAAATCAGCGACCTGCCACAGTTGGGTAAAGGCAAAGGCAACAAGATCATCGGTATTTCCGGCGAGCGGGTCGCCAGCCGTGAGGAATATGTCACGGATATTGCAGTGTTGCCCGAAGGTGCGACGCTTGTGCTGCAGGCTGGAAAGCGTACCCTCTCCCTGAAAGCAGACGATCTTGAGCATTACAAAGGTGAACGCGGTCGGCGGGGCAACAAGCTTCCAAGGGGCTTTCAACGGGTCGATGCACTGCTCGTCGAAAACTTGAATCAGGCGTCCTAGAGGGCTCGGTCGGCGATTAAAAGCCGCAGACCGACGCTTTCGCGCTGGAGTCGGGACGCATATTCACGGATGATAGGCCCTTTCCAAGCGCCGGCGTGGCTGAGCGTTCTTCATAATGACCGAGTATTTTTTCACTGTGGTAAGCCTTGTGGCTGCCACCTGGATGGAACGATGACTGCTCTGCGCCTTCCTATTTTTTGGCTCGCCGGCCTGCTTGGCCTGGCGGGTTGCAGCGTCCATCAACCGGTGTCGCTGTATCAACTCGACAGCGGGACCCCAGCCCAGCCTGCGAAAAGCACGGGCATGGCGGTATTGCTGGGGCCGGTACTGATCGCCGATTACCTGCAACGCGAAACCCTGTTGCAACGCCAGCCGGACGGCAGCTTGCAAGCCTCGACCGACGGTCGTTGGGCTGGCAGCCTGTCTTCCGACATCGACCAGTTGCTGTTGCGCCAGGTCGCCGGGCAACTGGACAGCCAGCGCGTGGTGCTGGCGCCGGCCACCCAGGGCTTCACCCCGGATGTCCAGGTGCTGCTGTCGATTACCCGACTGGACTCGGGCAAGGCACAGCCGGCGGTACTCGATGCCCAATGGCGGTTGATTGACCGTCGCGGCAAGGTTCGCGAGAACCGCATCGTGCACCTGCAGGAGGAGCATGCCGGGACCACCGCTGCGCAGGTCCAGGCCCAGGGCGTGTTGCTGCAACGCCTGGCCGAGCAGTTGTCCGTGGCCCTCAAGCCATTGGCCAACCAGCCTCCGATCGTCGAGGCACCACGCAAAGCGGCGCCGTCCCAGGCCAAGCCCGCCGAGCCGGAAAAGTCGCCGAAGATTCCGATGGCCCTGCCGATTCGCACGGACATGGAAGTGTTCAGGTTCTGACGGTTGTACTGGATTTGAAGCAAAGCCCGCATTGATGCGGGCTTTGTCGTTTCTGCGGGTTGGATCTTCGGTGTCTGTGCTGGCTTCATCGCGAGCAGGCTCGCTCCCACAAGGGATCAAAGGGTTGTGGAAATCCCCTGTGGGAGCGAGCCTGCTCGCGATAGGGTCAGTGAAGGCCACAAAAAAGCCCGCAGACAATCACTCATTTGCGGGCTTCGTCATTTCAGCAGCCGAGGGTCATGCCTGGCGCTCATGCATTCGCGCCAGTTGCCGCTCGAGCAGCGACGGATAGGGCTCCATCAGCCGCTCTACGCAACAGGCGCCTTCGGGGCTGGCGATGGGGCGGATGCGGGCGCGCTGGCGGATCAGCGCGTCGTCGTTGATCTTGCGCTCCACCAGCAACAGGTTGCGGCTGTGTTGCGACAACGCCAAGGCGTCCTGGGCGGTTTCGGTCAGCAGCAGGTCGATCTGGCTCAGGCCGAACAAGCCGTCACCCAAGGTCAGGCCCAATTGCAGTTGCAGGGTGATGCCGCTGTCGGCGACTTCGATCTGCAACTGGTGGCCCAAGGCCCGGAGCAATTCACCGCAGCAAATAGCGTTGGTCAGGTAGTCGTCACCGCTGTCCTCGGTGTGGAACAGCATCAGCGTGCTGCCGTCGTTCAGGGTGTGCAATTCGCCCTGGTAAAGCGACGCGGCCTGGTCGAGGCAGTCGCGGTAGCGTTCGAGCAGTTCCTTGAGGCGCGCCTGGGGCAGGCGACGCAGTTGGTCCTGGGCACCCAGTTGCACGGCCAATACCGCGCTGTGCTGGGGCAGGTTCGAGGCAATGGGCCTGGCGAGCGGTTTTGGTTCACCGGCGATCGACTCGTCACGCAGGTCAGCGAAGGCGTCGTCGTCTTCATCGTCCTCTACCGTGCGCACCACATGGCGAGGTGCCGGCCTGGAGGCGGGCATCGGCGGGCTTTCGTCGAAACCCGGGTCGCGCAGGTTGCGCACCTCGAAGCCCGGCTCGGCCTCGTCTTCGTCCACGTAATCGAGTTCTTCGGGCTCCGGCACAGGCTCGGGTTCCGGCGCGAAGCTGGCGTGCAGCTGCCGGGCCAGGTCGCCGATTTCGTCCTGGCGCTGGGTGGCCGGGGTGTGCTCGTCGATGTCCCGCAGCCAGACGCGCAATTGCAGCAGTGGCGTCGAAATATGCCGGCCCAGGCGCAGGCTCAAGGCCAGCGCCAGCGCCAGCAGGATCGCGCTGAGGATGCCCATGCTTTGCAGGCTGATGGTCATCGGTTGCTGGAACTGGTCCATGTCCAGGCTGATGCGCAATTGCCCGGCGGTCACGTCCTGGAAGGTGATCTTGCTCTGATACATGCCGCCGGACTCGCCCAGCAGGCCAGGCTTGGGCCGCTGGCCGGCCTCGGCGAGGATGCGGTTGTCGACGCTATAGATGGCGGCGTGGGCCACCAGTTTGTTCTTGGTCAGGTTGTTGAGCAGCACGTTGAGGCTGAGGATGTCGTTGGACACCAGCAACTCGGTCGCGGACGTGGCGGTCTGGGTGGTCAGGCTCTCACCCAGGGCATCGGCCTGCTCGTGCATGGCCTGCTTGAATTGCAGGCCCATCACGCAGGCATAAATGACCAGGGCCAGGGCGACCAGGATTACGTTATGGCTGGCAATGCGCAATGCAATCGGCACGCGGCGATGACGCAGTGCACGGAAGATCAGCAGGAAGAAGTTGTCGGTTTTGACTGGCGTGGGCCGGTTCACTGAGCTCGGCTCTTTGTCCGTGAAATTGACGCGCAGTATAGCGACAGCCCCATGACCGGCAAAGCACTGGCGGTGCCCGATGGTCACTGAATGTGGGTAGAATGCGGTTTTTTTCCACCTGCGGGGGTGCGCCTTGCGCGAAATCGTCCTGATAAACATCACTGGCAGCGACCGTCCGGGTCTGACTGCGGCCATTACCGGCGTCCTGGCCCAGGGTGGTGTGAACATTCTCGACATCGGTCAGGCGGTGATCCATGACACGCTGTCGTTTGGCATCCTGGTTGAAATCCCGGACGCCGAGCAGAGCAAGTCGGTGCTCAAGGACATTCTGTTCACCGCCTACAAACTCGACCAGCAGGTGCGTTTTACCCCAGTTTCCGAAGCCGATTACCAGCATTGGGTGGCTGGTCAGGGCAAGAAGCGCCACATCGTCACGCTGTTGACCCGCAAGGTCACCGCCGAACAGTTGCAGCGCGTCAGTTCGATCACTGCCCGGTACGGTCTGAACATCGACCACATCGACCGACTCTCAGGGCGCATGCCGCTGGACACCCCGGCCGACAAGGGCAAGGGCTGCATCGAGTTTTCCGTGCGCGGCGAGCCGGCCGATTCCCAGGCGTTGCGCGCCGAATTCCTCAGCGTGGCCCAGGAGCTGAACGTCGACATCGCGTTCCAGGAAGACTCGCTGTTCCGGCGTAATCGCCGCCTGGCGGTGTTCGACATGGACTCGACGCTGATCGAGGCCGAAGTCATCGATGAGCTGGCCAAGGCTGCCGGCGTGGGCGACAAGGTGTCGGCGATCACCGAGCGCGCCATGGCCGGCGAGCTGGATTTCCGCGCCAGCTTCAAGGAGCGCCTGGCGCTGCTGCAGGGCCTGGACGTCAGCGTGCTGGACGCCATCGGCGCTTCCCTGCGCCTGACCGAAGGCGCCGAGACGCTGTTCGCCGAACTCAAGCGCCTGGGCTACAAGACCGCCATCCTGTCGGGCGGCTTCACCTACTTTGCCAAGCAGTTGCAGGCCAAGCTCGGCATCGACTACGTGTTCGCCAACGAGCTGGAAGTGGTGGACGGCAAGGTGACGGGCGTGGCCGTCGAGCCGATCGTCGATGCCCAGCGCAAAGCCGACCTGCTCCGTGAGCTGGCTGAAAAAGAAGGCCTGCGCCTGGAGCAGACCATCGCCGTGGGCGACGGTGCCAACGACTTGCCGATGCTGGCGATCGCAGGCCTGGGTGTGGCATTCCGTGCCAAGCCACTGGTCAAGCAGTCGGCCAGGCAGGCGATTTCCACCCTGGGGCTGGATGGGGTGTTGTATCTGCTGGGCTTCAGGGATCGTGACGGGCAGCTTTGAGCCGAATATGACCCTGTGGCGAGGGGGCTTGCTCCCTCGCCACGGTTTTTTTCCTAAAGCGACTTCCACAACGAATCAAAATCGCCTTCGGCATCGCCACCACCTTCGCTGGGGGCAACCTCCTGGTGATAGGAAAACTGATTGAAGCTGTGGGTGCTGGTGACCCGTCGGTCCAGGCCTGCGCGCAGTTCCTGGCCGTTGGTATTGATCAGCACGCGCTGGCCCTCCTGGAAGGGCAAGCGCGGGGCGATCATGGTGGGGGGCAGGTCGATGGCGCTGATCTCGGGGAGCAGTAGCCCGCGTAGATAGTGACCGTGCGCGTTCTCTTCCCGCACCAGTTGCAGCCCGCAGGGCTGGGCATAAGGTGCGACCAGCTCGATGCCCATTTGCATGGCGCCATTGCGCGCCTGGCGGATCCAGCGCACGACGGCGATGCTCCAGGATTGGTCGCTGGCGTCCCGAATGCCGATCATCTCCCCGGCCTGCAGCTGTTCCGGCACCTCTTTCGGCCAGCCGAGGCAATAGCCACCGGGGCTGTGGTTGATAATGGGCAGATCGTAGGTGGGAAAGTGATGCTGGTTATCGGAACTGCTGCCGTCGTCATCGGCCGGGTTGACCGGGTACTCGATTTCTTCATAGGGCAGCAGATCGCTGTCACCGGCGGGTGCGGCGTCAAAGGCCTGGCCCCAGGTGTCGCTGGTCTTGGTCGGCGAGGCTTCGAAACGGGCCTTGCGCATGCCTGGGTCTTTCAGGATTTCACTGAAAGAGCGCTCGCCGCCAAGGTAATAATGCAATGCGCTCATGCCCACGCACAGCGTCAGCGTGCCGTTGCCCTCCGTACGCTGGAAGCTGCGTTCGGCTGCCTCGCCCCAGGCCGCCAGCAGGTGTTGCAAGGTGTCGGGACTCATGCCACCCGGGACGGGCAGAGCCTCGTCGGCCGGTTGCTCCAGGTGGGCGGCGATCATGCGCACCAGCGGCTGCGGATCAAAGCCCTGCAAGGTCGGTTGCTGCTCGGCCCGGAACTTGGAGCGATAACGCGGCCCGACATCCAGCTCCGGCGCGACGGCGAACAGGCTGGCAGCGCTGACGGCGGGGTCCAGCTTGACCCATTGACTCCACGACTCCAGCACCTCGGCCAGGCGTGCGATCTGGCCCTGGCGCAGTTGGTTGCTGCGTGATGCACCGAGCAGCAGCGCGACAGCGTAGGTTTGCTCGGCGCTCAATTGATGAACCTGGCTGGCCAGTTCGTCGCTCACGGCCTGGTTCTGCAAGCGATGCTGGCAAGCGATCCGGTACAACTGATGCAAATCAAGCCACAACCCTTCCGGCACGGGGCTGTACAGCTGACTGGCGCGCAGCAGCGGGCCGTCCAGCGCGTGCATCGCCCGCTGCAAGGCCGTGCTCATCAGTCGGGCCCGGTCCTTGGTGTATTTCGACGCGATGCGCGCGACGATCTGTTTGTAGCCCATCGCCAGGTGGGTTTGCAGGGCCTGGCACAGGTTGACGATTTTGCGCGAACGGTCATCCAGCACGATGGCCTGTTGCAGGAAATGCCGCTCCAGGTGTTTGCAGACGTAGTACACCTCGGGCCGCAACAGTTCGAGCAACTGCAGGCGATTGTCGCTGGGAGTGAGTAGCTGGTTGAGTTCGCCGAGGGCCTGGTACAACAGGCGCGCGGTTTCGCCGATGTTGGCCTTGGGCAGGTCGGCGATCCAGCGCTTGAGGTCGCGTGGCGTGGCATCGCAGAACGACAGGCGCGACTGTGTCGGGGTCAGGACACGCATCGACTGGAGAGGGCTGGTCTCATTCATGCCGTGGACGGCTCCGGCCAGAAAAATGAAAAGTATGTCCTCAACTCTAGCAGCTATGGCTGAAAAGAAGCCCCTATCTATGTTGAATGCCATAACAACTGTGGGAGCGAGCCTGCTCGCGACGGCGGTG
>NZ_JAGGOF010000079.1 GCF_018614775.1 Pseudomonas fluorescens
GTGGGAGGTCCCGCCCCGTCTACGACGCTGCGCTGTCGCGCAGCAAACTGGGGCGGGATAAAGTTGAAGTGCGCGCGGGGATCGAAACCGTAGCCTGCACTGGTGTGCCAGCACCCGCGTGGGAGAGTGGTTCGCACGGTATCGGCGTGGAGTCGCTGAAGGCACAGCACGCTGTGACCTCGTATAGGAGAGTGAACCCATTCGCCACCGTGTTCCCGCGCGCCCTTCAATCCTGCGAGGATTTTTCATGGCGCGCAAGAACCAGAAGAAACGTTTCGAAATTGTCCATCATCATTGTGCCGGGATAGATATCGGCAGCCGTGAGCACTGGGTGGCAGTCGACCCCTCATCCTGCGCAGATCCGGTGCGCAGCTTCACCACCTTTACCGACGACCTGATCGCCCTGGCCGACTGGCTTGAGTCTCTCAAGATCAGTGTGGTGGCCATGGAAGCGACCGGTGTCTACTGGATTCCAGCGTTCGAGATTCTGGATGCCCGTGGTTTCGAAGTGTATCTCGTCAATTCCCGAGCCACTCGCCAAGTGTCCGGACGCAAGTCAGATGTGCTCGATTGCCAATGGATCTGGCAGCTCATGACGCACGGCCTGCTCAGTGGCGCGTTTCGTCCTTCGGACGAAATCTGCGTGATGCGTTCGCTGGTCCGACAGCGCGCCAACAAGGTTCGCGATCAGGCCAAGTCCATCAATCGCATGCAGAAAGCGCTAAGCCAGATGAACATTCAACTGGCCAACGTCATCAGCGATATTACCGGCGTGACCGGCATGAAGATCATCCGCGCCATCCTTGCAGGAGAGCGCAACCCTCATGTGCTGGCTACTCACAGGGACCGGCGGATCAAGGTTGATCAATCCACCATTGCTCGAAGCTTGCACGGTAATTGGCGGATGGAGCATTTGCATGCCCTGCGTCAGGAAGTGGAGTATCAGGACTTTCTCGATCAACAAATCAAGGCATGTGATATCGCAATCGGCCAGTCGCTGGCCCGCTTGCCCGCATTGAGCACGGACATAAAAGCCCCCACCAAGGTCCTACGCAGCCCTCATCGGTGCGCAGCAGATCAGCTAAATCTGCACAAAGCGTTGAGCCAGATAATGGGCGTAGACCTGACAGCCATCCCGACAATCGGCGTTGACACGGCGTTGGTGCTGGCCAGCGAAATAGGTCCGGACCTGGGTCGTTTCCCGACCTCACAGCACTTCTGTTCATGGCTGGGACTGGCTCCGCCGACACGGATATCAGGGGGAAAGCAATTGGCCTCCAAAACCTCGAAAGTACTTAATCGCGCAGCCCAGGCCTTGAAGCAAGCGGCTTCGAATGCACGTAACGACAAGAGCTTCATCGGTGCAAGCCATCGATCAAGATTGGCAAGAATGGACGCAAGCTGTGCCATCAAAGCCACCGCACATCAGTTGGCCAGATTGATCTACGCGATGCTGACCAAAGGCCAGCCTTATGTGGAACAGGGCATTGAAGCTTATGAAGCCAAAAGCCAGGACCGGCAACTGCGAGCCTTGGAACGCAAAGCTCGCAAGCTAGGCTACCAGTTGGCACCGGCAGCATGATTTTTTGCTATGAGAAACAAAGAGTAAGGTTTTGTTTGATAGGAGCGGGCTTGCTCGCGAAGGCGTCGTGCCAGTCGACTTAATATTGACTGATACGACGCCTTCGCGAGCAAGCCCGCTCCCACAGTGGATTTCTGTACCTCATGTGCCCCCCCGGTTGCGCAATGAACCCGCTGGCCTAAGCTTCAACACAGCGGGCGCAGTGTTGGCCGGCTGGCGGAACAATTGCCGCCATGCGCAATCAGTACAGCGTAGATATCAAAAGGAGAGGCGCATGCTCATTCGGTCGTTGACCTTCGCTACCTTGCTGGCCCTCGCCGGCCCGCTGTTCGCCGCCGATGGCGACTCACCCCTGGTGGCGGAGGTGGGCAAGGCCCGGCCCCTGATCGTCATTGCGCCCAGCACGGTGGACCCGGCCTGGGTCAGCCTGAAAAAAGCCCTGGATGAACCGGCCGGCAAGCAGGGTTTTTCCGAACGGAACCTGGTGCTCTACACCGTGCTCAACACTATAGGCCAGCGCGACGGCAAGGACCTTGACCCGCAAAGCACCATGGCATTGATCCGTTCGCTCAAGCTGGGTGCCGGCGCCCAGACCAAAATCATCCTGGTGGGCAAGGACGGGGAAAAGAAGCTTGAGCATTCCGGGGCGATCGAACTGAAAGACGTTTTCGACGCGGTGGACAAACTGCCTCCCGCCGAAAAAGAGACGGCCGCCCCGACACCTCCTCCCGCGCCGGTAGCGGCGCCGGCGAAGGATGCAAAAGAGGCCAAGGGCGCCAAGCCAGGCAAGGCCGCCAAACCTGCGGCAGCGCCCAAGCCGTTGGATGATTGAGTTGCAGATAAACCCTGTGGCGAGTGGCGTGTGGGAGCAAAGCTTGCTCGCGAAAGCAAGCGCCTCGGTTTCAGAAAGACCGCGTTGCTTTCATCGCGAGCAAGCTTTGCTCCCACACTTCAATTATTGCGCATCCAGCGCCGTCAGGATCCGGTGCGCGACCTTGACCCGCTCCTCAATCGGATAGTTCTTGTTTGCCAGCAGCACGATGCCCATGTGCTTGCCCGGCACGAACGCCGCGTAGGCGCCGAAGCCGCCGGTGGATCCGGTCTTGTTGATCCAGGCATTGTCCGGTGCCGGACGTGGCGGATCGAGAGGCTCCACCTTGTTCGGCTTCATGGCGACCTCCACCGAGTTGCCTGCCAGTAGCTCATCCAACGTGACGGGGTACGGGTAGAACTCCCAGCCCAGGCCCTGGGTCATTCCGCCAACCTTGTAGAACCCGGTATGGGTCGTGGCAATGGCTTTGCTCAGGTCGGCGTCCAGTTTTTCAGGTGCCAGGTTGGCCTCGATGAATCGAATCAGGTCCGAGGCGCTGGTCTTCACCCCGTAGGCCTCGGCGTCCATGGCACCCGGCCCGACCCGCACCGGCTTGCCATCCTTTGCATAGCCTTGGGCGTAACGGCCCAGTTGATCCTGCGGCACCCGTACATAACTGTGCTTGAGGCCCAGTCCCGGCATCAATGTCTGCTCCATGACCTGATCAAATGGTTGGCCCAGGCTGCGGGCCGCCAGGTAGCCGAACAGGCCGATACTGGGGTTTGAGTAGAGTCGCTGAGTGCCGGCCGGGTAGAGCGGTTTCCAGGTCTTGTAATAATTGAACATCCGGTCTGGATGGTCCGCGTCGGCGGGGAACTGCAACGGCAGGCCGCCGGCGGAGTAGGTGGCGAGGTTGAGCAGGCTGATGCCCTCGAAGGCGCTGCCCCGCAGTTCTGGGGCAAAGCGGCTGGCGGGGTCCGAGAGGGACAGTTTGCCTTGGGCCTGGGCGTAGGCGCCGAGGGTTGCGGTGAAGGTCTTGCTGACCGAGCCGATTTCGAAGAGGGTCTGGTCGGTCACCGCCTGCCGGGTTTCCCTGGAGGCCACGCCGTAATTGAAATAATGACGTTGGCCGTCAAGCGTGATCGCCACCGCCATGCCGGCGATATCCTGTTGCTTCATCAACGGCTGGATCGCGGCGTTGACTGTCTCTTCGATACGGTCTTGGGCAAAGCCCTGGGGGGTCCCGCAGAGCAGGAGAATCGCGCTGGCGAGGATTGATTTGGCCGTGTGCATGGGTCGAACCTTCTCCTTGGTGTTCGATGCCCGGGGCATCGGAAGGGAGGTCAATCTAGGACGTTTTCCGCTGCCGGGCAATCGCCGGCCAGCCGGTCCCGTCCAGGTTCCGAATTGTCCGGCCCATGCGCCGGAAAGATCCTACGAAAATCTTTGTGTGCTCCAGGCTTTGGCACTCATGGCAAACCACACAAAACCACGGCCGCCGGGTAAACTTGCGCTCTTTCTAAAGGAGTTCACATGAGTTACTACCAGCCCGGCATTCTCGCCGCCCCCGTTCCGCCTCAGGCCCGTCATCTGTTCTTTGCCCTGGAATCGGTCGAGGCGCTGCCGGCTGCGATAGACAAGCTCGTGTTGCAACTCGACGATCGCGCGGTGATCGGCTTCGGTGAGTCACTGGTCCAGGCCCTGGGCGCTCAGGTCGAAGGCCAGCGGGCTTTTCCGGCGCTGGCCGGCGTGGGCGTGGATAATCCTTCCACCCAGCACGCGCTGTGGTGCTGGCTGCACGGCGAAGACCGCGGCGAACTCCTGCACCGCAGCCGTGCGATCGAGGCGGCGCTGGCCCCGGCCTTGCGCCTGGTGCAGATGAACGAAACCTTCCGGCACAAGACCGGCCATGACCTGACGGGTTATGAGGACGGTACCGAAAACCCCCTCGACGAAGCGGCCGTCGCCGCCGCCCTGGCCCAGGGTGTGGACGGGGTGCGTGGTGGCAGTTTCGCGGCGATCCAGCAGTGGCAGCATGACCTGGATGGTTTCGCGGCGATGCACCCCCACGAGCGCGACAACATCATGGGGCGGCGCCTGAGCGATAACGAAGAAATCGAAGAGGCGCCGGAATCGGCCCACGTCAAGCGCACCGCCCAGGAAAGCTTCGCCCCCGAGGCCTTCCTCGTGCGTCGTTCGATGCCTTGGATCGAAGGTGACCGTGCGGGCCTGATGTTCCTGGCGTTTGGCTTTTCCCTCGACGCCTTCGAGGTGCAATTGCGCCGCA
This sequence comes from Pseudomonas fluorescens, assembly GCF_018614775.1. GTDB lineage: Bacteria > Pseudomonadota > Gammaproteobacteria > Pseudomonadales > Pseudomonadaceae > Aquipseudomonas > Aquipseudomonas fluorescens_BY. The sequence goes on from NZ_JAGGOF010000079.1 coordinate 4,681, forward strand.
TGAGTGGCCTGGAGGATGGCATCACCGATGGCCTGTATCGCATGAGCCGGCCGATTACCGGTGGCTACTACTGGTGCCCGCCACAGCTGGACGGACGCTTGGACCTGCGTGCGCTGGCCCGTTAAGCGCAACGGTTTGTGCAAAACGTGAGGTGAACGCTATTCTTGGCCCGGACCTCTATCCGTGGAACGGGAGAACTAGCGTGGATAAAGTCATCGTCATCACCGGTGGCGGCCGCGGAATCGGGGCGGCCACGGCGCTACTGGCTGCCGAGCTGGGTTATCGGATCTGCATCAATTACCAGTCCGACGAAAGCGCTGCCCTGGAGGTGCTCGGCCAGGTGCGGGCCAAGGGCGCACAGGCGATTGCCGTGCGCGCCGACGTGAGCATCGAGGACGAGGTGGTCGGTTTGTTCGACCGGGTGGATGCCGAACTGGGCCGTGTCACTGCCCTGGTGAACAACGCCGGCACGGTCGCCCAGAAGGCGCGGCTCGACGAAATGTCCGAGTTCCGCATTCTCAAGATCCTGAAGACCAACGTGCTGGGCCCGATTCTGTGCGCCAAGCACGCGGTGCTGCGCATGTCGCCCCGGCACGGCGGGCAAGGCGGCAGCATCGTCAACGTCTCGTCGGTGGCCGCGCGCCTGGGCTCGCCGAACGAGTATGTCGACTACGCGGCCTCCAAGGGCGCGCTGGATACCTTCACCATTGGCCTGTCCAAGGAAGTGGCCGGCGAGGGCATTCGCGTCAACGCGGTGCGTCCTGGTTACATCTACACCGATTTCCACGCCCTCAGCGGCGACCCGGATCGGGTCAGCAAACTGGAGTCGGCGATCCCGATGGCCCGGGGCGGACGGCCCGACGAAGTGGCCGAAGCGATTATCTGGCTGCTGTCGGACAAGGCTTCGTATGCCACCGGGACGTTTGTGGATCTGGGCGGCGGGCGCTGAGTTTCGTATCGTCTGTGCTGGCCTCATCGCGAGCAG
>NZ_JAGGOF010000080.1 GCF_018614775.1 Pseudomonas fluorescens
AACAATTACCGGTCACCGGTCGCCAGGGAAAAAATGGCGGCCTGAAAAAACCTTAACTGGTGTCCAATATTACTTGACCAGTTCAGCTTGCTCGCGAAAGCGGTGGTTCAGCTTGCTATGGAGAGTGGCTGTGCCGACGTCTTCGCGAGCAAGCTCGCTCCCACAGAGGTATTTGTTGGACGGCAGATTTTCGGTGAGCCCCGATCCCTTGTGGGAGCGGGCTTGCTCGCGAAAGCGGTGGTTCAGCTTGCGTGGAGGGTGGCTGTGTCGACGTCTTCGCGAGCAAGCTCGCTCCCACAGAGTGAATCACCAAGTACAAAAAGCCCGGTCACTTGAACCGGGCTCGGAAGGCTGAAACCTTACGCCTTGGGAAGACTTCGATACTCCGTCGTCGTCATCCCCGCATACCCCCAATTATCCGTATCCACTTCCTCGATCACGATATGGGTCAGGTGCGGGTCCTTGCCCAGCACCCGTTGAAGGGTATCGGTGATCTCGGCAATCACCTGGGCTTTCTGCTCGCGGGTGACGCCATCGCGGGTAATTCGTACGTTGACAAAGGGCATGTCGCACTCCTGTTGATGAACACGCGCGCAGGACGATTCCCGCGCAACCGGGCCACTGTATTTATACGCGCCGGCCTGATAAACAGGCACCTGGAATCTTCAGTTGATACGCGGTGTAACGAATCATGAAGCGTCATTTCGAAGACTTGCAGTTGGGCAGCATCGAACTGTTCTGCCTGGCGGCCGAGGCGGGCAGCTTCACGGCGGCCGCTCAGGTGGCGGGTGTCACCCCGGCGGCGGTGAGCCGTTCGATCTTTCGCCTGGAAGAGCGCCTGGGTTCGCGCCTGTTCGTGCGCACCACCCGCAGCATCCGCCTGACCGACGCCGGCAAGACCTATTTCGAACAATGCCGACAGGCATTGACGCAACTGGTCGAGGCGCAACAGGAAATGATGGGCGCCCAATCGGTACCGTCCGGGCAACTGCGCATCAGCCTGCCAACCACTTACGGTCATCATCGGATCCTGCCGCTGCTGCCGGCATTTCGGGCGCTGTACCCGCAAGTCAGCGTGGATGTGCACCTGAGCAATCGCAACATCGACTTCGTCGCCGAGGGCTATGACCTGGCGATCCGGGTACGGGCCCAGCCGGACTCCTCGATGATCGCCCGACAACTGGAAGACGCGAAACTGGTGGTGGTCGCGGCGCCGGATTACCTCAGAACGGCCGGCACGCCACGGACCCTGGAGGACCTGGACGAGCATGAGTGCATCCAGTTCGAGTTGCCCAGCAGCGGCCGACGGATTTCCTGGTTGTTCAGCGTCGAAGGCAAGGAACGGGAAGTCTTCGGCCAAGGCAGCTATTGCTGTTCGGATGACGTGCTCGGCGGGGTGACGCTGGCCACGCATGGCGCAGGGCTGTTCCAGACCTACCGATTCATCGTCGAACAGGCGCTGGCGGACGGTCGCCTGGAGGAAGTGCTGCAGCCGTTCAGTGGCCGCTCACGCCCGTTCACTTTGCTCTATCCCCATGGCCGCTACATGCCCCAGCGCGTCCGCGCCTTCGTCGATTTCCTGATGCCGTACCGGGAGCAGTGGGCAGGCATCTGAGCAGATGCCCCTGTGAGAGAGCCCTGTGGGAGCGAGCCTGCTCGCGATAGCGGTCGTTCAGCTTGCAGAAAGGTTCACTGGACTGACGCCATCGGAGCAGGCTCGCTCGCATACTTCGAGGCGGTTAGAACTTGAACGCCTGCCGACCAATCAGCAGCCACTTTCCGTCTTTCTGCTTCTGCCAGATCTGGAAGTTCTCGATCTCGGTTGGCACGATGTCGCTGCCCTTGATCGCCTGCGCCGAGAAGTGGTTGCGTACCAGCGCGGTGTCGCCCGACAGGGTGATCTTCTGGTTCTTCATTTCCAGGGTCTTGAACGCACTCTTGCCGGTTTCGATGTCGGCGATAAAGGCTTTCTTGTCCTGGATATTCCCACTGGAATGCCCATAGGTGAGGTTCTCGGCGGCCAATGCCTGCAGTTGAGGGATGTCCTTGTGCAGCATCGCCTGGGTCAGGTGATCAACGGCCAGGGCCACGTCTTGCTCGGCCGAAGCCGCAGCGGTTGCGGCGTAGCCGCCGAACAGGCACAGGAAGCTGAGGACCAATGTCGCTTTCTTCATGGGGTTTTTCCTTGTTTTTGTAGGTATGAGGAACGTGTGAGCACATTTGAATGCTCTCATCGGTCATCGTACAACTACTTTGGGGCGACGGTATAGATGAGCGGATGATTCAATTTGCCCGAACCGCGCCCCGAATCCCCTCCAGCAACATGGTGAACGCCGGGTTGTCGTTGTCCTCGCGCCACACCAGGTGCAGCTCGCTCTGTATCCCTTCGCCCAGGTCGATTTCGCGGAACACCACCTGCTTGAACACCACACTGGTGGCGCAGCGCGGTACCAGCGCCAGGCCCATGCCGGCGTTGACCAGCGCCAGGATCGTCAGCGACGAGCCCAGCCATTGCACGAATTGCGGCGCGACCCGGGCCGAGCGAAGCATGCCGGTGAGCAGTTCGTTGAAGGGCGGGTAGGCGGAATGGGAGTACATGAGGAACGGCTGGGCATCCAGGTCTTGCACGCTCACGGTCCGGGCCTGGGCCAGCGGATGCCCGGCCGGGACCGCCAGTACAAAGGGTTCGCGCACCAGGCACTCGGTGGCGTAGCCGGTTTCCAGCAGCGGCGAGCGGACGATGCCGAGGTCGATGCGCCGGGCGCGCAAGGCCTCGTGCTGCTGGTAGGTGTTCATCTCCGACAGGACGATTTTCACCTGGGGCTGTTTCAGCCGCGCTTCGGCGATCACCTTGGGCAGGAACTCGTACACCGCGCTGCCGACGAAGCTGATGGTGACCGAGCCGATGTCGCCCTGGGCGAATCGTCGGGCGGCCACGGCGGCTTGCTGCGCTTGTTCCAGCAGATTCTGGGCTTCGATGAAGAAGGCCCGGCCGGCGGCGGTGAGCGCCACGCTGCGAGTGCTGCGGGTGAACAGTTCGACGCCCAGGTGATGCTCCAGCAATTGGATCTGCCGGCTGAGGGGCGGCTGGGTCATGTTCAGGCGTTCGGCGGCACGCCGAAAATTGAGTTCGGTCGCCACCGTGGTGAAGCAGCGCAGTTGGGCCAGTTCAAACATTGATTCAATCCGGGTATCAATCAAGTGCCAAGTTAGATTAGACGGGAACAATCCGCCGCGTCCATCATCCTCCCGTTCCCCACAAAAACAATGATCGGGAGGCACCCCTTGAACAACCTACCGGACTCCACGCCGGCGAGCACCCTGGCGCTCGCGGCGGCCAAGGTCAAACGACATGTACTGCCACTGGTGGTGGTGATGTTCATCGTCAACTACATCGACCGGGTCAACATCGGCTTCGTGCGCAGCCACCTGGAAACCGACCTGGGCATCGGCGCCGCTGCCTATGGGCTCGGCGCCGGGCTGTTCTTCGTCGGCTACGCGCTGTTCGAAGTCCCCTCCAACATGCTCCTGCAACGCTACGGCGCACGAGCCTGGCTGACACGGATCATGTTCACCTGGGGCGCGGCGGCGATGGCGATGGCCTTCGTGCGCGGCGAAACCAGCTTCTACGTGCTGCGCTTCATTCTCGGTGCGGCGGAGGCGGGCTTCTTTCCCGGCATCATCTACTACTTCACCCAATGGCTGCCCGCCAACGAGCGCGGTAAGGCGATGGCGATCTTCCTGAGTGGCTCGGCCATCGCCTCGGTGATATCCGGGCCGGTGTCCGGCGCGCTGTTGCACGTCAACGGGATGGGCCTGCACGGCTGGCAGTGGATGTTTCTGATCGAAGGTTTTGCCTCCATCGTGTTGTGCGGGTTTGTCTGGTTCTGGCTGCAATCGCACCCGAGCCAGGCCAAGTGGCTGACCGCTGAAGAGAAAACCGTGTTGATCGCCGCCATTGCCGAAGAGCAACGGGTCCGGGAAGCCGCGCAGGTGATCAAGCCGTCGATGTTCAAATTGCTCGCCGACCGACAGATCGCGCTGTTCTGCTTCATCTACTTCTCCATCGCCCTGACCATCTATGGCGCCACGTTCTGGTTGCCGAGCATGATCAAGAAAATGGGCAACCTGGGGGACTTCCAGGTCGGCTTGCTCAACTCCATACCCTGGATCATTTCCATCGTGGCGATGTACGGCTTTGCCGCCCTGGCCGGTCGGTGGAAGTTCCAGCAGGCCTGGGTCGCGGTGACGCTGGTGATCGCCGCGTTCGGCATGTTCATGTCCACCACGGGCGGGCCGGTCTTCGCCTTCGTCGCGATCTGTTTTGCGGCGATCGGTTTCAAGGCCGCGTCAGCGCTATTCTGGCCGATTCCGCAGGGCTATCTGGACGCCCGTATCGCGGCGGCTGTGATCGCCTTGATCAACTCCATCGGTAACCTCGGCGGCTTCGTCGCGCCAACCGCCTTCGGTTTCCTGGAACAGACCACCGGCTCCATCGAGGGCGGCCTTTATGGCCTGGCGATTACCTCGCTGATCGCCGCCGTGGTGATCTTTTTCGCACGGACCTCGCCGCGCCGTGACACGCCCAACTCGTTATCCGGTCGGCCCGAAACCATTGCCGACGCCGATCAGTCGGAACAACGCCAAGCCTTGAACCCTGGCCCATCGGGAGCCGCTGTATGAAGATCAAACGCGTCACCGTCACACCCATCGCGTTTCGCGATCCACCGTTGCTCAACGCCAGCGGTATTCATGAGCCGTTCGCGTTGCGCTCGATCATCGAGATCGAGAGCGACAACGGTTACATCGGCCTGGGCGAGAGCTACGGCGACGCGCCGGCCCTGGCGATCCAACAGCAACTTCAGGAGCGGTTGATCGGCCTGGACCCGTTCAACCTCAACCGGTTGCGGGCAATTGTCGAGGCGACGGTTGCCGCGCAACGACCGACCAGCGTCGCCGGTGCCGAATTGGCGCCGGGCTCCCACGCGAGCAAGGCGGTGAGCAATGCCTACTCGGCGTTTGAAGTGGCCTGCCTGGACCTCCAGGCCCATTACCTGAATGTGCCGCTGGTGGATCTTCTCGGCGGCGCGATCCGCGATGAAATTCCGTTCAGCGCCTACCTGTTCTTCAAGTACGCCGAGCACATCGATTCGCCGTACCCGCCCGACAGTTGGGGCGAGGCGCTGGATGAACAGCAGATCGTTGCCCAGGCCCGGCGCATGATCCAGGACTACGGCTTCAAGAGCATCAAGCTCAAGGCCGGTGCTCTTGAACCCGAGCACGAAGTTGCCTGTATCAAGGCGTTGAAACAGGCGTTTCCCGGCTACCCGTTGCGCATCGACCCGAATGCCAACTGGTCGCTGGAAACGTCCATCCGCATGGCCGAACGGCTCGGCGACGACCTGCAATATTACGAGGACCCGACCCCGGGGCTGGACGGCATGTCCGAGCTGCACAAACGCACCGGCCTGTCGTTGGCGACCAACATGGTGGTCACCGATTTCGATGAGTTCCGTCGCAGCGTGGCGCTCGACAGCGTGCAGATCGTGTTGGCGGACCATCATTACTGGGGCGGCCTGCGGGACACCCAGGTGCTGGCGAAGATGTGCAGCACGTTTGGCTTGGGGGTGTCGATGCATTCCAACTCGCACCTGGGTATCAGCCTGATGGCGATGGCCCATGTGGCGGCGGCGGTGCCGAACCTGGATTACGCCTGCGACACCCATTACCCCTGGCAGGAGCCGGACGAGGAAGTGATCAAGGGCGGCAAGCTGCCGATTGTCGACGGCTGCGTGAAAATCACCCGGGCACCGGGCCTTGGATTGGAACTGGACCGCGATCAACTGGGCAAGCTGCATGATCAGTTTCTCAGTTGTGGCATCCGCCAGCGCGACGATGTGCGGCAGATGCAGCGCTACCGGCCGGAGTGGAAGACCGTCAAGCCGAGGTTTTGAGTGAGATCGAGGGGGCCTGCTGCGCACGCCAGCGGCAGCCAGCGCCCTCGCCACAAGAACCTCTTTGCAACAATCATCTGTGGAAGCGGGCCCGAAGTATTGCGCCCTGCTGGCTCAGGGTCCTACGCCCAAACTGCCGCGCCGGACCCGCGCTTCCAAAGCACCCGCCAATTGCCTCCAAGGCAGCGTATGGCGGGGCCCGCCGCCTTTCGATAATCGCTTCCGACATCCCGTCCCACGTCGCGGAGCGCGCCATGCACAACAATAAAAATACCCGCCAGCGTTTTTTGCCAGCAATCATCGCCAGCCTTTCGACCCTGAGCCTGACACCCTGGGCCCAGGCCGAAATCATGCTGTACGACAAGGACCAGACCACCTTTTCCACCGACGGCTACATCAACGCCTTCTACGTCAACAGCGACGTGGACCGGGCAGGGGAGCAGTACGACCGGCGTCAGGCACGGGTCAAGATGGGCTTCTTGCCCAACTACCTGGGTTTCAACATGGGCAAGCAGGTCGATGACCTCAAGCTCGGCGCCCGCGCTTCGTTCTGGGTGACCATCAACGACAGCGAAACCAACGGCACCGACACCGCCATCGATGTGCGGCAATTCTACGGCACCGTGGCCAACCCGGCGTGGGGGGAGGTGTTGATCGGTAAAGACTTCGGCCTGTTCGCCCGCTCCAACATCCTGCTCGACGAACTGCTGGCCGGCTATGGCCAGGTCAGCGACACGCTGGGGTTGGTGGATGGCGGGGGCGTCTCGTTCGGCAACATCGGCAGCGGGTATCCATACCCGTTCCCGACCTCGCAGATCACCTACCGCACGCCGGTGATGGAGGGACTGCGGGTAGCGGTGGGCATCATGGACCCGGTGGACACCAACGACAACAGCGCCACCGGCAAGGCCTACCAGGAAAACCCGCGCACCGAGAGCGAGATCACCTACCAGTTCGACCTGGGCGGAGCAAAGATCTACAGCTGGCTCAACGGCAGCTACCAGACTTCCGACAACACCGATTCCAATGTCGAGTCGGTGACCTCCAAAGGCCTTGGCTACGGCGTGCAGGCCAAGATGGGCGGCCTCTCGTTGACCGGCTCCGGGTTCCAGGCCAAGGGCATCAACCCGTTCTTCACCAACAATGCCGGTGAAGCCACCTTGCGCAATGTCGACAGCAAGGGCTACCTGTTGCAGGGCTCCTACAAACTGGGCAAGAACCGCCTGGCGCTGTCCTATGGCAAGACCGATGACGACGGCAACGGCGTGGTGGGCAGCGGCGCCGATTATGAAACCCGGGGCATCGCGCTGTTTCATGACGTCAACGACAACCTCAAGCTCGTGGCGGAGTACAACCAGTTCGAAATCAACGGCCACGACACCAGCGCCCAGAATGAAAACACCGATACGTTTGCGGTGGGGGCGGTGTTGTCCTGGTAACGATGAATAACGTGGTCTTTGGACCTGGCACCTCAGGTGTCAGGACCACCCCACTTGAACGTCTCCCTCCGGGCAGCCTCTGACAGTAATGCAGGGCGACCCAGCGCTGCCTTTTACATTTGGAGGAGCGGTTCAGATGAAGATTCTAATGGTCCTTACATCCCACGACCGGTTGGGCGACACCGGCAAGAAAACCGGTTTCTGGCTGGAGGAGTTTGCCGCTCCTTATTTCGTGTTCGTTGATGCGGGGGCGAGCGTTACGCTGGCATCTCCCCAGGGTGGACAGCCGCCGTTGGACCCCAAGAGTAACGAAGAGGACGCACAAACGGAGGCCACCCGGCGTTTTCGCACGGACACCGATGCCCAGGCGGCCCTGGCTGCCACGGTCCTGCTGGGCGAGGTAGACCCCTACGACTTCGATGCCGTGTTCTATCCCGGCGGTCATGGCCCGCTGTGGGACCTCGCCGAGGACCAGGATTCGAAGGTGCTCATCGAAGCCATGTATGCCGCCAACAAGCCGGTGGCGGCGGTTTGTCACGCGCCCGGTGTGTTCAAGAACGTTGTAGCGCCCGATGGCCAACCGCTGGTCAAGGGCAAGAACGTCACCGGGTTCACCAACACCGAGGAAGAGGCGGTGGGGCTGACTCAGGTAGTGCCGTTTCTGGTCGAGGACATGCTCAAGGCCAAAGGGGCCGAGTATTCCAAGGCGGCGGACTGGGGAAGTTATGTGGTCGAGGACGAGCACCTGATCACCGGTCAGAATCCGGCCTCTTCCGAGGCGGCCGCCCAGGCGCTGCTGAAGCGGCTGGCACAGGAGCAGAGCGCCTGATCTGATTCGCTGAACGCTTTAGCTGCAAAGCTTGTGGGAGCAAAGCTTGCTCGCGATGGGGTCAAGTCAGTCAACATGGTATCAACTGACTCGCCGCTGTCGCGAGCAAGCTTCGCTCCTGCAGGGTTCATGGCGGATCTGTAAATGACTGGCATTGATCCGCCGGCTAAAATTTATTTTCGTCCGGCTGTCGATTTCGGGCCTCGCGGTTCGATGAGTCCGTAGAGCCGCCACAAAGGCGGCTTATCCCCGTGAACCCTGACGACAGGAGAACCTACCATGAGAATCATTCCCTACCTGACCTTCAACGGTCACTGCAAGCAAGCCTTTGAGTTGTACAAGGAGGTGCTGGGCGGTGAACTATTTTCCATGTCCTTTGCCGACGCCCCCGAGGAGGTCGGCATGCCCAAGGACCCGAACCTGATCATGCACACCTGCCTGACCGTTGGTGCTTTCAGCCTGATGGCCTCCGACTGCCCGCCGGGCCAGCCGTACCAGAAACCCCAGGGCGTGTCGGTGTCCCTCAACGTCGACAGCGTGGCCGAGGCCGAGCGCCTGTTCCAGGGCTTGAGTGCCGGTGGCAGCGTGCACATGCCGCTGGCGAAGACCTTCTGGGCGGAACGTTTCGCCATGTTCGAAGACCGTTTCGCAATTGCCTGGATGATCAACTGCGAGGGCGCGAAGTAAAGCCTTCGAGGTAAACGTCCAGGGACGGGGATCCCGCTCTGGACGGATTCAATCAGAATGCCATCCCAGTTGCCCGAGATCTGTTGCGTCGCCGCCGTCAACTGCTCGACGACCAGCGCCGCAAAAGCAACCCGGCTACTCGCTGATCGGTCGCCTCAAGGGTTTGGCGGAAATCCGGGGCGTGGAACTGGCGGTGCGGCAACAGCTCGAGAACGCTACGCCAACACCGCCACGGCCTTGATCTGCGCCCACAACACCTGCCCCGGATGCAACTTCAACTGATCACGGGAATAGCGGGTAATGCGCGCCAACAGCGGTGTACCGACGGCGTCCAGGCGAATCAACACATGGGCAGCATTGTCCGCAGCCAACTCGCTGACAACGGTGACCGGCAAGCGATTGAGAATGCTGGTCTGGGCGTCGTTCGCCAGGCTGAGGCTGACGTCCCGGGCCTGGACCTTGAAGCGCAAGGCTTGCCCGACGGCCAGCGGCGTGTGGGCCACGCGCACGTTCAGCTGACTGTCGGGCAGGTTCAGCGTGAGCAATTGATAGGCCGGGTCATAACCGCTGACCTTGCCCTCGATCACCACGCCGGCATCATCCCCCAGGGCCAGTGGCAGGTCGAGCCGCGCCAGGGTTTCGCCGATCGGTCCGCTCGCCAGGGCGCGGCCGGCCTCCAGCAGGATGATGTGATCGGCCAGGCGCGCCACTTCGTCCTGGGAATGGCTGACGTACAACAGCGGGATATCCAGCTCATCGTGCAGCCGTTGCAGGTAAGGCAGGATCTCGTTTTTGCGCCGGGTGTCGAGGGACGCCAACGGTTCATCCATCAACAACAATTGCGGGCTGGTCAGCAAGGCCCGGGCGATGCCGACCCGCTGGCGTTCGCCACCGGACAGGTTGTGGGGCTGGCGATCGAGCAAGTGACCGATGCCCAGCAATTCGGTCGCCTGGTCCATCCTGACGCGCCGTTGTCTGGGGGCAATGCGCTTGAAGCCGAACGCCAGGTTGTTCCGCACCGACAAATGGGCGAACAGGCTCGCTTCCTGGAACACATAGCCCAGCGCCCGTTGATGCGGCGGCACGAACACGCCGCGTTCAGTGTCCTGCCAGACCTGGCCGTTGACCTCGATGAACCCCCGGGCCGGCCGCTCCAGTCCGGCAATGCAGCGCAGGCAGGTGGTCTTGCCGGAACCGGATTGCCCATATAACGCGGTGACGCCACGGCCCGGCAGTTGCACATCCAGGTCCAGGGAAAAGTCCCCGTGCTTGAGTTGGAAACGCGCGTGAATCATCGATCAGCTCCAACCGGCACGGGTTCGGCGGCTGGAATACAGCGCCAGCAGCACCACGAATGAGAACACCAGCATCGCCGCGGCCAGCCAGTGGGCCTGGGCGTATTCCAGGGCTTCGACATGGTCGTAGATCTGCACCGACACCACCCGGGTCTTCTCCGGGATATTGCCGCCGATCATCAGCACCACGCCGAACTCGCCAACGGTGTGGGCGAAACCGAGGATCGCGGCGGTGACGAAACCTGGGCGGGCCAAGGGCAGGATGACACTGAAAAACGTGTCCCAGGGCCCGGCCCGCAGGGTGGCGGCGACTTCCAGCGGACGGCTGCCGATGGCGGCAAAGGCGTTCTGCAACGGCTGCACCACGAATGGCATGGAATAGATCACCGAGCCGACTACCAGCCCGGTGAAACTGAAGGTGAGGGTGCCCAGCCCGAGCGCCCGGGTGAATTGGCCGATCCAGCCGTTCGGTCCCAAGGCCAGCAGCAGGTAGAAACCGATCACGGTGGGCGGCAGCACCAACGGCAGCGCCACCACCGCGCCCACCGGTCCGCGCAGCCAGGACTGCGTGCGCGACAGCCACAGGGCGATGGGCGTGCCGATGAGCAACAGGATCAGCGTGGTCACCGACGCCAGTTTCAGGGTCAGCCAGATCGCGGCGAAGTCGGCACTGGTCAGCGGCATTTAACGTTGATAACCGTAGGCTTGGATGATAGCGGCGGCTTTCGGACCTTTGAGGTAATCCATCAGCGCCAAGGCGGCGGGATTATCCCGGCCCTTGCTGAGGATCACCGCGTCCTGTTTGATCAGGTCGTGCAGGTCGGCCGGGACGATCCACGCCGAGCCGCTGGTGAGCTTGCCGTCCTTGTAGATCTGCGACAGGGCCACGAAGCCGAGTTCGGCGTTGCCGGTGGAGACGAACTGATAGGCCTGGGTGATGTTCTGGCCTTCGACGATCTTGCCCTTGACCTGGGCGGCCAGCCCCAACTTGTCCAGCACTTGGGTCGCGGCGAGCCCGTAGGGGGCGGCTTTCGGGTTGGCGATGGACAGGTGCTGGAAGCCGTTGTCGCTGAGCACCTGGCCCTTGCCGTCGACGTAGCCGTCCTTGGCCGACCACAACGCCAGCGTGCCGATGGCGTAGGTGAGGCGCGAGCCCTTGACGGTATCGCCTTCGCTTTCCAGTCTGGCCGGGGTGCTGTCATCGGCAGCCAGGAAGACTTCGAACGGTGCACCGTTCTTGATCTGGGTGTAGAACTGGCCGGTCGCGCCAAAAGCCGCCACCAGTTTATGGCCAGTGTCTTTTTCGAAGTCGGCGGCGATGGCCTGGATTGGGGCGGTGAAATTGGCGGCCACCGCCACCTGCACTTCATCGGCCCGGGCGACGCCAGCGGACAGGAGGGTGGTCAGCAGCAACGGCAGGAAACGGGTGAGGCGCATCGAAGACTCCGTGGGCTTGGTTTCGCTATATATGGAAATATATAGCGAATATCGGACAAACGGAATGCGACTTTCTGCAGTGGGTCGACCAGTTACTCATTGTGGGAGCGAGCTTGCTCGCGAAAGCGTCCTGGCAGGCGATGAGAGAACCTCAGGAACCCGCACCTGCTCGGAGGCGATTCAGCTGCTCCAGCGCCTCATCGGCCAACCGCCGCGTCAGTTCCCCAGCCGACAACTCCCGGCCCAGGGGAAACGCCTGGCCGGCCCAGAGGTTGCTGAAGTCTGCTTCATCCTTGGCGCGCAACGGCATCAGCGCGCCGCCCGCCAGCGGAAATGCCGGCGCCAGCGGGCTCATCGGGCCCACTTCGCGCATCACCCGGTTGACGATGCCTCGGGCCGGGCGGCCGGTGAACAGGTTGGTGACAGCCGTCTGGCTTTCCTTGGCCGTGCGCAGCGCACGGTGATGGGACGCGCTGATCCTGGCCTCGGGAGTGAACAGGTAGGCGCTGCCCAGTTGCACCGCCGACGCGCCCAGGGCGAACGCCGCGACGATCCCCCGCGCATCACCGATACCGCCGGTGGCGATCACCGGCACCTTCACCGCATCCACCACCTGGGGCAGCAAGGCAAACAGGCCGACCTGGGTGTTGAGGTCATCGCTGAGGAACATTCCGCGATGGCCGCCGGCTTCATAACCCATGGCGATGATCGCGTCGCAACCGTGTTGTTCCAGCCAGATCGCCTCTTCGACGGTGGTGGCCGAGGAAAGGATCTTCGCACCCGTGGCTTTCACCCGGTCCAGCAGGGATTTTTCCGGCAGGCCGAAATGGAAACTCACCACCTTGGGTCGCATCGCCTCCAGCACGCGGCAGGCGGCGTCATCGAACGGTGTGCGGTTGGACACTGGCGTCGGTGCGTCAAAGTCGGCGCCCAGCTCCTGATAGTAGGGTTCGAGCCGTTGCTTCCACGCCGCGGCCCGCTGCTCATCAAACACCGGGGGCTGGTGGCAGAAGAAATTCACATTGAACGGCTTGTCGGTCTGTTCCCGGATCGTCGTCAACGCCTGGCGCAGTTGTTCAACGTCCAGCATCGCCGCCGGCATCGAGCCCAGGCCGCCGGCATTGCAGGCAGCGACTACCATGGCCGGCCCGGTAACCCCGGCCAGTGGCCCCTGGATGATGGGCAGTTCGATACCAAGCAGGTCGAGAATGCGAGTGTCTGGCCACTGGCTCATGTGCGGGTCTCCGACGGCAGGAAGGAAACAGGGTTTTAACAGGTGTGACCCGGCCAGGGCCAGTCGAGTTTTTCAATGGAGCGCCGCCGCTTGATCCTTGCAGCCAGAGGATTACCATGCGGCTTCACCCATCAAGGAGCCTGACGCATGGATGTAAAACTCAAGACCGTCGAACCCTTCAGCGTCGCCGGTCTACAGGTGCGCACCCGCAACATCGACGAACAGCAGCCCGATACGGCCAGGATCGGCCCCATGTGGCAGCGGTTCTTCACTGAAGGGCTGTTCGACACGATCCCGGCCCGGCAGTCGGAGTCGTTCGTCTACGGGGTGTATTCCAATTACGAGTCCGACGCCACCGGCCACTTCGATGTGACGGCCGGGGTCCAGGTCGACGCGACGAGCCCAGGCTACCCCGTCGTGGACATCGAAGGTGGCGACTACCTGGCGTTCTCAGCCAAGGGGCCGATGCCCGACTGTGTGATCGAGGCCTGGGGCCTGATCTGGGCGTATTTCGCCGACAACCCGCAAACGGTGCGTCGCTTCACCACCGATTTCGAGGTCTACAGCGGCCCCGAATCAGTGGTGATCTACATCGGCGTTCAGTCCCCCGATGAGCGCTCCAGCGCCAGCAACTGACGCTTACGCTCGACGCCCCAGCGATAGCCCGACAGGTTGCCGTCGCTGCGCACCACCCGGTGGCAGGGGATCGCCACCGCCAGGCTGTTGGCGCCGCAGGCCTGGGCCACGGCGCGCACGGCCTTGGGCAGGCCGATGCGCTGGGCAATCTCGGCGTAGCTGGCGGTGCTGCCGGGCGGAATCTCCCGCAGGGCTTGCCAGACCCTTTCCTGGAAAGCGGTGCCGCGCAGGTCCAGCGGCAGGTCGAGGCCCAGCGCCGGCGCCTCGACGAAGCCCACCACTTGGGCGATCAACTGTTCGAACGCGGGGTCGGCACCGATGAGATTGGCCCGGCGGAATTTATCCTGCAGGTCGCGCACCAACGCGTCCGGGTCATCGCCCAACAGGATCGCGCACACGCCACGCTCGCTCTGCGCCACCAGGATCGCCCCGAGGGAGCATTGACCAACGGCGAAGCGGATGTCGGTGTTCTGCCCGGCGGCGCGATAGTCGGTGGGCTTCATGCCGAGGACGTTGTCAGCGGCTGCATAGAAACGGCTGTTGGAATTGAACCCGGCGTCGTACAACGCTTCGGTGATGGTGCCGCCATCGGCCAGGCGTTCGCGCACCTTGCGCGAGCGGTGGGCGGCGGCGTACCCCTTGGGCGTCAGGCCGGTGATTGCCTTGAACACCCGATGAAAGTGGAAAGGGCTCAGGCCCGCGCTCTGCGCCAGTTCATTAAGCCCCGGCAGCACTTCGGCCGCCTCGATCTGCCGGCAGGCGCTGGCGATCCGTGCGGCTTGCTGGGCGGCAATCTGCGTCTGGTCCCGGGCTACGCGCTTGCTGGGACGATAACCGGCGGCTTCGGCCTGCTGCGCCGTGTCAAAAAACTCGACGTTGCGCGGGTTGGGCAGCCGCGACAGGCTGCTGGGGTGGCAATAGACGCCGGTGGTTTTCACGCCGTAGACGAATTGCCCGTCGGCGCGCGGATCGCGGGCGAGCACGGCGGCCCAGCGTGGATCCCGTTCAGCGGCAAGAGTGTTCGAAGTGCTGTTCATGGTCGTTATGTCCATTGGCCCGTTTTGCCTACAGTAGCGAGCCTGCAAGGCGACGACACTCCGGGTCTTGCGGTCGAATTCTGCATCTTCAGCCGGCGGTGCGGAAGGTCAGGTTGATCCGCTGGGCGCCCAGGTGCGGGTGCTGTCCTTCCTTGAGCGGCAGCACGCCGTGGTAACGCAACCGGTCGACGCCGCCCCAGACCACGATGTCGCCATGAAACAGCGGAATGCGCAGGCTCTTGTCGCTGCGTTCGAACCCGCCGAACTGAAACACCGCCGGCAGGCCCAGGGACATCGAGACGATGGGGGCGCTGAGGGCGCGTTCGTTCTTGTCCTGATGCAGCGACATCCGCGCCCCGGGCACGTAGCGGTTGATCAGGCAGGCATCCGGTTCGAAGCCTTCGAAGAGCGCCGCGCGGGCGGCAGCCTGGGCCAGCTCGCGGAACACCGCCGGCATGTCTGGCCAGGGGTGACCGGTCTGTGGATCGTCGGTCGTATAGCGGTAGCCGCTGCGGTCGGTGGTCCAGCCCAGTGCGCCGCAACTGGTCAAGGCAACCGACATGGTAAAGCCGCCGGGCGTAACCATCTGCCGGAACGGTGCGGCCTGCAACACCCTTTCCAGCGCCGGCAGCAAACGTTCCAGCCACGGCAGGGCGAACCCGCGCAGCACGAACGATTGCACGCCGATCTGCTCGGTCTGGCCGGGCGTGGTGGGGGCCTGGTCAGCGAACAGATCCAGGGTCACCGGCGTGTCATCACTGCGCATCATGAAAAATGATTCCCAAAGTGTGCCGGCGGCCGCTGTGCACGCAGCTGACGCCATGGCGCATGTTTACCCGATAATAACCGCGAACGCCCTTGACCGGTCGCTGATGCACGGCAAACACCACGGCATCGCCTTGTTTCAGATCGATGACCTGGGGCCGCGACTGCATGCGCGGGCGTTGCTCGGTCAGGACGAATTCGCCACCGGTAAAGTCCTTGCCCGGTTCCGACAGGAGGATCGCCACTTGCAGCGGGAACACCTGCTCGCCGTACAGATCCTGGTGCAGGCAGTTGTAGTCCTGCGGGCCGTATTGCAGCAACAGCGGGGTGGGGCGCTGTTGTCCGGCGGCGTGACAGCGTTGGATGAAGTCGGCGTGCGCGCCGGGGTATTGCACGCCAAGGCCCATGCATTCGTTCCAGCGGTTCGCCAGGGGTACCAGCAGTGGGTACAACGATTCACGCAGTTGCTGGACGGTATCGGGCAAGGGGTAGCGCAAATACTGGTACTCGCCGCGCCCGAATCCGTGACGGGCCATGATCACTCGGGAACGGAACAGCCCGGGCTGCGCATACAGGTCGCTGAGCTGATGGCATTGGGACGGCGACAACAGGTTGCGCAGGATGGCGCTGCCGTCTTGGTCGAGGTGACGTTCCAGGGTCGGTCGGTCAATTGCGTTGATGGAACGGGCGAGTGAATCTCGGGCAGGGGACATGGTGACCATCCTGAGTGCATAGGATGGGTCAGTTTGGCGGGTGTCCCATTGGGCGCCACCCCGGATCTTGCGCTGACAAACACTATCCGTGGCGACGGCACTCAATCGGGATGGGGGTTACAGCGCCTTGCTGACCTTGACGTCGCTGATCACTTCACCGGTCTTGCCATGCAGCGCCTGCAAGGCGGCCCTGGCTTCTTCCTCGGTGCCGGTTGCCAGTTGTGCGAACTCGAAGCGGCGTTCGTCGTTGAGCTTGTACTTGATGACGTATCTGGTCGTCTGGGCCACGGTTTTGCCTGTCATGACAGTGGGCGATGCTCAGCTCAGTTTCGAGCTGGAACGCCGGATGATTTTGATCTTGTGGGTCAGGGTCGGCTTGCGCGTGACGCTGATAGCCCGACGGTTGACGGTGTCGATGGTGATGTTCCAGAAACCGGTGCTCGGTGCAGTGATCCTGGCCGGGAACGTATCGAACGCACCGCCGTGATAGGTGTGCCGGCCGCCATTCTTGAAGCTGCGGAAGTTGGCGTCGTTCATCAAACGGATATTGCACATCTGCGAGCATTCGATAACGACGATGTCGTCTTCGTTCAGGTGCTCGCGCTGGTGAATGAATTTCATGGGCGCCTCCAGAAGGGCTTTTTCTACAAAATCAGAGCGATAGCATGGACAATGACGTGCAGTTTATCAGCCTCAAGGGGTAATATCCGGCCCGCGTCCCAGGCTTTGGTTATTTATCGCGGCAAGCGCAAAAAAAAGGCGGTGGGCGCTGGAGAAAAAACAGCGTTTGCACTGTCCGACGGTCTTTATCGGAGGAATCATATGAAGCGCAGCGTGTGGGTGTTGGCATTGGCTTTGGGTGGATGTGCATCCGTATCGGACATCAACCAGACGCTCCCCACCATGAGCGTGATCTCCGGCAAGAAACCCCACGAGTACGCCAAATGCATTGCCGAGCACCTGGCCGACAGCCGTGGGCCGCTGCAGATGGAGCCGCACAAGAACGGTGTTCGGGTGATCGTTCCGGGCAAATTGTCGAGTCTGCCGGCGGCGGTGTTCGACATTGACGAGCGTTCCAGCGGCAGCAGCATCAAGCTGCACGAAAGCATGTCCAATGTGCCGGTGCGTCCCGGCGATGTGCAGGACGCGGCCAACGCCTGTATTTCCGGCTGATCTATTTACACACCACCACGACACTGCGGCTGGTGTAGTTGCCGACGTCGACCCCCAGGGTCTTTTCGCTTTCCTTGGCCTGCGGCGTGCCATCGGTGCCGACGATGCGGTAACCGGTGCCGGCGCAGGAGGCATCGGCTTTTTCATAGCAGGTGGCCCAGGAGTTGGCTTCGCCCGAACAGTCGATGGAAAGGCCTTGCTCGCCGTTTTTCAGGTAGGTTTTTTCCGCCGAGGCACAGCCCGCCAGGGCCAGGACTGTAAACAGCGCCAGAAGTGTTTTCATGGGATCGTCATCGA
The DNA here is from genome assembly GCF_018614775.1 of Pseudomonas fluorescens. Lineage (GTDB taxonomy): Bacteria > Pseudomonadota > Gammaproteobacteria > Pseudomonadales > Pseudomonadaceae > Aquipseudomonas > Aquipseudomonas fluorescens_BY. Next base: position 17,497 of record NZ_JAGGOF010000080.1, read on the forward strand.
GAAAGAAGGGGCAACCGAGAGGTTATAGCGAATGGCCATTTCGGTACAGCTAAACCAGCCTCGTTCAATGCCCGAGTGGCATTTACTTGAGGCCGGCCTGTTTACTTCTTGCGACGGGGGCTGCGCGCCGGGGCTGTCTCGCGTTCTTTCGTCGCCGGGGCAGCGCGTTCGTCCTGGAACACAGCAGCCACTTCCACCGCCATCGCCTTGGTAGGCAGGGGGCCGGCGACCTGCTCGCCGTGGTAGTTGATAATCCACCACTGGCCGTCCTTGTCCTGGCTGACCGAATAACCGTTTGCGTTTCTGGGTGCCGACATCTAGTTGCCTCATTGGCGTGATCAAGGCCGCCATGATACGCCAAATGCTCGCAAACAGCGCTCATGAGCGTACAGTGGGGCGCCGCAGCCATCGAAACGACAGGCGATTGAACTATCCGCCGTTTTTTATTTCTCTATGATGGCACCGGTTGGCCGGCGCGGGCATTGTAAGGTGCCCGCCGCCTGATTAGACTGCGCCGAAACTCGTACACACCGCCTTTCCAAGGACTTATATGATCAAGAAATGCTTGTTCCCAGCAGCCGGTTACGGTACTCGCTTCCTGCCAGCGACTAAAGCCATGCCCAAAGAAATGCTGCCGGTGGTGAACAAGCCACTGATCCAGTACGGCGTCGAAGAAGCCCTCGATGCGGGCCTGACGGAAATCTCCATCGTGACTGGCCGTGGCAAGCGCGCACTGGAAGACCATTTCGACATCAGCTACGAGCTGGAAAACCAGATCAAGGGCACCGACAAGGAAAAATACCTGGTCGGCATCCGCAAGCTGCTGGACGAGTGCTCGTTCTCCTACACCCGCCAGACCGAAATGAAAGGCCTGGGCCACGCGATCCTGACCGGCCGCCCGCTGATCGGTGACGAACCGTTCGCCGTGGTTCTGGCGGACGACCTGTGCGTCAACCTCGAAGGCGACGGCGTACTGACCCAGATGGTCAAGCTGTACAAGCAGTTCCGCTGCTCGATCGTGGCGATCCAGGAAGTCGATCCGCAGGAAACCAACAAGTACGGCGTCATCGCCGGCGAAATGATCCGCGACGACATCTACCGCGTCCACAGCATGGTCGAAAAACCAAAACCTGAAGACGCCCCGTCGAACCTGGCGATCATCGGTCGCTACATCCTGACCCCGGACATCTTCGACCTGATCGAACAGACCGAGCCAGGCAAGGGCGGCGAAATCCAGATCACCGATGCCCTGATGAAGCAGGCCCAGAATGGCTGCGTCATGGCCTACAAGTTCAAGGGCAAGCGTTTCGACTGCGGTGGCGCCGAAGGCTACATCGACGCGACCAACTTCTGCTTCGAGAACTTCTACAAGACCGGCAAGGCTTACTGATAGCCTGCGTCGCGCCTTGAAAAAAACGCCCCGACTGGTTCGGGGCGTTTTTTTTGCTGAAACTGGCCACACACACAGGCCCTTTGGGAAAAGATTTAGCGAAACGCGGCACCGCCGATGGACGCCAACAGATCACCACTGTGGGAGCGAGCCTGCTCGCGATGGCGGACTGTCTGAAACGGTGATGCTGAATGTGCCTTCGCAATCGCGAGCAGGCTCGCTCCCACAGGTTTTGGGTTTGACTGATCTCCATTCTCCAGTCCGACTGGTATTTCCATTTTCCGCCCCCATAACCATTCCATTCCGACGCTACGCTGGCGGGTAACAGCAGGTATGCTGATGGCCTGCTGAAGGAGATAGAAATGGCCTACGATTTTGACTTGTATGTGATTGGCGCCGGTTCCGGTGGTGTGCGCGCTGCGCGGTTCGCCGCCGGGTTCGGAGCGAAAGTGGCCGTGGCGGAAAGCCGCTACCTGGGCGGTACCTGCGTGAACGTCGGCTGCGTGCCGAAGAAACTGCTGGTCTACGGCGCGCATTTCGCCGAGGACTTCGAACAGGCCCCGGCTTATGGCTGGACGGCCGGCGCGGCGAGTTTTGACTGGGCCACTTTGATTGCCAACAAGGATCGGGAAATCAATCGCCTCAACGGCATCTACCGCAACCTGCTGGTCAACAGCGGCGTGGTGCTGCACGAGGGGCACGCCAGGCTGACCGGGCCCCATGAGGTCGAAATCAACGGTCAGCGCTACACCGCCGAGCACATCATGATCGCCACCGGTGGCTGGCCGGTCGTCCCGGAGATTCCGGGGCGCGAACACGCCATCAGCTCCAACGAGGCGTTCTTCCTCGAGGAACTGCCCAAGCGTGTCATCGTCGTGGGTGGGGGCTACATTGCGGTGGAGTTCGCCGGGATTTTCCACGGCATGGGCGCACAGGCATCCTTGCTCTATCGCGGCGACCTGTTCTTGCGTGGCTTTGACGGTGCGGTGCGCAAGCATCTGGCCGAAGAACTGACCCGCCGCGGCCTGGACCTGCAATTCAACGCCGACATCGAGCGCATCGACAAACTGGACGACGGCAGCCTCAAGGTCACCCTCAAGGACGGTCGTACCTTGCTCACCGACTGCGTGTTCTACGCCACCGGTCGGCGTCCGATGCTGGACAACCTCGGGCTGGAAAACACCGGCGTCACGCTGGATGAGAAGGGTTTCGTCCAGGTCAACGAAAAGTACGAGACCGCTGAACCGTCGATCCTGGCGATCGGGGACGTGATCGGTCGCGTACAGCTCACGCCGGTGGCCCTGGCCGAGGGCATGGCCGTGGCGCGGCGCCTGTTCAAGCCTGAGCAGTATCGCCTGGTGGATTACCGGATGATCCCCACTGCCGTGTTCAGCTTGCCGAACATCGGTACGGTGGGCCTGACCGAAGAACAGGCGCGGGAAGAAGGGCACGTGGTGCAGATTTTCGAAAGCCGTTTCCGGCCGATGAAACTGACCCTGACCGACTGCCAGGAACGCACCCTGATGAAGCTCGTTGTAGATGCCCAGACCGACAAGGTGCTGGGTTGTCACATGGTCGGGCCGGATGCCGGGGAGATCATCCAGGGCCTGGCCATTGCGCTCAAGGCCGGCGCCACCAAGCGTGATTTCGATGAAACCATCGGCGTGCACCCGACCGCCGCCGAAGAGTTCGTCACTATGCGTACCCCCTCCGCCTGATCTGCAGGCGCTGGCAGAGCTGCGATCGTTTCGCCTGAAAGGATCGCAGCCTGTTTCACTCATTCGCGCCTGCACAGATTTTTTCTATCTATACAGATTCCTGATAGCCAAAACCAATCATTCGCATGAGCTTTGCCAATGAGCCAGGCTGCGGATGAGTGGGTAAGATTCCTCCATCAACTTTTCAACCCTGACGGAGAAACATCGATGCCTATCATCAACAGCCAAGTCAAACCGTTCAAAGCGACCGCCTTCAAAAACGGCGCATTCGTCGACGTCTCGGACGCCGACCTGAAAGGCAAGTGGTCTGTCGTGTTCTTCTACCCAGCAGACTTCACCTTCGTGTGCCCAACCGAACTGGAAGACCTGGCCGACAACTACGCCGAATTCCAGAAGCTGGGTGTCGAGGTCTACAGCGTCTCCACTGACACTCACTTCGCCCACGCCGCCTGGCACAACACTTCGCCAGCTATCGGCAAGATCCAGTACACCATGATCGGCGATCCGACCCACGTTATCTCCCGCAACTTCGATGTGTTGATCGAAGAGGTCGGCTTGGCTGACCGCGGTACTTTCGTGATCAACCCAGAAGGCCAGATCAAGATCGTTGAAATCAACGACGGCGGTGTAGGCCGTGACGCTTCCGAGCTGCTGCGCAAGGTGAAGGCCGCTCAGTACGTTGCCGCTCACCCGGGCGAAGTCTGCCCAGCCAAATGGAAAGAAGGCGAGGCCACCCTGGCTCCGTCCCTGGACCTGGTTGGCAAGATCTGAGTCCATGCGTCATCCGAGGGCGATCAGCTCTTGATCAAGTAAGCCGCTTCGCCCTCAAAAACGCCCGGGCGAGATTCGCTCGGGCGTTTTTTTTCTGAATTCAAAAAATGGAAATCGCCCGTATGTTGGACGCCAATCTTAAAGCTCAGTTGAAGTCATACCTGGAACGGGTCACCCAGCCGATCGAGATCGTCGCCTCCCTCGACGACGGTGCGAAATCCCAGGAAATGCTCGCGTTACTCCAGGACGTTGCCAGTCTTTCCGACAAGATCACCTTGCTCGACAACGGCACCGATGCGCGCAAGCCATCGTTCTCGTTGAATCGCCCGGGAGCCGATATCAGCCTGCGTTTTGCCGGCATTCCCATGGGTCACGAATTCACTTCGCTGGTGCTGGCCTTGCTGCAAGTCGGCGGCCACCCATCGAAGGCCAGTGCCGACGTCATCGAACAGATCCGTTCGCTTAAAGGCGAATTCAGCTTCGAGACTTACTTTTCGCTGTCGTGCCAGAACTGCCCGGACGTGGTCCAGGCGCTTAACCTGATGGCGGTGCTGAACCCGAATATCCGCCACGTTGCCATCGACGGCGCGCTGTTCCAGGCCGAGGTCGATGAGCGCCAGATCATGGCCGTGCCAAGCGTGTACCTCAATGGCGTGAACTTCGGCCAGGGCCGCATGGGCCTCGAAGAAATCCTCGCCAGGATCGACACCAGCGGCATCGAGCGCCAGGCTGAGAAAATCAGCGCCAAGGATGCGTTTGATGTGCTGGTGGTCGGCGGTGGCCCGGCCGGTGCTTCGGCGGCGATCTACGCCGCCCGTAAAGGCATCCGCACCGGCGTGGCGGCCGAGCGTTTCGGCGGCCAGGTGCTCGACACCATGGCGATCGAGAACTTCATCTCGGTCCAGGAAACCGAAGGGCCGAAACTGGCCGTTGCCCTGGAAGAGCACGTCAAGCAATACGACGTGGACATCATGAACCTGCAACGTGCCGATGCGCTGGTGCCAGGCAAGGACGGTGCGCTGCACGAAGTCTGGTTCGCCAGCGGGGCAAGCCTCAAGGCCAGGACCGTGATCCTCGCGACCGGCGCCCGCTGGCGCGAAATGAACGTGCCGGGTGAGCAGCAATACCGCAACAAAGGCGTGGCGTACTGCCCGCACTGTGACGGTCCGCTGTTCAAGGGCAAGCGCGTGGCGGTGATCGGCGGCGGTAACTCCGGTGTTGAAGCGGCCATCGACCTGGCCGGTATCGTCGCCCATGTGACCTTGTTGGAATTCGATGTGCAATTGCGCGCCGACGCGGTGTTGCAGCGCAAACTGCACAGCCTGCCGAACGTGACCGTGATCACCAATGCCCAGACGACCGAAGTGACGGGTGATGGCCAGAAGGTCAACGGCTTGCGCTACAAGGACCGTCCAAGCGGTGACGTGAGGGACGTGGCGCTGGAGGGGATCTTTGTGCAGATCGGCCTGTTGCCTAACACTGACTGGCTCAAAGGCACGATCGAGCTGTCGCCGCGCGGTGAGATCATCGTCGACGCCCGGGGTGAAACGTCGATCCCAGGCGTGTTCGCTGCCGGTGACGTGACCACCGTGCCGTACAAGCAGATCGTGATCGCCGTGGGCGAGGGCGCCAAGGCCTCCTTGAGCGCTTTCGACCACCTGATCCGTACTTCAGCTCCGGCTTGAATAGTCGATAGCGGAAAAAACAAAACCCCGTGAGCCAATGGCTCATGGGGTTTTTTATTGGTTTTTCATACCCACCACCGAACCCTGTGGGAGCGAGCCTGCTCGCGATGGCGCCGGATCAGGCAATGGGGCCTCATCGCGAGCAGGCTCGCTCCCACAAGGAGGCCAAGGTGAGCTTTAGAGTGGCGCAGGCTGGATGATTTCTACCCAATAGCCATCCGGGTCCTTGATGAACGCGAGGCTTTTCATGCGGCCGTCGCTCAGGCGTTTCTGGAAATCGCAGCCCAATGCTTCGAAGCGCTCGCAGGCTGCGACGACGTCCGGTACCGAGATGCAGATGTGACCGAACCCGCGTGGGTCGGTATTGCCATTGTGGTAGGCAAACGCCGGGTCGCTTTCAGTGCCATGGTTGTGGGTCAGTTCGAGGATGCCGGGGATCGATTTCATCCATTCGGTACGCGCTGCGGCGTCCTCCGGGATCTGCTGCTTGTCTACCAGGGCCAGGAAGTACAGGCTGAATTCGGCTTCCGGGAAGTCGCGTTTCTCTACCAGCGAGAAACCCAGCACGCGGGTGTAGAAGTCCAGGGACTTGGTGATGTCCTTGACTCGCAACATCGTGTGGTTGAAGACAAATCTGGCCGTGGCGGCATCAGGTTGTGCGGTGACGCCAGGGAATGTATCGAGTTCGTGCAGGCTCATGGGCCCTCCGGAAAATAAGTGGGGCAAACGGCGTCGCAGCCATGCTGCGACGGTTGCTGGGCTTGCGTAAAACGGCTTCCTTGCAGGTGCGTCCATGATACGCAAGGGACGCGGCATCGCCAAACCACGCGTGGCTATTGCCTGGGGCTGCGGCGGGCTTCAGACTTTACGATTCGTCCTTGGGTGCCACTGCAATGATTCGACCGTTCCTCTCGCTGTTTGTCCTGTTGTTTGCCACCGTTACGATTGCTGGCGTCCAGGCGGACGAACCGCAGGTGGCGTGGCCCCAGGGCTGGGTCGTCGAACCGCTGCCCAGCGCTGTACCCGCGACGACAGGGCCTCTGCGTCAACGGGCGAGCAAAAACGATCCGGCGGGCAATGCGCTGATGGTCATGGAGCTGACCACCACCACCGTCGAGTCGGATCATCAGGTCAACTTGCAAGGTGTGTTGCTGGAAATGCGCAAATCCATTCAGAAGGATTTTTTCCAGGGCGGTTACCAAAGTGTCTGCAATAAAATCCATGCGTCCACTTTAGGTGGGATAACAGCATTGGAAACCACTTGCACGATCACGCAAAACGGGCGGCACGTACTGTCGCAGACTCTCGTCGTGGCACTTAATGGGGGCAAGGCTTACGTGCTGTCCTACGCGGGGCAGGCGCAGGTATTTGTTGAAAGCCAGGAAGAAGTACAGTCGGTACGAAACAGCCTGAAACTATAAGGTTTCCCGCGCAACAGCTGGATTAATCAAATAACTTTGACCCATAAAAAAGCCCTGATGGATTCAGGGCTTTTTTGCAGGAAGGTTGCTAATCAACCACGTAACCAGGAATCAACAGTGGCTGCGCCGTACTGTTCTTTCCAGGCCTTCAGGCCGCGGTGGTTGCCGCCTTTGGTCTCGATCAGTTCACCCGTGTGCGGGTTCTGGTAGACCTTTACCACGCGTGCACGGCGGGTCTTGGTGGGCTTGGTCGATTGGAGACTGGTCTTGGACGGAGTGGGCTCGAGGATAGCGACGATGTCCCGCAGGCCCTTGCCGTAGCTCTTCATCAGGCCCAGGAGCTTTTCTTCGAATTCGATTTCTTTCTTGAGCCCGGCGTCATTCTTCAGCGACTCCAGCTGCTTGAGCTGTTCCTGAAGGGCCTTTTCGGCTGCACGAAATTCAGCGAGTCTGGACAAAATCGTTACTCCAATCAGAATATTTGGCTGTATCAACCGCAAACAAAGCCATAAGCCAAGCGCCTTGCAGCGACTCGGTGATCAATGGCTCTCCTGCTATCCAGCACAGGTAAAAAAATTGTAGTAGTTAATCCAGAAAGTGTAAATCCTAACTTTTTCGCCATGTAACAACAGCGCAGGGTTGTATGCGCGAAGCGCTGACGTCAATGTCTCGGCGCTTGAAGAGTTAGCCTTTACGCTCGCGACCTCAAGAAGACTTGTACGCTAATCGGTCGGGCAAGTAGTTGATGTTGCAAAGTTAACCTCGTGGGCCCGCTGATGACTGCTTTGCCAGTTCTATAAACGCCAGGGTGGCCGGAGAAGCCTGGCGGCTGTCCAGTACCGCAAGGCCAACCTGGCGCGGAACTCGTGGCGTCAGTGGCCGTGTGACGAAGCCAGGGTTCTTGTGGTCCGGCAGCGAGCCTTCGGACACCACGCTCACCGCCTCGCCACGCCGGATGACATCCAGGGTGCTGAGCAATTGTGAACAGCGGTAGCGTACGTTCGGCACGAGTCGGGCGGCATTGAACAGGCGTGCAACCAGCTCGGACGATCCCGCCTCGGTGAGCACGAAGGGGTCGTCGCAAAGGTCCTTCAGGCTCAGGCTGGCCTGGGCAGCAAGAGGATGGTGGGTGGGCAACAGCGCGACCATCTGGTCCTCCATCAGCGCAAACGTATCGAAACGGTCCTCGGGGAGCACCACGAAGCCGACGTCGATCCGCCGCTCATCCAGCCATTGGATCACCTGCCTGTCCGGTCCTTCATCGATGTGCACTTCGATCCCGGGGTGCAAAGTGCGGTAGCGCTGCAGGATAGCGGGCAGCAACTTCATCGATGAAGTGGGCCCGAATGAACCGATGCGCAACGTGCCGGTGCGCATGCCCCGGGCATCGGCGGCTTCCTGGCGCAAGGTATTGGCCAGCCCGAGCATGGCCCGGGCCCGCGACAATAATTGCAGGCCAATGTCGCTGAGTTCCACCTGGGACTGATGACGCCTGAGCAGTTCCACGCCCAATTCCTGCTCCAGGGACTTGATGGCGTGGGACACCGCCGACTGGCTGATGCCCAGGCGCGTGGCTGCTGCAGTAAAACCGCTGAGCTCGGCGACGAGGGAGAAAATTTCCAGTTGGGTGAGGGTCATGAGGGAATGCTCATTTTACGATGATCAGGCATGAGGCGAACAATGCGGGATCTCAACCGTACACGGATTCGCGACTGATCACATAGGCTGGCCGATGAAAACCCTCGAACACGCTGTTCCGACCCCCTCCGACCTGCCGGTCTACCTGAAGCTCACCATGGTCACCATGATCTGGGGCGGCACTTTTGTGGCCGGCAGGATTCTGTCCGGCGCCCTGGCTCCGCTGCTGGCGGCGAGCCTGCGTTTTCTGCTCGCCAGCATCGCGCTGTTGCTGTTTCTCGCTCTGGCCCGGATCCCTCTGGTCAGGCCCACCCTGAAGCAAGGGCTGCTACTCGCCGGGCTGGGCTTCTTCGGCATCTTTTTCTACAACCTGTGCTTCTTCTATGGCTTGCAGTACATCAATGCATCGCGGGCCTCGTTGATCGTGGCCCTGAACCCGGCGGTGATCGGGTTGGCGTCCTGGTGGCTGTTCAAGGAGCGGTTGTCCGCGCTGAAAGTTGTCGGCATCGGGCTGTGCATCGGCGGGGCGGGGCTGGTGATTGTCAGCCGTGATCCGGCCCTGTTGCAGGATTCGGCGCGAAGCTGGATCGGCGATGTGCTGATTTTTGGTTGCGTGCTGGGCTGGGGCATCTATTCGCTGTTTTCCAAGGGCCTGAATGAACAACTTGGCCCGCTGCAAACCGTCACTTGGTCGATTCTGCTGGGCACGTTGATGCTGTGGCTGGCCTGCGCCGTCGGCGGTGAGGTACGTCTGGAAGCGTTACGCGGGCTGGACTTGAAGCAGTGGCTGAGCCTGCTTTACCTCGGCGTGTTGGGGTCGGCCCTGGCCTACATCGCCTGGTACGACGGTATCCGCCGGATCGGCGCGACCCGGTCCGGCGTGTTCATCGCGCTCAATCCGTTGACGGCGGTATTGCTGGGCGCATTGCTTCTGGACGAACGGTTCACGGCCTTGATGCGCCTGGGTGGCGGACTGATCCTGGTGGGCATTTTCCTGTGCAACAGACCCCTTGCGCGGACGCGGAGAAAGACGATTTGATACGCAAGGCGGACAAACCTGGTTACGCTGTGTAGAATCGATTTACGCATATAAGAATAACGTCTTCTGGCAGCAGAAGCCTCGCCCGCAAGAGCCTTGGGTCGACAATGAAGATACTTGGGTTTCAACTGATCTACGGCGACTTCCTCGCCCGCAGCGTTCGCGGCATTTCCTGCGCGCCACCGCGTGCCCTCAGCATGACTGGCAACTAACGTTTTTGGTTAATTGATTAGACTGATGAGGCGCCGACATGGCAGATCTATATGAAAACCCGATGGGCCTGATGGGCTTTGAATTCATCGAATTCGCGTCCCCGACCCCGAACACCCTGGAGCCGATCTTCGAGATCATGGGCTTCACCAAGGTGGCCACCCACCGCTCGAAGGACGTGCACCTGTATCGCCAGGGCGCGATCAACCTGATCCTCAACAACGAACCCCACAGTGTGGCGTCGTACTTCGCGGCCGAGCACGGCCCGTCGGTGTGCGGCATGGCGTTCCGGGTCAAGGATTCGCAACAGGCCTACAAGCGTGCCCTGGAACTCGGCGCCCAGCCGATCCACATCGAAACCGGCCCAATGGAATTGAACTTGCCGGCGATCAAGGGCATCGGCGGTGCGCCGCTGTACCTGATCGACCGTTTCGGCGAAGGCAGCTCGATCTACGACATCGACTTCGTGTTCCTCGAAGGCGTCGATCGCAATCCGGTGGGGGCAGGCCTGAAGATCATCGATCACCTGACCCACAACGTCTATCGCGGGCGCATGGCCTACTGGGCCGGCTTCTACGAAAAACTGTTCAACTTCCGCGAGATCCGTTACTTCGACATCAAGGGCGAATACACCGGTCTGACCTCCAAGGCCATGACCGCGCCGGACGGCATGATCCGTATCCCGCTGAACGAAGAGTCGTCCAAGGGCGCCGGGCAGATCGAAGAGTTCCTGATGCAGTTCAACGGCGAAGGCATCCAGCATGTGGCGTTTCTGACCGATGACCTGATCAAGACCTGGGACCAGCTCAAAGGCATCGGCATGCGCTTCATGACTGCGCCGCCGGACACCTACTACGAAATGCTTGAAGGCCGCCTGCCGAACCATGGCGAACCGGTCGAGGCGCTGCAATCGCGAGGCATCCTGCTGGACGGTGCTTCCGAACAGGGCGACAAGCGCCTGCTGCTGCAAATTTTCTCGGAAACCCTGATGGGACCGGTGTTCTTCGAATTTATCCAGCGCAAAGGCGATGACGGCTTCGGCGAAGGTAACTTCAAGGCGCTGTTCGAATCCATCGAGCGTGACCAGGTGCGGCGTGGGGTGTTGGCGACGGAGTAATCCGCAAGCCACATGGTTCTGTGGGAGCGGGCTTGCTCGCGAAGGCGGTGTGTCAGAAAACATCGATGGTGTCTGATGCACCGCCTTCGCGAGCAAGCCCGCTCCCACATTTATTGGGGCTGTACGCACTCAGCCCCTGCGCCGCTGCCGCATCAGGTGCTTGAACCCTTCGAACACCAGTACCGCCACGGCCGTCCAGATCGGGATGTACGTCAGCCACTCACCGGCCTTGATGCTTTCGCCCAACAGCAGCGCAACGGCGAGCAGCAGCACCGGCTCGACATAGCTCAACAACCCGAACAGGCCGAACGGCAACAGTCGGCTGGCGATGATGTAGGACACCAGCGCCGAAGCGCTGATCACCCCCAGCACCGGGATCAGCAGCGACAGCCATGGGTGCTGATCGAACACGTTGAAGCCTTGCTCGCCGCTTTGGACGAACCAGAGGGCCACAGGCAGCATCAGCGTCATGTCCAGCCAGAGCCCACCGAGGTTTTCAGTCTTGATGCGTTTGCGCAGGATGAAGTAGATCGGATAGCCGATGACCACCAGCAAGGTCGCCCAGGAAAACCCACCCACCTGATAGAACTCGTTGCACACGCCAAGGGTGGCGAAGAACACGGCGACTTTTTGCAGGTATGACAGGCGTTCGCCATAGATGATGCGCCCGGTCAGGACCATCGACAGCGGTAACAGAAAATACCCCAGCGACACGTCCAGGCTGTAGCCGTTGAGCGGCGCCCACATGAACAGCCACACTTGCGCGCCCATCAGCGCCGAAGACGCTATCGCGCCGATCAGCAGCCGTGGGGTGGCGACCAGGCGCCGAAGCAGTGCAGTGACCAGGTTCCAATCCCGTGACACCAGCATGAACACCGTCATGCAGGGCATTGTCAGCAGCATCCGCCAGCCAAAAATCTCAACGCCGGTCAGCGGCTTGAGCAGCGACGTGTAGTAGTACATGACGGCGAACAGCACGGAAGCCGAGACCGATAGAACGATGCCTTTGGACACTGTGGTTCTCTTGAGGGCGATCAATCAACCCAAACTGTTGGCTGGCAAGTTTATCAGGGGAGCAAGTTTGTGGGAGCAAGGCTGCCCGCGATGGCTACGCTGCGGTTTAACGGGCGAACCGCGTTATCGTTCATCGCGGGCAAGCCCTGTTCCCACAGGTACCCGCCCCGGCACGAAATGGCCCACATCATTGAACCCAGGCGTCGAGGCATGCCCCGGCGTCACCAGCGAATCGATAAAGGCTTCATCGTCCGCCGTGATCTTCACGGCCTGGGCTTTGGCGTAGGCGTCCCACTGTTCCTCCGTGCGAGGCCCGACGATGGCCGAGGTGACCGCCTGGTTGTTCAGTACCCAGGCGATGGCGAACTCCACGATGCCCACGCCCCGGCCCTGGGTGTACTGCTGGATCTGCTGGGCGATGCGCAGGGATTCGACCCGCCATTCGGTTTCCAGGATGCGTTTGTCCTGGCGACCGGCGCGGCTGTTGGCGTCCGGCGCGACGTCCGGAGCGTACTTGCCGCTGAGCACGCCTCGGGCGAGGGGGCTGAAGGGCACCACACCGAGGCCGTAGTGTTGCGCGGCGGTGATCTGCTCGGTTTCCGCCTGGCGGTTGACGATGTTGTACAGCGGCTGGCTGATGACAGGCCGGTCGATGCCCAGGCTGTCGGCGATCCGAATCACCTCGGCGATGCGCCAGCCACGGTAGTTCGACAGGCCCCAGTAGCGGATCTTGCCTTGACGGATCAGGTCGCCGATGGCCGACACGGTGACGTGCAGCGGAGTGCTGTGGTCTTCGCGGTGCAGGTAATAGATGTCCAGGTAGTCGGTGCCCAGGCGGGTCAGGCTGGCTTCGATGCCGTTGAACAGATGCTTGCGGCTCAGGCCGCTGCGGTTGGGCACGCCGTCTGGCGGGCCGAAACCGACCTTGGTCGCCAGCACCCATTCATGGCGGTGACGGGCGATCGCTTCGCCGACGATTTCTTCGGAGCGGCCGTTGGTGTAGACGTCCGCCGTGTCGATGAAGTTGATGCCCTGGTCCCAGGCTTTGTCGATGATCCGCAGCGAGTCCTCGGTGCTGGTCTGCTCGCCGAACATCATGGTGCCCAGGGTCAATGTCGAGACATGCAACCCGGAATGGCCTAGCGTACGGTAGCTCATGACAAGATCCTTTCATCCATGGGAAAGGCCCAATCAAACCCCAGAACAGGCGCACGGATCAAACACATTTATCAAACACCACAATCATGTGTGGGAGAGGGCTTCTGTGGGAGCAAGGCTT
>NZ_JAGGOF010000081.1 GCF_018614775.1 Pseudomonas fluorescens
GTGAATGACCTGTGGGAGCGAGCCTGCTCGCGAATGCTGCTGACGGACCGCAATCGCGAGCAGGCTCGCTCCCACAGGGTTTGTCCGCGTATTTGATATTTCAATACCCTCGCCCAGTTATCAGTTTGCCCACCGTTAGCCATCCCGGCCTAAATGGTGCTTTATCAAGCCAAGGCCTTGTCATGGAAAACACTCGAACCTCAAGCACCCATGCCGTCTGGCTGATGGTCAGCATCATCTTGGTGGCGCTGAACCTGCGGCCATCGATGGCGGCGGTCGGGCCATTGCTGTCAGCCATTCGCGCCGAGGTGCCCCTGAGTTTCAGCAGCGCTTCGCTGCTGACGATGCTGCCGGTCATGGCGATGGGGCTGGCGATGTTCCTGGGCATGCGCATTGCGCTGCGCATCGGCGAACACCGCACCGTCGCGCTGTCATTGCTGATCATCGGCATCGCCACGGCATCGCGCTTGTACCTGGACAGTGCTGCCGAACTGATCATCAGCGCGGTGCTCGCCGGGCTCGGTATCGCCTTGATCCAGGCAGTGGTGCCGGCATTGATCAAATCGCGCTTCGCCGACAACGCCTCGCTGTTCATGGGGTTGTACGTCACCTCCATCATGGGCGGGGCGGCGATTGCCGCATCGTTTTCACCCTTTGTCCTGACGCAGTCTGGCAGTTGGCGCGTCGGCCTGGGAATCTGGGCTTTGCTGGCGCTGGCGGCCCTGGGTTGCTGGTACGCCCAGCGCTCTGTCATCTCGCCCCTGCCCGAAGCCCCCGCCCGGCGCCAGGAATCGTTTTTCAGCAATGCCCGAGCCTGGCTACTGGCGATTTTCTTCGGTCTCGGCACTGCTTCCTACACCTGCGTCCTGGCCTGGCTGGCGCCGTATTACGTAGAAAAAGGCTGGAGCGAACAGCACGCCGGGCTGCTGCTGGGGTTCCTCACGGCAATGGAAGTGTTATCCGGCCTGGTCACTCCGGCGATTGCCAACCGCAGCCGGGATAAACGCCGGGGCCTGGCCGCCCTGCTCGCGCTGATCGTGGCCGGCTTCTGCGGCCTGATCCTCAGCCCGGAACGTTTCAGCCTGCTGTGGCCCTGCCTGCTGGGCTTGGGTATCGGTGGGCTGTTCCCCATGAGCCTGATCGTGTCACTGGACCATCTGGATAACCCGCGCAGGGCCGGTGGCCTTACCGCGTTCGTGCAGGGAGTCGGCTATTTGATCGCCGGGCTTTCGCCATTGATCGCCGGCTTGATTCGCGACCAACTGGGAAGTTTCGAGTGGGCCTGGTGGTCGCTCACCGCGGTCATGGTGTTGATGATGGTGATGGTTTCACGCCTGGACCCAAAACATTATGGCCGGCATATCCGCTGATCGCAGTGCGGTATATCGCTACTTCGGGCCGTTGTAAAAACGGCTGCTGAAATTTGCCAGGGCTTGGGCCTTCTCCATTGTGGCGCTCGATAAGCGCACTTGCAGAGCGTCTTCGTCAACGACAGAAGTGGCGGCGGTATAAGACAGCAAATAACTGGAGTAGCCACTCTTCCAGGCCAGCATGCCGATCGCCTTGGTCAACTCGCTCAGCGTCAGCGGCAAGGCATCTTCAATGACAAACAACCCGACACCATAGTTGGGATCGAGCAGTACCAGTCTGTCGCCCCCTCTTATGATGTAGCCGATGTGGTTGGTGAGCCATCTTGAGCTTTTAAGGTAGGACGCATAGCCCAACACCGGAAACCAGCCCGCCAGGCTCAGGAGAACTTTACAGCCTCGCGCTTCGAACTGGGCCTTATGCAGGTCACCGCAAACATCCGGGGTTTGCTGATACCGGCCCAGGATGGCCTGCAATGATTCGGTCGCACTGAGTTTGGAGTTGATAGTCAACAAGGCGGCCTTGGCTCGTTCAAAAGCGGTATGCTCGATCCAGTGGCCATAGGCAGGTTGTCCTTCCACGTCATAGTTGCCTACCGCACTGCTGACAATGGCAGTCACTCCCGCACACCACCCACCTTTGATATCAGCCTTGATGTCGTTGCCTTGGTCGAATGCAGAAAACTTGATAATCCGCAGCTTCATGGCCATTCCCTTCCCTGTGAAACGTCTTGCGCCCGAGATGCACGCCATCCGAGAGACCTGGCGTGAGCTTCAACAGTTTAGAAGCCTCGGCTGTTTTTTCCATCCGAGGTATGTCACGCCATGCACAGAGCCAGACAGGCTCCGGATTGGCTCGATCACTTTCTCGCAGGCAAAAAAAAATCCGGAAATCCTCACTTTCGTGGGCCTTCCAGACTTTTAAAACTGCTAAAAATGGTGGGTCGTGTGGGATTCGAACCTACGACCAATTGGTTAAAAGCCAACTGCTCTACCAACTGAGCTAACGACCCGCTGTGTGGTGGCGCGTATAATACTGATTTCTAAGGACTATTCAACACTTAATTTGAAATAAATCAAAAATAAGCGGTTGGATCGCTCACGCCCGCCGTCGCGAAGCCTTCTGCACGCAGGCGGCAGCTGTCACATTTGCCGCAAGCACGGCCCTGATCGTCGGCCTGATAGCAGGAAACGGTCAGCGCGTAATCCACGCCCAGCTTCACTCCGGCCCTGACGATGTCTGCCTTGCTCAGGTTCTGTAGCGGTGCCTGGATGCGGAAACCCTGCCCTTCGACGCCGGCCTTGGTGGCGAGGTTGGCCATGCGCTCGAAGGCCTCGACGAACTCCGGACGGCAATCCGGGTAGCCGGAATAATCCACGGCGTTGACGCCGATGAAAATGTCATGAGCACCCAGCACTTCGGCCCAACCCAGTGCCAGGGACAGGAAGACGGTGTTGCGCGCCGGCACATACGTCACCGGGATGCCTTCGCTCGGTGCTTCAGGCACGTCGATGGAGCTGTCGGTCAAGGCCGAGCCACCCATGCCGTTGAGGTTCAGACCGATCACCTTGTGCTCTACCACGCCCAAGTCCCGGGCCACCCGCTCGGCGGCGTGCAGTTCAGCGCGGTGGCGCTGACCATAGTCGAAACTCATCGTGTAGCAACGGTAGCCTTCGGCGCGAGCCATGGCCACGACCGTGGCCGAGTCCAGGCCGCCGGACAACAGGATGACCGCACGTTTTTCTACAGTGTTCGATTGCTCAGTCATATCAGCGCCCCGGCTCGTCGTTCCAAAGATATTTATGCAACTGCAATTGCAGGCGCACCGGCAGATTATCCGTCACCACCCAATCGGCAAGGTCCCGGGCGTTCAAGTCGTGATGGCTCGGCGAGAACAACACCTCGTCGGCCCGCCGGTCGAGCCCGTACTGGATCAGTTTGGACACGGCCCAGTCGTAGTCTTCCCGCGAGCAGATGACAAACTTGACCTGATCGTTCGGCGTCAACAGTTCGATATTCTCGTAGCGGTTGCGATGCACTTCCTTGGAGCCTGGGGTTTTCAGGTCCACGACGCGGCTGACCCGCGGGTCGACAGCCGAGATATCCAGGGCACCACTGGTTTCCAGCGAAACCACGTAGCCGGCATCGCACAGCTGTTTTAGCAAAGGAATGGCATTGGGTTGAGCCAATGGCTCGCCGCCTGTGACGCAGACATAGCGCGGACGATAGCCGGCCACTTGCTCCAGGATATCGTCAAGGGTGCGCACGGTACCGCCGCTGAAGGCGTAGGCGCTGTCGCAGTATTGGCAGCGCAGCGGGCAACCGGTGAGCCGCACAAATACCGTGGGCAGCCCGGCCGTTCGCGTTTCACCCTGCAACGAGTAAAAAACTTCGGTGATTCTCAATATGTCTTGCATAGTCGCCACGGGCGTAACAGCTAAACAGGCTGTCCGCCTCCGTCAGGCACTTTCAAGGAACCCCGCCAACGCGCAGATCCCAAGAAGCGGGTGTCATAAAAAGGGCGTGAATTCTAACGAAAAAACCCGCGACAGGCGCGGGTTTCTTCAAAACAAGCTCAAATTGGCTTACATGCGCTGCAGATCGCGCTGGGCCAATTGGGCAGCGGAGGTGCCCGGGTATTGGGCCACCACCTGTTGCAGAATGCCCTTGACCTTGTCGGTATGACCGAGGCGGCGCTCTACGTCAGCCAGTTTGTACAGCGAGTCCGGCACCTTGGCGTGCTTGGGATACAGCTGGGAGACCTTGGCAAATGCCTGGCCGGCACCTTGCAAGTCGCCCTTGGCCAGGTTCACCTCGCCCAGCCAGTACTGGGCGTTGCCCGCGTACTGGCTGTTTGGGTATTTACGCAGGAAAGCGGCAAAGGCCTGGCTGGCCTTGTCGAAATCCTTGGCCTTGATCAGGTCGAAGGCAGCATCGTAGTAGAGCTTTTCCTTCGCCGGATCTGCCGGTTCGCCACTCGCGGCTGGTGCCTGAGCGGCTGCGCCAGCGCCTGCGGCGGGTGCTGCACCGGGGGCGTTCAAGTCGCCACCGGCAGGAGAATTCTCGGGAGTCGCGGCAGGTGCAACACCGGATCCTATGCGCCGATCAAGATCCTGGTATCGCTCCAGGTTTTCCTGCTTCATGCGCGAAATATCATTCTGCAGAACTTCGATCACGCCTTGCTGGCGCGACAGTTGATCCTGCATTTGCTGGAGCTGGTTGAACAGCTCGCCCTGTGCCGAGACAGGGGCCGAAACCCCTCCCCCGGCATAGGCGCCGTTCGTACCGTAACCTGCAGGCGGATAACTGCTCCCGCTATTGTTATAGCCGGCATCGTTATCGACCACAGGAACCGCAGCCCACACCGCAAGCGGCGCAAGGCTGAGAGCCAGAACAGTTACAGCACGACGGCACGTTCGCATGACGAATTACTTACGCAGTTCGACGCGACGGTTTTGAGCCCAGGACTGCTCGTCGTTGCCGGTAGCAACTGGACGCTCTTCGCCGTAGGAAACCAGTTCCAGCTGCGCTGAGGGAACACCTTGCAGTACCAGGTAGCGTTGAACGGCTTTCGCACGACGCTCGCCCAGTGCCATGTTGTACTCACGAGTACCACGTTCGTCGGTGTTGCCTTCCAGAACAACGCGAGCGCCGTTTGCTTTCAGGTCTTTGGCGTGAACGTCCAGAGCGCGCATGGCTTCTGGCTTCAGGTCCGAGCTGTCGTATTCGAAGTAGAAGGTGGTGATTGCGCGCAGAGCAGCTTCTTCGCTCAGGGAGCTGTCAACAGCACCAGTGTTAGCGCCGTAACCAGCGTTTGGATCAACAGCGCCTTCACCGGCGTTGTCGCCGCCTTTGGACGAGCAACCTACAGCTACAGCCATGGCCAGAGCCAGCGCAGCAAATTTACCAAACTTCAGCATTTCCATCGTGAAACTCCTAATGAACCCCAGTGTGTTAAATACAACGTATTGCGCCGCGTCAGTTCAGGTAAGGGGACCAGGACGGTTCTCTGACTTCGCCTTGTGCGGTAGGAAGCGGGAGCCTCACGCGTCCATTGATGGACACGAGCATCAAGACTCCCCGGCCCTGCTGGCGGGTGGCGTAGATTACCATGGTGCCGTTGGGCGCAACAGTAGGTGACTCGTCCAGAGTGCTATCAGTGAGGATTTTTACGCTTCCGCGCTGCAAATCCTGGGCCGCCACCTTGAAATTGGTGAAACCATCCTGGCGATGGATCATCACCAGGGTCTTTTCGTCCGCCGACAGTTTAGGGTTGGCGTTGTAGTTACCCACGAACGTCACGCGCTCGGCACCGCCGCCCCCGGCACTGGTCTTGTAGATCTGCGGCTTGCCACCGCGGTCGGAGGTGAAGTAGATGGTCGAGCCATCCTTGCCCCAGAACGGTTCGGTGTTGATGCCCGGGCCGTTGGTGACGCGAGAGATCGAACGCGACGCCAGGTTCATCACGTAGATGTCCGGGTTACCGTCCTTGGACAGGACGAACGCCAGGCGCGAACCGTCCGGTGACCAGGCTGGCGCGCCATTCAGGCCTTCGAAGTTGGTGATCTGCTCACGACGACCGGTGTCGATGTGCTGCATGAAGATGCGCGGACGCTTCTGTTCGAACGAAACGTAGGCGATGCGCTTGCCGTCAGGCGCAAAACGCGGCGACAGGATCGGCTCGCGCGATTGCAGCAGGGTCACCGCACGGGCGCCGTCATAGTCGGAGCGCTGCAGGGTGTAGCGGGTGTTGTTCTCGGAGAAACGCTCAGCCGTCACGTAGAGCATGCGGGTAGAGAACGCGCCCTTGATGCCGGTGAGCTTCTCGAACGACTGGTCGGCAATGTAGTGCGACATGTCGCGCAATTGATCGACGCTACCCGATACGCTGCCGGCCAGCACTTGCTGCTCGGTGGCGACGTTGAACAGGGCGTACTGCACCTGCAGGCGACCGCCGGCCGGGACAATGCTGCCCACCATGATGTACTGGGCCCCCAGGGCCTTCCAGTCACGGTAAATGACTTCGCTGGCCTGGGTTGGCAGGCTGATCATGTTCTGTTTCGGAATCGGCGCGTAGTAACCCGAGTTGCGCAGGTCATTGCCGATGATTTCCGCCATGTCGTCCGGCAGGACGCTACCGCCCTGCCAGCCGAACGGTACGACGGCGATCGGGGTGGCCCGGTCGCTGCCGCTGGTGACCAGAATGTTCTTTTCCTCTGCTACCGCCATCCCTGCCAGGCAGCAGATCACGACAAGCATTGATCGAAGAATGTTTCTCACAAGGCTAGATCCTCAGGTGTGAATGTCATCTTGAACGAACGATAGGGAGCAAAGTCGCTCGGTTTCATTCCTTGCATTTCCGTCAACCGTCCAATGTTCTTGACCGCTGCGACCGCCGAAGCGTCGAACGGACCGTCACCGCTGGACTTGGCAACGCTGACCGAGGTAACCGTACCGTCGGGCAACATGCCGATTTGCAATACTACTGTCATGCCTTTGCGTGCCGAAGGCGGACGCGCCCAACCTTCTGCCGCCCGGGCACGAATCAGATCGTCGTAGCTGCCGGCGACTTCATCGCCCTGCTCGTCGGCCAAGGCCTGCTGGCGCTCCGGCTTGTCGGAAAGCAGATCTGCCAAGGCCTGGGCCTTTTTGTCTTCGGCAGATTTACGCGCTGCGTCCTGGGCCTTTTTCTTGGCGGCGTCGGCGGCGGCTTTCTTCTTGGCGTCTTCGGCGACTTTCTTCTTCGCCTCGTCAGCTTCAGCTTTCTTCTTGGCGTCTTCGGCCGCTTTCTTCTTCGCGTCCTCGACAATCTTCTTCTTCGCTTCTTCAGCCGCCGCTTTCTTGGCCTCTTCTTCAGCGGCTTTCTTGGCTTCTTCTTCGGCTTTCTTCTTGGCTATATCAGCCAATTGTTTCTCTTCTGCCTTTTTCGCTTCGGCGGTTTTCTTCGCTTCATCGGCTTTCTTGGCTTCATCAGCCTTCTTGGCTTCGTCCGCCTTTTTCGCCTCATCGGCCTTCTTGGCTTCTTCGGCCTTTTGAGCGGCTTCCTCTTTCTTTTGTTCCGCGGCCTTTATCGCTTCCTGCTCGACCTTCTTCTGCTCCATCTGCTCGACTTCGGTCTGGCGCGCGGCAGACTTCTTCGCCTCACCGGCAAGCTTCTGGTTGGTCTGGGTGGTGGCCTGGCTTTTCGACTTGAGCTGGTACAACGTCGCCTGCACGATCGGCTTGGCCGGCGGCAGCTCCGGCGTCATGGCAAAACTGACGAACAGCATGCCGAACACCAGCACATGCAGGCCGATTGCCAGGACGCTGGGCCAGAAGTAGCTTTCCGAGGCGGACGGCTCTCGCTGTTGCTGCATCAGGGGGCCTCGGTGATCAAGCCAACATTACCGACTCCGGCTTTCTGCAGACCGCCCATGGCGCCCATCACGGCGCCGTAGTCGACGGTCTTGTCGCCGCGAATGAAGACCTGCGTGCGCTTGCCGGCGTCATTGCCGACACGGATGATCTTGGTCACCGCATCGGTCATCTGCGGCAGGGTCATGGCCCGGTCCTGCTGCTTCTCGGTGTCGACTTCACTGCCAAGGTTCCAGTAGTAGGTCTTGTCAGCCTTGATCGAAATGGTCAGGACCTGAGTGTTGTTGTCCTGCGGCAAGGCTTCGCTGGAAACCTTGGGCAGATCGACCTTCACGCCCTGATTGAGCATCGGCGCGGTCACCATGAAGATGACCAGCAGCACCAGCATCACGTCGATGTAGGGCACCACGTTCATCTCGGCAACCGGCTTGCGCTTTTTTCGGGCTCGAGCGATTAACGCCATTGGGAAATACCTGCTTATTCTTCGCTGGTGTGCACTTTGCGGTGCAGGATCGCCTGGAACTCATCGGCGAAGGTGTAGTAACGACTGATCAACGTTTCGCTGCGGGCAGCGAAGCGGTTGTAGGCGATAACGGCCGGAATGGCCGCGAACAGGCCAATGGCGGTGGCGACCAGGGCTTCGGCGATGCCCGGGGCCACGGTGGCCAGGGTCGCTTGCTGGGCGGACGCCAGGCCACGGAAGGAGTTCATGATCCCCCACACGGTACCGAACAGACCGATGTATGGGCTGACGGAACCGACGGTGGCGAGAAACGGCAGGCTCTGCTCGAGCTTTTCTTCCTCGCGGGAAATGGCCACGCGCATGGCTCGCGCCACGCCTTCCATCACTGCTTCAGGGTCGACACCCGGCTGCTGGCGCAGACGAGAGAATTCCTTGAAACCGGCACGGAAAATCTGCTCGACGCCCGAATCCGGGTCCGGGTTGCTGCCCGCCTGGCGGTACAGCTTGGACAGGTCGATGCCCGACCAGAAGCGCTCTTCAAAGCTCTCCAGGGCACGGCGACCGGCGCGCAGCAGATTGCTGCGCTGAAAAATCATGATCCATGAGGTCACCGATGCGGCTACCAGGATCAGCATTACCAGTTGCACCACGACGCTGGCATTGCTGACCAGGCTCCACATGGAGGTATGGTCGACGACGTTAGCTTCCACGCTTTATCTCCTGCTCTGAGTGTGTACCCGCGCCGCTCACGCCGGCAAAGGCCGTGCGTAGAGCTTCGGGAATGGCCCGGGGTTTCAAACTATGGGTGCGCACACAGGCCACCAGGAACTGCCCTTCACAGAGCAGCACATTATCCGTAGCCCGCCTGACCTGCTGCTTGAAGCGCAGGCTGACACGGTTCAACTCGATGACCTCGGCACTTACCATCAGTTCGTCGTCCAGTCGCGCCGGCGCGTGGTAGCGCGCTTCGCTGGAATGCACGACGAATAACAGATCCTCCCCTGCCAGTGCGGATTGGGCAAAGCCCAGTTCCCGCAGCCGTTCGGTTCGAGCCCGTTCCATAAACTTGAGGTAATTGACGTAGTAAACGATGCCGCCGGCATCGGTGTCCTCGTAATAAACGCGACAACGATGTGCGAACGACTCCAGCCCGTTTTGCGCGCGCATACTCTAGTGCTTACTCCTCAGGTTGCCAATCGGCCAGGCAACTGTTTTTTCATTCTCGAATGCATTGACACTCCAGGCGTCGTCTGGGACAGCACGAACCGGAAAAAAGTCAGCCTTTCGAGCGCGTTCAATCGTCCACGGCATCAAGGAATTCGTCTACCACCGGCATCTCACCCATTCGTGACGGGATGTTTAAGCCGAAGTGCAGGTAAGCATGGCGCGTCACCACACGCCCGCGGGGGGTGCGCATGATGTAGCCCTGCTGGATCAGGTACGGTTCCAGGACATCTTCAATGGTGTGACGCTCTTCGCTGATGGCCGCTGCGAGGCTGTCGACGCCCACCGGGCCACCGTCGAACTTCTCGATCATGGTCAGCAGCAGGCGCCGATCCTGATGGTCGAAGCCACGCTCGTCGATGTCCAGCAGGTTCAAGGCCAGGTCGGCAATCGGCTTGGTGATGTGGCCCTTGGCCCGGACTTGGGCAAAATCCCGGACCCTACGTAGCAGCCGGTTGGCGATCCGCGGCGTGCCTCGGGCCCGGCGGGCGATTTCATAAGCGCCGTCAGGATCCAGCGGCAACCCGAGGATGCCGGCCGAACGGCTGACAATCGTCGCCAGGTCGGCATTGTTGTAGAACTCCAGCCGCTGGACGATACCGAAGCGGTCCCGCAGCGGATTGGTCAGCATGCCGGCCCGGGTGGTGGCGCCCACCAGGGTGAAGGGCGGCAGGTCCAGCTTGATCGAGCGCGCCGCCGGCCCTTCACCGATCATGATGTCGAGCTGGAAATCCTCCATGGCCGGGTACAACACTTCCTCGACAATCGGCGACAGCCGATGGATTTCGTCGATGAACAGGACGTCATGGGGCTCAAGGTTGGTGAGCAGTGCCGCCAGGTCGCCCGGGCGCTCGAGAACCGGGCCCGAGGTGCTTTTGATCGACACGCCCATTTCCTGGGCAATGATGTTTGCCAGGGTGGTCTTGCCCAGGCCCGGCGGCCCGAAGATCAGGGTGTGGTCCAACGACTCGCTGCGGCCACGGGCCGCCTGGATGAACAGCTCCATCTGCTCGCGCACGGTCGGTTGACCAATGTAGTCGGCCAGGCTGACAGGGCGAATCGCGCGGTCCTGGATTTCCTCGCGGTCACGGGGCGCGCCCGTGGCGGCGATCAGACGATCAGCTTCAATCACTTAAATCATTCCCTTCAGGGCACGACGAATCATGTCTTCAGTGCTCAGGCCTTTTTCCTTGATGGCGGAAATCGCCTTGCTGGCTTCCTGCGGTTTGTAGCCCAGGGAGATCAGTGCGGTGACCGCGTCGTTCTCGGCGCTGACCACCGGCGCCGGTGCGTCCGGCTGGTTCGGCACCAGCGCGAACATTGCCGGTACCGCCTCCCAGGCCTTGAAGCGGTCCTTGAGTTCGACCAGCAGGCGCTCGGCGGTTTTCTTGCCCACACCCGGCACCTTGGTCAGGGCCGAGGTGTCCTGGGACTGCACGCAACGCACCAACTCATCGACTTCCAGGCTCGACATCAACGCCAGGGCCAGTTTCGGCCCCACACCATTGAGACGGATCAACTCACGGAAAAAGTCTCGCTCGCGCTTGCCGACAAAACCATAGAGTAACTGCGCATCCTCGCGTACGACCAAATGGGTGTGCAGCGTCAGCGGCTCGCCGACCGACGGCAAGCGATACAGCGTGGTCATGGGCACTTCCAGCTCATAGCCGAGCCCGTTTACATCCAGAATCAGGTGCGGCGGCTGTTTTTCAGCCAGGGTGCCGCGCAAGCGTCCAATCACGTTTCAGATCCTTGGGCGTTGGCCAGCCGCTGGCTGGCGAATAACAGCCCGGGCATGCTGGCGGACGACACAGGCGCAGCAGGCTCGGGCTCATGGATGAGTGTGCTGATGCTATCAGAGACGCAGGCGCCCGCCACGACTGCGTGCGGTACCCAGGCCATGGGGCAACAGGCTGGAACGGGTATGGGCGTGGCAAATGGCAATGGCCAGGGCGTCGGAGGCGTCGATCTGTGGCTTGCTGACCAGTTTCAACAGGTGCATCACCATCATTTGCACCTGCTCCTTGTTCGCCGCGCCCGTCCCGACGACCGCCTGCTTGACCTGGGTGGCCGTGTACTCGGCGATTTCCAGGCTTTCCTCGGCACCGGCCACGATGGCTGCACCGCGGGCCTGACCCAGTTTCAACGCCGAATCGGCGTTACGCGCCATGAACACCTTTTCGATGCCCATGGTCACCGGGCCGTAGGTCTGGATGACCTCGCGCACGCCGCGATAGACAATCTGCAAGCGCTCGTGCAGCTCGCCGGCACCCGTGCGGATACACCCGGAGGCCACGTACACGCAGCCGCGCCCGGTATCGCGAACCACGCCGTAGCCGGTGATGCGCGAACCGGGGTCGATGCCAAGGATTAGAGTCATAACGCCTGCGGTTTGAAGAGGGAGTTGTCGGAACCTGTGGGAGCGAGCCTGCTCGCGATGGCGATCGCACTGCAACTTTTTTGCACGCTGGACGACCGCTATCGCGAGCAGGCTCGCTCCCACATTTAGAACCAGTGCTGCGTATCAGCCCAGCTGTTCAGCCACCGACTCCGGAATATCGGCGTTGGAGTAGACGTTCTGCACATCGTCCAGGTCTTCGAGCATGTCGATCAGCTTGAGCACCTTCTCGGCGCCCTCCAGGTCGAGTTCGGCGCTGGTGGTCGGCTGCATGACGATTTCTGCGTCGGCCGGCTTGAACCCGGCCGCTTCCAGGGCGTTGCGTACCGCGTAGAAACTGGCGAACGAGGTGAACACCTCGAACGAGCCGTCTTCATGGCTGACCACATCATCGGCGTCGGCTTCCAGGGCGGCTTCGGTCAGGGCATCCTCATCGAGGCCCGGCGCGAAGCTGATCTGCCCCTTGCGCTCGAACAGGTAGGCCACCGAGCCGTCGGTGCCCAGGTTGCCACCGCATTTGCTGAAGGCATGACGCACGGCCGCCGCGGTACGGTTACGGTTGTCGGTCATGCATTCGACCATCACCGCCACGCCGCCCGGGCCATAACCTTCGTAGGTCAGTTCTTCAACGTTATCCGCCTCGGTCGCACCAGCGCCACGGGCAATGGCCCGGTCGATGATGTCGCGGCTCATGTTGGCACCCAGCGCCTTGTCGAGGGCCAGGCGCAAGCGCGGGTTGGACCCCGGATCACCGCCGCCCTGGCGGGCCGCGACCGTCAGCTCACGGATCCACTTGGTGAAGATCTTGCCCCTCTTGGCATCCTGACGTTCTTTGCGGTGCTTGATGTTCGCCCACTTGGAATGACCTGCCATAACTCGCTCCGGTTTTTCTTGAAACGTTGCCCGCCCTGCGCGCGCAGTGGCCGGCAAGCAGAAATATCGACACCAAAGAAAAGGCGCATCCGAAGATGCGCCTTCAGGTGTCAGCCTTACTCAGCCTTTGGCTGTTCACGCAGACGGATGTGCAGCTCGCGCAGTGCCTTGGCATTCACGACACCCGGGGCCTGGGTCATGACATCGGCCGCGCTCTGGGTTTTCGGGAAGGCGATCACTTCACGGATCGACTGGGCACCGGTCATCAGCATCACCAGGCGATCCAGGCCGAAGGCCAGGCCACCGTGGGGTGGTGCGCCGAACTTCAGGGCGTCGAGCAGGAAGCCGAATTTCTCTTCCTGTTCCGCTTCCTCGATGCCCAGCAGGCGGAACACCGCCTGTTGCATTTCCTTGCGGTGGATACGGATCGAACCGCCCCCCAGCTCGGTGCCGTTCAACACCATGTCGTAGGCACGCGACAAAGCGGTCGCCGGATTGGCTTCCAGCTCTTGCGGCGAGCACTTCGGTGCGGTGAACGGGTGGTGCAGCGCCGAGAAGCTGCCGTCGTCGTTCTCTTCGAACATCGGGAAGTCAACGACCCACATCGGTGCCCACTCGCAGGTCAGCAGCTTCAGGTCATGGCCCAGCTTGATGCGCAGTGCGCCCAGGGCTTCGCTGACGATCTTGGCCTTGTCGGCGCCGAAGAACACGATGTCACCATCGACCGCGCCCACGCGATCCAGGATCACGTTGAGGTTGGCTTCAGGGATGTTTTTCACGATCGGCGATTGCAGGCCATCAACACCGGCGGCGCGCTCGTTGACCTTGATGTACGCCAGGCCCTTGGCCCCGTAGATGCCGACGAACTTGGTGTAATCGTCGATCTGCTTGCGTGGCATGCTTGCCCCGCCTGGCACACGCAGGGCCGCGATACGGCATTTCGGGTCGTTGGCCGGACCGCTGAAGACCTTGAATTCGACGTCCTTGAGCTGGTCGGCCACATCCACCAGTTCCAAGGGGTTGCGCAGGTCCGGCTTGTCGGAACCGTAGCGGCGCATGGCCTCTTCGAAGGTCATGTGCGGGAATTCGCCGAATTCCAGGCCCAGCACTTCCTTGAACAGGTTGCGGATCATGCCTTCGGTCAGGCCCATGATGTCTTTTTCGTCGAGGAAGCTGGTCTCGATGTCGATCTGAGTGAACTCAGGCTGACGGTCGGCACGCAGGTCTTCATCGCGAAAGCACTTGGCGATCTGGTAGTAGCGGTCGAAGCCGGCCACCATCAGCAGTTGCTTGAACAGCTGCGGCGATTGCGGCAAGGCGAAGAAGCTGCCGGGGTGGGTACGGCTCGGCACCAGGTAGTCGCGGGCGCCTTCCGGCGTGGCGCGGGTCAGGATCGGTGTCTCGACGTCGAGGAAGCCGTTCTCGTCCAGGTAGCGACGGATGCTGGTGGTCATGCGCGAACGCAGGCGCAGCTTCTCGGCCATTTCCGGGCGACGCAGGTCGATGAAGCGATAGCGCAGGCGGGTTTCCTCGCCCACGTCGGAGTATTCGTTGAGCGGGAACGGCGGGGTTTCCGCTTCGTTGAGCACTTCCAGCTCATAGCCCAGCACTTCAATCATGCCCGAGGCCATGTTGGCGTTGCCGGCACCGGCCGGGCGCAGGCGCACCTTGCCGGTGATCTTGACCACGTATTCGCTGCGCACGCGATCGGCGGTGGCGAAGGTTTCAGCACGGTCCGGATCGAACACCACCTGAGCCAGGCCTTCACGATCACGGATGTCGAGGAAAATCACCCCGCCATGGTCACGGCGACGATGGACCCATCCGCAAAGAGTAACTTCCTGACCTTCCAGGCTTTCGTTCAGTTGGCCGCAATAATGGCTGCGCATCATGGTAGTGGTTTCGCTTCTCGTAATTCGACATTCGGTTGGAGGCCCTGCCCGTGCAAGAACTCGCGCGTGTTCAACTCAGTCTGCTTTGTCGCCACCGGCCAGGTTTTTCTTGGCACCGGTCTTGAAGTCGGTTTCATACCAGCCCGTGCCGCCAAGGCGGAAACCAGGCATGGACAGCATCTTTTTCAGTTCCGGCGCCTGGCAGGCAGGGCAGTCGACCAGCGGTGCCGCGCTGATCTTTTGAATGGCTTCCAACTGATGACCACAGGAAGCACATTGATAGTCGTACATCGGCATGGGGTTGTCTCGGCGATCAGGTTAATCGCGCAAAAGCAGGGCTTTGCGGCAAAGAGCGGGATTATATCCATTAAATGCGGCCTGTGCAGCCGTAAGACCGCACAGGCCGCTCCCGGTCCGTTTCAGGCCTTGATGGGGACCTGCGCCCAGCGCCTCAGTGACGCCCGGCAATCTCCTGCCCGGTTTCCTTCAAGCTGTGTACCACGCAGACCACGCGCACCAGACCACTGAAATTGCGCACCCCGCCATGGCGCAGATGCACCTCCCTGTCCACATGGGACAGCAAGGTACTGATGGAACAGCGATTGAGCCGGGCCATGTCGCCGAGAATATCCCAATAGACCTGCTCCAGCCGCAGGCAGGTGGCGAAGCCGTTCAGCCGGATGGACCGGGCCCAGGGCTGGGCCAGCTGCATATCGAAGCCCCTGACGAACGGATCGACGGGAATGGGCTGAGAACGCCCGTGCGCGCCCTCCCCAGGTTCTTTTCCTTGAAACATACCGTTGACACTCCTTTGCCATACGAACCTCCCAGGTGGAAAAACCCACCCGTGGCTCTATGGAAGCGCAACGGCGCCAACAGATCCAGATGACTTTATGACCAGGGGCGTAGGACAAGCCGACAGCAGGCAGGCGACGAATTACGCCGTCCTACCCGCAGCTGGGGGAGTTTACTTGTCTTCCAGCAACGCGCGAAGCATCCACGCGGTCTTTTCGTGAACCTGCATGCGCTGGGTCAGCAGGTCGGCAGTGGGCTCGTCGCTGACCTTGTCCAGCAGCGGAAAAATGCCGCGGGCCGTGCGCGTCACTGCTTCCTGCCCTGCTACCAACTGGCGAATCATGTCCTCGGCGCCGGGCACACCTTCTTCTTCCTTGATGGAAGACAAGCGTGCATACACCGAGTAAGCGCCCGGTGCCGGGAAGCCAAGGGCACGAATGCGTTCAGCGATCAGGTCCACCGCCAGCGCCAGCTCGTTGTACTGCTCCTCGAACATCAGGTGCAGGGTGCGGAACATCGGCCCCGTGACGTTCCAGTGGAAATTGTGGGTCTTGAGGTACAACACATAAGTGTCCGACAGCAGGCGCGAGAGCCCGTCGACGATAGACTTGCGGTCTTCTTCACTGATACCGATATCAATGGCCATGTTGGATGATCTCCTGACGGTGATGAATGAGACAGCGGCCCCTCCACTCTAGTGGTTTTTGCCGCGTACAGCGTGCGACAGATCGCCTGCCCTCCTGAACCGACAAGCCCGGACACCGGCCGGTTCCGACAGACCGGGAATTCATCGTGCCTTGCCAGGCGCCCACGCCTTTCTGGCCGACGAACAGCGGGGCATGGGCTCGTAACACGTTTGAGAAGGCTGCGGCTTTACTGTTAAATAGGCAGTGTGTCGCTACGCCTATTTTCCCGGGGGTGGCGCATAGGCTGATTCGGGTTCGTGTCCAACGCCTCTTAATTGTTCCGAAGCGAACCGCGCCCGACCAGCTCTTCCTTGTGACTTGTCTTAACCGTGAGCCAATTAAAATGTTGAAAATCGTCCACTTGCTAATGGGCGCAGCTGCCCTGCTGCTGTCCTTCATCCCTAGCCTGGGTTCCGAAGCCACACCTTACCTGCAACATCCCGACGCACTGTACCTGGCCTTTTTCGGCCTGCTCAACCTGATCCTCGCACCGGTTATTCCTTACTGGAACAAGGGTCCACGCCACCAACTGCAAAACCTCGTCAGCGTCCTGCTGGTGCTGGCTGTTGCCCTGCAAACCCTGGCCCTGTTGGCGCCCATGCCGGAAATCGCCGGTCAACCCGCCATCGCGTTCAGCCTCGCCGCAGCGTTGCTGGCGGTGGCACTGCAACTGGCCGTGAGCTTCTACAAGAAGTCGTCGCCAGCCGCTGCCACGCAGAACTACGACATGTCCAACCGCGATACCGGTACGGTGAAGTGGTTCAACACGTCCAAGGGCTTTGGCTTCATCTCCCGTGACTCCGGCGATGACATTTTCGTGCATTTCCGGGCCATCCGTGGCGAAGGCCATCGCGTCCTGGTGGAAGGCCAGCGCGTGGAGTTCTCCGTGATGAATCGTGACAAGGGCCTGCAAGCTGAAGATGTGATCGCCGCACTGCCGCGCCGCTGATTCCTGCCGTAAAAAACCGCGATGCAGCCTGGCTGCTCGCGGTTTTTTATTGCCTTCCAACAGACGCCAGGTCCGCAGCTTCCTGTGGGAGCGGGCTTGCTCGCGAAAGCGGTGGGTCAGTCGGTTGCAATGCTGGCTGATCCGCCGTTTTCGCGAGCAAGCCCGCTCCCACAAGGATGGTGGCGCTAGTAATGTGGAGGCGGCGCCTCTTCTTCAAAGGTTTCGAATTGCCCGGCCATCTCTTCCTGGCGCTTGAGTAATGCGGCCATCTGCAGCTGCAGACGCTCGACCACGCGCTGCTGCGCCACCAACACGTCATTCAACGCCTGGATGGTGTCGTCCTGAAATGCCAGGCGGCTCTCCAGGTCGGTGACACGGTCCTCAAGGTTCATGGTTTCAGCCCTCCAGAAACTTGAAATCATCGGTCAACGCCATCCGCAACCGTTCGCGAATGGCCTTCACCTGCCCGTCATTATAAGGCTGGGCCGGGTGTTTGCCCCAGACCGGTGCCGGCCAGGCCGCGTCGTCGCGTTTGCGCACGATCACATGCATGTGCAATTGACTGACGACGTTACCCAAGGTCGCCACGTTCAGTTTGTCGGCGTCGAACGCGTCCTTGAGGGTCTCGGCCAGTGCCGTGGTTTCTTTCCACAGCTGCTGCTGATCAGTGTCATCCAACTGAAACAATTCGCTGATATTTTCCCGCCGCGGCACGAGGATGAACCAGGGATAGTTGGAATCATTGGACAAGAGCAACCGGCACAGCGGGAAATCGCCCATCGGCAATGTGTCTTGTTGCAGGCGTGGATCTAAGGCAAACACTGCGTGTACTCCTGATTATTGATGCTGTCCGGCTGGGCGGCCCCGAGGGCTGCGTCGGACACAGAGCGGCAGCATACCTGCGAACGCGGGCTTGATCACTGCGTTGCGCCCAGACCTCGGCTGAGAGGTTTTTTTACGCCACATTTACCAACGCTTGCATGAACCGGGGCAACCGTGCGCACCAACTCGGCGCATAAAAGCCGAGAGATCGCTCCAAGCCCTACGCATGGCATTGAAGCTGTATGATTTTCGTACAGACTGAAAATTTTTTGCACCAAAACAGCACAGTGCGTCTACGCTCAGTGCACAAAGTATCCGCGATCTACTCACTGACAGGGTGAACCGGTAACGTTTTTGGTTGTCTCGCGACGCTTGACGACGCCCAACATGAGAGCTGCAAGGGAGTCAACCCTATTTAAAACAAGGCCTTTGGCGCCCGGTTTCATGAGGTTTCACCGCATCAGCCGGTAGAATGTGAAAAAAATGTAAACGAAACTCGGGTTTGTGCATGCTTGTTGCATTCATCCCCACATCGTCTAGAAGGGCCCGCCGGACGCGGACACCTGTAGACCTACGAATTAAAAGTGGCAAGGCTGCCCTCAGGAGCTTCAAGCGCGGTAATGATGGACTCTTTACACCGATGCCGGAAAAACAGACAACCTCAAAAGTTGTGAATCCGATTGCGTTGGATCAGCCGAAATACGACATGGATCGAGCCATTGGCGACACGGTCGTAAAGAAGCTGGAAGGTTGAATGGGCAAGTATCGCCAACAGGGTCGGCGTGATATAAGTTTGCGCCGACACAAAAAGAAAGAGCCGCCCAGATAAAAAAACAGGTGGGACGGCAGTACTCTTCTAAAAACCAAAGGAGCAAATCACGATGCGCGTGATGAAGTGGAGCATGATCGCACTGGCCGTTGCTGCAGCAGCCAGTACTCAAATGGCTACGGCCGCACCGTTTGTAAGTGACCAGTCTGAAGCCAAGGGCTTTGTTGAAGATGCCAGCGCCAAACTGCTGCTGCGCAACTACTACTTCAACCGTGACCGTAAAGACGGCGCTACCGATCAGAAAGACTGGACCCAAGGTATCTGGGGTAACTTCAACTCCGGCTACACCCAAGGTACCGTAGGCGTCGGCGTTGATGCGTTCGGTTACATGGCGCTCAAGCTGGACGGTGGCGACGGTACCGGCGGCACTGGCAACATGAGCCGCGATGCCGATGGCCACGTCAACGACAGCCAAGGCAAAGCCGGCGCAGCCATCAAGTTCCGCGTATCCAAAACCGAGCTGAAAATCGGTGATATGCAGCCAAGCACTGCTCCAGTGTTCGCTGTCGGCGGTTCCCGCGTCCTGCCTCAAACTGCCAGCGGCTTCCAGCTGCAGAGCAGCGAAGTCAAAGACCTTGACCTCGAAGCCGGTCACTTCTACTCGGGTACCAGCCAGGATCGCAACGCTCGCAACGGCGGCCTGTATGCAACCTACGCTGGCGTAGAAGCCAACACCATCGATTACGCTGGCGGCAAGTACTCCTTCACCGACAACCTGAGTGCATCGATCTACGGCGCCCAGCTCGAAGATATCTGGAACCAGTACTACGGCAACCTGAACTACACCATCCCAATGGGTGGCGATCAGTCGCTGAACCTGGACGGTAACATCTACCGCACCACCGACACTGGCAGCTCCAAGGCCGGTGACATCAGCAACACTGCGTTCTCCCTGGCAGCCGCTTTCTCGTTCCTGAAAGCGCACACCGTCACCGTGGCCTTCCAGAAAATCAACGGTGACACGCCGTTCGACTACATCGGTGTGGGCACGAACAACCGCGGCGGCGACTCGATCTTCCTCGCCAACTCCATCCAGTACTCTGACTTCAACGCCCCAGGCGAGAAATCCGCCCAGGTCCGTTACGATCTGAAAATGGCTGAGTACGGCGTTCCAGGTCTGAGCTTCATGACCCGCTACGTCAAAGGTTGGGACATCGACGGCACCCACACTCCTGCAGGCAGCCCTTACGCTGGCTTGTACGGTGAAGACGGCAAGCACAACGAGACCAACCTCGAAGCCAAGTACGTTGTCCAGTCTGGCCCGGCCAAAGATCTCTCCTTCCGTGTTCGTCAAGCCTGGCACTACGCTAACGCTGACGAAGGCGAAGGCGATATCAAAGAGTTCCGCCTGATCGTCGACTACCCGATTTCGGTTCTGTAATTACCGAAAGTCAGTTTGCGGTAATCAAAAAAAGGCCCATCTTCGGATGGGCCTTTTTTATTGGATCTGTCCCGTCCTGAATAAGGT
>NZ_JAGGOF010000082.1 GCF_018614775.1 Pseudomonas fluorescens
TATAACACCCAAGCAATCTGTCGACTCGAAAGAGGCCAGATTGCGGTGTGTGAAGACGAAGAGAACCGAAAGTTCGACTGACTCGCAAAACACCAATCTATCGCATACCCATTTGCTGGCACGTGACCGCAAGGCACGCACCGGCTACCGAATTTCTTGACGACCATAGAGCATTGGAACCACCTGATCCCATCCCGAACTCAGCAGTGAAACGATGCATCGCCGATGGTAGTGTGGGGTTTCCCCATGTGAGAGTAGGTCATCGTCAAGATTAAATTCCGAAACCCCTATCTGCTGATGCAGGTAGGGGTTTTGTTTTGCCCGCAGGAAAGTTCTTACACCACACCCGGAAAGCTCCCGGCTGTCACAGCCCCCCGACAATGCTAAGGTTCTGCCCTAGCTTTTGCATTTTCAAGGATGCCTTTCATGCCGGACGCAACGTCCCTTAGCCCAGCTTTCATGGTGGTTCACGGGAATCGCCTTGATGAACTGCGCAGCCTGGTAATCAGCCTGATGCGGCGCTATCCACTGGCGCCACTTGAAAATGAAATCGCCCTGGTACAAAGCAACGGTATTGCCCAGTGGCTCAAGCTGGCACTGGCTGAAGACCCGGAAGACGACGATACCGGCGGCTGCGGTATTGCAGCGGCCATCGGTGTGCAGTTGCCCGGCAGCTTCATGTGGCAGCTCTATCGAACCGTCCTGGGACGTGACCAGATCCCGGCCAAGTCCCTGCTCGACAAGTCCCCGCTGACCTGGCGCCTGATGCGTCTCCTGCCGCAGTTGATCGAGCAGTCACATTTCGAACCCCTTCGCCGCTTTCTCACCCACGACACCGACCTGCGCAAGCGCTATCAGCTGTCCGAGCGCCTGGCCGACCTGTTCGACCAATACCAGGTGTACCGGGCTGACTGGCTTGAAGATTGGGCTGACGGCCGACACCAGACAAGAACTGTCCGGGGCGAAATCAAACCGCTCGCGCCGGCCAATTGTTGGCAAGCGGAACTCTGGCGAGCCTTGTTACTGGATGTGGGGGAGGAAGGCATGGCACAGAGCCGTGCTGGCGTTCACCAGCGGTACATCGAGCGCATCAACAGCCTGGAAGTCGCGCCGAAAGGTCTACCTGCCCGTGTCATCGTCTTCGGTATCTCTTCGTTGCCCGCCCAGGCCCTCGAGGCGTTAGCCGGTCTGTCCAGGTTCAGCCAGGTTCTGCTGTGCGTCCATAACCCGTGCCGCCATCACTGGGCGGATATCGTCGCCGACAAGGACTTGCTGCGTCACCAATACAAGCGCCAGGCACGCAAGAGTGGCATGCCCATGGCCCTGGATCCGCAAACCTTGCATCAGCATGCCCATCCGCTCTTGGCGGCCTGGGGTAAACAGGGGCGCGACTACATCAACCTGCTCGACAGCTACGACGATCCCAACAGCTATCGTTCGGTATTTCGCGATGGGCGCATCGACCTGTTCAGTGACGGGAATCCCACGACCCTGCTTGGCCAGTTGCAGGATGACATTCTGGAGCTGCGTCCACTCAACGAAACCCGCGAGCATTGGCCTCCCGTCGATACAACGCGGGACGGCTCGATCCGCTTCCATGTTGCCCACAGTGCTCAACGTGAAGTCGAGATTCTCCATGATCAATTGCTGGCTCACTTCAGTGCGGATCCGACCCTGCGTCCTCGGGACATCATTGTCATGGTCCCTGACATCGACAGCTACGCACCGCATATTCGCGCGGTGTTTGGCCAGCTCGATCGAACGGATCCTCGCTTCATTCCGTTCACGCTGACCGATCAGGGGCAGCGGGGACGTGACCCGCTGCTGATCGCGGTCGAACATTTGCTCAAGCTGCCTGACAGTCGCTTCCCCGTCAGTGAAATCCTCGATTTGCTGGACGTCCCGGCGTTGCGGGAGCGGTTCGGTATTGATGAGGCCGACCTGCCAACGCTGCACCGTTGGATCGAGGGGGCTGGCATCCGTTGGGGGATGAACGCCGAGCATCGCGCCGGACTGGGGTTGCCTGCGGAGCTTGAACAGAACAGTTGGCGGTTCGGTCTGCGTCGCATGTTGCTGGGGTATGCCGTCGGCAGGTCGGAAGCTTACGAGGGCATCGAACCCTATGATGAAATCGGCGGCCTGGATGCGGCGTTGATCGGTCCCCTGGTCGCTTTGCTGGACGCCCTGGAGGTCGCCCATGAGGCGCTTACCCAACCAGCCTCACCACCGGAGTGGGGTTCGCGCCTGCACGACCTCATGCAATTGTTTTTCCAGGCGAGCAACGAGCATGACGACTACTTGCTGGCCCAACTTGAAGACCTGCGTGAAACCTGGCTCGAAACCTGTGAGTCGGTCGGCCTGCAGGATGCACTGCCGCTGACGGTTGTGCGTGAAGCCTGGCTGGCAGGACTGGATCAAGGTCGGCTGTCCCAGCGCTTCCTGGCCGGCGCGGTCAACTTCTGTACCCTGATGCCGATGCGCGCGATTCCCTTCAAGCTGGTCTGCCTGTTGGGGATGAATGACGGGGATTACCCACGCGCCCAGCCACCCTTGGATTTCGATCTCATGGGCAGCGACTATCGCCCGGGTGATCGCTCCCGGCGTGAGGATGATCGTTACCTGCTGTTGGAGGCGCTGCTTTCCGCCCGGGAAAAACTGTATGTCAGTTGGGTGGGCCGCAGTATCCGCGACAACAGTGAGCGGCCCGCATCCGTACTGATCGGCCAGCTGCGCGATCACCTCGCCAGCGGCTGGCAGTTGGCAGATAGCAGTAAGGAGCTCCTTGGGGCCCTGACCCAGGAACACCCCCTACAACCGTTCAGTGCTCGCTATTTTCATCAAGGCGAAGAGCTGTTCAGTTACGCCCGCGAATGGCGCCGGCTACACGATGCCCACGATCACACCGACACGCTCCAGGTATTGGAACCCTACATCCAGGAGGAACCCCTGGGGCTTGCTCAGTTGCAGGATTTCTTGCGCAATCCGGTTCGCCACTTCTTCAGCCAACGGCTGAAAGTATTCTTCGAGGCCATCGAAGCGCCGCTGGCCAATGATGAACCCTTCGTGCTCGATGCGCTGCAACGCTACAGCCTGAGCGACAGCTTGCTGGAGGCCGCCCTGGTTCGCCTGGACCAGGCGGATCTTGCCCTGAGCGCCCACGCCAAGCGACTCCAGAACAGTGGCTTGTTACCCATGGCCGGTTTCGGTGAGCACATGCAGCGTGAGCTGATCGAGCCCTTGCCGGATCTGCTCCAGCGTTACCAGCAACTTCTATCCCTATGGCCCACGCCGGTGACCAGCGCTGTTCCCGTCAGCGTGCAGTTGCAGGGTGTGAGCGTCGAAGGCTGGCTCAGTGGCCTGCACCAGCGGGCCGATGGGGCGGTTCTCGCGATCACCGCGATACCCAACAGCATCGGCTCCGCCAAGACGCGTAAATGGCACCGTTTGATACGCCCGTGGGTCAACCATCTGGTCGCCTGTGCCAATGGCCTGTCGTTGACGACAGCATTGGTGGCCAGTGATGACAGCTTGCTGTTGGCACCTTTCGAAGAGCCTGTGGCACAAAGGCTGTTGGGGGATCTGCTGCAGGCTTGGCAGGCCGGTATGCGCCAGCCGCTACCGATCGCGGTGAAGGCGGCCTTCGCCTGGCTTGGCCAGAGTGATCCGGTCAAGGCCCAAGCGGCTGCTCGAAAAGCCTACGAAGGCGATGGGCAAACCTCTGAAGGCGAGCGTCGGGAAAGTCCGGCCTTGGCTCGACAGTTCGCTGATTTCGACGCGCTGATGGCTGACGAAACATTTCCCGATTGGTGCGATGCACTATATCGACCGTTGCTTGAGGCCCCATGGCAGTCATCGGCCGGCGAGGAGGCCCGTTCATGAGTCGGCAAAAACCCCTGGCACTGGCGTTCCCGCTACATGGCAGCCAATTGATCGAAGCCAGCGCCGGTACCGGCAAGACCTTTACCATTTCGGCGCTGTACCTGCGCCTGGTGCTTGGACATGGCGGCGCGGTGTCGGGGTTTGGCCGCGAATTGCTGCCACCGCAAATCCTGGTGGTGACCTTTACCGACGCGGCCACCAAAGAGCTGCGTGAACGTATTCGAACCCGCCTCGCCGAAGCCGCGCGATTCTTTCGTAACGAGATCCCGGCCCCGGATTCGCTGATTGCTCAATTGCGCGATGAGTTCGGCCCCGAGCAATGGCCCGGCTGCGCGAACCGGTTGGACATTGCCGCGCAGTGGATGGACGAAGCGGCCGTCTCGACCATCCATAGCTGGTGTCAGCGGATGTTGCGTGAGCACGCGTTCGACAGCGGCAGCCTGTTTACCCAGACCCTGGAAACCGATCACAGCGAACTGCTCGGTGAGGTCCTGCGCGACTATTGGCGGTTGTTCTGCTACTCGATGCAGGGCGATGCGTTGAGCTGGGTGCGTACCCATTGGGGCGGCCCGGCTGCGCTGTTGCCACGAGTCAAAGGGCTGTTTTCCAGCGGGCGTGACAGCGGCGAAGGAATCGAACCGGCCGAACTCATCGCGGCGTCCTTGCAGGAGCGCAGCGCCGCCCTGCTCGATCTCAAGGCCCCCTGGCGGCAATGGGCCGTTGAGCTGCTGGAGATTTGCCAGCAGGGTATCGCCAGCAAGAGCGTCGACGGGCGCAAGATGCAGGCGCGTTATTTCGAACCCTGGTTTCAGAAGATCACGGCCTGGGTGGATGACGAAAACCTCGAACTGTTGGACATCGGCACCGGATTCACTCGGCTGACGCCCGAGGGCATGGCCGAAGCCTGGAAGGGCGAGGTGCCCAACCATCCCGGGCTGGATGCCATGGCCGGCCTCAAGGCCAGCCTGGAGGCATTACCCACGCCCGATGCCGCCGTGCTGCAACACGCTGCGCAATGGGTCGGCGCGCGCTTCGAGGCCGAGAAGCGTCGGCGCGCAGAGATGGGCTTCGATGACATGCTGCTGCGTCTGGACGCAGCGCTGCAGGCCGATGGTGGAGAACGTCTGGCGAGCCTGATCCGCGAGCAGTTTCCGGTGGCGCTGATCGATGAGTTCCAGGACACGGATCCGGTTCAATACCGGATCTTCGAGAGCATCTACCGCATCGAAGACAATAATCCTGACACCGGGCTGTTCCTGATCGGCGATCCAAAGCAGGCGATTTATGCCTTTCGTGGTGCCGACATCTACACCTACCTGCGCGCGCGCGCGGCCACTACCGGCCGGCTGCACACTTTGGGAACGAACTTCCGCTCCAGCCATGCCATGGTTGGCGCGGTCAACCACATTTTTCAGAACGCCGAATCCCGTCAGGCGGGCCGCGGGGCGTTTCTGTTCCGTGAGCCGTCGGGCAAGAATCCGGTGCCGTTCCTGGCCGTTGGGTCCCAAGGTCGCAAGGAAACCTTGCAGGTCGCAGGGCAGGCCGTCACGGCGTTAAACATATGGCACCTGCCTTCGGAGCAGCCACTCTCCGGCGCGGTGTATAGGCAATACATGGCCGCCGCCTGCGCCAGTCAGATCACCACGTTGCTCAATGGCGGCCAGGCGGGACGCGACGGCTTTACGGTCGAAGGGGAAACACTCCGGGGACTGCGCCCGGCGGATATCGCCATCCTGGTGCGCGATGGCAAGGAAGCGCAGGCCGTGCGAGACCAGCTGTCTGCCCGAGGCGTGCGCAGCGTTTATTTGTCCGACAAGGATTCGGTCTTCGCCTCGCAGGAAGCGCGAGACTTGCTGGCCTGGCTCAGGGCTTGCGCCGAGCCGGATGTCGAGCGACCGCTGCGCGCAGCACTGGCCAGCATCACGTTGGACTTGCCGTTGACGGAGCTGGAACGCCTCAACCAGGACGAGTTGGCGTGGGAAGCCCGGGTCATGCAATTCCGTGGCTATCGCACCGTCTGGCGCACCCAGGGGGTGCTGCCCATGTTGCGGCGCCTGCTGCATGATTTCGAATTGCCCCAGGCGCTGATGGCGCGCAACGACGGCGAGCGGGTCCTGACCAACCTGCTGCATCTTTGCGAATTGTTGCAGCAGGCTGCCGGTGAGCTGGATGGCGAACAGGCGCTGATTCGGCATTTGTCCGAACACCTGACGTTGTCCGGGCAGGCGGGGGAGGAGCAGATCCTGCGGCTGGAAAGCGATGAGCAATTGGTCAAGGTCGTTACGATCCACAAGTCCAAGGGGCTTGAGTACCCACTGGTCTTCCTGCCTTTCATCTGCTCGACGAAACCGGTGGATGGCAGTCGATTGCCGTTGCATTACCACGACGACGCCGGCAGGGCGCAGATCAGTCTCCAGCCAACCCCCGAGTTGATTGCCAAGGCTGACGACGAGCGTCTGGCCGAGGACCTGCGGCTGCTCTACGTGGCGCTTACCCGCGCGCAGCACGCCTGCTGGCTCGGTGTCGCGGATCTCAAGCGCGGCAGCAACAATCGCTCGATCCTGCACCTCTCCGCGCTGGGGTATCTGTTGGACGGTGGTGCACCGTTAACCGAATCGGTAGCGCTGAGACGCTGGCTGGAGGACCTGCAACAAGGTAGCGTCGCGGTGAGTTGCCAGGAAGTGCCCGAGGCCACCGACGAGCGCTATCGCCCACCCCGCAACGATGCGGTATTGCTCGATCCCCTGGTTCCCCTGCGCAAAGCCAGCGAAAACTGGTGGATTGCATCCTATAGCGCGTTGCGCATCGGAGAGGTCCTGAGCGAAGGCAGCGATGCCGCGCCAGAGAATCCGCAGGCGCAGAAACTGTTCGACGATGAGCGACTGGACCCGGACGCGCCCAGGGAAGTTATCGCTGGAGGCGGGGATATCCACCGTTTCCCCCGTGGCCCAAATCCTGGCACTTTTCTTCATGGCCTTTTGGAGTGGGCAGCAGGGGAAGGCTTTTCCTCCGCTCCGGAGGTTGTCGAGGATGCGGTTGCCCGACGCTGCAATCGCCGAGGCTGGACCGGCTGGATCATTACGCTGAGTGATTGGCTGCAACACTTGGTCAGAATACCTTTGCGGGTCGGTCACGAGCAGGCGCCGGTGGTGCTCGAGCAACTGACCCAATTCCAGGTCGAAATGGAATTCTGGTTCGCCAGTCACAAAGTCGATGTGCAAAAGCTCGACCAGCTGGTTTGTCGATTTACCCATGGCGGTGTCGCTCGCGTCGCGGCTGAGCCGGTGTTGCTCAACGGTATGTTCAAGGGCTTCATCGATCTGACCTTCGAGCATGACGGTCGGTACTACGTTGCCGACTACAAGTCCAACTGGCTGGGTGTCGATGACATGGCCTACACCCCGCAGGCCATGGAACAGTCGATCCTGGATAGCCGCTACGACCTGCAATACGTGTTGTACCTGTTGGCCCT
This sequence comes from Pseudomonas fluorescens, assembly GCF_018614775.1. Taxonomy (GTDB): domain Bacteria; phylum Pseudomonadota; class Gammaproteobacteria; order Pseudomonadales; family Pseudomonadaceae; genus Aquipseudomonas; species Aquipseudomonas fluorescens_BY. The sequence goes on from NZ_JAGGOF010000082.1 coordinate 7,352, forward strand.
GCATCGCCAGCTCAAGGCGCGACTACCTGATTATGACTATGACCGGCACGTCGGCGGCGCGCTGTACCTGTTTCTTCGCGGTACCCGTTCCACCAGCCAGGGCGTGTATTTCACCAAGCCCCCACGGGAATTGATCGAGCAACTCGACCGGCTGTTCCAGGGGGCTCCCGAACCCAAGGCCGAACCGGCGTGGGTACAGGGAGAACTGCTATGAGTCGTTCATTTGCCGATCTGCTGCCCGGGCCGCCCGACGCCGAGAGCCTGGTGGACCTGGCACCCTTGAGCCGCGTGGATGATTTGCTGTCGTTGCTGACGCGCTGGGTCGAGCGTGGTTGGCTACGCGCCCTGGACAAGGCGTTTGTTGCGTTCCTCCATGAACTCGCGCCCGACGATGACCCGCTGGTCCTGCTCGCTGCGGCGCTCACCAGCCATCAGTTGGGTCACGGGCATGTCTGCCTGGACCTGTTCGAAACCCTCAAGGAACCGGACTTCGCCCTGTCGCTGCCTCCCGAGGGGGATTTGCAGGCAGGCGTGTTGCCGTCCCACATCTTCGGCGCTCTGGACGGTGCCCATTGGTGCAAGGTCCTCGCAACGAGCCGTCTGGTGGCGCTGGCGGTTGATGGCAGCGAGGAGGCCCGGCAGCGTCCGCTGGTGTTGTCCGGCAAACGGCTTTATCTACGCCGTTACTGGGATTATGAGCGACGCATCGACGAGGCATTGCGCCAACGACTGGCCGAACCGGGTGCCGCGCCCGGCGACCTGCGCGAGCGACTGGACGGACTGTTCGGACCGGCCAGCGCCACAGGGCCGATCGATTGGCAGAAACTGGCCTGCGCCCTGGCGACCCGAGGCGCCTTCAGCATCGTCACCGGTGGTCCCGGCACCGGCAAGACCACCACGGTCGTGCGCCTGCTGGCCTTGCTGCAAGCCCCGGCCGTCGAGGCCGGGAAACCTCTGCGGATTCGCCTGGCGGCGCCCACCGGCAAGGCAGCTGCGCGCCTGACCGAGTCGATCAGCCAGCAAGTCCGCACCCTGGATGTGGACGATGCTGTGCGCGAACGTATTCCCAGCGATGTGACGACCGTCCACCGTTTGCTGGGCAGTCGACCCGGTACCCGGCATTTTCGGCACCATGGCGGCAATCGGTTGCCGCTGGACGTGCTGGTGGTCGATGAAGCCTCCATGATCGATCTGGAGATGATGGCCAATTTGCTGGATGCGTTGCCGTCTCATGCAAAGCTGATATTGCTGGGCGACAAGGACCAATTGGCCTCCGTCGAGGCCGGTGCGGTGCTGGGGGATTTGTGTCGAGACGCCGAGGAGGGCTGGTATGACGCCCAGACCCAAGCCTGGCTTGAGTCGGTCAGTGACGAACACCTCACGGCCGGTGATCTGAAACAGGACCTCGACGGCACTCATCCCCTGGCGCAGCAAGTGGTCATGCTCAGGCATTCGCGGCGCTTCGGCGAAGGCAGCGGGATCGGGCAGTTGGCGCGCTCGGTCAACCAGCAACAGCCGGAAAAGGCCCGTCAATTGCTGGCGGGCGGTCACTATGCCGACCTGTTTTCCCTGGCGTTAACGGGTGAACACGATGGGCAGCTCGAGCGTTTGTTACTTGAGGGTCACCCTGGCGGGCCGCAGGGATATCAGCATTATCTGAACGTGTTGCGGGAGCAACGCCCGGCCATTTCTCGCCCGCTGGAAGACAGCTGCTGGGCCGACTGGGCGCGGCACGTCCTGTCGGCATTCGACGCATTCCAATTGCTCTGTGCCGTGCGCAAGGGCCCATGGGGCGTAGAAGGGCTGAACCAGCGGATCACCGCCGCACTGCTCAAAGCCCGTCTCATCGACAGCGATCACCAGTGGTACGAAGGGCGCCCGGTGCTGATGACCCGTAACGACTACGGCTTGGGTTTGATGAACGGTGATATCGGGATTGCCCTCAAGTTGCCCGAGCGTACCGGGCCTGACGCCGCCAGGCAGGTTTTGCGGGTGGCCTTCCCGCGTAACGACGGCGAAGGTGGTGTGCGTTTCGTTCTGCCCAGTCGGCTGAATGATGTGGAAACCGTGTACGCCATGACCGTGCACAAGTCCCAAGGCTCGGAGTTCACTCACACTGCATTGATTCTGCCGGACGCGCTTAATCCGGTGTTGACCAAGGAGCTGGTGTACACCGCCATTACCCGGGGCAAGCAATGGTTCAGCCTGATCGAGCCCCGTGCGGGGGTATTCGAGGAGGCAGTAACGCGCAAGGTCAAGCGCCTGAGCGGTTTGATGCTGGAGCTGGAGGGTGGGACCTGATGACCTGCTGCTCTTAGGAGGGCCCTGACCCGACTTGACAATTTTCTGTCAGGATATCTGTAGGGAACGCTTTATCGCTGGCTTTTTGGCACTGTGCTATGGTTCCGACACTTATTGTATTGATAGAGACTTGCCATGGGTCTGGCTGTTCGGGAGGCATTGCGGTACGGAGGCTGGAGGCATTACGTGCTCGCCAGTCTTTTGTGTCTGTTGCCACCTGTCGTGGTTGCCGAGGATCAGACCTCTCCGAGCAAGGCCCAGTTGCGGGCCGAGTCCGTGACACAGGTCGTTCTGGGTATTCTCAGCTACGCCCGCTGGCCGGTAGAGCCGACGCAACTGGAGTTGTGCATCGTAGGGCCGACCCAATACACCGACGACTTGATCAAAGGCACCACCCAGGCCACTGGTCGACAGGTGACCGTGCAGCGATTGCTGGCCGACAATCCCGGTATTTCTACGGACTGCAATGCCGTCTACCTCGGCAGGCTGACCGACGATGAGCGCACGCATCTGTTCGCCTCATTGATCGGCAAACCGGTGTTGAGCATCAGCGAGGGCGGTGATCAATGTACCGTGGGTAGCCTGTTCTGCCTGCGGGTCGGTGATGAGCAAGTCTCGTTCGAGGTCAACCTCGACTCGGTGGCGCGCAGTGGCGTGCGCATCCATCCGAGTGTCCTGCAACTGTCCCGCCGCAGGCCGGCAACCCCATGAGCCCGATCTCATCGCGGGTCCGTCCCACCCTGGGCTCGGTCATCGGACGCGGACACCTGATCGTCGCGTTGGTGGCCGTGACCATGGCCAGCGTCTCCCTGACGTTGCTCGGTGTGCTGGCGCTGCGAGTCTACGCCGATCACAACCTGCACCTGATCGCCCGTTCGATCAACTACACCGTGGAAGCGGCCGTGGTGTTCGATGACGCGGCGGCGGCCACCGAAGCGCTGGCCCTGATCGCCACCACCGAGGAAGTCGCCCAAGCCCAGGTGTTCAATGAACACGGTCGTCTGCTGGCGCGCTGGCAACGACCTGATACCGGGCTGCTGTCCGAACTGGAAATGCACATCGCCAAGGCGTTCCTCGAAGAGCCCATCAGCCTTCCGATCATCCATCAGGGGCAGAGCATCGGCCGCATCCAACTGGCGGGGCACGGCGGCAGCCTGCTGCGCTTTTTGCTCAGCGGTCTGGCAGGGATCATCGTGTGTACGGCGGTGAGTGCCTGGGTCGCGTTGTACCTGGCGCGCCGCCAACTGCGGGCGATTACCGGGCCGCTGCGCAGCCTGGCCGACGTGGCTCACGCGGCGCGCAGCGAGCGAGCGATGGATCGCCGGGTACCGCCGGCCGCCATCGCCGAGCTGGATAATCTGGGCAACGACTTCAACGCGTTGCTCGAAGAGCTGGAATCCTGGCAGACCACCCTGCAAAGCGAGAACGAAACCCTGGCTCACCAGGCGAGTCACGACAGTTTGACCGGGTTGCCCAACCGGGCGTTCTTCGAAGGTCGACTGATCCGTGCCTTGCGCAACGCCAGTAAACTCGACGAACAGGTGGCGGTGCTTTATCTGGACAGCGACCGCTTCAAGGGCATCAACGATAACTTCGGCCATGCCGCCGGCGACGCCGTGCTGACGGCGGTGGCGACCCGTGTCCAGGCGCAGTTGCGTGAGGATGACCTGGTGGCGCGTCTCGGTGGGGACGAATTTGCCGTGCTGCTGGCCCCACTTCATCATGCCGAGGATGCGGAGCGGATCGCTGAAAAAATCATCGCCTGCATGGAAATGCCGATCCAATTGCCCGGAAACGCCTCGGTCCTGACTTCCCTCAGTGTCGGTATCGCCGTTTACCCCGATCATGGCGCCACACCGGGCGCCCTGCTTCATGCCGCCGATGCGGCGATGTACCAGGCCAAACGCCTCGCCCGAGGCGGCCAACACACGGCGGGGGCGGAACACCCCGTTGCTGATCTTCAAACCAGGAGCTGACTTGTGCGTGTATTTCTTCAACTTCCCTTGCAGCGGTTCACCGCATTTGTATTTTTCGCGGTCCTGGCCCTGACCGGATGCCAGACTGCGCCGCAGAAGGGCCTGACCCCAGCGCAGGTTGCCGTCCTCAAGCAACAGGGGTTCGAACTGACGGATGACGGTTGGGCCTTCGGGCTGTCGGGCAAGGTGCTGTTTGGCAGCGATGTGGAAAATCTCAACCAGGCCAGTACCGACATCGTCGAGCGAATCGGCAAGGCATTGCTGGGCGCCGGCATCCAGCGGGTACGCATTGATGGGCATACCGACGCTTCGGGTTCTCAGGCTTACAACGACCTACTCTCGGTACGGCGGGCCAGCAGCGTGGCCAAGGTGCTGATGAATGTCGGCATGCGCGAAGAGAACGTCCAGGTACGCGGCCTTGGCAGTCGCATACCGGTGGCGTCCAACGACACGGTAGACGGCCGCACCGAAAACCGTCGCGTTGCCATTGTGGTCATCGCCGATTAATCGGCAAACACCATCGCCCGGCTCTCGCCCATCAGCAGTGGCTGATTGCGTTCAGTCACCTGGCGAATGTAATCCCACAACAACGTAATTCGCTTGAGCTTGCGCAGGTCCTCCCGACAGTACATCCAGAACTGCCGGGTGACGGTGATTTCATCGGGCAGCACCGGCAACAAGCGTGGGTCCTGGGCGGCGAGGAAGCACGGCAGGATCGCCAGCGACCGCCCTTGCTGCGCGGCGACGAACTGCGCGATCACGCTGGTGCTGCGCAGGTGAGCGTGGGCGCCGGGAAGCACGTTCGCCAGATAGAGCAACTCGGAGCTGAACGCCAGGTCATCCACGTAGCTGATGAATGAATGCTTGCCCAAGTCTGTCGGGCGCTGGATGGGCGGATGGTTGTCCAGGTATTGCCGGGTGGCATAGAGCTGCAGCCGGTAGTCGCAGAGTTTGCAACACACATACGGGCCATGTTCCGGGCGTTCGAGGGCGATGACAATGTCGGCTTCGCGCTTGGAAAGGCTGATGAAGTGCGGCAGCGGCAGGATATCCACGGAAATGGCCGGGTAGGCGTCGACGAAGTGGCTCAGTTGCGGCGTGATGAAGAAGCTGCCGAAACCCTCGGTGCAGCCCATGCGCACGTGGCCGGACAGCGCGACGCCCGAGCCGGAGACCTGTTCGCAGGCCATGTGCAGGGTGCTTTCGATCGATTCGGCGTAACCCAGCAGGCGCTGGCCTTCGGCGGTCAGGACAAAACCGTTGGTCCGGGATTTCTCGAACAGCAGCGTGCCCAATGAGGCTTCCAAAGAGCTGATGCGTCGCGACACCGTGGTGTAGTCGACGGCCAGGCGCTTGGCCGCGGTGCTGGCCTTGCGGGTGCGGGCCACTTCGAGGAAAAACTTGAGGTCGTCCCAATTCAGCGACCCCAGGGAGGTAATGTTTTTTTGCATGATGGACCGGTTTTTATGTGCGTTCTTATTAGAAGTTTGCACATCTATACTCCAAAAACCGTCTCATCACCAAGGCGTCTATGCGCCTTGATCTCTGCTGAAGCAGCGCTCTCTATAAGAATAATCCCGGAGGCCAGCATGAATGTTTCCCTTACGCCCAGCGACACCGCCCTGCAAACCGTCAGACTGTTGATCGATGGCGAATGGGTTGAATCCCAGTCCAGCGAGTGGCACGACATCGTCAACCCGGCCACCCAGCAGGTCCTGGCGAAAGTCCCATTCGCCACCGCCGCGGAGGTCGATGCCGCCATCGCCGCTGCCCAGCGCGCTTTCCAGACCTGGAAGCTGACGCCCATTGGCGCGCGGATGCGCATCATGCTCAAGCTCCAGGCCTTGATCCGCGAGCATTCCAAGCGCATTGCCGCGGTGCTCAGCGCCGAGCAGGGCAAAACCATCGCTGACGCCGAAGGCGATATTTTCCGTGGCCTGGAAGTGGTCGAGCACGCCTGTTCCATCGGCACCCTGCAAATGGGCGAGTTCGCCGAGAACGTCGCCGGTGGCGTTGATACCTACACTTTGCGCCAGCCGATCGGAGTGTGTGCTGGCATTACTCCGTTCAACTTCCCGGCGATGATTCCACTGTGGATGTTCCCGATGGCCATCGCCTGCGGCAACACTTTTGTGCTCAAGCCTTCGGAACAGGATCCGCTGTCGACCATGCTCCTGGTGGAACTGGCCGTCGAGGCTGGCGTGCCGGCGGGTGTGCTGAACGTGGTACACGGTGGCAAGGATGTGGTGGACGCACTTTGTACCCACAAGGACATCAAGGCGGTGTCCTTCGTCGGTTCGACGGCGGTCGGCACCCACGTGTATGACCTGGCGGGCCGCCATGGCAAGCGCGTGCAGTCGATGATGGGCGCCAAGAATCACGCGGTGGTACTGCCGGACGCCAATCGCGAGCAAACCCTCAACGCCCTGGTGGGTGCCGGTTTTGGCGCGGCGGGGCAGCGTTGCATGGCCACCTCGGTGGTGGTGATGGTGGGTGCGGCCCGGCAATGGCTGCCGGAGCTCAAGGTGTTGGCGCAGAAGCTCAAGGTCAACGCCGGCAGCGAGCCGGGCACGGACGTCGGGCCGGTGATTTCCAAGCGGGCCAAGGCGCGAATCCTCGAACTGATCGAGAGCGGCGTGCAACAAGGCGCCAAGCTGGAACTCGATGGACGTGATATCAGCGTGCCGGGCTTCGAGCAGGGCAACTTCGTCGGCCCGACCTTGTTTTCCGGGGTGACCACCGACATGCGCATCTACACCGAAGAAATCTTCGGCCCGGTGCTGGTGGTGCTGGAAGTCGACACCCTTGACCAGGCGATTGCCCTGGTCAATGCCAACCCCTTCGGTAATGGCACGGGCCTGTTCACCCAGAGCGGTGCGGCGGCGCGCAAATTCCAGAGCGAGATCGACGTCGGCCAGGTAGGCATCAACATCCCGATTCCGGTGCCCGTGCCGTTCTTCAGCTTCACCGGTTCGCGGGGTTCGAAACTCGGCGACCTCGGACCGTACGGCAAGCAGGTGGTGCAGTTCTACACTCAGACCAAGACCGTCACCGCGCGCTGGTTCGACGATGACAGCGTCAATGACGGCGTGAACACCACCATCAACCTGCGTTGAGGAGTCGGACAATGAACATTGCCTTTATCGGCCTTGGCAACATGGGCGCGCCGATGGCGCGCAACCTGCTCAAGGCTGGCTATTCCCTGAACCTGTTCGACCTGAACCAGACGGTTTTGGCCGAGCTGGCGGCGTTGGGCGGCACCATCAGCGCCTCGCCGCGCGATGCCGCCAAGGGCGCCGCGCTGGTGATCACCATGTTGCCGGCCGCTGCGCATGTGCGCAGTGTCTGGCTCGGTGAAGACGGCGTGCTGGCCGGGATCGCCGCCGGCACGCCGGCGGTGGATTGCAGCACCATCGACCCGCAGACCGCCCGCGACGTCGCCGCCGCTGCTGCCAAGCAGGGCGTGGCGATGGCCGACGCGCCAGTCTCCGGCGGCACCGGCGGGGCGGCAGCCGGCACGTTGACCTTCATGGTGGGTGCCTCCGCCGAGTTGTTCGCCACGCTGCAACCGGTGTTGGCGCACATGGGCCGTAACATCGTGCATTGCGGCGACGTCGGTACGGGGCAGATCGCCAAGATCTGCAACAACCTCCTGCTGGGGATTTCCATGGTGGGCGTCAGCGAAGCCATGGCCCTGGGCGAAGCCCTGGGAATCGACACCCAGGTGCTGGCCGGCATCATCAACAGTTCAACGGGGCGTTGCTGGAGCTCGGACACCTACAACCCGTGGCCGGGCGTGATCGAAACGGCGCCGGCGTCCCGTGGCTATACCGGTGGGTTTGGCGCCGACCTGATGCTCAAGGACCTGGGCCTGGCCACCGAAGCCGCACGACAGGCCCATCAGCCGGTGGTGCTGGGGGCGGTGGCGCAGCAGTTGTATCAGGCGATGAGCCAGCGGGGCGAGGGCGGCAAGGATTTTTCGGCGATTGTTAACAGCTATCGCAAGCCGCAATAAAGACTGTCGGTGGGTTGCCACAAGGGTCAGCATTGACCTTTCCGAGAGACCACAGGGTGGTCTCCCGGTTTTTGCATCAGGCAAAGACGAAATATTTGCGCACAGTCTCGACCACTTCCCACGTGCCTTTCATGCCGGGTTCGACGACGAAGATATCACCGGCCCGCAGGTGGATCGGCGCCATGCCGTCCGGGGTGATGATGCAGTAGCCTTCCTGGAAATGGCAGTATTCCCACTTCACATAATCCACGCGCCATTTGCCGGGTGTGCAGATCCAGGTGCCCATGATCTTGCTGCCGTCTTCGCTGGTGTACGCGTTGAGGTTGACGGTGTGCGGATCGCCTTCGAGTTTTTCCCATTTGCAGGCGTCGAGTACGGGCAGCGGGTGGGTGTCACGCAGGACGGTGATGGGGGCGGTCATGTGAGCTCCGAAAGTGGGCGAAAGAGAAGTCGCACCCTACCGCGCCGCATGAACGGGAAGATGCCTGGGTTCGACACCGGGTTGCCCAGAAGCGCGCCTCAGTCGGCCAGATGCCGGGCCAGGGCCCTGGCATAAGCGGGCAAACCTTCGAAGTTGCGGGCGCAGAGCAACAGCGCCCGGTGGGCCCAGGCTTCTTGCAGCGGGACGCATTGATACGAAGCCTCGGGCCGGCGGCGGGCGATGGCGGCCTTGGGCACGATGGCGATGCCTGCGCCGTGGGCCACCATGCGAATCATCCCGTCGAAATTGTCGGCGCGGATGCGGATCTGCATGCGCATGCCGGTGTGCAACGCCTGCTCTTCAAGGTAGATCGCCAAGGCGCTGGACGCCTTGAGACCGACGTAATCGTGGCGGAGGGTCTCGCTGAAACTCGGCGTTCGGCCGTCGGCCAGGGGATGCCCGAACGGTAGGATCAATACCAGCGGGTCGTCGCGAAAGGGCCAGGTCTGAAGGCTGCCGGTGTCCACCGCGTCGGAAACGATCCCCAGGTCTGCCGCGCCTTGGTGCAACGCGTGGGTGATCCGTGAGCTGGGCAACTCCTGCAAGTCGATGTCGAGGTTGGGATGCTGCTTGAGGAAGCCGGCCAGCGGCTCGGGCAGGTATTCGGTCAGGGCGCTGGTGTTGCACAACAGCCGTACCTGGCCTTTGACACCCTCGGCGTACTCGGCCAGGTCCTGTTGCAGGTGTTCGGCGTGTTGCAGCAATACGCGGGCATGCTGGGACAGGGCCTTGCCGGCTGGCGTGGGGGTTACGCCACGTCGTCCGCGTTCCAGCAAGTCGATGCCCAGGGACGCTTCCATGGCCCGGACGCGCGCACTGGCTGCCGCCAGGGACAAGTGGCTGCGAGCGGCACCGGCGGTGATGTTGCCGGTGTCGAGGATGTTCAGGTAGAGGCGCAGGTCGGTGAGATCGAAATGCATGGAATCTGATCCTGTGTTGTGTCCGATGCGCCGCCTTCGCGAGCAAGCCCGCTCCCACATTTGACAATACATTCCCCTGTGGGAGCGGGCTTGCTCGCGAAGGCGGCAGTAGCCTCAACAAAACTCTAAGCCTCTTTCCAGGCAAGAGGCACCCTCAGTATATGGCACATTTGCATGCAGCCATCCAACGCTCACCATAGCCCCATGAACACACTCATCACTTTTTATCAAAACCTTGGTCTGGCGCTGACTTTACTGGTGATCGGCACTTTCCTCCTGGCCGGCACCATCAAGGGTGTCATCGGCCTTGGCCTGCCAACCATTTCCATGGGTTTGCTCGGGCTGGCTATGGCACCGACGCAGGCAGCGGCTTTGCTGATCATACCCGCGACCCTGACCAATCTCTGGCAACTGGCTTTCGGCGGCCACCTGCAAACGCTGATACGGCGCTTGTGGCCGCTGTTGCTGGCGATCTTCCTGGGCACCGGGCTCGGTACGCTGTGGATCGGCATGACCGGTGGTGCCTGGGTCGTTCGGGCCTTGGGCGGGGCATTGCTGTTGTACGCGTTGAGCGGCTTGTTGTTGCCGACGCTGCGGGTAAGTTCGTCTGTCGAGCGATGGCTCGGCCCGCTGTGCGGGCTGCTCACCGGCATCATCACGGCAGCCACCGGGGTGTTCGTCATTCCGGCGGTGCCTTATCTGCAAGCACTGGCCTTGAACAAGGATGAACTGGTGCAGGCCTTGGGCCTGTCGTTCACCGTGTCGACACTGGCTCTGGCCGCCGGCCTGCTCTGGCGCGATGCCCTGGGGGGTGGCGAGTTGAGCGCTTCATTGCTGGCGCTGGTGCCGGCGCTGACGGGGATGTGGCTGGGGCAATGGCTGCGCCAGCGGATCAGCGCCGTGTTGTTCAAGCGGGTGTTTTTCATTGGCCTCGGAGTGCTCGGCGGCCATCTGCTGATCAGCGGCTAGCCGAGGACGGGCTGAGCATGTCGACGCGACGGATCTCGAAATCGCGCTCCAGGTAATCCATGCGTTGCGCAAAGAATTGCTGCATGTGTGGCAGGTTCGAGTGCACCTCCAGATGCGCCTCGCAAGCCCAGATCTCATAGAAGATAAACAGCGTTGGGTCCTGTTGGTCCCGCAGCATGTGGTACTCGATGCAGCCAGGCTCGGCGCGGCTCGGCTCGACGTAGGCGCGAAACAGCGCTTCGAAGGCGTCAGCTTTTTCCGGGCGGGTCTTGGCGTGAAGGATGAAACCGTGCTGCGCGCTCATCGGGCGGCTCCTGAAATGAATTTCAGCAGGAGTCTATGGCAACAATCGGGTGTCGATTCGTGCGTTTTAGTCAAATCAGTTTTGCCGTCGTGGGGCTTATTCCGTGCGAGGCGCATCGGTAGTCTGCCGCCATCATTTCAACCTTTCCATTTGGCAGCCTCCGGGCTCATGCCGTGGAATCCGATGAGGCACTCCATGAAAAAAGTCCTGTTGCTCAACGGTGGCAAACAATTCGCCCACTCCGACGGTCGCTACAACACGACCCTCCACGACACGGCAGTCAGTGTGCTGGACCGTGGCGGTTTAGATGTGAAGACCACCTTCATCGACGGCGGCTACGACAGCAAGGAAGAAGTCGCCAAGTTCCTCTGGGCCGACGTGATCATTTACCAGATGCCTGGCTGGTGGATGGGCGCGCCGTGGACAGTGAAGAAATACATCGACGAAGTGTTCACCGAGGGCCATGGCAGCCTTTATGCCAGCGACGGTCGCACCCGTTCCGATGCTTCGCAGAAATACGGCAGCGGTGGGCTGGTGCAGGGCAAGCAATACATGTTGTCCCTGACCTGGAACGCCCCGCAGCAGGCCTTTGACGACCCGACCGATTTCTTCGAAGCCAAGGGCGTGGACGCGGTGTACTTCCCGTTCCACAAGGCCAACCAGTTTCTCGGGATGACGGGGCTGCCGACGTTCCTGTGCGTGGACGTGATGAAGCGTCCGAACATCGAAGCGGATGTGGCGCGTTATGAGCAGCATCTGATCGAGGTGTTCGGCCTTTTGCGGTAACCCGGCTACTATCGGGATTTACTGAAGGCGACGATGCCTGTGGCGAGCGTGCATGTCATGAGAGGACATCTGTGAAAGCCAGATCCGACGAATTGCAGATCTTCGTCTGCGTGATCGAGTGCGGGTCCATCTCGGCCGCCGCCGAGCAGGTCGGGCAAACGCCGTCGGCGGTCAGCCGCACGTTGTCGCGCCTGGAGGCCAAGCTCGAGACCACGCTGATCAATCGCACCACGCGGCGCATGGACCTGACCGAGGAGGGCAAGTATTTTTTCGAACAGGCCAAGGGCATCCTCGACCAGATGGATGAGCTGGAAGAGCGCCTGTCATCGCGCCAGAAAAACCCCGCCGGGCGGCTACGAATCAACGCTGCATCGCCGTTCATGCTGCACGCCATCGTCCCTCACGTCGAAGAGTTCCGCAGGCTCTACCCGGACATCCAGCTGGAACTCAACAGCAACGACTTGATTATCGATCTGCTGGAGCAGAGCACGGACATCGCCATTCGCATCGGCACCCTCACCGACTCGACGCTTCACGCCCGTTCCCTGGGTTGCAGCCCGTTGCACATCCTGGCGAGCCCGGCGTACCTGAAGCAGCACGGGGCACCCACCAGCGTCGCCGAGCTGGCAGACCACGCACTCTTGGGTTTTGCCCAGAACGACGGGCTCAACCAGTGGCCGCTGCGCCATGTCCACGGCGACCGCTGGCCGATCCAGCCGGTCATCAGCGCCTCCAGCGGCGAGACCGTGCGGCACTTGGCGCTGCAAGGCCAGGGCATTGCCTGCCTGTCGGACTTCATGACCCGTGACGACATCCATACCGGTCGGCTGAAGGTGTTGCTGGCGGATGCCAACAGCGGCTACCGCCAGCCGATCAATGCGGTGTACTACCGCAACTCCCAGCTGGCACTGCGAATCCAGTGCTTCCTCGACTTCATCCAGGGCAAACTTGCCGAGTACGCCTCGCGGGAATTCCACGCGCATTCGTGACTTACCCTGTGGGAGCGGGCAAGCCCGCTCCCACAGGGTTTTGTGAAGGCATGGAAATCAGTCGTGGTGCACGCCGGCGCGCTTGAGCATCTGCTTGCAGCGCTCGGACAGGTGGAACACCCGCAGGTGCTTGCCGGCCTTGCTGTAGCGTTCGCGCAGGGTTTTCAGGGCGGCGATGGCCGAGTAGTCGACGAAGCTCAAGTGGCGGCAGTCCAGGGTGACCTGGGCCGGGTCGTTGGCCGGGTCGAACTGGTTGAGGAATGGCGTGGTCGAGGCGAAGAACAGCGTGCCATGCAGCCGGTAGAGTTTGCTGCCGTCGGCCTCCAGGTGCGTGTCGGCGTACAGCTCCCGAGCCTGTTGCCAGGCGAAGTTGAGCGCCGCGACGATGATCCCGCAGAGCACCGCCACCGCCAGGTCGGTGAATACGGTGATGATGGTTACGGCAATGATCACCAGCACGTCATTGACCGGTACCTTGTTGATCACCCGCAACGAGGCCCAGGCAAACGTCTGCTGCGACACCACGAACATCACCCCCACCAGCGCGGCAAGCGGAATGCGCTCGATCAGCGGCGACAGGAACAGCACGAACAGCAACACCATCACCCCGGCCACCACACCGGACAAACGCCCGCGTCCGCCGGAGCTGAGGTTGATCACCGTCTGGCCGATCATTGCGCAACCGCCCATGCCGCCGAACAGGCCCGAGACGATATTCGACGCGCCCAACGCCACGCATTCACGGTCCGGATAGCCGCGGCTCTCGGTGATTTCGTCGGTCAGGTTCAGGGTCAGCAGGGTTTCCAGCAAACCCACCATCGCCATGATCACCGCATAGGGCGCCACGATCTGCAGGGTCTCCAGGTTCCAGGGAATGTCCGGCAGGGCGAGGCTCGGCAACCCGCCGGCAATGTGGGCCATGTCGCCCAGGGTCCGGGTGGGCAGGCCGAGCAGGTACACTGCCAGGCCGACGCCGAGGATCGCCACCAGGGCCGGTGGCACGCTGCGGGTCAGGCGCGGTAGCAGGTAGACGATGGCCATGGTCAGCGCCACCAGGCCGGCCATCAGGTACAGCGGCCCGCCGCTCAGCCAGGCTTCGCCATTCTTGAAATGCTCCAATTGGGCCAGCGCAATCACAATCGCCAGGCCGTTGACGAAGCCGAGCATCACCGGGTGCGGCACCATGCGTATCAACTTGCCCAGCCGCAGCAACCCGAACGCCACCATGATCAATCCGCCCAACAACACCGTCGCCAGCAGGTACTGCACGCCGTGCTGCACCACCAGCGCGACAATCACCACCGCCATCGATCCCGCCGCGCCGGACACCATGCCCGGCCGACCGCCGAACAGGGCCGTCAAGGTGCAGATGATGAAGGCGCCGTAAAGGCCCATCAGCGGGTTGAGGTGGGCCACCAGGGCGAAGGCAATGCATTCGGGGAGCAAGGCGAAAGACGTAGTGAGGCCGGCGAGGACGTCGGCGCGAAGGCGTGCTGGTTTCATGGTTTACCTGACAGGGCCCCGGTTGAGGGGGCCGGGGGAACATGGTGCAAAAGCAGAAGGCGATAGTACGGAAATTCCACTGTGGGAGCGAGCCTGCTCGCGATGGCGCCTGGTCAATCGGCATGGAGAGGTGACTGACACGTCGCTATCGCGAGCAGGCTCGCTCCCACAAAGCCGGTGCCAGGGGATGAAAATTTGTTGTGGGATTTTCATCGGCGCTGCTTCGCAATGCCCGTCAGCGACACGTCTTGTCCGTGCACGAAATTTACTTTCAAAACGTTTGAAGATTATTCCTTGAAATGATTTATGAGTTTCACAACTCATAGACGTGACCCTGTTCAAGGAGTACCGCATGGCCCCTGCTTTCGGATATTGGCTGTTGGTCTACGCGGCCATCGCCATCATTGCGTTGATCGTGTTGATCGCCCGTTACCGGCTCAACCCGTTCATTGTCATCACGCTGGTGTCCATCGGCCTGGCGCTGCTCGCCGGGATGCCGCCGTCGGGCGTGGTGGGGGCGTACGAGGCCGGGGTGGGCAAGACGCTGGGGCACATTGCGCTGGTGGTGGCCCTGGGCACGATGCTCGGCAAAATGATGGCCGAGTCCGGCGGGGCCGAGCGGATGGCACAGACGCTGATCGAGCGTTTCGGCGAGCGCAACGCCCATTGGGCGATGGTGTGCATCGCTTTCCTGGTCGGGCTGCCGTTGTTCTTCGAAGTCGGTTTTGTACTGTTGGTGCCCATCGCGTTCACCATCGCCCGGCGCGTGGGCGTGTCGATCCTGATGGTCGGGCTGCCGATGGTCGCCGGGCTCTCGGTGGTCCATGCCCTGGTGCCGCCGCACCCGGCGGCGATGCTGGCGGTGCAGGCATTCCAGGCCTCGGTGGGCCAGACTTTGCTGTACGCGATCCTGGTCGGCATCCCCACCGCGATCATCGCCGGCCCGCTGTACGCTAAATTCATCGTGCCGCGCATCCAGCTGCCGGCGCAAAACCCGCTGGAGCGGCAGTTTCTCGAGCGCGAACCCCGCGCGCGGTTGCCGGGGTTCGGCATCACGCTGGGGACCATCCTGCTGCCGGTGGTCCTGATGCTGATCGGCGGCTGGGCCAACCTGATCTCCACGCCCGGCAGCGGTTTCAATCAGTTCCTGTTGTTCATCGGCAACTCGGTGATCGCCCTGCTGCTGGCCACCGTCCTCAGCTTCTGGACGCTCGGCCTGGCCCAGGGCTTCAACCGTGAGTCGATTTTGAAGTTCACCAACGAATGCCTGGCTCCCACAGCCAGCATCACGTTGCTGGTGGGCGCCGGTGGCGGTTTGAACCGGATCCTGGTGGACGCCGGGGTGACCCAGCAGATCGTCGGCCTGGCCCAGGCATTCCAATTGTCGCCGCTGGTCATGGGCTGGCTGTTCGCGGCCCTGATGCGCGTCGCCACGGGCTCGGCCACGGTGGCGATGACCACGGCGTCGGGCATCGTCGCGCCCGTGGCGATCGGCCTGGGCTACCCCCATCCCGAGTTGCTGGTGCTGGCCACCGGGGCCGGGTCAGTGATCTTTTCCCACGTCAACGACGGTGGCTTCTGGCTGATCAAGGAATACTTCAATATGACCGTTGCCCAGACCTTCAAGACCTGGACCGTGCTCGAAACCCTGATTTCCGTGGTCGCCTTCGGCCTGACCCTCGGGCTCGCGCGTTTGCTCTGAGCGCAATCCACCCCACAGGAGCCGTCATGGACATCCTCTACCAGATCCGCGCCCGTCAGGATTCCTTCAGCGCCGGCGAAGGAAGAATCGCCCGGCTGATGCTCGACGACGTCGGGTTTGCCGCCTCCGCCAGCCTCGATGAGCTGGCCCAGCGGGCCGAAGTCAGCAGCGCCACCTTGTCGCGCTTTGCCCGCACCGTCGGCTGTCGCGACCTGCGCGACCTGCGCTTGCAACTGGCCCAGGCCAGCGGCGTCGGCAGCCGGTTCCTCGACCCGGCAGGCGCGCCCGAGCAATCGGCGTTTTACGGGCAGATCGTCGGTGATATCGAATCCACCTTGCGCCAGCATCTGTCGGCGTTCGAAGAGACGCGGTTCACCGATGCCGTGCGGATGCTTGGCAAGGCACGGATGATCCATGCGTTCGGGCTCGGTGGTTGGTCGGCATTGTGCGGCGAAGAGTTGCAAGTGCGGCTGGTGCGCTTCGGCTACCCGATCGCCGCGTGCCGCGACCCGGTGATGATGCGCATCACCGCCACTTCGCTGAGCGAGGCGCATGTGGTGATCGCCTGCTCCCTCACCGGTATCACCCCGGAACTGCTCAATGCCGTTGAGCTGGCCCGCAGTTACGGCGCGGCAATCCTGGCGATCACCCGGGCCGACTCGCCGCTGGCCCGACTGGCCGATGTGGTATTGCCCCTGCAAGGCGCTGAAACCTCGTTCATCTACAAACCCACGGCGGCGCGCTACGGCATGCTGCTGGCCGTCGACGTGCTCGCCACCGAGCTTGCGCTGGCCAATCCCGAAGACAATCAAGAACGCCTGCGACGAGTCAAACTCGCCCTGGACGATTACCGCGGCGGCGACGATCAGCTGCCGCTGGGAGACTGACATGCTCTACGACACGCTTATCCGCAACGCGCGGGTGATCGATGGCACCAATACGCCCGGCTACACCGCCGATGTCGCGATTCGCGCCGGGCGCATCGAGCGCATTGGCGATCTCGGCAATGCACGGGCAGTTGCCGAAATCGACGCCGCCGGCCGCGTGCTGGCGCCGGGTTTCATCGATGTGCACACCCACGACGACACGGTGGTGATTCGCCAACCGCAGATGCTGCCCAAGCTCAGCCAGGGCGTGACCACGGTGATCGTCGGCAACTGCGGCATCAGCGCTTCGCCAGTGCGCCTGCGGGGCGATCCGCCCGACCCGATGAACCTGCTCGGCGCGGCCCAGGCGTTCGTGTACCCACGCTTCAGCGATTATCGTGGCGCGGTGGAGGCGGCGGCACCGGCGGTCAACGTCGCCGCGCTGGTGGGCCACACCGCGCTGCGCAGCAACCACATGGACGATTTGTTGCGCACCGCCAGTGTGGGAGAAATCGCCGCCATGCGTCAGCAGTTGCGTGAGAGCCTGGAGGACGGTGCACTGGGGTTGTCCACCGGCCTGGCCTACGCCAACGCGTTTTGCGCATCCACCGACGAAGTCATGCAACTGACCGAAGCGTTGAGTGGGTTCGGTGCGGTCTACACCACGCACCTGCGCAGCGAATTCGAACCGGTGCTCGAAGCCATGGCCGAGGCTTTCCAGATTGGCCGTCACGCCCAGAGTCCAGTGATCATTTCCCACCTCAAATGTGCCGGCACCGGTAACTGGGGGCGCAGTCCGCAAGTGCTCGCGGCGCTGGAAGACGCTGCGAAGAACCACCCGGTCGGCTGTGACTGTTACCCCTACGCGGCCAGCTCTTCGACGCTGGATCTCAAGCAAGTGACCGATGCCCATCGCATCACCATCACCTGGTCGACGCCGCATCCCTCAGCGGGCGGTCGCGACCTGGCCGACATCGCCGGCGAATGGGGCGTGTCGCTGTTGGAAGCAGCCGTGCGCCTGCAACCGGCCGGCGCGGTGTACTACGGCATGGACGAAGGCGATGTCAGACGCATCCTCGCCCACCCGCTGTCCATGGTCGGCTCTGACGGGTTGCCCGAAGACCCGTTTCCCCATCCGCGCTTGTGGGGCGCTTTCCCGCGGGTACTTGGACATTTCAGTCGAGACGTCGGGCTGTTTGCGCTGCACACCGCCGTGCACAAAATGACCGGTCTTTCCGCGTCGCGCTTCGGCCTGAAAGAGCGCGGTGAAATCCGTGAAGGACATTGGGCGGACCTGGTGCTGTTCAACCCGCACACTGTTCGTGACGTGGCCGATTTCAACGCGCCGCAACGGGCCGCCGAAGGCATCGATGGGGTGTGGGTCAATGGTGTCCTGAGCTACAGCGAGGGGCAGGCGAATGGGCGCAGGGGAGGACGGTTCCTGGCGCGCCAAGGTGATCTGCGTCTTGGATTCGGTTCTGTACACGACGTTTGAGAGGCGTGAAAAAACCAAGCGTTCCAGGCACAACTGCTCGCCAAGTCGTACACCTTCGCCCGGCCACAGATCCAGGCCATGCCCTGGGGAAGCCAGGACATGACCATCACTGATCCATTCGGTAATCGGCTGGTGTTTACTGATGCGATCAGTGCCTGAACCCGTGCTGCGGAGCAGATGCCCGGACACCGATCCCCCATTGTCGTGAATGCTAGGCGGCCGCGTATCGACCCATTGACTGGTTGTATTGGTTCAGCCTGAACAGCAGTTCCCGTCCGCGTTGGATAGTTGCCCGAGTGGCGTTGATTTGCTGCTGCATCTGCGTACGGCGCAGTGTCCGGGCGCCTGCCGTGCCGGTTTGATCGGTCATCTGGTCCAGGGTCCGGTTCAGCATCCCTTTCGCGCCAGGGCCGTAAAACTCCTCCACCCCAAGTCGATCGAATGCTGCATTGATGGCATTGGCGTCGTGCTCCAGGTATCCGTCGAGCTCAAGCAGTGCATCGTTCAAGCGTTGGATTTTTTGTCCGGGAATTCCATTCGAGGTCTTGGTGGCCTGGGTAGACGCTTCGAAGTTGGCGATCCATGCGCCCGGAACCCGAAGTACTTTGGTCAGGATGAAATTGGTCACCATCAACGATATTTTCTTTTGCCCGGTCGCTTCGCGCGGGTCCAGGTCTTTGATGGCTTTGCGGGACTTTGCGTTCAGGTCATAAAAAGCTGTCCGGCCTTCATGCTCGATATCGTCGGGGTCCAGTCGGCTGACTTGTGGGTAGACAGACTCAGGCAGATGTCGCGTCGCATCCATTTTTCCGGCGAGGCTGTCGATACCTGCTGCGGTGCCGCTCATGGCCGACCATGAGGCAACCAGCCCTGCTGGCGCCGCCAAGGCCCCTGCACCCAGCGAAGCCGCGTTCTTGAAGGCGTTGTAGGCGTAACGCTGAAAGACACTCTTGGTGATGTCTTTTGTACTCATGCTGTTGTACAGCTGGTGGTTCAGCGTGCTGAGCCGGTTGTTGACCTGGGACAGAATATTTGGATAGGCCGCTATCTCTTTCCTGATGTTGAACTCTTCTTTGTCCTGGCCGTTCGGGTCGTTATAGCGCACGGGGTTATTACCCACCATGCAATATAAGTTCAGCCCATCAATTGCCCCCGCCGGATCGGCACTGATCCAGCGTTGCAACCACGGCGCGTAGTAGCGCTGCCCGTAGTAATACAGTCCGCTGGCGTCGTGCTCCTTGCCGGAGTAACGAATGGTCCGGTAGTCGGCTTCCACGGCTGAGCGGGACGCCGCCCACGCGGTGCCACCGTACGGCAGGTAACTTTCCTGGCTGATCAGCCAGCCCTCGCCGTCGAGTTCCATCGTGCTGGACCCCAAGTGATCGTCCAGGCTGTAGCGAAACGGGCTGGTCGCAATACCGGCCGGGCGACCTTCGGTCCAGTGCAAATAACGGACACTGCACCGACCGGCTTGCACGGTAATGACTTCCAGGCGCTCGTTAGGACGGGTGCGAATTTCCAGGCCCGGCAGATAACGGGCTTCCCGGGTGTGCGTCACCGTCGCGGCCCGGGTGGTTTGTATCTTGCAAACCCGTTGCCCATTGCTGTCGTAGCAGTAACGTTCGGTGTCGTCGTGTCCGTCCTCACGGCGGACCAACGTCACCTTGGCGAGTTGATTGCGGGTGTTCCACTCCAGCGTCCGGCCTGGCCCGAGCGTCTGCTGGTTGCCGTTATCGTCGAAACCAACCGTTACGTCAGGCGCTGAGTGGCCGATGTTCCAGGACGTGAGGCGATTACTTGCCGTGGCAACGTTGTAGGTCCGGGTGTAGTGATTGCGGTCGCGGACATGGCGCAGTTCGATCAGATTGCCGCCGGCGTCGTATTCGTAGTGCTCGGTAAACCTGAACAGTTGCCGGGCATCGAACGGTGCTCGGCTGAGCGTAGCAAGGCTGGGGTTGCCGGTCAGACCCGAGGATTCACGCCCCGTCGCGCTGATCAACTGATAGAGGCTGTCGTAGCTGAATGTACTGATGGCGTCGACCCGCTGATTGCTGCCGAACTGCACCGGTTGGGCCCTGTCCTCAATTTGGGTGACGTTACCCACCGCGTCGTAGGTGTAGCGCAGATCCTGCAAGGTGCTGCCGGACACCGCCGCGCTGAGGGCGATCAGGCGACCACTGGCCGGGTCGAACGCGGCGCGACTGATGACGCCATTGCCGGCAACCTGGGATTCAACCTGGCCAGATGCGTTGTAGACCAGCTCCCGTACGACGATTTTCTCAGTCGCAGAGCCTTTTATCTTCAAGCCCACGGCTTTGAGTTGGCCGGCGACATCAAACGCATAGCGCTGTTGGTGCTGCGCCGCATCCACCTGCAGGATAGGCTGCCCCAACGCATCGTAGCGCCAGCTGGTGGCGTAGCCATTACCCGGTTCCAGCAGCCCGTCGCGGTCCTTTTCATCGGCCGGCCAATTGGGTGATGCGCAACCGACCAGGAAGTGCCTTGCCTGGCCTAGCGGTTTGCCACTTAGCCCATAGTTGCTGATGGACAGGCTGCCAGCGCTGTCATCGTGACGGGTCAGGGCACCACAGAGATTGTAGGCCGCCGAGGTGGGCGAGCTGTCGCCGTAGCGCAGGCATTCGATCCGGCGCAGGCCCTCTTGCGTCCCTTGTTCCTGGACCTCGGTCGGCCGCAGCTGATCATCGTAGAAGGTACGCCAGCGGTGCCCTCGCTGGTCCCAGCAACGCAGGATCTGGCCGGCATCACCCGGCAGGTTCAGGCGCCAGCCGGCGTCGAGGCTGTCTATCCGCAGGGGCTTGCCGGAGAAGCTGTAGACGGTGGTCAGGTTGGCTTGCGGTGCGTCGCCGGAGAGTCGGGGATCCCATTGCGCAACGGGGCGTCCGGCGAGGTCAAAGGCCTGTCGGGTGATGCGCGCCTGGGCGGGGTCGTCCATGTGGCGCCGGCAGTAAGCGACCTGCCGCACGGACAATCCCCGGCTGTCGACGGCATTGATCGTCGGCGTTTTGCGATGCAAGTGTGGGGTCATGCCGCACCTCCGGTGGTCGGGTAATGCTTGGCCATGGTCTCTTCCAAGGTGTCGTTCTCGTCTTCGTCGAGGGTGTACCAGGCGTGACGGGTGTGCCGGCGCATGGGGGAGATGCCACTTTGACTGGCAAGCCGCGTGTGGGAGGGGCGGCCCAGCGGATCGTAGAATTGTCGGTCGCAATAACCGAACCGACGCAAGGACACGTCGTTTATGTAGCGATGCTGGTCGGCGAAGTAAGGACGGTAGAGGCGAATCGGTAAGCCGAGGTTGTTGTATTCCACCCGCTCGCTGACACGCCAGCGTCTCGCGGCGGTTTGCTCCAGAGGTCGTTTGTCATTGAGCGTCAGCGCGCCCTGGGCGTTGACGACGTAGGCCATACCTGGCTCGACCTGCTGCTTGCTTTGCAACGTGCGCCCGAAGCCGTCGAAGCAGGTCAGGCTGATGCGGATCTGTTGTTGCGGGTCGCCGGGATAACGGTCGGCCACCAGCGCTGCAATGTGCATCGGCTCACGGGCCGAGGCCACTATTTCTTTTTGCAGTTTCAGATCGTCGAGAGAGGGTGCTTGTAGCGCCATCAGGCGGATTCGGGCCGATGCACAGATGTGCCCGCTGGGCAGCAGGTCACCGTTGAGCACGCAGCGCGCCAACCAGTCGGTATCTGCCAAGGCCGCACTGGACACGTGCCCCATCCAGCTGAAGGGGGCGTAGTAGAGGGCGGTGGCGGCGTCCTGAAGGGCCTCTCTGCTTTGTTCGATCGCTTCGGTGGGGCTGTTGAAGTGCGGCCGCTTGAACTGCGCGAGCGGCTTGAAACCTGCGACGCTGTTGTACTCACTGCCGTAGAAGGTGCTGGCCAGCACCTGACCAAAGGCATCGACGAGACTTTCCTGGCTATTGCCATTGGGATCGGTAATGCGCCACGGCTGAAGTGAACGGTAGTCGTGGTGCACCCGGGTAACACAGCCGTCGGGCAGCTTGAGCGCGGTGATGAAGCAGCGATAGCGGTCGTAGCTGTACTCGGTCACGCCGTGGCTCTTGCTCGCTTGCGAAGTCTCGATCCTGTAAAAACCCTGCAGCGGGGCGTAGGTCGCGAAGTCACTTTTGACTGACCAGATCTTCTTGCCTGGAGGGGTCTCGGGAAGAAACAGATCCATGGGGTGATAGCCGCTTCTTTCGAGTAGCTTGCCTTTGGGACGCTGGGCCTGCGGTAACAGGTGGAAGGCTTGCAACGCGGTTTCGTCCAGTTCGGCGCTTTCCCGATGATCGGCCAGAGCCTCGAAGTGGGCGACACCGTCCGGCAGGGTTTCTGCGCTCGAGGTGTGTTTGTAGCGTTGAATGGACAGGCCGGTCAGCATACTGGCGGACATCCAGCGGGTGCTTCGGGTGAGTTCGCTGAGTTTTTCATGGTTCATGTCCGCTGTGCTCATTCCGTCAGCTTCAGGTGCCTTGGCTTTTCTCAAGGCGTTGGTGCGCTGGCGATAAGGCAGGCCAAGGCGCCAGGCTTGCGGATCTTGCAAGTGGATGTACTCGGCGCGGGTTTCGGTCAGGTAATGAAACTGTTGCGCCGGATCATGCGCATCGCGCCACCAGCGCTGCTGGTCGGGGTCATTGAACGGGGGCAAGTCGTCGACGGTTTTACGTCGGGCGTAATGGACATCGACGCTGTGGGTCAACGAGCCATACCCATCATGCTGCAAATTGAAGGTGTGCCGGCATTGCGGATCGTCGCTCAAGCCTTCGTACTGATAATGGATCGATTCCAGCAGCAGCGGCAGCATCCGCCCATGACCCCGTTTGCCCTCGGGCGCCTGAAGCAGACGCACCCCATAGCGGTTCTCCTGGGCCGAATACAGGGTCGTGCGGTTCAGGCGCGTATCGACGCCGAATACCTCGCTGCGCAACAACAGGCCACTCAGGGCGCGAGACATTTCATCAAGCGTTGCCGGACTGGGTGCGGCAACGAATGTGTCGTTGCCGGTATCCGGCTGGTATTGGCAGAGTACGGTCTTGCCCAGCGCGACGGCCTGTGGGTCGGCGTGGCTATAAGCGTTACGCGACAGGTCGGGTGCCTGCCCGGTGTGAAACCAGCTCTTCTTCAGGCAGGCTGCGGTGAAACCCTGGGGATCGGTATCGACAGGGTGGGTTTCATGGTCGGTTTGCAGCAGCAGGCCGAAGCCACGAAATTCCCGCTCCTTGCCGTCGTAGTAGCCCTGGCGGTAAGCGTAGCGGCGGGACAGCTGGTTGCCGGTTATTTCATCCACTTGGGTTTGGCTCGATACCACATGCAGAACCAGGGGCACGTGGCAGGTCAGGGGCTGGCCGGCTGTCATTCTCTGCGCTTTTTCATCCAGCCATTCCTGCGCCGAGCTGCGGTAACGGATGCGGTTGGCCGCGCCGGTGTTGTTGTTCGTGCCCGTGAGCAGGTAGGGCTTTGCGCTGACGAAATCGCAGCGCCAGTGTCGGCCGCCGCTGTGGGGCGCGCTCAGGACCAGGCTGGAGCAGCCCAGCCCTTGCAGATCGACGATGTTCACCTGGCATAAGCCGTCGTAGCGCATGCCTCCCGGCCATGGCAGGGCAACGGGCGGGTTGAAACCGTTGCCGCCACGGTTCATGAAGATCAGCGCCTGATGCGCTTGCAGGTAGATCAGGTCGACGGCGCCGGAGCCGTCCAGGTCCGCCAGGCGGATCCGCGAAGCGTCGAAATTTTCGTGCGCGAGGTCAGGCGAGCCCAGCACGATGCCTTGGCCGAAACGCCCACGGCCCAGGTTCGGCCAACACTTCACTTCGTTGTGGCGAATGCGCACCAGGTGCTGCTGGCCGCTGCCCAGGACGTCGCTGAACGCCGCCAGTTCGCTGGCGCAGTGGCTGAGGATCGGGAGGGTGTCGTCCTCGACATCACGGGCTGCTTCACGGACAGGGGCAAATCCGTCCTCCCGCAGGTTGGCGTACAGACGAACGCTGCGCGGGCCGATCAACGCCAGGTCGCTGAGGCCTGCTCCCATCAGGTCGGCCAATTGCCCCTGCGGGTTGAAAAACGCTGGAGGGAACGCCTTGAATGTGGCGAAATCCGTCCAGCCCCGATCCGGGCCCAGGGAGAAAAAACCGCTCAGCCCCGGTTGGGCGACGACCCAGTCCAGTCGACCATCGCCTGTGAGGTCGATCAGTGCTTGCTGCACGGGGCTGGCCGGATCTGCCACGGGAAGCCGCGGCAGCGCTCGCCATTGACCGTAGGCGACGTCATCGCTGTCGGCCTTGTCTCGCAGGGGCTCACGGTAGTACCAGCACGTCTCGCCCCGATAGAGCAGACCGGGGAGGCCTTCGCCGTACAGATCCACCCATTGATAATCCGTGGCTTCGTCGAGCCCCGGCATGTCTTGCCAAGGTTGCCAGGCGCTGGGCTCCCCGGGGAGGGTGAACGCGCTGTAGCTGAACTCGAGCGGCGGACGGTTATCGATGGTTTGCGCCTCACCGAACCCCTGGTCGTGAGCCGTGATCAACTGGTGATAACCCTGGGGCGTCTGGCGGTAGCCGAGCAGCAGGCGGCGCACCAGTACGGGATCGGGGCCCCATTCCCCGGCAAAACGGTGAAACATCAGCACCTGGCGACACAGGCGTTCGGTGCGTAATTCAAAGCCATAGGCGAAGCTGGAAAAACCATCGCCCCGGGCCAGCCATTGCTGGCCTTCATAGCGCGGTGCGTGTTCGTACTCGGTGCTCCGCTCGCCATAGTCGACCACCAGTTCGAAGTGCCATTGCGCAGACGCCAGCCGGTCGGCGTGCCACAGGTAAAGGTCGGCATCGGCCTGGAAATTGCCATAGCTCACGCGGCTCAGATAACGCTGGGCGCTCGTGTCGGACTTGTAGTGGTAAAGGATGTGCTCACCGTGGGCGTTCAGGCTTTCTTCCAGCAGCCATTCGCCGACACGGCTCGCATCCCGTGGATCAGCTCGACGCGCAGAGGGATTTTTTCCGAAGACATGCAGGCAGCCATCGGCACCGTGTACGAGCCAGAATCCGGGTTTGTCATCCGCCGACGACCAATGCTCGATCCGGTCGAAGCGGCTTTCGATTCTCGGGTGATGACGGACCACCGCGTAGCGCTTGCCCAGTTCCAGCTTGTTGTAGTGGTGGACATGCGTAGCATCGATAGCGCCCCATGCATCGCGCTCGGGCAACCACGCCACGGCGTCGGGGCCGATGATCTCGTCATCGTCATCATAGGCAGGCACACCGTGGCGGGTGCTTCGCGCCACGCTCGGCAGTGACAGGCCCCAACCGATGCCGAACACGCCGTTGCCGGCCGAGCTGGAATAGGCCAGCGATAAAGGCGGGGCAAAGCCACGGCCCGGCGAAATCGGCAGGGCAATTTCATAGGTCGTCGTGCCGTGGACGCCGACAGTGCCCAGGCCTTTGCCGATGCTCTGGATCGCGCCGCCACCTTTGGGTAGTGACGGCGCGGACACGGGCAGCGCGCTGTGTTCATTCATGGGAACCTCCGCCGACCCGGGCCGTATAGCTGACATGCACGATGATGTCGGTCAGCGATTCAAGCAGGTCCTTCTGTTTTTCCGGGTTCGGGAAGGTCAGTTGCCATTTGGATATGGCGCCGGTGTATTCGAAGGGCAGGTAGCGTTCATCGTTGAAGTTCAGGGTGAACAGACCGTTATCATCGACACCGGTTGAAAGGGCAACTTGTGGGTGGGCGCGTCGGCTCTCAATGGCTTCGCCTCGATCACCTGCAGCCAGGAACACCTTGCTGGCGGTCTGGGTCAGTGTGGCTCGAATGTTTTCATAGGGGCCAACAACGGCCGGCAGGGAAATGCTGATGGTTTTGATGCGTCGCAGATAATGTTGCTGGTCCTTGTAGTCGTCTTCGAAGAGTTCGTGGGTCAACTCGAATTTGCACTGGCCTTCCTTCAAGGCGGCATGGACGTGCGTCCAGTCCTGGTTGATAGGGCTGCTTGGCGTCTGGTCCTTCAGATGCCGCAACGATACCGTTCTGCGAATCTCCAGCTCGCGCTCGTGACGTCGCAGGTATTGGGCCTGCATGTTCAACAGGTTCAGTTTCAACTGCTCGCCCGCGCCTAGCCCTCGATAGGTCGTATTCCAGGCCCCGGGTTGGATGAACCGCGTGCTGAAATCCGCCAGCTCATATTGCCAACAGGCTTCAGCTTCCAGGCACAGGGCCGAGGTTGCGTCGTAGGCCTGGCGGTAGAGCGCGGCGAACTGGCTGTTCAGCCATTGGTACAGCTGCGCTTTGGTAAAGCGCTTGCTGAGCAAGTCGTAGTTGGCCTTGGCTTGGTTCAGGCTCGATTCAGCCAGGCGCAGTTGCAGGCGTGTGGCGGTTTCCTGCTCGGCGCAAGATCCCAGTTGGGCGTCGAGCTGAGCCAATTCAAGCCGCGCCTGATCCTGGGCCAGGGTCCAGTCCTCCCGACGACGCGTGAATTGTGCCGTACGGTCGAGGTTCTGGGCGGCGGTGCGATACCTGATGGCGTCGCCTTGGGCCAAGGCAGCGGCAGCGTGCAGCGCACCTTCCCAACGGCTGCCTCCCACGCTGAAGCCAAAAATGTTCGGCATCAACATCAGGCTGCCCGCCACGACCTGTGCGTTCGATGCATCGAGTTCCGAGGAGCCGCTGCTCAAGTACAACTCACTGGCCTTGGTCTCGATTTCACAGAGGCCGTTCTCCAGCAACTGCTGATAATGGTGCAGCCGACCCTGAACGACAGCCTGGCTGGCCAGCAGTGCCTGGCGGTTATGCCGGTCTATGTTGAGCGCCTGGCGATGCAGGTCGACGGACTGTTTAGCCAGGTCCCAGGCGTGTTGTTGCTGGAGTTCCTGCAACTGCGCCTGCTCCTTGCGTTCGATCAGCGAGAGCAAGGCGGCGCCGAACTGGCACAGGCTTTCCACTGCCGCCTGGGCCTGGTTGAGCACGGCGGTGAAGCGATAGGGTGGGATCTGGGTGTTCGGCAACCTCGGTGCTGCGCTGCGCGAAAGGTCCATGCCGCTGGCGATGGCCGATGCGCGTGGGTCCAGAGCAGGCGCAAACATCGGTAGATGCAGCGGCTTGCCGGCGATGTCGAGGTTATGCCGCAGGTTGTGCAGGCGACTGTCAGTAATGTCCCAGCGCTTGCGCAATTCGGGATGGAAGGGGATGCGCAAATATGGCGTATCGATGGCCGGCAGGGACGGCGGCGAGCTGCTTTCGCCCAACAAGTGGAGTGCGTGGTTGGCGGTGGAGTTTGTCAGCGCGTACTCGAACCGGCGCAGATGTTCATTACTGGTTTCGCTCAACGTTTGCAGGCTGATGCGTGGCCATTGAACAAGTGGTTGAACCTCGGCCCGAGGCCCTAGCAGGTCCAGTGCCCGCGCATACCAGAGCTTGGCCTCGCTGAGACTGTCGGGTGTCAGCTCGCGGTACGCGGCGTCGCCTCGGTTGATCAGGATGTCGAGGTACAAAAAGTACAGCGCCTTGCGAAAGTGCACCGGGTGGCTGAGGGCAATCTGGTGGGGATCATGGGGTGTCTGGTTGGCGTAAGAAGGCCTGCCGTTATCGATCAACGGCACGCTTCTCCAGTGGTCACCGTTGTTGCGACCCGGATCGAAGGTATGGCGCAGCCAGCGTTCAGCGTCCTCGTATCGCTGCTCGGTATTCAACCGCTGGGCGACCAGCCAGGGTACGTAGAGGAAAAGCTCGGTGAAGTAGCGGCCATAAGGTCCGTGAAAATCCATCCAGTTGCTTGAGTCACCGGGCACGAAGGGCTCCGGCAGGTGTTGGGTCGTCAAGTCGAACAGCGCATCCAGGCTGTTCTCGGCTCGACGGACCAGTTCGGCGGCGAACACCGTGTTCAACCGGATGGGCGGGCGTAATCGGTCGTAGGCGTCGCTTTTCTTGACTGCGGACCTGGCGAAATCGATGAACTGGGTGGTGCCGAGGCCAGGCGTCGTGACCTGGGTTATGCCCGGAGGTTGTTGGCGCTTGAGGGGGCGCTTCAGGGTGATGGCTTTGAGGATGGAATAGAGCTTCTTTGTCGGTTCTCGGGGATGCACGAACGCCACCCCGAGAAAGAGGGTGGCACCGTCTTCATTGAGCTCGGTGCCAGGCCATGGGAACTCAAAAGCATCCGGCAGAAGCTCTGCCGGAGCGGACTCTGCCACAACCGTCAGGTCCTCGTACGTCAGGGGCTGGGGCTTCGGTGCCTTTGGTTGTCGGAAGACCACATACTGTTTGTCTAGCGGCTCATCACAGAAAACCATGACGCCCTCCACTTTGATGGCTTTGGAGTGCTCTGCATTCAGCGTTACGGTTTCCGAGTATCTGGTTTGGGAGCTGTTATTACGACCCCGGCTCACCTTGATCAAGTTTCTTACGGCGTCTGTGGAAATGAATTTCCCTTCAAGGTTCATGTGACTGGACTGCAGCGTGATACCGGGCGACTGTTCACTGTCTCTAAGCGCATCAGTCACGTGTGCGAAGGAGAACCTGTAGCTGCGGTCCAACGGAGCCTGGGTGTCGGTGAGATAAAGGCCCGAGAACTCACTGAGCGGTATATAGGGCGTTGGTGGCAGGCTTTGGGCAGGCACCACCAGGTACATTGTCATTTGCGGTTCACGATGAGGGGCGTTATGCACTCTCAATCGCATCTCGTCCCTTGTTCGGGTTGGAACCGACCCTGCCTGGGTAAAGGCGATGCTTGCCGTCATACGCAGCCTGAGCGTGGAAGCGCTCTTGATGTGGCTGATATGTATCCGATCCCGATAGCCTCCTTCGAAGTTACCTTCGAAATCGGACATGGTGACGTCCATGTTGCTGGGAAGGTCGGTTTCTGTGAACACGACTTCCGTAGACGTCGCTGTTTGAATGCGCTGGACGGCGGCCTCCGTGAGGGCTTTCTCGGCAGCAGTAGAGGGGGAGCTATCCGGCTCCGGGGTGAGGTGCTTATTGATGCAAGTCGACTTGATGAAAGTCAGGTCGTTGCCATTCGTGATGCGCGAATCCGTCTTGGGCTGATAGCCACACAAGGCCAGAAACAACGTTTCGTGCGAGCCTTGGCGGCGATGCTCAGCCACTGTGCCGATCAATGCCTTGATTGCGTCCACGTCCTTGCTGCCAAGTGTCGTGTTCTCGCAATAGCCTTGCAGACCGACCCGCGGAGTACTCCAGCTGCCATCCGATTTTTTGAAGCAATAGCTCATGCGCAGGAGCGGGCGGTGGCTGTCGGGTAGCGCCGCGTTGGCATTGGTGGGGTCGCTGCTGAAGGCTGATGGGTCCTGATGAATGCATTCTGCCCAGACGACAAACAGACGACTGTTGAACCTGACGGGACGAATCGTGTGCTCGGCGGCGTTCTCGGGGATGGGGACATCGGCCTTTTCCCAGTCCGACCAGGCAGACGGATCCGGCTGGTCCAGTTTTGGTGCGGGAGCCGGGTGGGGTGGTGGCGGGCCATCGAGCGGGCGCTGCGTCATGTTCAACGAACGCCAGAAGTAGCTGTTCTCCGTGCGGGATTTGGCAATGAAATAATAGGTGCCGTTGGCAAAGTCCTCGCCATCGATGTAGCCGTTGAGGATATTCAGGTTGGCGATTTCTTCGAACCGGGTCAGGTACGCCATGACGGCTGATTGAACGGCATCGGGTTGAAGCCGATTCTGGTTGAGGTCGTTCTCCAGTTGTAGAAAGTTGTCGCTCTTGTCGGCCCTGAGTAACGGGTCCAGGTAAAGCGCCGGAAAATAGAGCAGCTTCTGATGGGCGGCCCAGCTGGAGTACTGATGCAGTTGGTTGCGCCATGTCGACAGGTGCTCGGCTGCCAGGCTTGCCGAGTCGTAGCCGGGCTCCATGTTCATCAGGATGCGGTGAATGTACTGCTGCAGGCTGGCGATTGCACACGCCACGGGGGTAGTGGGCACGTCCTGGCTCACCAGCACATCGAGCAACCAGTATTCATAGAGATCCTCGGCGGTCTTGAGCGTCAGGTTACGGGTCACGGCGTTATCGGGCACGACCTTGTTCAGGTACAGCGCCAGCAACGCATCGCGCAGGCTTTCATCCAACTGCTTTTTAATCGCAACGGTCATATTCAATCCTTGAATGTTGAAGAAGGCGGGTCAGTGACAGGTCGCGATCAACGCCTCGCCGACGGTGCGCCAATCCGCTGTTTCGCTGTCGGCATTCAGTGCGCAGGCCTTGAGCAGGAGGCCTGCCGACAGGCCGGTGCGCTGGCAGCACGCCTGGCAGCGTATGACCCAATCCACGGCTTCCATTGACTGGGCGCGCTGGTGTACCAGTTGGGCGGTCAGGTCGCTTACTTCGGTTGTGTCCCAGTTCAGCAGGTCGGCCAGCAGGCGATTGGTGTCCGCCGCCGAACCCGGTTGGTTGGCGAACTGCAAATAATGCAGCAGCGGTTCTTCCGACCGGACCTGATGGCGGGCGCAATGACTGAAGCGTTCGAGCAGGTAAAGGGTGTGAGGCGTCAGCGTTCCTCGGCTGCTGGGCGCCAGCCAGGTGGGATGGCTGATCAGCCGTTGCAGCGCACTGCTGCTCAGGTGCAAGCCGTGGCACGCTTGGGCGGTACGCAGTAACGATGCCAAGGGTGGGGGCATTTTCCCCGGTGACGCCTGGATGGCAGAGACGATCTCGGCGGCGGTGGTGCCTGCCATTTGCAACACGCCAGGGATGTACTCGGCGGACAAGTCGACGAGGTCGTGCAACAGGGTTTCCACCAGGCGCTGTTCATCACCGGGATCGATAGGCTCCGTCAGCATTATCGCCAGGCGTTCTTCCAGGTTCTGATCAAGCGGCAAGTCATCTTCGGTTGTGTCGAACAGCCGACACCACTGGGTCACGTCACGGTTGTTCTGCCTGAGCCAGTCGACTGCCCAATCCAGGGCCATCAGCACGTCGAGAATGTCGGAGGATGTGGACGGTGTGGCGTTCAGTGCACCGGTGACTAATGTTTCGCAAAAATATGACCCGCCCAACACGCGTGCCAGCATCGTGCATTCAGCGGGGGACAGCCCGAACATCCGTGCAACGCGGGCCTGGCGATAGAGTGACGAGACCGTGGGCAGGTCGTACTTGAACGAATGATGGTACTTCTTGGTCTGCTTTGCCAGCAGCAACAGCGAATCCTGGGTAATGCCAAGCCCGAGGCCGGCGCCGAGGTAGCTGAAGGTATTGAGATCCGTCATGACCAGCACTTCTGTCCGGGGGCGTTCGAGCAACTGAGTGCGATTGAACACCTGGTCGAACAACGGAACCTGCTGGCCGCAAGCGGAAATCGGCATGTCGTGCAGCAGCGAAGCGAACTCTTGAGGCGCGATGCCGTGGCGACGGTTCAGATACCGATAGACGCCCAGCGTGCGCAGGGTGTTGGCATTGAGCGTCATGTCGTCGTTGTATTCCGAGCGCAACGCGTTGACGAGCAGCGTGTCCAGTTCTGCCACGGGCATGTCGGTCCAGCGCTGCAATCGGATCATTCGCTGCATGCGGGCGAAACGTTCACGGGACGTGCCGCCAAGGGTATTCGCGGGCTGGACAATCGCCAGGGCCGGTGTCCCTCCAGGCCCGTTGATGTAGCCGCTCCCGTAATTGGAACGAGTGGCGGGAGGGCTGTTGGTCGAGGTGCGCGGAAAGTAGGTGCCTTGCGCCAGCAACTGCTCGACCTGTTCGGTGCTCAACCCGGTGCGTTCCTTGAAGAAGGTGAGCTCATGCAGGCGACGGGTGTCCTTAGTGCCATAGCTTTTCTCCAGGACACGGAGTTCACCGTCTGAGCTGACCGGTGCGAGTAGCAGTTTCTGTTGCTCGGGGCTGAGCCCGGACAGCAGTTTTTGCGCCTCGACTCGCGATTGTGAAACGCGCCCGTAAGCTGCGTCGCCGGGTGAGAACGGCAGCGCCAGGCTTATCCGATAGTTCAATTCACCCAGCGCCGGTTTGTCTGCACCCAGCCCGAGCAGGCATTGGTGATGATGCAGGTCGTAGGGCAGGGAGAAGGGATATTGTTCGCTCGACAAGACTTGGTGGACGGTCTTGCCGGCGTTGGCGATATGAGCCTCGATCGCGCTACGCAGGGTGTTATTGACGATGCCCAGCATCGGCTGCGCGACGAAGGCACTCTGGTGATCGAGCATCAGCGCCTTGAGGTCCGGGCGCCTTTGCGCCAGGGTGATCTTGTGGAGCGATGACGATGCGTTTTCCAGTTGCCCGGCAAACAGATACAGCGCCCGCAGGTAAGCCACGGGTGAGTCGATGGCCGCGATGTCGCCGTCCTTGCAGAACTGGTCCCAGTTCTCTTTGAACAGCGACTGATAGCTGACGGAGTCCGGCGTTGAGTCCGCCTTAAGGCCACGTCCAACGCGACGTCGGGTATCGCCGGACGATATTTGCTGTTGCTGGTAAAGACGGCCGATCTGCTGGGCGTAACTCGCTGCGTTGTCATAGGTCTGCCCGGCATCCGTATCACAGTGCCGGGCGAGTTCGACGGCGAACGGCGCCTTGCCCATGCGCACGATGTCGAATACCGACTTCAACCCCATTCGTTGCAAGGCTGTTCTGAAGCTGGTGTTTGCATTGCCATTGTCGTCGGGGAAGGTGACGAGCCTGTGTAACAGCGAGTCGTTGCTGACGTCCATGTGGCGCTATCTCCTGTTCGAGCGGAATGTCGTTGTCCAAGAAAAAACCGTACAGGAGCGCGCAGAAAAAAACGGTAGGACCGAGGCTGGGAGATGCGTACGAAAGGGCGATTGGAGGGGGCGCGGATGGAAGGCCTTGTGAAGTCAGCCAGCATCGAAGTGAATACCTACCGCTTTCGCGGTTAAAGCCGCTCCCAAAAGGGTCCGAGGCGAATGGCATTTTGGTGTGCTACAGCAAGCCCCTGTGGGAGCGAGCCTGCTCGCGATGACGGCAACACATGCGACATCGTGGTAACAGACCCGCCGCTATCGCGAGCAGGCTCGCTCCCACAGGGTTGCATAGCGAAACCTGTTTTCGTACGCCACCCCGGCTCCCACAGTGGGTAAGACCTCACAGGTGTGACGTCTTGGGTCGGCGTCAAACCCTGAAATGACTCACCATCATCTGCAACTGATTGCCCAACCGCGCCAGTTCAACACTGGACGCGGCGGTTTCTTCGCTGGCGGCGGCGGTCTGTTCGGACACGTCGCGCACGTTGATGATGCTGCGGCTGATTTCCTCGGCCACGGCGCTTTGCTGTTCGGCAGCGGCGGCGATCTGCTGGTTCATTGACTGGATGTTCGACACGGTGCGGGTGATGTTCCCCAGGGATACGCCGGCCTTGCGGGTCAGGGCTACGCTGCTGTCGGTGAGGCTGCGGCTGTTGTTCATCACGGCGGCCACCTGTTGCGTACCGTTTTGCAGGCCCGCCACCAGGCCTTCGATTTCCTCGGTGGATTTCTGCGTGCGCTGGGCCAGGCCACGGACTTCGTCGGCCACCACGGCGAAACCACGGCCGGCTTCACCGGCGCGTGCCGCTTCGATCGCGGCGTTGAGCGCCAGCAGGTTGGTCTGCTCGGCGACGGCCTTGATCACGTCCATGACGCTGCCGATCTTGTCGCTTTCCTGTTGCAGCACGCTCATGGCGTCGGTGGAGCGCGCCACTTCGCTGGCCAGGCGCTCGATCTGGGCGATGGCTTCACTGACCACCTGATCGCCGATACGGGCTTCGCCGTCTGCCGCAGCCGCTGCCTGAGAAGCTTCTTCGGCGTTGCGGGCAACTTCCTGCACCGTGGCCGTCATCTCGTGCATGGCGGTCGCGACTTGATCGGTCTCGACTTTCTGGCTATTGACCCCGGCGCTGGTCTGCTCGGTGACGGCGGACAATTCTTCGGCGGCGCTGGCGATCTGGGTCACGCCATCGCGGATGCCGCTGATCAGGTCGCGTAGGGTCACGCCCATGCGGGCGATGCCTTGTTGCAATACGCCCAGTTCATCGCGGCGGGTGACGATGACAGTGTGGGAGAGGTCGCCACCGGCAATGCGTTCGACCACGGCCAGGGTGTCGCGTAGCGGGCCGGTGATCTGGCGGGTGATGATCACGGCCGCGATGATGCCCACCAGCAGCGCCAACAAGGTGCTGACCAATTGCAGGGTACGCGCCTGGGCGCTTTCGGCATCACGGCGGTCGAGTTGAATCTGGTACAACTGCTCGCTCAGGGCCACGATGGTCGTACCCTGATCGGTCATTTCCTTGCGTGCCTGCACCACATCAGCCGTGGCCAGCTTGAACGCCTGCAAGGCGCTGCGGTACTGGGCCAGGGCATTTTCCAACTGGCGCAACTCATCTTGCCGGGTGTTGGCAAAATGCTCGTTCAACGGTTTGAGCGACGCGATGGCGGCGTCCAGTTGGGCGATGGCCTTGCGCTCGGTGTCGGCGTTGCTGTTGGCGGTGTAGCCGCGGACTTCGTAACGGGCCAGCATGAATGCCTGCTTGGCCTGGGTGATGGCCCGGAACTGTTCGAAGCGTTCGTCGCTCAGGGCCATTTGCTGCACGTCGGTGTCGATTGCCTCGATCAGTTTGGAGGCCGCCTCGGCGTTCGTCCCCATGGCATCGCGGGCGGTGTTGCCGGTGCGGTAGGCGCTGCGCATCTTATTCAAGGAAACCTGATAGGCGCCGATGACCGCGCTCTGTTCCTTGAGCAACTTGACGTTTTCCGGGCTCTTGAAGCTGCTGAGCAGGTCGTTCTGTTGCGCCACGAAACCATCAAGGGTGGTCTGCACATTCTGTGCGGCGGTCTCGTCGCCGTTGGTCAACATGTATTGCAGGCGCGTGACGCGAAGCTTGGTCAGGCCGGCGTTGAGCTGGGTGATGTCACTCATCCAGTTGCTGCGGTCGATCAGCCCCCCCAGGCTGGTCCAACTGGTCAAAGCCAGGACGCAGGTCAGGATCAGCACCAGGCCAAAGCCCAGGCCCAATTTCATGTTGACGCTAATGTTGCCAAACCAGCTGTTCATCAAAATCCTCCAGGAACGTTGTGCTGCTTGATCGTCGGTTGGCTGGGAGATTGTTGTTTTTAAGAACCAGCAGAAATGTGTAGCAGGCCTGTATCGGCCGCCGTCCCCGGATCTGAAAGTTTTTTTCCCGGTGACCGCATTTCATTGATGTTCGGGCGCATGCTCCAAGCTTTTTTTCACATTGGTTTCACTGCCTGCCTACGTCAGCCCCTCTATTGTCGCGCCATCGAAAACACAGGGTGGATGCCGTCGGGGCGGCTTGACGTGGAACTGAGACTGAGTCTTTTCGGCCTGACGCGCTCGATTGATACGCGTCGCTTTGTCCGCTACCAGAACGCCATGGTGGTCCTGGCTTCGGCGCTGCTGGTGATCCCGTTGACCCTCTGGCTGCTGGCGCCGGCGGCAGTGCCCGACCTGGCCCATGGCAACGTTGCCGGCGCGCGCGCGTTGGCCGATGGTTGGGCCAGGGGCGAGATGATTGTGCTGGTGCGCCATGTCGAGCGCTGCGACCACGCCAAGGCAGCCTGCCTGAATGACCCTGAAGGCATCACCGACCGGGCGCGTAGCGTTGCGGTGGGCCTCGGTGCGCGGTTCGAGCAATTGGGCCTGGACAAGGCCGACATCTATAACAGTCCGTTGGTCCGCACTGCGCAGACAGCCGGGTTCATGTTCAATAAAGTGAGCGCGGGTGACGAGTGGCTTGCCAATTGTCGACATGACTTGTTGCGCAATGCCTTGGCTCACAAAGTGGCGGGGCGCAATCTGATTCTGGTCACCCACAGCGAATGCATGCAGGCGATGGAAACCGCGCTCAAGCAACCGACCTCGACGTTTGGCTATGGCGCCTCGCTGTTTGTCTCCACCGCTCAGCCACAAGCGCCGCGCACGCTCGGTTTCATCGAAGCGTCTGATTGGCGCTCGGTGAGCTTTCAGTAAAATTTCCCACGATTAGGACCGCCCATGCTGACGTCTGCTCGCTCCCGTTTCTACGGGCTCAATCTCGGAATTCCCCTGCTCTGCGCCGCCGTGGTGTTCTTGCTGTTCGACATGACCCGCATCGACATCGCTTTCAGCGATCTGTTCTATGACTCGGTGAACCAGGTATTCCCCCTGGAACATGTGCGACTGTTCGAGAAAATCACTCACAAGTGGGCGCGGATCATTCCGAACTGGACCGGCGAAGCGGCCATCATCGGCGCGCTGCTGTCATTCGCCTGGACGCTACTGCGGCCTGAAAAGCATGCGCGGATACAGCGGCTGTTGGACAAAACCAGACTGACCCGGCCGCTACGGTTTGCCCACAAGCACCGTCGTGACTTCCTCTACGTGGTCTTCGCCTTTTCCCTCAGCACGGGCGTCATTCATTACCTCAAGGGCCACACCAGTGTGTATTGCCCGGTGGAAACCACCCAGTACGCCGGCAAGATCGAACACAAGGAGTGGTACCAGAACTTCGACCTGCTGAAGGTCGCCGGTGACGGCCGCTGCTGGCCCGGCGGTCACGCATCCGGCGGCTTCACCATGCTGGCGCTGTATTTCGTCGCGCGCCGCTACCGCTGGCGTCATTCCAAAGCCCTGATGTACGGCGCGCTGGCGCTGGGTTTTGTCTACGGCACGACGCGGGTGCTGCAGGGCTGGCACTACATGTCACACACGTTCTGGGCGGGGATTTTCGTCTGGTTGAGTTGCTGGTTGATGGCGTTGGTGTTCTATGGGCGAACGGTCTTGGAACAGCCTTTGATGAAGAAACAGCCCGCGACCGTGGCGCCAGCCTTGGCTGAGCTAGGGTAGTGCTCAACCCTCGCCCCGAATGACAGGCAAAAAAAAGCCCGCGGGGGAGCGGGCTAAAACCTTAGTTTCTTGAATGAGCGAGGGGACTTTACCGAATCCCATGGGTGCGTGGGGTGAAGAAAAGTTCATGCGGGAGATAAGACAGACTGGCTGTGGGAGCAAAGCTCGCTCGATGTGAAATGCCTTTTGTAGGCACCTTCCCCATTGACTTGCAGGACATTTCCTAGAAAATCCCAACCCCTTGCGCCTGCCGATTTCGGTGCCTAGTCTTTGTCCACCGCTGCCAATTCAGCGGTCGGGTTTAGTCGCTCGGCATGTCGTTAGGCGCAAGGTTCTCCTTAAAGTCAGGCTACAGTGTTGTTGCTGATTTTATGGTGGCTGTGCGCAGGGCACCCTCGGGTGCGCCGGTTTCCTAACGTCCCGGTCGACTAACCTGCGTACAGCCGCCACCCCACCTCGTTTAGTCGCGAGCGGTGTCGGCTCCAACTGACGTTAGGAGTGCCCCATGGACAAGCTCATCCCAGACCCACCCGTTCCACCGCTGCACCTGGACATCGCCGCCGACGCGAACGCCGAACGCGTGATCGATTCCTACCTGAACCCCAAACCCGCGCAACCCGAAGCAAAATCATCTTCAGACCCGCTCTTCACCATCGTCGATGGCGTCGATGCGGAAAGCCTGTTGGCCAACCTCAGCGAAACCCTGGCCTCTGCCAATGTCATGGCCGGTGACCTGGCATTCGAACTGGAAGGCTCGCGACGGCACTTTGCGTTGGGGCTGCAACAGCTGATCGAACTGGGCCAGCTCCTGGCAAACCGGGCGCTGGATACGGTTGATCCGAGGTAGAAGCTGAAAGATTTGGGTTTGGTCGATGATCAAACCCATTTTTTGCGGCAGCATACGCGGCATGCTCACTTCGGACGCCTACCGTGCCAACCCCCAACCGCGAAGCCCTGACAGCCCACCTCTCCAGCACCCCCGATGACGTGGCGGCACGCGCGTCGCTTTATCGCGATCTGCTCGACACCGGAGAGGTTTCACTGGAGGGCTTGCGTGTCGCTGCCGGTCTGCGTGATCCGGCCGCGATGGCGGTGATTGCGCAGTTGAACGCCACGCCCCACAGCAATCGCCTCGGCCCGTTGTTGCCGCAGCTTCGCGGCTTGCCGATAGACCAGGTGGAACTGGACGGTGCCGAGCCACAGTGGTTTGACGCCTTGGCCGGGTTGCCGTTGCGCTCGCTGATACTCAACGGTCCGCGGTTCAGCTGCGGTCCGGACATCTGGCGGCGTATGCCGGGCATGGCTCTCGAAACCTTGGAGATCAGTCATTTTTCCCGCGCCGATAATGCGACCAGCCTCCCGTCGCTTGAACGTCTGCGTCGCCTCAAGTTGGACACCTACGGTGAAGACTTTGATGACGGATTTCTCCGGCAGTTGAGCAGCGCCCCCTTGCAAGCGTTGTCGTTGAACCGCTGTGACGACATCACCGACGACGGCCTTCGCGAGCTGTCGTCGCTCACGTTGTGCTCACTCACGTTGAACTGCGCAGGGGCGCTGACTGCTCAGGGCATGGGGCACCTGTGCACGCATCCGTTGGAACAACTGACGATCAGTTCCAGCGGGGCCATCCTGCAAGATCCTGCGTGGCTCTGCGAGCTGACGGCCTTGCGGTCGCTGAGCCTGAATGACTGTTACGCCAATGACGCCATGCTCCAGGCCATCCGGGGCCTTCCCATCGAGCGACTTTCGCTTCACTCGGCCTATGTGTGCGAGGACGATTTTGAAAGCCTCGAAGGCATGCCGCTGGCCGATCTGGATCTCAAAGGTTCACGACAGATGATCGAGCGGCTCGATGTGCTGCACCGGTTTCCACTGAAGCGACTGGGGCTCTGCGATGTGCAAGGCATCAGCGCCCAGACTTTGCGCGATCTTGAAGGGCTGGGCCTGGAGTCGCTGGACCTGTCCTTGAACGAAGTCAGCTGGAAAGAACTGAAACAACTGGCCGGCCTGCCGCTGAAGCGGTTGGATCTGAGCTTCTGTGAGGGCGTGGACGGCAAGACATTGCGCAAGCTCGTCGAAATGGGCCTGCCATTGGAGCAACTGGAAATCAGCGGCCTGGACCTGCGCGATGCCGACTTGGCGTGCCTGCGTGACTTGCCGCTGC
This sequence comes from Pseudomonas fluorescens, assembly GCF_018614775.1. Taxonomy (GTDB): domain Bacteria; phylum Pseudomonadota; class Gammaproteobacteria; order Pseudomonadales; family Pseudomonadaceae; genus Aquipseudomonas; species Aquipseudomonas fluorescens_BY. The sequence continues at coordinate 46,623 of NZ_JAGGOF010000082.1, forward strand.
AACGCCTGGGCTTGTATGAGAGCCCTTGGTTGACCGACGCCGGCGTCGCCCACCTAGCCGGGCTGCCACTGCGGGACCTGACACTCGAAGCCGGCCCAGGGGAGTCGCAACTCACGTCAACCATGGTCTCGGTGCTGGAGCGGTTGCCGCTGGAACGGTTGTCGCTGCGTAATTGCTCGAAGATCAGCGCAGAGGGGTGGGATCGTTTGGCTAGATTATCGGCTCGGGTGTCCGCATGAGCAAACCAAACACACCTCATCGTGCAGCGGACGAACGCTTCGACGAAGTGCTCGCGTTGATCCACAGCGCCAGACAGCAGGCCATGCAGGCGGTTAACACCCGACTGATCGAGCTGTACTGGCAGGTTGGCGCATACATCAGCCGCAAACTGGAACGGGCCGAGTGGGGCGATGCCGTGGTCAGTCAACTGGCCGACCATCTGGCCCGGACCCAACCAGGTTTGCGTGGATTTACCCGGTCGAACCTGTTCCGCATGCGCCAGTTCTACGAGACCTACCGTACCGAGGAAAAAGTCGCACCACTGGCGCGACAATTGTCCTGGTCCCACAACTTGATCATTTTCAGCCAGAGCAAACACCCGGAAGAGAGGGAGTTCTACTTGCGCATGGCGATACAGGAGAAATGGTCGAAGCGCGAGCTGGAACGCCAGTGTAAGGCCGCATTGTTCGAGCGCAGTGTCACCCAACCGGCAAAAGTCTCCGCAGTACTGAGGCACACTCACCCCGCTGCGCTGGAGGTGTTTCGCGACGCCTACATGGTCGAGTTTCTCGACCTGCCTGGTGGCCATGCCGAGGCCGATTTGCACCGGGGCTTGTTGATCCGCCTCAAGGATTTTCTTATTGAGCTGGGCCGCGACTTTTGCTTTGTCGGCTCTGAATACCCACTGCAAGTCGGTGGGCGTGATTTCGCTCTGGACCTGCTGTTCTTCCACCGTGGCCTCAATTGCCTAGTGGCCATCGAGCTAAAGGTTGGCCGCTTCGAGCCGGAGTACCTGGGCAACCTCGGTTTCTACTTGGAGGCTCTGGACCGCGACGAACGTAAGTCCCACGAAAACCCCGCCATTGGTGTGCTGCTCTGTGCCAGCAAGGACGATGAGGTGGTTGAGTACGCTCTCAATCGTAGCCTTTCGCCGGCATTGATTGCCGAATACCAGACACGACTACCGGACAAGCAGTTGCTGCAGGCAAAGCTGCATGAGTTTTATACGTTGAATACTGCGCTTAGGGACGATTAACGAGTAGGTTCAGGTATTCCGCCCTGATAGAAATAGGCAAGGCTCCCAGGCAAACCGGCATAGGTGCCTCGGTTGTCGATGGCTACCATGGCCGGGTACCTACCGATTGGAGCTCGTCATGCACAGCAGCAAAACCCTATTCATCACGGCCGTGAGCAGTGGCTTTGGCAATGCCCTGGCCCAGGAAGCGCTCGCTGCCGGCCACCGTGTCATCGGCACCGTGCGTAGCGAGGCCGCCTTGCAGGCTTTCGAGCAACTTTCTGCCGATCGTGCTCACGGCGTCCTCCTGGATGTCACCGACTTCGAGCGGATCGACGGCGTGGTCGCCACTGCAGAAGCCGCTCACGGCCCGGTCGATGTGTTGGTCAACAATGCCGGCTACGGTCATGAGGGCGTTTTCGAAGAGTCGCCGCTGGAGGAGATGCGGCGCCAGTTCGACGTCAACGTGTTCGGCGCAGTGGCCGTGACCAAGGCATTCCTGCCGTATTTTCGCCAGCGCCGTGCCGGGCATATCCTCAATATCACCTCGATGGGCGGCACCATCACCATGCCGGGCATCGCGTATTACTGCGGGAGCAAGTTCGCCCTGGAGGGGATCTCCGATACGCTGAGCAAAGAGCTGCGGCCGTTCAACATCTTCGTCACGGCCGTCGGCCCCGGCTCGTTTCGAACCGATTGGGCCGGTCGCTCGATGCAGCGCACGCCGCGCAGCATTGCCGACTACGACGCCAGTTTTGACCCGATACGCAAAGCCCGTGAAGAGAAGAGCGGCAAACAGCAGGGCGACCCGCAAAAAGCTGCGCAAGCGATGTTGCAGGTGATTGCCAGCCCGACGCCGCCTGCCCATTTGCTGCTGGGCAGCGATGCGCTGAGTCTGGTGCGGGACAAGTTGAGGCATGCGGTCAGTGAGATTGATCAGTGGGAGTCGCTGACCCGTTCGACCGACGGCTGAGCGGCCAGCAGCAAGGAGAGGTGAATGACCCAGGCTGATTCGCGCAGCTCGCGCATGGTGCAGTTGATGGAAAAACTCGCACCGGTCGAGGGCTACAACCTGAGTGCCCTGGAGGACGTGCGTTTCCTGCGCTCGAACCGGCCACTGACTCGCACACCGGTTCTGTATGAGCCCGGTATCGTGATCCTGTGCCAGGGCCGCAAGCGCGGCTACCTGGGCGATGAGGTCTACGTCTATGACGCGCGGCATTACCTGGTGGTGTCCGTCCCGGTGTCGTTCACCATGGAGACCGACGCCAGCGAGGCAGAGCCCATGCTGGCGATCTACATGCGCCTGGACCTGCAACTGGCCAGCGAGTTGATGTTGCAGGTCGACGAAGCGCTCGGCCCGAGCGAGGCCCCGCCCAAGGGCATGTACGCTTCGCCGATGGACGATGGGTTGTGCGCCTCGACGCTGCGCTTTCTTGAAGCCATGAGCACGCCGGGCGATGCACAAATACTCGGGCCTTCGCTGATGCGAGAAATCTACTATCGCATCCTGACCGGCGAGCAGGGCGGTTCGATGCGCGCCGCACTGAGTCGCCAAGGCCGCTTCGGTCAGATCACCCGCGCCATCCGCAAGATCCACAGCAGCTATCAAGAGCGTCTGGACGTCGAGGCACTCGCCCGCGAAGCCAACATGAGCGTGCCGAGTTTTCACCTGCACTTTCGCAGCGTGACGGATGCCTCGCCCATGCAATACCTGAAATCGACGCGCCTCCACCAGGCGCGATTGTTGATGCTGCGCAACGCCATGAATGCCTCGACGGCGGCGTTCAACGTTGGCTACGAAAGCGCCTCGCAGTTCAGCCGCGAGTTCAAGCGGCTGTTTGGCCGAACGCCCCAGGCCGAGATCGAGTGGATGAAGGCGACGTACGCCTTGCCTGCACCGGCGTCGCCGTCGGTTTACGTGTCGTCGCATTAGGCCTGGGCGGCCGCTGTTCAGCGGTCGGCGCTACCGGCGCGGCCCGGCGAGCCGGTGCTATCCCCTCAACACCAGCGACATGTCCGGGTACGCGGCGCAGATGAAGTCCACGAAGGCGCGAACCTTGGGGGCCGCCAGGCGCCTGGACGTATGCAAGACCCACAGCGCGGGCTCTGCGCCCAATACCGTACCCCACTCGACCAACTCGCCCCGGGCCAGCTGTTGCCAGGCGATGGATTGCGGAATCAGCGCAACCCCTCCACCGGCGATAGCGGCGTCGCGGACCATCAGCAGCGAGGAGAATTGCAGTTTTGGCATCGGCTCCAGGACCAGTTGCCCGCCATCGAGACTCCACTGGGTGGGTTGGAAAACCGACGTCACGATGGCGGGGACGGCCCGGATGGCGCCGGGCTGGGGCTTGGGTAGGCCAGGCGCCGCCACGACCACCAGCCGGTCCTTGGCGAAGCAGCGGCCGACCAGATTGCTGTCCGGGCTGGGGTTGATCCGGATGGCGACGTCGAACTGTTCCTCCACCAGATCGACCGTGCGATCTTCCGCCACGACATCGATCACCACCTCCGGATAAGCCGCGCAGAATTCAGCGCCGATGCGCCCCATCGCGAGCTGGGAAAACAACACCGGCGCCGCGACCCGCAAGCGCCCGCGCGGCGTTGACAGGCCTTCGCGAGCCGCCGTCATGGCTTCGCTGACTTCACTCAGCGGGCCCTCCGTTCGAGCCATCAGCCGCTCGCCCGCTTCGGTGAGCTTCAGGCCGCGCGCGCTGCGCTCGATCAGCCTCACACCCAATTGCTCCTCAAGATCGGCGATCCGCCGCGACAGCGTCGCCTTGGAAATGCCGCTCGCACGGCTTGCCTTCCCCAGGCCCTCATTGGTGGCGACGAGGATGAAATCGATCAGCGCGTTCAGGTTCATGGTGTTCCGTTTTTGAAACGATGTGTCTGGATTCTGTGGTCTTCGTTTTCCAAGTGCAACGGAATACTTTCTCCTCATCGAACTTGCCGAGCCATTTCACTGAACCGCTGCAAGGCATTCGAACGCAATCGCACCTTCAACCCATGCAGGAGTTTCAACATGAGCATTCTCGTGACAGGCGCCACCGGCACCATTGGTTCACTCATCACCCAAGGCCTGGCGGACGCCGGTGCCGAAGTCAAAGCCCTGGTGCGCCAGGCGGGTAAACGTGCCTTCCCGGCAGGCGTCACCGAAGTCGTCGCCGACCTCACCGACATCACCTCGATGCGCGTTGCACTGTCCTCGGTGCGCACGCTGTTCCTGCTGAACGCCGTCACGCCCGACGAAGTCACCCAGGCCCTCATCACCCTGAACCTCGCACGCGAAGCCGGCATCGAGCGCATCGTCTACCTGTCGGTGATCCATGCCGACACGTTCACCAACGTCCCGCACTTCACCGGCAAACACACGGTCGAGCGCATGATCGAAAGCCTCGACATCCCCGCGACCATCCTGCGACCGGCCTACTTCATGCAAAACGATCGCATGGTTCTGCAAGCGATCCAGGACTACTCGGTCTACCCGATGCCCATCGGTTCAGCGGGCGTCTCGATGATCGATACGCGCGACATCGCCGCCGTCGCCGTTGCCGAGCTGTTGCGACGCGACAGGGCGCCCTCGGCGCTGGACCGCTTGACGCTGGAGTTGGTAGGGCCGCAAGCGCTGACCGGTGCGGAGGTGGCGAAGATCTGGAGCGCGGCCCTGGGGCGGGAAATTGCTTATGGCGGGGATGACGTTGCGGGTTTTGAAGGGCAATTGGCTTCGTATGGGCCCGGTTGGTTAGCGTATGACATGCGGCTGATGATGGAAGGGATTCAGGCGTTTGGTATGCGGGCGGCTGGGGGGACGGTGGAGCGGATTGAGGGGGTTATTGGGCGGTCGTTGCGGAGTTATGAGGCGTTTGTGCGGGAGGTGGTTGTTGGCGGGGAAATGGGCTGACGGGCGGGTGCAAGAAAGGCGCAACGGCGGCTGAAGAGCTTGGGGGAGCGTCTTGAAGGCTGCGCGGGTTGGGGTGGATTTCCGTGGGCGTCAGGAGAAGTTGAAGCTTGGTACGGATTGGATTTCAGGCACAAAAAAACACGTCCGGGGGACGTCTTTTTTTGTGCCGGGCTAAGTTGAACTACGGATGTATTCAGTTGTTTTTAAAAGTTATTCCGTTGTTGTTTTTGTGTGGAATATCGTTTGGAATACCATCTGGTCGGAAGGCAAGGTAAAGCCCAACGTGAGTGATGACGAACGGCATTTTCTTCGTAATCGAGTATTTGAAAGTAGTGGCGGGAGCAATCATTCTCACTCAGAATCGAGACGAAATGGAAGGCGACCTAGACGAGGATGACATGAGCCTAACGCAAGATCAGCATCGCCGTTGGGTGTCCAGCTTCTTCAAATCGAAGATCGGAGAGTTTGACTTTTGCTTGCACTCAGTCGTCGAATGCTGTGATCAATCAATGCACAGATTCCGCAATGGGCAGCAGGGAAACGAACCTACGGAAAATAGGATCGTCTACGCATTCTCAGCGTTTAGTAACACTGTTCAAACTCTCAAGGACGGCGGCTCAACGTTTCTGAGGCCGAAGATAACATGGCGTGATATCGAAAATCTGCGGCATGGGAAGTTCATGTGGCTCAGCAGGAATGCAGCTACTCATGATGGTAATCCGGTGATAAGCGCATGGTCAGACGGACGCTACTACGTACCAAATGACATTTACCGGTTTGGTTCTAGTGGTGAGCTTATTAAAATTCCGGCGCCGGCTGTGGATGTGGCCCAATTCTGTCTTGAGTTTGCGAGTGATTTCAGTGCTTTTCTTGAGGCGCGTCTTAACTCTATTGGTTCCATAGAGGGGGCAACACTCAACATTGCGGAGATCCAACACTTCCTGCGTTCGCCTGTGGCGGCGTTTTTCAAGGTAGTT
>NZ_JAGGOF010000083.1:0-4546 GCF_018614775.1 Pseudomonas fluorescens
GCCTGCTCGCGATAGCGGTTTATCAGTGAGTAACCTATCGACTGACACTCAGCCATCGCGAGCGGGCTCGCTCCCACAGGGGATAGATGTTTACCTACAATCCCTGTGCGCGCTTCTGTGGATAACCTGTTCGCCCCTGCCCACACCCCGCGCAGCTCAAGCCTTTCAAGCCTATGCTCAATAAATAACCAGTCTAACCGACGGTTTTTATTGGCTTTTCCTTGTGAGTAACGACGCCTGATCATCAACAGTTGCCCCCAATCTCTGTTGGCGCTTCTGTGGATAAGATGTTCGCTATCGTCTACAGGCCATACAGACCGAGCCTTTCAGTCAGTTGATCACTAAGTGATCAATTCGCCTGTTCGATCTGAAAATCATCCAGAAAACGTGGATTTACCTGGCGTTAGGCAGGTTTTCCACAGGGGCGTCAAAATTACCCCCAAACACTGTTGGTGCTTCTGTGGATAAGGTGTTTGCTCCCCCCCTGCACGCCAGGTAGATCAAGGTGTTCAAGCGCCTGATCAAAAAGTAATCGATATGATGGAACAGCTCTTATTCTGTGTAAAACCACGGTGTCCAGGCGCTGCAGGCGGATGACGCTGTTCTTGAGCCGCACTTGTCCCCATTACCTGTGGGTTGTCTTGTGGATAACGTGTTCACGAACGGCTGCGCATCCCAGCGGGTATAGTTCGAAACGCGATAGATCAAATTTCATACAGTTCTAAGGAACTTCCTTGACGTGCATCGGTCGCGTGTCTTCACTCCAAGGCACAAGGACATTGTCTTTTATCCACATCCGGTTCAGGGAGAACACAGGATGGATAGCCAACACCCTCGCCCGAACCTGCCTCCATCGGTGACTTGCACTCCGACGCCGCCCACGTTGCTGCCCCGACGCATTCGTCGCCGTGCGGCCAACCAGCGTGCCCGTCAATAGCGCTTTCGCCCGCCCGAGTTTTCGCCGTAACACCGTTGACTGCCGCGCGTATCCGTACGGGACGGTGGCCAGGCGTTCGCACGCCTTCGATTTACAGGCAACCGCAGAGTTGCCCCATCTGCCTGAGAGGACTTGAACATGACACGGATCTCGACCCCCATCAGTGACATCAAGGAGCACTACGACGTTATCGTCATCGGTTCCGGTTATGGCGGCGGCATTGCTGCTTCACGCCTGTCCCGCGCCGGGCGCAGCGTGTGCTTGCTGGAGCGGGGGCGGGAGATGCAGCCCGGCGAGTACCCCAACACCATGCTCGCCGCCACCGAGGAGTTGCAGGTGCATGACCCGGATGGCCATATCGGTTCGCGCACCGGCTTGTTCGACCTGCACGTCAACGCCCAGCAGAACGTGGTGGTCGGCTGCGGCCTGGGCGGCACCTCGTTGATCAATGCCAACGTTTCGCTGGAACCGGAACCGGGTGTGTTCGAAGACCCGCGCTGGCCGCAAGCGGTGCGTGAACACCGCGATACGCTGCTCAAGGACGGTTACGCGCGCGCCCGGGAAATGCTCAAGCCCAACGCGTACCCAGCCTCGGCGCCGAACCTGCCCAAGCTCGACGCTCACAAGAAATCGGCCGATTACCTCAAGCAGGGCGCGCATTTCTACAAGCCGCCGATCAACGTCACGTTCGACAAATTGCCCAACAACCTCAACCACGTGGGGGTCGAGCAGTTGCCGTGCAACGGCTGTGGCGATTGCGTCTCGGGCTGTAACAACAAGGCCAAGAACACCACGCTGATGAACTACCTGCCGGATGCCTGGAACCACGGCGCGGAGATTTTCTGCCAGGCCGAAGTGCGGCACCTGGAGCGCGACGGCAATGGCTGGATCGTGCATTTCCAATACCTGGACAGTGGCCGTGAGTTGTTCTCGGCACCGACGCTGTTCGTGCGCGCCGACGTCGTCGTGGTGTCCGCCGGCACCCTGGGCTCGACCGAGATCATGCTGCGTTCCCGGGACAAAGGCCTGGTCATGTCCAGCCAACTGGGCGAGAACATGAGCGGCAACGGCGATATCCTCGGCTTCGGTCACAACTGCGACCAGACCATCAACGGCATCGGCTTCGGCGCCCATTCGGCCAAGGAGCTGGAGCCGGTAGGGCCGTGCATCACCTCGGTCATCGACATGCGCACCGAAGGCGACTGGCGCAGCCGCATGGTCATCGAGGAGGGCTCGATCCCCGGCGCCCTCGGTCGGCCAATGGTGCCGAGCATGGCGGCGTTCTCCGGAATGATCGGCGTGCCCACCGACACCGGTTTCGGTGCCAGCCTCAAGTACAAGGGCCGGGAGGCCGAGAGTTTTGTGCGCGGCCCGTACTACGGCGCGCTGCACAACATGCAGACCTACCTGATCATGAGCCACGACAACGGCAAGGGGCGCATGGTGCTCGACCCCAAGGACCAGTTGCGCATCGACTGGCCGGGCGTCGGCGAACAGGAAAACGTCACCCTCGGCAACGAGCGCCTGCACCAGAGCACCAAGGCCCTGGGCGGGATCTGGGTCGAGAACCCGATCTGGACCGAGTTGCTCAAGCACAGCATCGTCTCGGTCCACCCCTTGGGCGGTTGCGTGATGGGCGAAGACGCGACGCAAGGCGTGGTCAACCACAAGGGCCAGGTGTTCAGCGGCGCCAGCGGTACCGATGTCTACCCTGGGCTGTACGTGACCGACGGCGCGGTGATCCCGACCTCCCTGGCGGTCAACCCGCTGCTGACCATCTCGGCGGTGAGCGAGCGCAACATGGGGCTGCTGGCGGCGGATCGGGGCTGGATCATCGACTACACGCTGCCTTCGGCACCGCGTAAACCGGTGGCGGCGCCGACCCTCGGCGTGCAATTCACCGAAACCATGAAAGGCTATTTCTCCACCGCCTTCACCCAGGCTCAGGGCACCGATCTCACGCTTTACGAAACCGCCGCCAAGCGCGGCAAGACCGACAACTCGTCCATCGAATTCACGCTGACGATCACGGCCGACGACCTCAACCGCATGATCAAGGAGCCGGCGCACGCCGCGACGCTGGTCGGCACCCTGGACGCGCCGCTGCTCTCGCCCAAGCCACTGGTCGCCAGCAATGGCGTGTTCAACCTGTTCGAGCAGTACCAGGAGCAGGTCGGTGTGCGGCACATGAACTACGACATGAAGCTGACCGCCGAGGACGGCAGCGACTATTTCTTCAGTGCCTTCAAGACCGTGCCCGAGGACAATGGCGTGCTGAACATCTGGCACGACACCAGCACGCTGTACGTCACGCTGTATCGCGGGCCGGACAAGACCGGTGCAGTGCTCGGCTCGGGGGTGATGCACATTCTGCCGGCCGACTTCGCCAAGCAGATGACCACCATGAAAGTGCTCAACGCCCGCAATGAGCGTGAGCGCCTGGAGGCGCTGGCGCGGTTTGGCAAGTTTTTCGCCGGCATCCTGTGGGAAAGTTACGGTGGGGTGTTCGCCGGCGATATCTACTTCAACCCGGATGCGCCGCCGCGCATCAAGCGGCCGCTGGATGCGCCAGCGCCGACCGTGCATTTCTTCGAGACCGAAGACAACGTCCAGCTACGCCTGACCCGTTATCAGGCCGGCGCCAAGGGGCCGGTGATGCTCGTGCATGGCCTGGGCGTGGGTTCGAATATCTTCTCCACCGACACCCTCCACACCAACCTGCTGGAGTACCTGTGCAAGCACGAGTACGACGTCTGGCTGCTGGACTTGCGGGTGAGCATCCTGCTGCCGGCCAGCAAGCACGAATGGAACGGTGACCAGGTGGCTCAGTACGACTTCAAGGCCGCTATCGAGCAGATCCAGCAGGCGACCCTGGCCCGTGACGTGCAATGTGTGGTGCATTGCTATGGCGCGACGACGTTCTTCATGTCGATGCTGGCCGGGCTGCAAGGGGTGCGCTCGGTGGTCTGCTCGCAGATCGCCGCCGATACGGTGGTCGCCACGGCCACCGGTTTGAAGGCCGGCCTGCATTTGCCGGGGATGCTTGACGCCATCGGCATCAAATCCCTGACCGCTTACGCCGACACCAAGGAGAACTGGTTCAACAAACTCTACGACAAGGCCCTCAACGGCTACGCCCGGATCGAGGCCCAGGGCTACTGCACCAACCCGGTCTGCCACCGCATCACCTTCATGTACGCGTCGCTGTACCGCCACGACACCCTCAACGAAACCCTGCACGACAACCTGCATGAATTGTTCGGCGAGTCGAACATGCACACCTTCGAGCACCTGGCGCTGATCGTGCGCAAGGGGCACCTGGTGGACTTCAAGGGCAACGACGTCTACATGTCGCATTTCGACCGGTTGAAGATGCCGATCTGCTTCATCAGCGGTGCCGATAACCAGTGCTACCTGCCGCAAAGCACCCTCAAGACCTATGAGCGACTGTGCGACCTGCACGGTCCGCAACTGTTCAGCCGCCACGAAGTGCCGGGCTACGGGCATATCGACTGCATCTTCGGCAAGGACGCGGTGGTGGATGTGTATCCGATCATCCTTGAGCACCTGGAGAAGACTGCGCTCGGCTAGCCGGGATCGTTCCCACGC
>NZ_JAGGOF010000083.1:4567-19648 GCF_018614775.1 Pseudomonas fluorescens
GCAGAGCGTGGGAACGATCTGGGGAACGCCATGAACACTTATATCCGCTGGTTCCAACGCATCATCTGGGTCGGGATTGTCATGAACATGGTCTTCGCGATTCCGGCGTTGTTCGCGCCGGCATTGCTGACGTCCATGCTCGGCCTGCCGCCCGTGTTGTCCGATCCCTGGCTGGAAAACACCGGCATGTTGCTGGTGGGGATCAGCCTGTTCTATATGCCTTCGGGCTTCAATGCCCCGCGCTTTGTGGTGAATTCGTGGTTGTGCGTGCTCTCGCGGCTGGTGGCGGTGGTGTTCTGGATCTACCTGATCAACACCAACGCCCAGGGCCCGTTGTTCGTGCCGATGTTGATGGGCGACCTGAGCATGTTCCTGATCCTGGGCGTGCTGCTGTACCTGGGCAGCCAGGTGGCCAATCGTCCGCTGGCCTTGCTCTGCGACGGTTGGCGGGCGTGGCGCGAAGGCTGGGCGCGGCGCTGGCAACGTCCCGGCTTCAAGACCGGTGCGCTGGTAGTGGTGCTGGTGTTGGGGTTCATCGGTTACCAGACCTGGTACCAGATGATCCGCGAGGTGCCGCAGCCGGACTTCGCCTCCGACGAAGACCATTACAAATACGCCGCCATCGGCCTGGGCATCGAGGCGCGGATTCCTTATTACCTGTTCGCCGTGCTGCCGCAGATGTGCCCGGAGAAAATGCCCAAGCCGGGCGGCTACGAGGTGTTCGGTTTCCTCTATGAGAACGGCAACGACCTGCCCATCGGCATGGCCAAGCGGCAACTCGGTTACCCCACCGTGGAGCCCAACTGCGCGCTGTGCCACACCGGCTCCTACAGGGCCAACGCCACTGACGTCGCGGTGCCGGTTGCCAGCGCGCCGGCCAACACCCTGCAGCTGCAAGCGTTCCAGTGGTTCGCCTACGATTGCGCCAGCGACCCGAAATTCACCCCCGATGCGGTCATGGCCGCGATCAACAGCAAGTTCCAACTGGGTTTTTTCGAGAAGCTCTACAACCGCTACCTGATCATCCCGATGGCCAAGAGCGCGCTGCTCAAGCAGAAGCAGGCCTACGCCTGGCAGAAACTGCGTCCGGCGCAAGGGCCGGGGCGGACTGATACGTTCAACCCGACCAAAATGGTGGTGTTCGGCTTCCCGGATGACTCCACCATCGGCACCGTGGACCTGCCTCAGGTCTGGAACCAGAAACCGCGCGAGTCGATGTACCTGCACTGGGACGGCAATAACAACAAGATCCATGAGCGCAATTACGCCGCCGCCATGGCGGTGGGCGCGACGCCGGAATCGGTGCTGCCACCCAGCTTCAACCGCGTGACCAACTGGTTGCTGGGGCACAAGGCGCCGGCCTGGCCGTTCGCCCTGGACCCGGCGAAAGTCGCCCAGGGCCAGCCGATCTGGGAGAAAAACTGTGCCGGTTGCCATGATTTCGGCCGCACCGACACGGGCCAGGTCACCACCAACATCGACCAGTTGGGCACCGATCGCTATCGCCTGGATTCTTTCACCAACGGCTTGGTGACGGCGTTCCATGGCTTCAAGAAACCGCCGTTCGACTTCGACGCCTATCGCAAGACCCAGAGCTACAGCAACACCCCGACCGACGGCATCTGGCTGCGCGCGCCGTACCTGCACAACGGTTCGGTACCGACCCTGTGGGATTTGCTGCAACCGCCAACGCTGCGTCCACAGGTGTTCTACACCGGTTCCGACATCTACGACCCAGAGAAGGTTGGCTTCATCACCAGCGGTGCGCAGATGAAGGCCTCGGCGGATTTCAAATACGACACCCGCCTGGAAGGCAACCACAACGGCGGCCACCTGTACGGCACGCAGCTGTCGGACGTCGATAAACGGGCTTTGATCGAATTCATGAAAACCCTGTAGCCCAGGGCATTGCGAAGGAGCGTCCACATGTCATTACTGCATCATTGGGAACATGAGTTCGACAAGGTCAAGGTCCGCCTGCACGGGTTGGTCACGCGGCTGGAGATGTCCTGGAAAAAACTCGTCAACGACCTGGAGCCCGAGGAATTCCAGGCCATCGTCAAGCTGCTGCAACGGGGCCACGACCAGGCGCAACACGTGATCGAACATGGCGACCTGCCGGACGACGAGCCGGCCGTGCCGTGGGAGTTGTCCCACGGCCTGTCGATCCTGAAGATCGGCAACGCCAAGCCCTTGCCGCAAAGCGAGGACGAGCTGCCGACCCGCGTACTCAAGGACGGCACCTTGCTCGGCTGTCGCAAATGGGAGCTGCTGGACCTGTTGTGGAGCGAGGCACTGCTCAAGTGGATCGAGAACCTGCGGCACCATGCGCCGTTCGCGACCACGCCCGCGCTGGTGAAGATGGACAGCGACGTGGTGCTGGCGATTGCCGGCGATTGGGGCACCGGACCGTTCGACACCCACGCGCCGGCGGTCGCGGTCGCCAACCAGATGCAACTGGCCCAGGCCGATTTCACCATTCACCTGGGTGACGTGTATTACGCCGGCACTCATTCCCAGGAAGACGTCGACATGGTCGGCTGGCCCCAGGGCAAGCATGGCTCCTTCACCCTCAATTCCAACCACGAGATGTACAGCGGCGCCCACGGATACTTCAAGGAGTTGGCCAAGCGTTTCCCGGTGCAGCAGGGCACCAGCTACTTTGCCTTGTACAACGACGATTGGCTGGTGGTCGGCCTCGACAGCGCCTATGCCTCGGACGCCATGAACCTGTACATGGACGGCACCCTCAATGCCCAGCAGATCGACTGGATGAAAAACCTGCCCAAGCGCAAGAAGCTGATGGTGCTCAGTCATCACCAGGGTTTCGATATTTCCGGGCACAACAAGACCGCGCTGTACCAACCGGTGTGCGATGCCCTCGGGCGTGAACCGGATTACTGGTACTGGGGCCATTTGCACAACGGCATCTGCTACGCGACCCAGGGCGGTTTGCATGCTCGCTGCGCCGGGCATGGGGCGATTCCCTACGGCACCACCAGCGAGCTGAACGGGCATGCACGGGTGCTGTGGTCGGAAACGACGCTGGCGGGGGACGAGGTGTATCCGGAGCGGGTGTTGAACGGGTATGTGAAGGTGCGGCTGGTGGGGGAGGATATCGAAGAGACGTTTTATGGGGAGGACGGGTCGGTGCGGTGGTCTTCGAAGTGACCGGATGAAGGTGAGGTCCTTAATGATCATTCCCACGCTCTGCGTGGGAATGCCTCAACGGACCCTCTGCGTTCGGCTGTCAGGGACGCGGAGCGTCCCTGGCTGCATTCCCACGCGGAGCGTGGGAACGATCATCGCTTAGCCCTGGACCGGCACGCCCTTGAGGTACGGCGCAGGCTCGGCCCCCAGGTTGTTGAGCATGCGCTCGCTGTACCAGTCCACGAAGTTCACCACGCCGAACTCATAGGTCTTGGAGTACGGGCCTGGCTGGTAGGCGGTGGAGTTGATGCCGCGCTGGTTCTCTTCGGCCAGGCGACGGTCCTGGTCGTTGGTGGCGTCCCAGACCTGGCGCATGCGCTCCACGTCGTAGTCGACGCCTTCGACCGCGTCCTTGTGCACCAGCCACTTGGTGGTGACCATGGTTTCCTGGGCGCTGATCGGCCACACGGTGAACACGATGATGTGGTCGCCCATGCAGTGGTTCCACGAGTGCGGCAGGTGCAGGATGCGCATCGAGCCCAGGTCCGGGTTCTTGATGCGGCCCATCAGCTTGGCGCAGCCCTGCTTGCCGTCCATGGTCATCGACACGGTGCCCTTGAGCAGCGGCATGCGCACGATGCGGTTACGCAGGCCGAAACTGGCGTGGGCGTAAGGGATTTTCTCGGCTTCCCAGGCGGCGGCGGAAGCGGCCACGTGGTCCTTGAACGCCTGGTCGGCGCGCGGGTCGGTGACGTCGTCCCATTCCAGCAGGGTCTTGAGCAATTCCGGGTGCGAGCCGCCGCAGTGGTAGCACTCGCGGTTGTTCTCCAGCACCAGCTTCCAGTTGGCCTTTTCCATCAAGGTGGTTTGCACCGCCACCTTGGTGTTTTCCATGTCGTACGGTTCCATGTAGTGGTTGAGCGTCGACAGGAAGTCATCGATGGCCGGTGGGTTCTGCGCCAGGCTGATGAAAATGTAGCCGCCGGAGGTCTTCACATTCACCGGCTTGAGGCCGTACTGCTTCATGTCGAAGTCCGCACCCATCTCGGTGCCGGCGAACAGCAGGCGACCGTCCAGCTCGTAGGTCCACTGGTGGTAGTGGCAGACCAGCTTGGCGACCTTGCCCTTGTCGCTGGTGCACAGGCGTGAACCGCGGTGGCGGCAGACGTTGTGGAAGGCGTGCACCACGCCGTCGGCGCCACGGATCACGATGATCGGGTTCTTGCCGACCTGCAGGGTCAGGTAGTTGCCCTTGGCCGGGATCTCGCAGGTCATGCCGGCGATCAACCATTCCTTCTGGAAGATTTCCTGCATGTCGATATCGAACAGACGCTCGTCGCTGTAGAACGGCTGGGGCAACGAGAACGTGCGCTCACGCTCCTGCAGCATCTGTGCGGTGGCCTTGCGTGCGGGTTCCAGTGGATCGCCCAGGCTCAGGGTGGTGGTCACGTCCATCGTTTTATCCTCATGGCCATCTGTGTGGCCGGCGAAAAAGGGCTAATCGGTTGTGCTACGCAAGGCAGAAAACGTTGTTTGTCTGTTGGGGGCGAGTGTGGGCCCGCGAAGGGGGCGAACCTTATCCATGGGCGACATGGCCCAATCTGTTCCCGACGCGCAAGCCCCGGTGGTTGGGGGCTGGTCGCGATAAGTATGTCAATGTCGCGAATAGGTAAACGGCGGTCCTGGCGCCTGCGCACAATCGCTACCATGAAGGCCGACAGTCGGCCGTGGAGATCAGCATGTCCAATAATTTCCTGAACCCGGTCACGACCCAGACCTGGGCCAATGGCCGACATATCGTGCGTTGCGTCAAAGTCATCCAGGAAACCTGGGATGTGCGCACCTTTTGCTTCATGGCCGACCAACCGATCATGTACTTTTTCAAGCCGGGGCAATTCGTCACCCTGGAGCTGGAAATCGAAGGTCAGCCGGTCATGCGCTCCTACACCATCTCCAGCTCACCGTCGGTGCCCTACAGTTTCTCGGTCACCATCAAGCGTGTGCCGGGGGGCAAGGTCTCCAACTGGTTGCACGATACGCTGCATGAAGGCCAGGAGCTGGCGGTGCACGGGCCGGTGGGGCTGTTCAACGCCATCGATTTCCCGAGCCCCAAAGTGCTGTACCTCAGCGGTGGCGTGGGGATCACGCCGTGCATGTCCATGGCTCGCTGGTTCTACGACACCAACGCCAATGTCGACATGACCTTCATCCACAGCGCCCGCTCGCCCAAGGACATCATCTACCACCGCGAGCTGGAACACATGGCGTCGCGGATCGACAATTTCAGCCTGCACCTGATTTGTGAAAAACATGGTCTGGGCGAGCCCTGGGCCGGGTATCGCGGTTATCTGAACCACAAGATGCTGGAATTGATGGTGCCCGACTTCCTCGAGCGCGAAGTGTTCTGTTGCGGCCCGACCCCATACATGACCGCGGTCAAGCGTCTGCTGGAAGCGGCGGGCTACGACATGAAGCGTTATCACGAAGAATCCTTCGGCGCCACGCCACCGGAAGCCCGCGCCGACGCCGTGGAACAGGCCGAACAGGCCGCCGACGCGCCCGAGGTCGATGCCGCGGACCTGCACCTGGTGGAGTTCACTTCCTCGGGCAAGAGCATACGCGTGGCCCCGGGCGAAACCGTCCATGCGGCTGCCGCCAAGCTCGGCATGATGATCCCCAAGGCCTGCGGCATGGGCATCTGCGGCACCTGCAAGGTGTTGAAGCTGGGTGGCGAAGTGGAGATGGACCACAACGGCGGGATTACCGAGGACGACGAAGCCGAGGGTTACATCCTGTCGTGCTGCAGCGTGCCGAAGGGGGATGTGCGGATCGAGTTCTGAACCGATCCACGGGGCGCTGAAACCGGAACGCGGAGCGTCCCGAGATGCATTCCCACGCGGAGCGTGAGGAACGAGGTGCTAGGTGTTCCGCTGATCGTTCCCACGCTCCTGCGTGGGAA
This sequence comes from Pseudomonas fluorescens, assembly GCF_018614775.1. Taxonomy (GTDB): domain Bacteria; phylum Pseudomonadota; class Gammaproteobacteria; order Pseudomonadales; family Pseudomonadaceae; genus Aquipseudomonas; species Aquipseudomonas fluorescens_BY. Next base: position 10,677 of record NZ_JAGGOF010000083.1, read on the forward strand.
TGCCGCCAGGGACGCTTTGCGTCCCAGCTTTCCTACCATTGTTGAATCTCGATCAAGCCTTCCATCCCGGCATAATTGCGCGCACTGGAATAACGCCAGTGTTCCGGCAATTCCACATACCCACGCTTCACCGGATTGAAATGGATGTAATCGAGTTTCTGACGCATGACCGTTTCGCTATGAATCTGCTCCGCATGTGAGCCTTCCTGCCAAAGCTGATACACCCGGTCCTGCTTATGTGCTCGCTTGCTGAACCTCAGGCGTTGCAACGCTCGCTCTGCACCTTTGCTTTGCAGATCATTGATGATCTGGCGTGCCGTAAATGACTTGAACTGGCGCAAGCACTTGTCCAGGTTCGGTGCCTGGGCGAGGAAATGCAGGTGATTTTCCAGAACGACGTAGCCCAATAGCTGGAGGTTCTGGTGGGCTTGCTGATAACGCCAGCAATCGAGCAGGTGTTCGACGAGGTAGGGCCGTACAAACAGCGGCAGCCATTCCATGAGCGTGCAGGTGAGAAAGTGCGGTTTGTCAGGTTCGGTGATGACGTAGCGGCTCCGGCCCATGGATACATTCCTTTGTTGCGCTGGGAATGGCCATGTTGCGATTTCAGCGGTGGCTGGCGATAGCCGAAAAGGGGGCGGGGCAGGTGGGAATAGTCAATTCATGTCGGATTTCGAACGCGGAGCGTCCGTGGAGGCATTCCCACGCGGAGCGTGGGAACGATCGGTGTGCGCTGCTTCAGTCCAGCGGGACCAAGCTCCCTCGCCACGGGCGCCTGGCGCAGGTCAGGCGCTCATCACTTCCCGAATATCCGCCGCCAATTCCCGTACTCGCGCTTCTTCGGTGTCCCACGAGCACATGAACCGTGCGCCGCCCTTGCCGATGAAGGTGTAGAAGCGCCAGCCGCGAGCGGTGAGGGCGGCGATGGCCGGTTCCGAGAGTTGCAGGAATACGCCGTTGGCCTGGACCGGGAACATCAGCTCCACGCCGGGGATGTCGCTGACCAACTGCGCCAGCAGTTGGGCGCAGTGGTTGGCGTGGCGGGCGTGCTTGAGCCAGGCGTCGTCTTGCAGCAGGCCGACCCAGGGCGCGGAGAGGAAGCGCATTTTCGAAGCCAGTTGCCCGGCCTGTTTGCAGCGGTAGTCGAAGTCCACCGCCAGGTCGTGATTGAAGAACAGGATTGCCTCGCCCACCGCCATGCCGTTTTTCGTGCCGCCGAAGCACAGCACGTCGACACCGGCTTTCCAGGTCAGGTCGGCCGGGGAGCAGCCGAGGAAGGCGCAGGCGTTGGAGAACCGGGCACCGTCCATGTGCAGGTTCAGCCCCAGTTCCTTGCAAGTGATGCTGATGGCGCGGATTTCTTCCGGCGTATAGACGCTGCCCACTTCCGTGGCCTGGGTCAGGGTCACGACGCGCGGCTTGGGGTAGTGGATGTCCTGGCGCTTGAGGGCGATCTCGCGGATCGATTCAGGGGTCAGCTTGCCGTTTTCCGTGCGTGCCACCAGCAGCTTGGAACCGTTGGAGAAGAACTCCGGCGCGCCACATTCGTCGGTTTCGACGTGGGCGGTTTCCGAGCAGATCACGCTGTGGTAACTCTGGCACAGCGAGGACAGCGCCAGGGAATTGGCCGCGGTGCCGTTGAAGGCGAAGAACACTTCGCAGTCGGTTTCAAACAAAGCGCGGAAATCATCGGCGGCCCGGTGGGTCCACTCGTCATCACCGTAGGCGCGCTGGTGGCCCTGGTTGGCTTCTTCCATGGCGGCCCAGGCTTCGGGACAAATGCCGGAATAGTTGTCACTGGCAAACTGTTGACTCTTGTCGGTCATGGCCTTGCTCCTGAGGTAGAGAGTCCTGGGTAAAGAGTTCCCTGGTGGGCGTCCCGGGTGAGGAGTCCCTGGTTCGGCGTGTTTGGGTCCACAGCGCCGTGGTCGATGTTGGTGCGCACTTTACCCAAGATTAGCGGGGGAACACACCGGATGTTTCTGTCAGGAAATCACAAAGTCTTCGAAGCGCTTTCAACGTGAACCCGCGCGACGGGGCGCTGGCCCTGCGCAAGTGGCTGGCTCCTTTGTCGATAGTGCTCGATCCTCTGCGATATGTCGGTTTCTCCGCCGATTGGCTGTACGTGCCGGGGCGCCTGGCATTGCTTGCGGTGCGCCAGACACCTGGCTCACGCCCTCGCCACAAAGGCATAAGCACAAGGCCCAAAGGTTTCCTTCTGCGCTCCTTTGCAGCACATGTCGTAAACGCGCCGTTGTGTGGCGTCCATAGGCATTTGACCTGTCTGCGCCAGCCATACCATCGCTTCCAAAGGGCACGACCGAAGGGTCCCTGCCTCACCAAGACAAAAAGGCGCACCGCCGCCGCTGGGAGAGACGCGATGTTCAGCAAGCAAGACCAGATCCAGGGTTACGACGATGCACTGCTGGCGGCGATGAATGCCGAGGAGCAACGCCAGGAAGATCACATCGAGCTGATCGCGTCAGAGAACTACACCAGCAAGCGTGTGATGCAGGCCCAGGGCAGTGGCCTGACCAACAAATACGCCGAAGGCTACCCAGGCAAGCGCTACTACGGTGGCTGCGAGCACGTCGACAAGGTCGAAGCCTTGGCGATCGAGCGCGCCAAGCAACTGTTCGGCGCCGACTATGCCAACGTCCAGTCGCACTCCGGTTCCTCGGCCAACAGCGCCGTGTACCTGGCCCTGTTGCAGGCCGGCGACACCATCCTGGGCATGAGCCTGGCCCACGGCGGTCACCTGACCCACGGCGCCAAGGTGTCGTCCTCGGGCAAACTCTACAACGCGGTGCAATACGGCATCGACACCACCACCGGCCTGATCGACTACGACGAAGTCGAGCGCCTGGCGGTCGAGCACAAGCCGAAAATGATCGTTGCCGGTTTCTCGGCGTACTCCAAGACCCTCGACTTCCCACGCTTCCGCCAGATCGCCGACAAGGTCGGTGCCCTGCTGTTCGTCGACATGGCCCACGTCGCCGGCCTGGTCGCCGCCGGTCTGTACCCGAACCCGCTGCCCTACGCCGACGTGGTCACCACCACCACCCACAAGACCCTGCGCGGTCCACGGGGCGGCCTGATCCTGGCCAAGTCCAACGAAGAAATCGAGAAGAAGCTCAACGCCGCGGTATTCCCGGGTGCCCAGGGCGGCCCGCTGATGCACGTGATCGCCGGCAAGGCGGTGTGCTTCAAGGAAGCCCAGGAGCCAGGCTTCAAGGCTTATCAGCAGCAAGTGATCGATAACGCCCAGGCGATGGCTGGCGTGTTCATCAAGCGCGGCTACGATGTAGTGTCCGGCGGCACCGATAACCACCTGTTCCTGGTCAGTCTGATCCGTCAGGGCCTGACCGGCAAGGACGCCGATGCCGCCCTGGGCCGCGCCCACATCACCGTCAACAAGAACGCCGTGCCGAACGACCCGCAATCGCCGTTCGTGACCTCCGGCCTGCGCATCGGCACCCCGGCGGTGACCACGCGCGGTTTCAAGGTCAGCCAATGCGTGACCCTGGCCGGCTGGATCTGCGACATCCTCGACAACCTCGGTGATGCCGATGTCGAGGCCAATGTCGCCCAGCAAGTGTCGGCCCTGTGCGCGGACTTCCCGGTTTATCGCTGAGTCGGTTTTGGAGTAATGACTATGCAACGCTATTCGGGCTTCGGCCTCTTCAAACACTCTCTCAGCCATCACGAAAACTGGCAGCGGATGTGGCGCACGCCGACCCCGAAGAAAGTCTACGACGTGGTCATCGTCGGCGGCGGCGGGCATGGCCTGGCGACCGCCTACTACCTGGCCAAGGAACACGGCATCACCAACGTGGCCGTGGTCGAGAAGGGCTGGCTGGGCGGCGGTAACACCGCGCGCAACACCACCATCGTGCGCTCCAACTACCTGTGGGACGAATCGGCCCATCTGTACGAGCACGCGATGAAACTCTGGGAAGGCCTGTCCCAGGACCTGAACTACAACGTGATGTTCTCCCAGCGTGGCGTCTATAACCTGTGCCACACCCTGCAGGACATCCGTGACTCCGAGCGCCGGGTCAGCGCCAACCGCCTCAACGGTGTCGACGGCGAGCTGCTCAACGCCAGGCAAGTGGCCGACGAAATCCCGTACCTGGATTGCTCGAAGAACACCCGTTACCCGGTGATGGGCGCCACCGTCCAGCGTCGCGGCGGCGTGGCCCGTCACGATGCCGTGGCCTGGGGCTTCGCCCGTGCTGCCGACGCCTTGGGCGTGGACCTGATCCAGCAGACCGAAGTGATCGGTTTTCGCAAGGAAAACGGCGTGTGCATCGGTGTGGAAACCAACAAGGGCTTCATCGGCGCCAAGCGCGTCGGCGTGGTGACCGCCGGTAACTCCGGGCACATGGCCAAGCTCGCCGGTTTCCGCCTACCCATCGAATCCCACCCGCTGCAAGCGCTGGTGTCGGAGCCGATCAAGCCGATTATCGACAGCGTGATCATGTCCAACGCCGTGCACGGCTACATCAGCCAATCCGACAAGGGCGACCTGGTGATCGGCGCCGGTATCGACGGCTGGGTCGGCTACGGCCAGCGCGGTTCGTACCCGGTGATCGAGCACACCGTGCAGGCCATCGTCGAGATGTTTCCGGTGCTCTCGCGGGTGCGCATGAACCGCCAGTGGGGCGGCATCGTCGACACCACGCCGGACGCCTGCCCGATCATCTCCAAGACCCCGGTACCGAACATGTTCTTCAACTGCGGTTGGGGCACCGGTGGCTTCAAGGCCACCCCGGGCTCGGGCAACGTGTTTGCCGCCAGCCTGGCCAAGGGTGAAATGCACCCGCTGGCCGCACCGTTTTCCATCGACCGTTTCCACAACGGCGCGCTCATCGACGAACACGGCGCTGCTGCCGTCGCCCACTAACAGGAGAAATCCCTATGTTGCACATCTTCTGTCCTCACTGCGGCGAACTGCGCTCCGAAGAGGAATTCCACTCGTCCGGCCAGGCGCACATCCCGCGGCCGCTGGACCCGAATGCCTGCACCGACGAGCAGTGGGGCGACTACATGTTCTTCCGCGATAACCCGCGCGGCCTGCACCATGAGTTGTGGATCCACGCGGCCGGTTGCCGCCAGTATTTCAACGCCACCCGCGACACCGTGAGCTACGAAATCCTGGAAACCTACAAGATCGGCCAAAAGCCGCAATTCACCGACAAGGCTGAGAGTCCGAAAGCGGCCGCACAGGCTCTGGGAGAGAAGGTATGAGCCAGATCAATCGCCTGTCCAACGGCGGACGGATCGACCGCAACAAAGTGCTGAGCTTCACCTTCAACGGCCAGACCTACAAAGGCTTCGAAGGCGACACCCTGGCCGCTGCCCTGCTGGCCAACGGCGTCGACATCATCGGCCGCAGCTTCAAGTACTCCCGGCCGCGCGGCATCTACGCCGCCGGTGCGGAAGAGCCGAACGCGGTGCTGCAGATCGGCGCCACCGAAGCCACCCAGATCCCCAACGTGCGCGCCACGCAACAGGCGCTGTATCAAGGTCTGGTCGCCACCAGCACCAACGGCTGGCCGAACGTCAACAACGACATGATGGGCATTCTCGGCAAGGTCGGCGGCAAGCTGATGCCGCCGGGCTTCTACTACAAAACCTTCATGTACCCGCAATCGTTCTGGATGACCTACGAGAAGTACATCCGCAAGGCCGCCGGCCTGGGTCGCTCGCCGACCGAGAACGACCCGGACAGCTACGACTACATGAACCGTCACTGCGACGTGCTGGTGGTCGGTGCCGGCCCGGCCGGCCTGGCCGCTGCACTGGCTGCAGCCCGCAGCGGCGCGCGGGTGATCCTGGCGGACGAGCAGGAAGAGTTCGGCGGCAGCCTGCTCGATTCCCGCGAGAGCCTGGACGGCAAGCCGGCGACCGAATGGGTCGCTGCGGTGGTGGCTGAACTGCGTTCGATGCCGGAGGTGGTGCTGTTGCCTCGCGCCACCGTGAACGGTTACCACGACCATAACTTCCTGACCATCCACGAGCGCCTCACCGATCACCTCGGTGACCGTGCGCCGATCGGCCAGGTACGCCAGCGCATCAACCGTGTCCGTGCCAAGCGCGTGGTGCTGGCGACCGGTGCCTGCGAACGGCCGCTGGTCTACGGCAACAACGACGTGCCGGGCAACATGCTGGCCGGTGCGGTCTCCACCTACGTGCGCCGTTACGGCGTGGCACCGGGCAAGAAACTGGTGCTGAGCACCAACAACGATCACGCCTATCGCGTGGCGCTGGACTGGTTCGACGCCGGCCTGCAAGTGGTCGCCGTCGCCGATGCCCGCAGCAACCCGCGCGGTGCGCTGGTGGAAGAGGCGCGTGCCAAGGGTATTCGCATCCTCACCGGCAGCGCCGTGATCGAGGCCCGTGGCAGCAAGCGCGTCACCGGGGCACGTGTGGCCGCGATCGACGTCCGTGCGCAAAAAGTCACCAGCCCCGGCGAATGGCTGGACTGCGACCTGGTGGCCAGCTCCGGCGGCTACAGCCCGGTGGTTCACCTGGCTTCGCACCTGGGCGGCAAGCCGATCTGGCGTGAAGACATCCTCGGTTTCGTACCGGGCGAAGCACCGCAGAAGCGTGTGTGTGTCGGCGGCATCAATGGCGTCTACGGCCTCGGTGATTCCCTGGCCGATGGTTTCGAGGGCGGCGTGCGCGCGGCCAGCGAAGCCGGCTTCAACGCGGTGGAGGGCGTGTTGCCCAAAGCCCTGAGCCGCCACGAAGAGCCAACCCTGGCGATGTTCCAGGTGCCGCACGAAAAATCCACCGCACGGGCGCCGAAGCAATTCGTCGACCTGCAGAACGACGTCACCGCGGCCGCCATCGAGCTCGCCACCCGCGAAGGCTTCGAGTCGGTTGAACACGTCAAGCGCTACACCGCACTGGGCTTCGGCACCGACCAGGGCAAGCTGGGCAACGTCAACGGCCTGGCCATCGCGGCGCGCTCGCTGAACGTCAGCATTCCGCAGATGGGCACCACCATGTTCCGTCCGAACTACACGCCGGTGACCTTCGGCGCGGTAGCCGGCCGGCACTGCGGGCACATCTTCGAACCGGTTCGCTTCACCGCGCTGCATGCCTGGCATGTGAAGAACGGCGCCGAATTCGAAGACGTCGGCCAGTGGAAGCGCCCTTGGTACTTCCCGAAGAACGGCGAAGACATGCACGCCGCGGTCAAGCGCGAATGCAAAGCCGTGCGCGACAGCGTCGGCCTGCTGGACGCCTCGACCCTGGGCAAGATCGACATCCAGGGCCCGGACGCCCGTGAATTCCTCAACCGCATCTACACCAACGCCTGGACCAAGCTCGACGTGGGCAAGGCCCGCTACGGCCTGATGTGCAAAGAAGACGGCATGGTGTTCGACGACGGCGTGACCGCCTGTCTGGCGGACAACCACTTCGTGATGACCACCACCACCGGCGGCGCGGCCCGCGTACTGCAATGGCTGGAAATCTACCAGCAGACCGAATGGCCAGACCTGAAGGTGTACTTCACGTCGGTTACCGACCACTGGGCGACGATGACCCTGTCGGGCCCCAACAGCCGCAAGCTGCTGAGCGAAGTCACCGACATCGACCTGGATCGCGACGGCTTCCCGTTCATGACCTGGAAGGAAGGCCTGGTGGGCGGCGTGCCGGCACGGGTGTTCCGGATCTCGTTCACCGGTGAGCTGTCGTACGAAGTCAACGTGCAAGCCGACTACGCCATGGGCGTGCTCGAGAAAATCGTCGAGGCCGGCAAGAAGTACAACCTGACCCCGTACGGCACCGAGACCATGCACGTCCTGCGGGCCGAGAAGGGCTTCATCATTGTCGGCCAGGACACCGACAGCTCGATGACCCCGGACGACTTGAACATGGGCTGGTGCGTCGGCCGGACCAAACCGTTCTCGTGGATCGGCTGGCGTGGCATGAATCGCGAAGATTGCGTGCGCGAAGACCGCAAGCAACTGGTGGGCCTCAAGCCGATCGATCCGAACGTCTGGCTGCCGGAAGGCGCGCAACTGGTGTTCAACACCAAGCAGTCGATCCCGATGACCATGGTCGGCCACGTGACCTCCAGCTATGCCCACAACTCCCTGGGTTATTCGTTTGCCATGGGCGTGGTCAAGGGCGGCTTGAAGCGCATGGGTGAGCGGGTGTTCGCACCGCTGGCCGATGGCAGCGTGATCGAGGCCGAGATCGTGCCTTCGGTGTTCTTCGATCCGAAGGGTGATCGGCAGAATATTTGATACCTGATCGTTCCCACGCAGAGCGTGGGAACGATCAATTGAAGAGACAGGTGCTATATGACAGCAGCCAATGTTTACCAACAACGCCCAACCACCGGGGCCAAAGCCGAGTCGTCGCTGCACCATGCCGACCTCGCCAGCCTGGTGGGCAAGGGTCGCAAGAACGCCGGCGTGACCGTGCGCGAGAAAAAACTCCTCGGTCACCTGACGATTCGTGGCGATGGGCACGATGCCGCGTTCGCCGCCGGCGTGCACAAGGCCCTGGGCATCGAGTTGCCCGGCGCATTGAGCGTCATCGTCAAGGGCGAAACCAGTCTGCAATGGATGGGGCCGGATGAATGGCTGCTGATCGTGCCGACCGGTGAAGAGTTCGCCGCCGAGAAAAACCTGCGTGAAGCCCTGGGCGACCTGCACATCCAGATCGTCAACGTCAGCGGCGGCCAGCAGATCCTCGAACTGACCGGCCCGAACGTGCGCGACGTGCTGATGAAATCCACCAGCTACGATGTACACCCAAGCAACTTTCCGGTGGGCAAGGCGGTGGGCACGGTGTTTGCCAAGTCGCAACTGGTGATTCGCCACACGGCTGAAGGCACCTGGGAACTGCTGATCCGTCGCAGCTTCTCGGATTACTGGTGGCTGTGGTTGCAGGATGCGGCGGTTGAGTACGGCTTGAACGTACAAGCCTGATTGATCGTTCCCACGCTC
>NZ_JAGGOF010000084.1 GCF_018614775.1 Pseudomonas fluorescens
CGACTGGACCCTGGGCGCCAACCTCGGCTACTTCATCGGCAAGGAAGACGGCAGCGCCCTGGCCGGCGATCTCGATAACAAAACCGCGTTCGCCATGCTCTCGGCCAAATACGGTGGCAACACCTTCTACGTCGGTTTGCAGAAAGTCGGCGGCGACGATGCCTGGATGCGCGTCAACGGCACCAGCGGCGGCACCCTGGCGAACGACAGCTACAACTCCAGCTACGACAACGCCAAGGAAAAATCCTGGCAGCTGCGCCATGACTTCAACTTCGCCGCCGTCGGCGTGCCGGGCCTGACCCTGATGAACCGCTACATCAGCGGCGACAACGTGCACACCGCCACGGTCGACGACGGCAAGGAATGGGGCCGTGAAACCGAACTGGCCTACACCGTGCAGAGCGGCGCGCTGAAAAGCCTCAACGTGAAATGGCGCAACTCGACGATGCGCCGGGACTTCAATACCAATGAGTTCGATGAGAACCGCTTGATTGTCAGCTATCCGATCAGCTTGTTGTAAAGCGGCTGCGGTGGGTCTGCTGGTGTGGCGGCCGTGCCGCCGCTATCGCGAGCAGGCTCGCTCCCACAGGGGATTGTGGTGAACCCATCATCCACACACAACGCCGGACTACTGTGGGAACTGAGCTTGCTCGCGATGACGGCGGCACATTCAACACCCATGCAAACTGCCCCACCGCTTTCGCGAGCAAGCCCGCTCCCACAGGGGATTGTGGTGAACCCATCATCCACACACAACGCCGGACTACTGTGGGAGCTGAGCTTGCTCGCGATGACGGCGGCACATTCAACACCCATGCAAACTGCCCCACCGCTTTCGCGAGCAAGCTTGGCTCCTACAGTTCCAGCTCGCGCTTCAGCTTCAGCTTCAGCTTCAGCTTCAGCTCCAACACCACAGACCTGAAGGGTGTACCACCGCAAGAGCCAGGTCGGCTATAAGGCCGCCTCGGCGAGCTTTTGATCTGGGGCGCCCCGTTAACCACGCTGGCCGAACGCAGGTATTGCGCAGTGGGCAATCCGGCATGGATGCCGGATTAGCCGCGCTGGGCCATGGATGGCCCTTCGCGGCGGGCCCACGGAGCAATGCCTGCGTTCGGGCACACCGAGCCTGGGCGAGGTGCCGAGTGGTGGGGCAAAGCGTTTTGCTTACTTTTGCGCTTCTCAAAAGTGAGCCGCTGTCAGAGCGGAACCCTAAGTGGCCGTTACCGCAGCAACGGATATGCACACAGTTAACAATCCGTCAATTCCCAAACAAGCCTATCCCCGCGATTCGACACCCAGTTCATCCCACACCGACTCGGCCAGGTGGAAGGTGGCGTTGGCTGCCGGGATACCGCAGTAGATGGCGCTCTGCATGATCACTTCCTTGATCTCGCTGCGGCTCACGCCGTTGTTGGCAGCGGCGCGCAGGTGCAGCTTGAGTTCTTCATTGCGGTTCATGCCGATCAGCATGGCAATGGTGATCAGGCTGCGGGTGTGGCGTGGCAGGCCCGGGCGGGTCCAGATGTCGCCCCAGGCGTGGCGGGTGATCATTTCCTGGAACTCGCTGTTGAACTCGGTCAGTGCATTGAGGCTGCGGTCGACGTGAGCGTCGCCCAGTACCGCGCGGCGCACTTGCATGCCTTCGTCATAACGTTGTTTCTCGTCCACAAAAAAGCTCCTCAGGCGCCACTGGTATCAAGCAGGAAATCCAGCACCCGCGCGCTGAACGCAGCGCCGGCCTGGACGTTGGACAGGTGCGCGGCGTGGAACTCGGCGTACTGCGCGCCGCTGACCCGCTCCTGGATAAAGTGCCCACCCGACGGCGGCGTCACCGCGTCTTCAGTGCCGGCGACCACCAGCAGCGGCGCGCGGATCGCTGAGAGCTGTTCACGGAAATCGGCATCGCGCACCGCCGCGCAGTTGGCGGCATAACCCTGTGGCGAGGTGGCCGCGAGCATGTCGGTGATTTTTTTCGCCTTCTCGGGATTGGATTGGGCGAAGTCCGGGGTAAACCAACGGGCAATCGAAGCGTCGCGCAACGCCACCATCGCTGCCTTGCCGTCACGCAGCACGGTTTCGATCCGCGGGTTCCACACCGACGGGTCGCCGATCTTGGCGGCGGTGTTGCACACCACCAGTTTGTGCAGGCGCTCGCCGGCATGGATCCCCAGCCACTGGCCGATCAGTCCGCCCATGGACAAGCCGCAGAAATGCACTTTGTCGATGTCCAGCGCATCGAGCAGTGCCAGCACATCGCGGCCCAATTGCTCGATGCTGTACGGGCCTCCGGTGACCAGCGACTGGCCGTGACCACGGGTGTCGAAGCGCAGCACGCGAAAGTGTTCGCTGAACGCTGCGACCTGCTCGTCCCACATGTGCAAGTCGGTGCCCAACGAGTTGGAAAGCACCAGCACCGGGGCATCCTCCCGCCCGTCGAGACGATAGTTCAGTTCGCCGTCGGCGAGTTTGACGAATCCCACAACAATCTCCTTTCAGGCCTTCAAGGCAAGGTGTTCGGCCACCGCTCGGGTGACCCAGGTCTGGGCCTGGCCGAGGTAGTGGGCAGGGTTGAGCAAATGATCGAGTTCGGCAGCGGACAATTGCGCGGTGACTTGGGCTTCATCGCCCAGTACCTCGCGCAAATGCCGCTGTTCGGCGACGGCACGCTTGCAGCATTGCTCCAGCAGATGATGCGCGGTGTCGCGCCCGACCCGTTGGGCCAGGACGATGCTCACCGCTTCGGCCAGTACCAGGCCCTGGGTCAGTTCCAGGTTACGGGCCATGCGCGCCGAATCGACTTCCAGCCCGTCGGCCAACAGTCGAGCCTGTTGCAAGGCGCCGGACACCAGGCAACAGATCTCCGGCAGGGTTTCCCATTCGGCATGCCACAGGCCGAGGCTGCGCTCATGCTCCTGGGGCATGGCACTGAACAGCGTCGACAACAGACCCGGCACCCGCGTGGCGGCGCTGATCAGCACCGCCGCGCCCACCGGGTTGCGCTTGTGGGGCATGGTCGACGAACCACCCTTGCCGGGTGCCGACGGCTCGAACGCCTCGCCGGCTTCGGTCTGCATCAGCAGGCTGATGTCGCGTCCGAGTTTGCCGAGGCTGCCGGCGATCAAGCCAAGCACCGAACCGAACTCCACCAGGCGATCACGCTGGGTGTGCCACGGTTGCTCCGGCAGGCTCAGTTGCAGTTCGGCGGCCAGGGCTTCGGCGACGGGCAAGGCGTGGTCGCCCAATGCGGCGAGGGTTCCGGAAGCGCCGCCGAATTGCAGCACCAGCAAGCGTGGTTTCAGTTCGGCCAAACGTTGGCGGCTGCGGCTGATCGCCCCCAGCCAACCGGCGATTTTCATGCCCAGGGTCACCGGCGTTGCGTGTTGCAACCAAGTACGCCCGGCGAGCGGCGTGGTGGCGTAGCGTTCGGCTTGGCGGGCCAGGGTGTCGGCCAACTGCGCCAGCTCACCCTCGATCAATGCCAGCGCCTGGCGCAGTTGCAGCACCAGGCCACTGTCCATCACGTCCTGACTGGTGGCCCCCAGGTGCACATAGCGCTCAGCCTCGGGATCCACGCTGGCGATGCGCTTGCCCAGCGCCTTGACCAGCGGGATCGCCGAATTGCCGGCCGTGGCAATCGCTTCACTGAGTGCTGAAAAATCGTAGAGCTGGGCACGACAAGCCTGCTCGATCGGTGCCACCGCGCTCTGGGGAATCAACCCCACCCGCGCCTGGGCCCGGGCCAGTCCGGCCTCGACATCCAGCATGGCCTGAACCCGCCCCGCGTCACAGAACACCTCGCGCATGTCGCGGGCCGTGAAGTAGGCATCGAACAGCTGATTGCCCGGTCGTTCGCTCATAAACAGTCCTTGGCTGCGCCGGCCTCACGACCGAGCGCGGTTGAGTCAAAGGTCGTGATGCAAATAAGACGGTTGCTTGGGCAGGCGCAGGCTGAACAGGAACGCCACCACCATCATGACCGTGACGTACCAATAGAAAGCGTTTTCCATGCCCTGGGCTTTCAGGCTCAAGGCGACGTACTCCGCCGAGCCGCCAAAAATCGCATTCGCCACGGCGTAGGCCAACCCTACCCCCAGCGCCCGTACTTCGGGTGGAAACATCTCGGCTTTTACCAGGCCACTGATGGAGGTGTAGAAACTGACGATCGCCAACGCCAGGGTAATCAGCACAAATGCCAGGAACGGGCTGCTGATGCTTTTCAGAGTCAGCAGGATCGGCACGGTACACAATGCGCCCAACGCGCCGAACCAGAGCATGGAATTACGGCGACCGATCTTGTCCGCCAGCATGCCGAACAGCGGCTGCATGCACATGTACAGGAACAGTGCGCCGGTCATGATGTAACTGGCGGTCTTGGCGTGCAGGCCGGCGGTGTTCACCAGGTATTTCTGCATGTAGGTGGTAAAGGTGTAGAAAATCAGCGAACCGCCGGCGGTGTAGCCGAGCACGGTGATGAACGCGGCCTTGTGGTCGCGAAACAGCGCGGCGATGCTGCCGGCGTCCTTGTTCTCGCGCATTTCCTTGCTGCTGGTTTCCTTCAGAGAACGACGCAGCAACAGCGAAATCACTGCGGCCACGGCGCCGACCACGAACGGGATCCGCCAGCCATAGGCCCGCAGTTCGTCTTCGTTGAGAAACTGTTGCAGGATCACCACCAGCGACACCGCCAGCAGTTGCCCGCCGATCAGCGTCACGTACTGGAACGAGGCAAAGAAGCCGCGCTGGCCCTTGAGCGCGACTTCGCTCATGTAGGTCGCCGTGGTGCCATATTCGCCGCCCACCGACAAGCCTTGCAGCAAGCGCGCGAGCAACAGCAGCACCGGCGCCCAGACGCCAATGTCCTTGTAGGTGGGCAAACAGGCGATGAGCAAGGAGCCGAAGCACATCATCAGCACCGAGATCATCATCGAGTTCTTGCGCCCGTGACGGTCCGCCACCCGGCCGAAGATCCAGCCGCCGATGGGGCGCATCAGGAACCCGGCGGCGAATACGCCGGCGGTGTTGACCAGTTGCACCGTGGGGTTGTCCGAGGGGAAGAATGCCGGGGCGAAATAGATCGCGCAAAACGCGTAGACGTAGAAGTCGAACCATTCGACCAGGTTGCCGGAGGAGGCGCCGACGATGGCGAAAATGCGCTTGCTGCGTTCTTCGCCGGTGTAGTGGCTGGTTTGGGTGGTCATGGGTTACTCACTCTTTGGGGGCTTAACTCAGTCTAGACACACTTCGTAACAGCCCCGTTCCACAGATCGTTCCCACGCTCTGCGTGGGAATGCAGCCAGGGAAGCTCTGCGTCCCAAAAGCCGAACGCGGAGCGTCCGTTGAGGCATTCCCATCGCAGAGCGCGGGAACGATGTCACTCAGTAATCGAAAAACACCGTCTCGGCATCCGTTCCCTGCAGGACCACATTCCACTGGTAGACGCCCGACGCATCGGGCTTGCTCACGAGGGTAGCGCGGCGCTCCTCAGGCACACAGGCCAGCAACGGGTCGGTTTCGTTGGCCGGCTCGCCATCGAAGTAAATGCGCGTCAGCAGGTGCTTGACCAGCCCACGGGCAAACACCAGCACCACCAAGTGCGGTGCCTGGGTCGTGCCTTTAAGCCCCGGTACGCTGCCGGGCTTGATGGTGGTGAAGCGGAAGCGCCCCTCGGCGTCCACCGGCACTCGGCCGAAGCCATCGAAGTGCGGGTCCAGGGGCTTGTCCTGATCGTCTTCGGGGTGGGCGTACTTGCCAGCGGCGTTGGCCTGCCAGACTTCCAGCATCGCGTCATTGACGAACTGGCCATTGCCGTCGACCACCTGCCCGGTGATCGCCACGCGCTCGCCGAGGGTTTCGGCGACGGTCATGTCTTCGCGGTTCAGCCAGGTCAGGCCGATGTGATAGTAAGGGCCAACGGTATGGGAGGTGGTGGCGGTGAGCGTCATCTTATTTCTCCATCGGCGTGGCGTCGCGGCCGCGCAAGACGATGTCCCAGCGGTAACCGAGGGCGTAGTGAGGGACGGTTTTTTCCAGGTCGAAGCGGGCGATCAGGCGTTCCTTGGCACGGGTGTCCGGTACGCAGTTGTAGATCGGATCGTAGGCCAGCAGCGGGTCGCCGGGGAAATACATCTGCGTCACCAGGCGCGTCAGAATGCTCGGCCCGAACAACGAGAAATGGATATGCGCCGGACGCCAGGCATTGTGATGGTTACCCCAGGGGTACGCGCCGGGCTTGATGGTCTGGAACTGGTACCAGCCATCGGCGTCTGTGACGGTGCGGCCGGTGCCGGTGAAGTTCGGGTCCAGCGGCGCATCATGTTTGTCGCGGTCATGGTGGTAGCGACCGGCGGCGTTGGCCTGCCAGATCTCCACCAGGATGCCCGGCACCGGCTGGCCGTGCTCATCCAGCACGCGCCCGTGAATGATGATCCGTTCCCCCAGTGGCTCGCCGACATGCTGGGCGGTCAGGTCGTTGTCCTTCTCCTGCAAGCGATCGGCGCCTACGGTCGGGCCAGTGATTTCCGACAACGAGTGAGGCAGGTGCACCAGCGGCCTGGACGGCGAGCGCAGGTTGGTGGACTGGTACGGCGGGTGCAGATACTCCGGCTGGGTGCCCGCTTGGGGGCGACGATAACCAGGCTTGTCAGTCATGAAGCATTCCTCGGTTTCTTATTCGTTGAACGGCGCGTCAGACGCGCTCGATTGCCAATGCCAGGCCCTGGCCGACGCCGACACACATGGTCGCCAGGCCTTTGCTGCCGCCGGTCTTTTCCAGATGATGGAGCGCCGTCAGGACCAGTCGCGCCCCGCTCATGCCCAGCGGATGACCGAGGGCAATGGCGCCGCCGTTCGGGTTGACCTGGGGCGCATCGTCCGCCAGTCCCAATTCGCGCAGCACCGCCAGGCCCTGGCTGGCAAACGCTTCGTTGAGTTCGATCACGTCGAAATCAGCGACCGCCAGGCCCAGGCGCTCGGTAAGCTTGCGCACCGCCGGCACCGGGCCGATGCCCATCACCCGTGGCGCCACGCCGGCGCTGGCCATGCCCAGGACTTTGCCGCGCGGGGTCAGGCCGTGTTTCTTCACCGCCTCGGCCGAGGCCAGGATCAGCGCCGCCGCGCCATCATTGACGCCCGAGGCGTTGCCAGCGGTGACGGTCTTGTCCGGGCCGTTGACCGGTTTGAGTTTGCCCAGGGCCTCCAACGTGGTGTCGGCGCGCGGATGTTCATCCTGCTCGACCACGGTTTCGCCCTTCTTGTGGGCAACGCGCACCGGCACGATTTCTTCGGCAAAAAAGCCGGCCGCCTGGGCCGCCGCCGTGCGCTGCTGGCTGCGCCAGGCGAAGGCGTCCTGGTCGGCGCGGGACACCGCGTGGTCATCGGCGACGTTGTCGGCCGTCTGCGGCATGGCGTCCACGCCGTACTGGGCTTTCATCAACGGGTTGATGAAACGCCAGCCAATGGTGGTGTCTTCCAGTTTCATGTTGCGCGAGAACGCTGCGTCGGCCTTGCCCATCACGAACGGCGCACGGGACATCGATTCCACGCCGCCGGCGATGGCCAGTTCCATTTCGCCGCTGGCAATGGCGCGGAACGCCGTGCCGATGGCGTCCATGCCTGAGGCGCACAGGCGGTTGAGGGTTACGCCGGGAATGCTCTCCGGCAGCCCTGCCAGCAACAGCGCCATGCGTGCGACGTTGCGGTTGTCTTCGCCGGCCTGGTTGGCGCAACCGAGGAACACCTCGTCCACCGCGCGCCAGTCCACCGAGGGGTTGCGCGCCATCAGCGCCTTGATCGGCACGGCCGCCAGGTCATCGGCGCGCACGCCGGCCAAGCCGCCACCAAAGCGACCGATAGGGGTACGGATCGCATCACAGATATAGACGTCGCGCATCACGCTTCTCCCGGTGCCTGGCCGTGGGCCGCCGCCGTGCGCGCTTCCAGATCACGCAGGGCGCGCAGCTCCACTTCAGTCGGTTCGGCGCTGGTTTGCACCTGGTCGGCAAAACGGATCGCCCAGCCGGTGGCGGCAATCACTTGTTCGCGGGTCACTCCAGGGTGCAACGCGGTGACCACGAATTCATGGGTGCCGGCTTCCGGTTCCATGATGCACAGGTCGGTGATGATGCCGACAGGGCCAGCGCCCGGCAGACCGAGGCGCTTGCGCGAATCACCGCCCTCGCCGTGACCGACCGAGGTAATGAAATCCAGCT
Organism: Pseudomonas fluorescens; assembly: GCF_018614775.1. Classification (GTDB taxonomy): domain Bacteria; phylum Pseudomonadota; class Gammaproteobacteria; order Pseudomonadales; family Pseudomonadaceae; genus Aquipseudomonas; species Aquipseudomonas fluorescens_BY. The sequence goes on from NZ_JAGGOF010000084.1 coordinate 8,208, forward strand.
TTTCGACAAACGAACGCGCCGATTGCTTGAGGATGATCAGCACGCTCTTGGCCGAGCCGGCGATTTCCGGCGCGCCACCGGCGCCCGGCAGACGGACTTTGGGCTGATGGTAATCACCCACCACCGTGGTGTTGATGTTGCCGAAGCGGTCGACCTGGGCGGCCCCCAGGAACCCGACGTCAATGCGCCCGCCCTGCAACCAGTAGCGAAAAATCTCACCCGTCGGTACGACCGTGTCAGCGGTTTCCGCCAGTTCACCATCGCCGATGGACAGCGGCAACACGCTGGGCTTGGCGCCGATCGGGCCGGATTCGTAGATCAGCACGACATCCGGCGCCGACGTCAGCCGCGCCAGGTTGGCCGCTTTCGATGGCAGACCGATGCCGACGAAGCACACGGCGTCGTTCTTCAAGCGACGGGCCGCGGCAACGGTCATCATTTCGTTGGTGGAGTACGTCATCATTTCGCCTCCGAAGCGGCGGCCAGTCGGGCCTGGAATTCGGAAAAATCCCGGGTGCCGTGGATGTATTCGTTGATCCACGCGGTAAAGGTCTCACGGTCCCGGGCGATGGGGTCCCACGCCTGGTAGAAACGGTTGTCACGTTCGGTATAGCCATGGGCGTAGGACGGGTGTGCACCGCCCGGTACGAGGCATACCGCACTGAGTGCCCAGGTCGGCAGGACGCAGGCGTTCATCGGCGCGTTCAGGTCGTCGACGATTTCTTCCACGGTGACGATGCAGCGCTTGGCGGCCAGGGCGGCTTCCTTCTGCACGCCAAGGATGCCCCAGAGCAACACGTTGCCCTTGCGGTCAGCCTTCTGCGCGTGGATCACGGTGATGTCCGGGCGCACCGAAGGCACGGCAGCGAGGACTTCACCGGTAAAGGGACAGGTCACGCTCTTGATCAGCGGATTGACCTTGGGCAGGTCGGAACCTGCGTACGCCCGCAGCACCGCGAACGGCAGGCCAGAAGCGCCAGCCACGTAGGCATTGGCCAGGTCGGCGTGGCTGTGTTCTTCGATCTCCAAGGGCTGCGGCCACTGTTTCTCCACGGCATCACGCAGCCGGTGCAGCGACCCCACGCCCGGATTACCGCCCCAGGAGAAAATCAACTTGCGCGCACAGCCGGCGCCGATCAACTGATCGTAGATCAGGTCAGGGGTCATCCGCACCAGGGTCAGGTCTTTCTTGCCCTGACGAATGATTTCGTGACCCGCGGCGGTCGGAATCAGGTGAGTGAAGCCTTCGAGCGCGACGGTATCGCCGTCGTTGACGAACTGCTTCACCGCGTCGTGCAGCGAAAGGATTTCAGCCATGGGGCAGGCTCCCGTTTTCCAGTAGACCGACATGAAGAAAAAAGGCGCGAGGTTAAGCGCCGGAGTGACTGAAGAGTAAGCTGCGGGAAAACGCCAAACAATCCGATAATCGACTCAGTGTTCGTTTATCGAACGGATTGTTGTTTGGCTATCGATTAACTCGGTGCACAAAGCCACCCTGTGGGAGCGAGCCTGCTCGCGATGGCGGCGGTACAGTCACCCTCCTCGCAAGCTGACACACCGCCATCGCGAGCAGGCTCGCTCCCACAGGGGGATCCCCTCAGATTCTCGGCTCAGGTCGCATCCGCATGGCTGACCAGCCCCTTGATCACCACCGCCGTGGTCGCGAGGGCCGCCGGAATGACCAGGGCGGTCAATACCTGCTCGAAGTTCCAACCCAGGCCCAGCAAGGTCGCGCCCATCCAGGCGCCGAGGATCGCGCCGAAGCGCCCGATGCCGAGCATCCAGGAAACGCCGGTGGCCCGGCCCTGGGTCGGGTAGAAGCGCGCCGCGAGGGACGGCATCGCCGATTGCGCACCGTTGACGCACATGCCAGCCACCAGCACCAGCGTCGCGAGCAAAGTGATGTTGCCCAGGCTCTGCCCTACCGCGTAGGCAAATACCCCGGCCATCAGGTAGAACAGGCCGATGACCTTGTGCGGATTGAACCGGTCCATCGCCCAACCCACGCCCACCGCGCTCAATACCCCGCCGAACTGGAACAACGCGCCGATAAACGCCGCCTGCTCCATGCTTGCGCCGCTGTCGCGCATCAGCGTCGGCAGCCAACTGGTCAGCAGGTACACAATCACCAGGCCCATGAAGTAGGTCAGCCACAGCAGCAGCGTGCCGGCGCTGTAAGCACCGGAGAAGATCACCGCCAGCACGTTGCGCGCCTTCACGGTTTTCTGTTCCGGCACACTGAAGCTCGCGGCTTGGGCCACCGTGTGCGGGTCGATCGGCGCCAGGGCTTTGCGCACTTTGTCAGTGCCGCGGTTGCGCACCACCAGGTACCGCGCCGACTCCGGCAACCAGAAAAACAGCACGACCGTCAGCAGCAACGGCAGGATCCCGCCGATCAACAACAGGCTGTGCCAGCCGAACGCCGGGATCAGCTTGGCGGAGATAAACCCGCCGCCGGCCATGCCCAGGTTGAAACCGCAGAACATGCTGGTCACCAGCAGGGACTTCTTGCGTTCCGGTGTGTATTCCGAGAGCAAGGTGGTGGCATTGGGCATCCCGGCCCCCAACCCCAGGCCGGTAAGGAAGCGCAGCACCAGCAGTTGATCGACGTTGGTGCTGTAGGCCGACGCCAGGCTGAACGCGCCAAACAGCAGGACGGCGCCCACCAGCACGACTTTGCGCCCGAAGCGGTCAGACAAGGGCCCCGAGCCCAATGCCCCGAAGACCATGCCGATCAGCGCGGCGCTCATCACCGGGCCGAGGCTGGCGCGATCAATCCCCCAGTCCTGGGACAACGCCGGGGCAATGAAGCCCATGGCCGCCGTGTCGAGGCCGTCGAGGAAAACGATCAGGAAGCAAAGAATCACTACCCGCCACTGGTAGCGCGAAATGGGCTGGGCATTGATAAAGGACTGCACGTCGAGGCAGTGGCCTACAGAGGTCTGGGGCTGGTTCATCATGTCTCTCATTATTATTGTGTCGAGTCGCCAACCCGTGGCCGAGCCAGGCTCAGCACGCCGGATGACGCTGCCGCGACATTAATGAGGCCAGGTAAATACCGTCAATTCGCTGGAGGCGACTGTGTGCGTTTATCGAACGGCTTAGGTGAACAGCTGCGCGCTCAAGTCGCGACTGGCCCCGAGCAAGCTTGGCAGGAAACGCTGTTCCAGCTCATTGCGGCTGACCCGCCCCGCATGGGTACTGACATTGAGTGCCGCCACCACCTGGCCGGAAGCGTCGTACACCGGAACGGCAATCGCACGCAGGCCCTGCTCCAATTCCTGATCAACGATGCACCAGCCCTGTTGCCGCACCTGTTGCAGGCATTCGAGCAAGGATTCGGCAGTGTGCAGGGTCCGGCTGGTCTTGGCTTGCAGGTCGGCGTGGTCGAGGTAGTCACGCAGCGACGCATCATCCAGGGCCGCCAGAAGAATCCTGCCCATGGAGGTGCAGTAGGCCGGCAGCCGCCCACCCACCGACAGGTCCACCGAAATCAGCCGTTGGGTGGTGGCCGACCGGGCAATGTAGAGGATGTCGTCGCCTTCGAGGGTCGCCATATTGCAGGCTTCGTGGAGTTGCTCGCTCATGCGGTCCAGGTACGGCTGGGCGGAAACGGCCAGGGGCGTCGATGACAAATAGGCGTGACCCAGGGTCAGCACTTTGGGCAACAGCGAGTAGGTGCGCCCGTCCGTGGTGGCGTAGCCAAGCTTGATCAAGGTGTGCAGGCAACGCCTGACGGCAGCGCGGGGAATTTCCGTGCGGTGGCTGATCTGGGCGATGGTCAGGTGCCGCTTGCGCTCCTGGAAGGCCTGGACCACCGCCAGTCCGCGAGCCAGGGAGGTCATGAAGTCCGGGTCACCGGTCAGGGCCTGGATCCGCTTGGCTGGCGAGGCAACAATCGGCGGCGCGACTGAAGTGAAGGCGTTGCGCAATTGGTCGTTCATGTCTGGTCCTTCCCCGGGAATGACAGCTATTACAAGCGGCAGCCTGACGGAGAGCAAGGACGGACCGCCAACACCGTTCGATTATCGAATCATCGGTCGATAATCGCAATCAGCGGTGGGAATAGCGATTTATTCAGGGCTACGAGTGTGCGAACACTGCGGCATGATCCAGGCGTCGTAATTGAACTTGTCGCCCCACTGGGCGTCAGGATACCGGCACCTGCAAAAACTCGTTGCTATAAGTTGCACATCAAACATTGATTCACACTAGAACAGACTTCTTTAACTTTTGCCGATAGTGTTCTTCAGCGGGACCGCTATAATGCACTTCAGCGAAGGTACGGCCATTGACCGTATCCGTGCGCAGGCACAGTAGTTGAACCGTGGTGCCTGGAGCGCCTTCTGGCTGCTTCCCTGTATCGGCAACAATACGAACCCCTGATGCTACGTCAGCTGTCAGCTCTGGTGCCGTGGCCGTCTGCATGCCACATGCAGTGCGTATCACCAGATCAATTTTCAATTAATTAGGTAAAACTGTGACGAAAGACGAACTGCGCGCGGAACTTGAGCGCCAGGAACAACGTTACAAGGAAGTTTACGGCGGGGAAGTCACCACCTACGCCGCGCAACCTGAACCCGAACGCAAACCCTGGCGTAAACGCGCCACCGTTCAAGACCAGGCCTTCATCCAGGAACTTCAGAAGATGGAAAAGGAACTCAACGCCGAAGAGCATTGAAGCTCGAGGCCGGAGGTTCTTGAGAGGGCTTGCGGCCACTACCCTGGCCGCAGGCCGATATCGGGTGCCCGTCATGAGTGGGTCCACGGCGCTTCACGTCCGAGGGTCGTGAGTATCCATAGCCGACCCTCTTTTCAGACATTTCATACAACCGCTTGAGGTGTGTTTCACCGTTCCGGCCCCCCCTGCAATTGCGCTTTGCGCCCCTGAATCAAAGGGTTGCGCACCTCGTTGGCCACCTCGTGGCAGAGGCTGTCCTACAAATTATTTCGTTGAAGAATGTTACCGATGAGCAGGCAGTGCATCGATCAACGAGGTTTTCTGGCATAATCGCGCCCCCTTATGACCGGGTCAGAAAACCTTCATGATCGATTTATTCAGCGGACTGGATGCTTGGGTGCTTGTGAGCCTCTTGCTCGCCCTGGCTTTTGTCCTCGCCTTCGAGTTCATCAACGGCTTTCATGACACCGCTAACGCGGTTGCCACCGTTATCTACACCAAAGCCATGCCGCCACACCTGGCGGTGTTCTTTTCCGGTGTGTTCAACTTCCTCGGAGTGCTGCTGGGCGGCGTGGGGGTGGCGTACGCCATCGTTCACCTGTTGCCCGTGGAACTGCTGATCAATGTGAACACCGGACACGGGCTGGCCATGGTGTTCTCCCTGCTTGCAGCGGCCATCACCTGGAATCTGGGCACCTGGTACTTCGGTATCCCGGCTTCCAGCTCCCACACGTTGATCGGTTCGATCCTCGGCGTGGGCCTGGCCAATGCGCTGATCAACGACATCCCGTTGGCCGACGGGGTGAACTGGCAGAAGGCGATCGATATCGGTGCCTCCCTGGTGTTCTCGCCCATGGCCGGCTTCCTGATCGCCGCCTTGGTACTCATCGGCCTGAAATGGTGGCGCCCGCTGTCGAAGATGCACAAGACGCCGGAACAGCGCCGCAAGCTCGACGACAAGAAGCATCCGCCGTTCTGGAATCGCCTGGTGCTGGTGATCTCGGCCATGGCCGTCAGCTTCGTCCACGGCTCCAACGACGGCCAGAAAGGCATCGGCCTGATCATGCTGGTGCTGATCGGTATCGTGCCGGCGCAGTTCGTACTCGACCTGAGCAGCACCACCTACCAGATCGAACGGACCCGCGATGCGACCCTGCACCTGAGCCAGTTCTACAAGCGCAACAGCGAATCCCTGGGCGAGTTCCTGGCCTTGGGCAAAAGCGTTCCTGGCGACCTGCCGGAGAAATTCCGCTGCAACCCACAGCAGACCGAACCGACCATCAACGCGCTGCTCGACACCCTCAAAGGCGTGGCGGACTACCATTCGCTGCCATCGGAAAGTCGTATCGAGGTGCGTCGCTACCTGCTCTGCCTGGACGACACGGCGAAGAAGGTCGGCAAGCTGCCAGACCTGGCAGCCCGTGAAAAAGATGACCTGAACAAGCTGCGCAAGGACCTCACCACCACCACCGAATACGCCCCGTTCTGGGTGATCCTGGCGGTCGCCCTGGCACTGGGCCTGGGCACCATGGTCGGCTGGAAGCGCGTGGTGCTGACCATCGGCGAGAAGATCGGCAAGCAAGGCATGACCTACGCCCAGGGCATGTCGGCCCAGATCACCACGGCGTGCATGATCGGCATGGCGAACATCTTCAGCCTGCCGGTTTCCACCACCCACGTGCTGTCCTCGGGCGTGGCCGGCACCATGGTCGCCAACAAGAGCGGCCTGCAGGGTGGCACGGTGCGCAACATCCTCCTGGCCTGGGTATTGACCCTGCCGGCGACGGTGGCGCTGTCGGCCGGGTTGTTCTGGCTGGCGTCGAAGGCCTTGGGCAGCTGATTCCAATGGCTTGAAAAAAGGTGCGCCCCCTTGTGGGATCGCACCTTTTTTTATGCCCGAAACATTACCCTTTGTGGGAGCGGGCTTGCTCGCGAAAGCGGTGTGCCAGCCACTGCATAGGAGGCTGAGACGACGCCTTCGCGAGCAAGC